>DASXGX010000116.1:0-31601 GCA_036488815.1 Roseiarcus sp.
GGCGACTTGCGTTCTATATCGGCGCGCCAGAGGGAAAGCAAGTCGGGTTCGGCGCGCGAGCCGCCTTACGCGGGCGCTGGAGCGGCGGGCGCGTAGGCTTTGAGGATCACTTCGACCGCCTGATCGACAGCCTTCTCGATCGCCTCCGGCGATGGCGCCTCGACGACCCCGAACAACACCTGCTTGTGGAAATCCGCGCAGCAGAGGTTGATGAACTGGCGCGCGGCGACCTCGGGGTTGGCGACCTTCAGCGCGCCGCGCTTCGAAAACGCCTCGAGCTGCTCGGCGAGCTGACGAATGCCATAGCCCGGGCCTGCCTCGTAGAAGGCGCGTCCGAGACTGGGAAAGCGCGCCGTCGCGGCGATCACGATGCGGACCTGCGCGATCGCTTCAGGACGCATTGTCATTTCAAGTAGGCGACGGCCGAAGTCGCGCAGCAACACGCCGAGGTCGCCTCCTTCAGGCGGAAAGATGCACAGCCGCTCCGCCTGCTGCTCCTTGTCCTGACGGATCAGCGCCTCGAAGAGCTGTTCCTTCGATTCGAAATAGGCGTAGAGCGTACCCTTCGACACCCCGGCCGCGCGCGCGATGTCGTTCATGCTCGCGCCATCGAAACCGGCGTTCAGAAACGCAGCGCGCGCCCCGTCCATCACCTGGCGCCGCTTGGCGCCGCCGTCTGGCGCGTCGCGTTCCGTGATCGTCTCGGCTTCCATCGGCGCCGCAAGCTCCATTGTGGAAAAAAATAGACCGAACCGTTCGGTTCGGTCTTGATTTAGGTTGAGTCTGTCGTTAAGTCAACGCGAAATGACCGAACCGTTCGGTCAGCGAGGGGAATGTGTCGCGATGTCGCAGGATCAGACAAAGGCCGCGCCGATCGCCCTGCCGACCGCCCGCGAGCGTCAGGCGTCACCTGCCGTCGTCCGCGACACGCCGGCGACCGCCGCCGAGACGGCTGACTCGCCTGCGCGCCCGCGCCGGTCCCGCCGCCGCCTCATTCTGCCGGTCGTCGTCATCGCCGGCCTCGGCTATGGCGGCTATCTCGCCTACAATTGGTTCGTCGAAGGGCGCTTCATCGTGACCACCGACGACGCCTATGTCGGCGCCGACACGGCGATCATCGCGGCAAAGATCCCTGCGTACGTCGCAGAAGTCACGGTCGCCGACAACGCCTCGGTCCATACGGGCGATCTCCTGGTGCGGCTCGACGACGGCGACTATCGCCTCGCGGTCGATACGGCGCGCGCAAAGATCGCCACGCAGGACGCGACGGTCGGGCGGATCGGGCGGCAGGTCGAGGCCCAGGGCCCTATGATCGCCCAGGCGGAGGCGCAGGTCGGATCCGCCAACGCGCAGATCCAGAGCGCCCAGGCCGACGGGCAGCGCGCCGCGCTCGAATTCGATCGCGCGCAGAAACTCGCCGAGACGAATTTCGGCTCGCAGCAACGCCTCGAGCAGGCGACCGCCGACCGCGCTCGCACCGCCGCGGCGATGAGCGCCGCTCAAGCCTTGAAGGCCTCCGCCGAAGCGGCGCTCGCCGGGGCGAAGGTCAATCTCGACGTGCTGAAGGCGCAACAGAACGAGGCGTTGCGCGTTCGCGACGAACTCGTCACGGCCGAACAGAAAGCCGAACGCGATCTTTCCTTCGCCGAGATCCGCGCGCCGTTCGACGGGGTTGTCGGCAACAAGGCGGTCGAGGTCGGGCAATACGCTCAGCCGGGGACCCGGCTGCTCGCGCTCGTGCCGCTCAGCGCCGCCTATGTCGACGCCAATTTCAAGGAAACGCAGCTCGATTCGATCCGCCCCGGCCAGAAGGTCGATCTTTCCATCGATTCCTACGGCGGACGCGTGGTGCCGGGCGTCGTCGCCTCGATCGCGCCGGCTTCGGGCGCGCAGTTCTCATTGCTGCCGCCCGACAACGCGACGGGGAATTTCACCAAGGTCGTGCAGCGCGTCGCCGTGCGCATCGCCGTCGCGCCCGAGGCGCTCGCGGAGGAGCGGCTGCGGCCCGGTCTTTCGGTCGTCGCCTCGATCCACACCCGTGATGAAAGCCTGCCGAAGCCCACCTTGCTCGGCGCGCTCGGCTTCGGCGCGAAGGCGCCGCAAGAGGACGCCAAGAGGTGAGCGCGACCGCGATTGCGGCGGCTCCTGCGGTCGAGCGTTTCGAGCCGCGGCGGCTCGCCGCCTTCATCTTCATGGTCTTCGGCATGTTCATGGCGATCCTGGACATCCAGATCGTCTCGGCCTCGCTGTCGGAGATCCAGGCCGGCCTCTCCGCCTCGCAGGACGAGATCACCTGGGTCCAGACCGCCTATCTGATCGCCGAAGTGATCATGATCCCGCTGTCGGGATTCCTGTCGCGCGCCTTCTCGACCCGGATCGTCTTCTTCGTCTCGGCGGCCGGCTTCACGCTGATGAGCTTCTTTTGCTCGCGCGCCTCCTCGATCGACGAGATGATCATCTGGCGCGCGCTGCAAGGCTTCATCGGCGGCGGCATGATTCCGACCGTCTTCGCCTCGGCGTTCACCATCTTTCCCCGCAGCAAGCAGCCGATCGTCGCGCCGATCATCGGCTTGGTGGCGACGCTGGCGCCGACGATCGGACCGACCGTCGGCGGCTATCTCACCGACCTCTTTTCCTGGCACTGGCTGTTTCTGGTCAACATCCTGCCCGGGATCGTCGTTTCGATCGCCTCCTGGGTGCTGATCGACTTCGACGAGCCGGACCTTAAGCTGCTGAAGAACTTCGACTGGGCCGGGCTCATCGGAATGGCCGCCTTTCTCGGCGCGCTCGAATATGCGCTGGAGGAGGGTCCCTCGAAGGACTGGCTGGAGAGCCAGCCGGTGACGTTCGCCCTCATCGTCTCGGCGATCGGCGCGATCGTGTTCTTCGGGCGCGCCTTCACCGCCCGCCAGCCGATTGTCGACCTGACGGCGTTCCTCGACCGCAACTTCTGGGTCGGCTCCCTCTTCGCCTTCGTGCTCGGCATCGGACTCTACGGCCTCACCTATATATACCCGGTCTATCTCGCCTCGGTGCGCGGCTATTCCTCGCTGATGATCGGCGAGACGATGTTCGTCACGGGCGTATGCATGTTCATCATGGCTCCGATCTCGGGCCGGCTGATGGGCAAGGTCGACCCGCGCCTGATGATCGCGCTTGGCTTCGTCGGCTTCGCCGCGGGAACCTGGCAGGCCTCCTACATCACGGTGGACTGGGACTTCTGGGAATTGTTGGTCCCGCAGATACTTCGGGGCTTTTCGCTGATGCTCTGCATGGTGCCGATCAACAATCTGGCGCTCGGCACCATGCCGCCGCACCGCATGAAGAACGCCTCGGGCCTTTTCAACCTGATGCGCAATCTCGGCGGCGCCTTCGGCCTCGCGCTGATCAACACGACGCTCGACAAGCGGATGGATCTGCATCTCGAGCGCCTGCGCGAATCGGTCGTCTGGGGCCGCTCGGTCGCCGACGAGACGCTCGCCGAGATGACGGCGGCGCTCGCGGCGCGCGGCTCCGACGCCGCGCTGGCGGCGACCCGCCAGATGGCGCTGATGGTGCGCCGGCAGGCCGAGGTGCTCGCGCTCGCCGACGTGTTCCTGGCGCTGACGGCGATCTTCCTCGCCCTCGTCGCGCTCGCCGCCTTGATGCGTCGGCCGCAGCCGATGGGCGCAGGCGCAGGAGGCCATTGACCTCCTTGAAGGAAGGGCCCTTGCGCGCCCAGGCGGCCCCGACCATATTGTTGATCAAGCGCGGCGCGCCGTCCGAATCCGGCGGCGTGAAGCCGCGCGCACATGACGAGGTCTTTCCATGTCCGACTACGACCGCTTCGCCGGCGCCCGACCTGGCTTCGGCTATGCCCGGTCCGGCGCGGCCGCCATCGATCAGGGCCTACGCGCCTACATGCTGGGCGTTTACAACTACATGACGCTCGGGCTCGGGATCACCGGCGTCGTCGCTTATGTCGCTTTCAAACTGGGCGCCGTCGAATCGGCGACCGGTCACATCGTCGGGCTGACGCCCTTCGGCCAGGCGATCTACGTGTCGCCGCTGCGCTGGGTGGTGATGCTCGCGCCGCTGGCTCTCGTCTTTGCGATCTCGGCCGGCAGAAATTCGATGTCGGTCGGTACGACGCGGGCGGTGTTTCTCGCTTTCGCCGCGCTGATCGGCCTCTCGCTCTCGACGGTCTTCGTGGTGTTCACGGGGGCGTCGATCGCGCGGGTGTTCTTCATGACCGCGGCCAGCTTCGGCGCGCTCAGCCTCTACGGCTATACGACCCGTCGCAGCCTGTCGGCGATGGGCTCGTTCATGGTGATGGGTCTCTTCGGGCTCATCATCGCCAGCGTCGTCAATATCTTCCTCCACAGCACCGGCTTGCAGTGGGCGCTGTCGGTCCTCGGCATCGGGATCTTCGCGGGCCTCACCGCGTGGGACACCCAGGCGATCAAGGAAGAGTACTACGCCGGCGACGGCTACGAAGTCGCGGAGAAGAAGGCGATCTACAGCGCTCTCCGGCTCTATCTCGACTTCATCAACATGTTCCAGCAGCTGCTCTATCTCTTCGGCGACCGCCGGAGCTGAGCGCTTCGCTTTTCGACGATCCGAGCCCCGGCCCGCCATGCGGACCGGGGCTTTTTTGTTGCAGACTGCGGATCGAGACGCCAGACCGTAGCAGGAGCGATGGAAACCGTTACGGTTCACGCCTGTCGCAGTTGCTAGCGCGCGTAGAAGCGGGCGCGGAAATTGTCATAGCGCGCGGCAGGCGCCCCATCGCCAAACTCGCGCCTCTCACGCCGCCGCCAACCAAGCGGCGGTTCGGCGCTCTACGAGGCGTGGTAAGCGTCGGGCCAGAATTCTTCGAACCCTTGTCGCCGGAGGAATAGAGACCTCACCCTTCCGCCAGCCCCAGCACGTCCGCCATCGAATATAGCCCCGGCTTGCGGCCGCGCGCCCAGAGTGCGGCCTTGAGGGCGCCGCGGGCGAACAGGGCGCGGTCTTCGGCGTGGTGGGAGAGGACGATGCGCTCGCCGTCGCCGGCCAGGATGACGCTGTGCTCGCCGATCACCGAGCCGCCACGCAGCGAAGCGAAGCCGATCGCGCCGCGCTTGCGCGGACCCGTCATGCCGTCGCGGCCACGTTCCGATTGCGTTGCGAGGTCGATGTCACGCCCCTCTGCGGCGGCTTCGCCGAGCAGCAGCGCGGTGCCGGACGGCGCGTCGACCTTCATGCGATGGTGCATCTCCAGGACTTCGATGTCGTAATCGGCAAGCGCGCGCGCCGCGTCGCGCACGAGCTTGGCGAGCAGATTGACCCCGAGGCTCATGTTGCCCGAGCGCACGATAGGCGCATGCCGAGCGGCGGCTTGCAGGCGCTTCAGATCTTCGTCGGTTAAACCCGTCGTGCCGATCACATGCGGGACGCGCGCTTGCGCCGCGAGCGCGGCGATTTCGACCGTCGCGGCGGGCGCGGAAAAGTCGACGACGCCCTCGGCGTTGAGCAGAGCGGCGAGCGGATCGTCACTGATCTTCACGCCCGCAGCGCCGACGCCCGCGAGAAGCCCGGCGTCCTCGCCGAGCGCCGGCGAGCCGGCCCGCTCGATCGCCGCCGCGAGCGTGACGCCCGGCGTTTCGGCGATCGTCTTGACGAGCATCCGGCCCATGCGCCCGCCGGCGCCTGTTACGACAAGCCGCATATCCTCGGCCATTGCATCTCCCGATTTTCCGATTCAGGCCGGCTGCGGCCCGTCGTATCCCTCGATGACGATGAGGTTCGCTTCAGAGACCGCCTCGCGAAGCGCCTTGGCGCGGCGATATTCCTCGGACTCGTAGCAGGCGAGCGCCGTCGCATAGTCCTTGAATTCGATCACAACATGGCGCGCCCGCAGCGCGCCCTCCTTCATTTCGCCGGCGCCGCCGCGCACCAGGAAGCGCGCGCCGTATTTGGCGAAGGCCTCGGCGTTGGCGCGCTGATAGGCCTTGTAGGCTTCAGGGTCCGCCACGTCGACATGCGCGATCCAATAGCCCTTGGCCATTCAGACCCCCTCTACGAGCACGAGTTCCATATGCGCCGCGCCTTCGCGCTCCGCTTTCGCGTTCTGGTATTCCTGCGAATGGTAATAGGTGCGCGCCGCGTCCCAGTTCTCGAACTCGAGGACGACATTGCGCGCTCTCGCCGGGCCTTCGAGGGCCTCATGGCGGCCGCCGCGCGCGAGAACCCGAGCCCCATATTTCTTCTGCGCCTCCGTCGCCCCGGCGGCGTAGCGCGCGTAAGCTTCCGGATTGGTGACGTCGACGCGAGCGATGACGTAAGCCTTCGGCATTTCCGACTCCACAGTTGGGGGCGCGAGATTAGCGCCCAGGCCGGGGATGGCAAGCGCTCAAACCACGGCGGCGATCTCGCCGACGATCTGCTCCGCGGCGGCCCGCGGGTCGGCCGCCTGCGTCACGGGACGCCCGACGACGAGGTAGTCGGCGCCGTCGCCGATCGCCGCGCCGGGCGTTGCGACGCGCTTCTGGTCGCCCGCCGCCGCGCCGGCAGGCCGGATGCCCGGGGTGACGAGGAGCAGCGATTCGCCCACCGCCTGCCGCAGCATCGACGCCTCCGAGGCGCTGGCGACGAGGCCGTCGACGCCCGCTTCGCGCGCCTGCTTCGCGCGCCGCGCGACGAGTTCGCGCACGCCGAAAGCATAGCCGGCTTCCGCCAGATCGGCGTCGTCGCTGGACGTCAGCACCGAGACCGCCAGCAGCCTGAGGCCGGAGCCCTTGGCGCCCGCGACCGCCGCCCGCATCGTCTGGGGATAGGCGTGAACTGTGAGGAAATGCGCCCCAAGCCGCGCGATCTGCGCGCTCGCGCGCTCGACCGTGTTGGGGATGTCGTGCAGCTTGAGGTCGACAAACACCTTCTTGCCTGCCGCCGCCAATTTGGCGGCGAGGCCGAGACCGCCGCCGTACACGAGCTCCATGCCGATCTTGTAGAAGACGACGCTGTCGCCGAGGTCGGCGACGAGGCGTTCCGCCTGCCCGGCGTCGGGCGCGTCGAGCGCGACGATCAGGCGTTCGCGCGGGGGAATGAGTCGCCGAGAGCTCATCATCAGGCGGACCCCGATCGGCCAGGGGCGAGACGGCTGACGCTTCGGGCGAGACGCGCGATCACCGGCTCGACAAAGGCCCCGCTCGGATCGGCGCGATAGGTCCAGACCCGCGCAGGAGGCAGGTTGCGCCAGATCGGCGCGGTGCAGTGAGCGGAATATCGGCCGGCGCAGACATCGCGCGAGATCGGCGAAGCGACGCCGTAGGTGAATTGGACGAAGAGGCCATTGGGCCCCATCAGCCTGAATGCGTCCGCGATCAGCTTGGCCCGCAGCGCCGGAGGCTGGTTGAGCAGCGGCAGGCTCGATACGACCGCGGCGACCGGTTCGCCGGCCAGCGAGGCGAGCGTGCGCGGCAAATCGTAAGCGTCGCCCTGGACCACGCGGACCGGCGCGAAGCGCTGGGAAAGCAGGCGGCAAAAGCCGGCGTCGTACTCGATCAGCGCGAGGCGCTCGCGTCGCACGCCCCGCTCCAGCAGCGCCTTCGTAACGGGGCCGGTCCCGGGACCAAGTTCGACGACGAGGCCAGCGCCAGCGGGATCGACCGGGCGCGCCATCGCCTGCGCGAGGAAGCGGCCCGAAGGGGCGACTGCGCCGGTCAGGCGGGGGCTCTCAAACAGCGTTTTGAGGAAACGCCGTTCGTCCCGCAGCAAGCCGCCGGAAATTCTCGGGGAAGACTGAGCCATTCTCGAATTGTCCTTGTCCCGGGGAAAGGAGAGCCCGAGGACCCGCCTTCTCCCTCTCCACGCCGGCAATTCGCCTTAGCTCAAGCCCTCGAAAAACTCTTTCATCTTGGCGAAGAAGCCGGAACTCTCGGGCTGGGTCTTCTGCGACGACTCGGCCTCGAACTCCGCCAGCAGCTCGCGCTGGCGACGCGTGAGGTTCTGCGGCGTTTCGACATTGGCCTGGATATAGAGGTCGCCGAACTCGCGCGAGCGCAGGATCGGCATGCCCTTGGCGCGCAGGCGCATCTGATGCCCCGATTGGACACCCTCGGGAATACGGACCTTGGCGTCGCCGCCGTCGAGCGTGCGCACGCTGAATTCGCCGCCGAGCGCCGCCTGCACCATCGAGATCGGCACGCGGCAATAGAGGTCCGCGCCGTCGCGCTGGAAGAAGGGATGCGGCTTGAGGGACAGGAAGATGTAGAGGTCGCCCGGCGCGCCGCCACGCAGGCCCGCTTCGCCCTCGCCGGAAAGGCGAATGCGCGTGCCGTCCTCGACGCCCGCCGGCATATTGACCGACAGCGTGCGTTCGCGCGTCACGCGACCCAAGCCGCCGCACTTGTCGCAGGGGTTGTCGATCGTCTGGCCGCGTCCGCCGCAGGTCGGGCAGGTGCGCTCGATCGCGAAGAAACCTTGCTGGGCGCGCACGCGCCCATGGCCCGCGCAGGTCTTGCAGGGGGTCGGCTTCGAGCCCGCCTTGGCGCCCGAGCCCGCGCAGGCCTCGCAACCGACCGAGGTCGGCAGTTTTATCGTCGCGGTCTTGCCGTGATAGGCTTCCTCGAGCGTGATCTCGAGATTGTAGCGCAGGTCCGCGCCTCGCTCCTTGCCGGAGCCGCGGCCGCCGCGGCGGCCCATGATGTCACCGAAAAGGTCGTCGAAGATGTCGGACATCGACGTGGCGAAGCCGTCGTTCATGCCGCCGCCTTGCTCGAAGGCGGCGTGGCCGTAACGATCGTAGGCCGCGCGCTTCTGGCCATCCGAGAGGTGCTGGTAGGCCTCGTTGAGTTCCTTGAACCGCGCTTCGGCCTGCTTGTCGCCAGGGTTGCGGTCGGGGTGGCATTGCATCGCCGCCTTGCGGAACGCCGCTTTTAGCTCCGCGTCTGTCGCGGTGCGGGCGACCCCAAGGGTTTCGTAAAAATCGCGCTTGCCCACGTTGACTGCAACCCAGTGTTTTCTCGAGGCGTCCCGCGCCGACCACCTATGAAGAGCTTGCGCCGCCCCGTCAATTGCTCCCACAGCGAACCGGCTTCCGGCGCGCGAGGCCGGGCGATCCGCATTGCGGCCGATTTGAACGGGCGCGCGCCTTGGCGACGCGCCCGAGTCCCAAATCGTCAGGCCGACTTCTTCTTGTCGTCGTCGACCTCGCGGAATTCGGCGTCGATGACGTCGTCCTTCGCTTGGCCGGCCTCCCCGCCTTCCGCGCCGGGACCAGCGGCCTGCTGCGCCTTGTACATGGCCTCGCCGAGCTTCATCTGCGCCTGCATGAGATCGTTCGTGCGGGCTTTGATGGCCTCGATGTCCTCGCCCTGGAGCGCGTCGCGCAAAGCGGCCACCGCCGCCTCGACGGCGCTGCGATCGGCCTGCGAGACCTTGTCGCCGTACTCCTTGAGCGCCTTCTCGGCGTCATGCGCGAGCGACTCGCCATGGTTCTTCGCGTCGACCGCCTCGCGCCGCTTCTTGTCGTCGGCGGCGTGCGCTTCCGCGTCCTTGACCATCCGGTTGATGTCGTCGTCGCTGAGACCGCCGGAGGCCTGAATGCGGATCTGCTGTTCCTTGTTGGTCGCCTTGTCCTTCGCGGTGACGTTGACGATGCCGTTCGCGTCGATGTCGAAGGTCACCTCGATCTGCGGCACGCCGCGCGGCGCGGAGGGAATGCCGACGAGATCGAACTGGCCGAGCGCCTTGTTGTCGGCGGCCATTTCGCGTTCGCCCTGGAAGACGCGGATCGTCACCGCCGTCTGGTTGTCCTCGGCGGTCGAGAACACCTGGCTCTTCTTGGTCGGGATCGTGGTATTGCGCTCGATGAGGCGCGTGAAGACGCCGCCGAGCGTTTCGATGCCGAGCGAGAGCGGCGTGACGTCGAGCAGCAGCACGTCCTTGACGTCGCCCTGCAGAACGCCGGCCTGGACCGCGGCGCCGATGGCCACCACTTCGTCAGGATTGACGCCCTTGTGGGGCTCCTTGCCGAAGAACTGCTTGACGATCTCCTGCACCTTGGGCATGCGCGTCATGCCGCCGACGAGGATCACCTCGTCGATCTGTCCCGCCGAGAGCCCGGCGTCCTTGAGCGCCTTGCGGCACGGATCGACTGTGCGCTGAATGAGGTCGTCGACCAGCGCTTCGAACTTGGCGCGCGTGAGCTTCAGCGCGAGATGCTTCGGCCCCGTCGCGTCGGCGGTGATGTAGGGCAGGTTGATCTCGGTCTGGGCCGCGGAGGAAAGTTCGATCTTCGCCTTCTCGGCCGCCTCCTTCAGACGCTGCAGCGCGAGCTTGTCCTTGGTGAGGTCGATGCCTTGCTCTTTCTTGAACTCGGCCGCGAGATATTCGACGAGGCGCATGTCGAAGTCCTCGCCGCCGAGGAACGTGTCGCCGTTGGTCGACTTCACCTCGAAGACGCCGTCGCCGATCTCGAGAATGGAGACGTCGAACGTGCCGCCGCCGAGGTCGTACACGGCGATCGTGCCGGACTTGCGCTTGTCGAGGCCGTAGGCGAGCGCGGCCGCCGTCGGCTCGTTGATGATGCGCAGCACTTCGAGGCCTGCGATCTTGCCGGCGTCCTTGGTCGCCTGGCGCTGCGCGTCGTTGAAGTAGGCGGGAACGGTGATGACGGCCTGAGTGACGGGCGAGCCGAGATGCGCCTCAGCCGTCTCCTTCATCTTCTGCAGGACGAAGGCGGAAATCTGCGAGGGCGAGTATTGCTTGCCGTCCGCGGTGACCCAGGCGTCCCCGTTGGGAGCCTTGATGATCTTGTAGGGAACGAGGCCCATGTCCTTCTTGGTCATCGGGTCGTCGAAGGAACGGCCGATGAGGCGCTTGATGGCGAAGAACGTGCGTTCGGGGTTGGTGACGCCCTGGCGTTTGGCGGGCTGGCCGACCAGACGCTCGCCATCGTCGGTAAAGGCGACGATCGACGGCGTCGTGCGCGCGCCCTCGGAGTTCTCGATGACCTTGGGAGTGGCGCCCTCCATGACCGCGACGCACGAATTGGTGGTGCCGAGGTCGATGCCAATTACTTTAGCCATTGTCTCATTCCTCTTTGTTTCGCAAGACCGCAAGGCCCCGAAGCGGCCTAGCCTCGGAAGCGCGCCGCCCAGCCAGATGCTGGCCACGGCGCCGCGCTTCGGTCCCCGACGCACGGTTTCAAAATCCGCAGGCGAGACGTTTGCCCCAACGCTGCACAGGTGGGCGGTATATAAGTGGGGCTCCAAGACGGCGCAAGGCGTCGGTACGCCTCCGAAAGGCCAGAAATCTTTGGTTGCGCGGCGACCCGGCCCGCCGGCGGCGGCGGTCGCCCTTTCCATTCCGATCGCCAGATTCTAACATTCGCCGATGATGCGGATTTCCTTTGTCGCGCTGGCTGTGCTGGCGACGAGTTGCAGCGTCGCGCACGCTCAGATCGCCCTTCCCGGCGCACCGACGGAAAGCCAAAGCCCGACGCCGGCGCCCCCGAAGGCGGACGGACAGAAGGGCGAGAAGAGCGAGAAGAGGACAAAGTCCAGCCTGACCTCCTCGCCCCACTCTATCGCCGACAAGGTGCTGCGCCTCAATGGAAGCCAAGGTCAGTTCCTACTCTCCGACCACGACAAGGTCCTGCACATCGAGAAGCTCAGCCTTTCCGGCGAGGTGATCTCCGACCCTTCACGCAAATGCTTGATCGACATCGTCGCCGACGCGCCGATCGAGACCAAGAGCCTCGGCAAGCCTGACGGGTTGCCTCGCTTCGAGGCGGAGATCCCGGCCTGCACGTTTACATTCGATGTGTTGGACGGGGCGGTGCTGGCGCCGCCGCAGGACCGCGCGTGCGTGTTCCAAGCCGCCGACTGCCAGGCCACGCCAGCCGGCCTCTGGGGCCCCGATCCGACGACGCTGCACAGCGACGCCAAGGCGATCGGGCGGCAACGCTTGCGCGCCGACGCGGCGGCGGAGCGGACGCTGCGGGCCATCCAGACGAAGCTGAAGGGTCAGCCCGACGCCGACGCGATCACGCGCGAGGACGGCGATCTGGCGGCGCGCCGCGCTGAAGTCTGCCACGACTACGTTCAGGAGGCGACTTACGCCTTTTGCGCCTCGCGCATGGCTCAGGCGCGCGCCGCTTACATGAAGGCGCGCCTCGACTCCCTGAAGAAGAAACCGTCCGCAGACCAGGACTGACTCGCGGCTCCTTCTCGTGGAGAGCGGCTCCGCCGCCTTTATCTCCCGTTGCGCATCAGCTAAAATATTCCGCACTGAGATCGACGCGTCGCCCTTCCTGCCACGTCCGAATAAGCGGGGTTCAGGCGGCCGCCGCGACCTTCTCGCTATGAAGCGCACGTCGCCTGGACGCCCGATTTCGTGGGCATGACCCCGCGAGCCGCGAGTCCGACCAGACGGGCGCAACGGGGACATCCGAGGAGGGAGGCATGCTGAAGGAATTCCGCGACTTCGCCATGAGGGGCAATGTCGTCGATCTCGCCATCGGCGTGATCATCGGCGCGGCCTTCGGCAAGATTGTCGATTCGCTCGTGAACGACATCATCATGCCGATCATCGGCGCCATCGGCGGCGCCGATTTCTCCAACTATTTTTTCGGCCTGTCGCACGCCGTCACTGCCGGCAACCTCGCCGACGCCAGGAAACAAGGCCCCGTCTTCGCTTACGGCAACTTCATCACTGTTCTCGTCAATTTCCTCATCATCGCCTTCGTCCTCTTCCTCGTCGTGAAAGCGATCAATGCGATGCGGCATCCCGCGCCGGCCGCCCCGCCCGCCCCGCCGCCCCCGACGGAGGAAGTCCGGCTGCTCAGCCAGATCCGCGACGCGCTCGTCGAGCGGTGACGACAGGCCGCGCGGGAATCGAAATTTTCCTTGCCGGCCGCTGCGCGCGCGTTCATGACGCGCGCATGGACCCTTCTTTCTCCCAGCCGGCGCGCGAGCCCGATTGGCTCGGCGCGATCCAACCAGCCATGCGCGCCGTTGCGCAGAGCGGCATCGTCGAAGTCTTCAACTACGGACGGGGTCGGCAGGGCCTGATCCCGCTGTGGGTCGGGGAAGGCGACGCGCCGACGCCCAGTTTCATCATCGACGCGGCGAAGGCCTCGCTCGACCGCGGCGAGACCTTCTATACCCATCAGCGAGGCATTCCGGAGCTACGCGAATGGATCGCGCGCTATATGACGCGCATCTACGCCGCGCCTGGCGCCGGCTTCTCGCCCGAGCGGTTCTTCGTCACCATCGGCGGCATGCACGCGCTCGACATCGCGGCGCGCCTGACGATCGGGCCTGGCGAAGAGGCGCTGATCCCCTCCCCCGCGTGGCCGAATTTCGCCGGCGCGGTCTCGCTCGCTGGCGGGCGCGCCGTCTTCGTGCCCCTGGAGAGAGGCGCGGAGCGCTGGCGCCTCGACGTCGAGCGCCTCGCCAGCGCGGTGACGCCGGCGACGCGGACGATCTTCGTCAACACGCCGGCCAACCCGACCGGCTTCGTCGCGACGCTCGAGGAGATCAAAGCGGTGCTGGCGCTGGCGCGCCAGCACGGCCTCTGGATCATCGCCGATGAAATCTACGGCCGGCTCACCTATGCGGGCGAACGCGCGCCGTCGTTCCACGACGTGATGGAGCCGGACGACAAGATCTTGTTCGTCCAGACGCTGTCGAAGAATTGGGCGATGACCGGCTGGCGCGTCGGCTGGCTCGAAGCGCCGCCCGAACTTGGCCCGACGATCGAGAACCTGGTGCAATTCACGACCTCCGGGGTCCCCGTCTTCACGCAGCGGGCGGCGGTCGCCGCGATCGAGGAGGGCGAAGACTTCCTCGCCCGTCAGGTCGCGCGGATGCATGAGGCGCGCGACATCGTCAGCCAAGGACTCGCGGCGACCGGCCGGGTAAGCTTCGCCACGCCCCAGGCGGCGTTCTACCTTTTCTGCGCCGTCGACGGCGAGCCCGACTCGCGCGCGCTTGCGCTGCGCCTGATCGACGAGGCGGGCGTCGGCGCCGCGCCCGGCTCCGCCTTCGGGCCGGGCGGCGAGGGCTATCTGCGCTTGTGCTTCGCGCGGGCTCCGGCGGAAATCGCCGAGGCGACCGGCCGCTTGGCGCGTTGGCTGACGGCCAAGCCATAGACGGGATCTAGCGCGAGTGCGCCGCACAATTTAAAGGTGAAGCGTCCGTCAGGAGTTTGTCATGGTCGCTCGCCCGCGCCGCAGCGTGCTCTACATGCCGGGTTCCAACCCCAAGGCGCTCGCCAAGGCGCGCAGCCTCCCCGCCGACGCGGTCATCGTCGACCTCGAGGATTCCGTCGCGCCCGACGCCAAGGCGGCGGCGCGCGCGCTGGCGGTCGAGACGGTGCGCGCCGGCGGATTCGGCGGCCGGGAAATCGTCATCCGGGTCAACGGAGCGCATACGCCCTGGGGCGCTGAGGACCTCGCCGCCGCCATCGCCGCGGCGCCGGATGCGATCCTGCTGCCCAAGGTCGACGGGCCCGGCGCGATCATGGTCGCCGCCCGGGCGCTGCGCGAAGCGAATGCGCCGCCGACGACGCGCCTCTGGGCGATGATGGAGACGCCGATGGCGATCCTCAGCGCCGGCTCGATCGCGGCCACCGCCGCCGATCCCGAGGCGCGGCTCGAAGTCCTGGTGATGGGCCTCAACGACCTCGCCAAGGAAACGCGCGCCCGCTTGACGCCCGGCCGCCCCGCCATGACGAACTGGCTTGCGATCTGCGTCGCGGCGGCGCGCGCGCACGGCTGCGACATCGTCGACGGCGTCTATAACGACCTCAACGACCCGATCGGCTTCAAGGCCGAATGCGAGCAGGGCCGCGATATGGGGCTCGACGGCAAGACGCTGATCCATCCCAACCAGATCGAGATTTGCAACGCGACCTTCGGCCCGACCACAGCGGAGGTCGAATCCGCGCGCGCGATCATCGCCGCTTTCTCCTTGCCGGAGAACGCCGGCCGGGGCGCGATTCAACTCAACGGCAGGATGGTGGAACTGCTGCACGAGCAGATGGCCCGCCGCACGCTGGCGATCGCCGACGGCGTCGCAGCGCTGGCGAATGGAGCCGGCTGAATCCCTTCCCTACGAATTCGACCCAACGCCAACGGAGCGGCTTATGAGCCAAGCCTATCACGCCCTTTTCCAACTCGGCCCGGATGCGACGCCGTACCGCAAACTGACGTCCGACGGCGTGCGTGTCGAAAAGGCGTTCGGCCGCGACGTTCTGGTCGTCGAGCCCGAGGCGCTGCGCCTGCTCGCTGAACAGGCGATGATCGACATCAATCACCTGCTTCGCCCCGGCCACCTCGCGCAGCTTGCGAAGATTCTCGACGACCCCGAGGCGACCGCTAACGACAAGTTCGTCGCCTACGATCTCTTGAAGAACGCCAATATCGCCGCCGGCGGCGTGCTGCCGATGTGCCAGGACACCGGCACCGCCATCGTCAGCGCCAAGAAGGGGCGCCTGGTTTGGACCGAGGGCGACGACGAGCAGGCGATCGCGCAAGGCATCGGCGACGCCTACGCCAAGAAGAACCTGCGCTACAGCCAGGTCGCGCCGCTCTCGATGTTCGAGGAGAAGAACACCGGCGACAACCTGCCAGCGCAAATCGAAATCGCCGCCGAGGGCGAGGACGCCTACAAATTCCTGTTCATCGCCAAGGGCGGCGGCTCGGCCAACAAGAGCTTCCTCTACCAGGGGACGCCGTCGATCCTGTCGCAGGACCGGATGATCGCGTTTCTCAAGGAGAAGATTCTCACGCTCGGCACCGCCGCCTGTCCGCCCTACCACCTCGCCATCGTCATCGGCGGCACGAGCGCCGAGCAGACGATGAAGACCGTCAAGCTTGCCTCGACCCGCTATCTCGACGCCCTGCCGACCAGCGGCGGCGCCGATGGGCGCGCATTCCGCGACCTCGCGATGGAGCAGGAGATTCACAAGCTGACGCAGCAACTCGGCGTCGGCGCGCAATTCGGCGGCAAGTACTTCTGCCACGACGTGCGCGTCATTCGCCTGCCCCGCCACGGCGCCTCGCTGCCGATCGGGCTCGGCGTCTCGTGCTCGGCCGACCGGCAGGCCCTCGGCAAGATCACCAAAGACGGCGTGTTCCTCGAGGAGCTCGAGCACGATCCGGCCCGCTTCCTGCCCCATGTCGACGAGGCGGGCCTCGGCGGGCCGGTGGTGCGCATCGACCTCAAGCGGCCGATGAAGGACATTCTCGCCGAGTTGAGCAAGCATCCGATCCGCACCCGCCTGGCGCTGACCGGCACGATGATCGTCGCGCGCGACGCCGCGCACGCCAAGATCCGCGAGCGGCTGGAGCGCGGCGAGCCGATGCCCGACTATCTGAAAAACCATCCCGTCTATTACGCCGGCCCTGCGAAGACGCCGGCCGGCTACGCCTCCGGCTCGTTCGGTCCGACGACCGCGGGGCGGATGGATTCCTTCGTCGATCAGTTCCAGGCGGCAGGCGGCTCGATGGTGATGCTCGCCAAAGGCAACCGCTCGCGCGACGTGCGCGAGGCCTGCGCCAAGCACGGCGGCTTCTATCTCGGCTCGATCGGCGGCCCAGCCGCGCGCCTCGCACAGGACTGCATCAAGAAGGTCGAGGTGCTGGAATATCCAGAACTCGGCATGGAGGCGGTGTGGCGCATCGAGGTCGAGGACTTCCCCGCCTTCATCGTCATCGACGACAAGGGGAACGACTTCTTCAAGGAGCTCAATCTCGGCTAAGGTAAGCCTGAAGAGGCCTGCGGCGATTCGCGCGAATCGCCGCAGGCTCTTCAGCGCGTTGCGTTTTGGTCGAAGCCGCCTAAGTTGTCATGCCCGCGAAAGCGGGCATCCAGGAGTCAAAGGGCGAAGGCCCGCGGCGGTTGTCTAGACCCCCGCCTTCGCGGGGGTGACAGCCACGGATCGACCAAAAAGCCGCACGCTCTAAACCCGCCCATGCGGACGAGGCGGCAGGACGGAGGAGGCGACCCATGCCGATGAGCGGAGGATGTCTTTGCGGCAAAGTGCGATTTGCAATCGCCGCCGATCGGCCTATGGCCGTCAGGCAATGCTGGTGCCGCGTCTGCCAGTACCTCGGCGCCGGGGCCGGGACCGTCAACGCCGTCTTCCCCAGGGAGGCCGTGACCGTCACCGGCCAGACGGCCGTCTACGCATCGACCGCCGATAGCGGATCGGCGATGCGCCGCACCTTCTGTCCCGCTTGCGGCACGCCTTTGTTCAGCGAAGCCGAACCGCGCCCGCACCTCGTCATCGTGCGCGTCGGCGCGCTCGACGACCGCGAAGCGGCCAGGCCTTCTGATGTGATTTGGACGCATTCGGCGCCGAGTTGGGCGCGCATCGATCCGTCGCTCTCACGCAGCCAGAACGAGCCGCCGAGGTAGTGGCTTCTCACCGTCTGCCGAACAGCCGCTCAATGTCGGAGAGCTTCAGCTCGACATAGGTCGGCCGGCCGTGGTTGCACTGGCCGGCGCCGGGTGTCGCCTCCATTTCGCGCAGCAGCGCGTTCATCTCCTCGGGCTTGAGCTTGCGCCCGGAGCGCACCGAATGGTGACAGGCGATCGTCGCCAGCCGATGATCGAGCCGCCGCTCGAGCGTCATCGCGCCGTCCTCGGCCGCGAGGTCTTCGGCGAGATCGCGCACCAGCGCCGACATGTCCGCGCCGTTCAGCAGCGCGGGCGCTTCTCGCAGCAGCACGGCGCCGGGGCCGAAGCTCTCGACGACCAGGCCAAGCGCTTCGAGTTCCCCCGCATGGTCGACGAGCGCCGCCGCGGCGCCCGGCTCGAGATCGACGACGGCGGGCGAGAGCAGAATCTGTCGCGTGACGCCGCTTTTTTCGCGCTCGCGCTTCAGCTTCTCGTAGACGATGCGCTCGTGCGCGGCGTGCTGGTCGACGATGACGACGCCGTCGCGCGTCTGCGCGACGATGTAGGCGTCATGCACCTGCGCACGCGCGGCGCCCAGCGGCGCGGAGAGATCGACGCTCTCCGCGGGAGCGACGACGGCGCTGGCGTTGGCGGCGGGCGCAAAGTCGCCGAGCCAGGGTTGAACCGGTTCCGCGAAGGCGGCAGGACGCGGCGGCGCGGCAGGCGAGTCGCGCCAGTCCCACGGCCGCGACGGCGCTTCCGCGCCGCGCCATTGCGGCGCGCGCAATGCGGCGAGCGTCTCCGCGCCGCCAGTCGTCGTCGCGCGATGCAGCGCCCCTTCGAGCGCATTGCGAACGGCGCCGACGATGAGGCCGCGCACCAGGCCGCCGTCGCGAAAGCGCACTTCGGCTTTCGCCGGATGCACGTTGACGTCGACTTCGCGCGGATCGCAATCGATGAACAGCGCCGCGGCGGCGTGCCGGTCGCGCGGGAGATAGTCGGCATAGGCGGCGCGCAGGGCGCCGGCGAGCAGCTTGTCGCGCGCCGCGCGGCCATTGACGAAGAAATATTGCGACAGCGCGTTCGGCTTGTTGAGCGTCGGCAATCCGGCATAGGCGGTGATGCGGACGTGCTCGCGTTCGGCCTCGAGGCGCAGCGCGTTGGCGATGAAATCCTCGCCGAGCGCTTGCCGCAGCCGCTCCCGCTCGCCGGCCTCTCCGGCGCCGCAGGCGGGCCAATCGAAGCTGGCGCCGATGTCGCTCGCCAGAGAGAACCGCGTCTGCGGATTGGCGAGCGCGAGCCGGCGCACTACGTCAACGCAGGCCTGCGCCTCGGCGCGGTCGGACTTTAGGAATTTGAGCCGCGCCGGGGTCGCGGCGAACAGATCGCGCGCTTCGACGCGGGTGCCCAGCGGATGCGAGGAAGGACGCAGCGCTCCGCGCGCGCCGTCCTCGACGCGCATTTCGTAAGCCCCGTCCGCGCCGCGCGCGCGGGTGCGGATCTCGAGCCGCGACACGGAGGCGATCGAGGGCAGCGCCTCGCCGCGAAAGCCGAGCGTCGCGATCGCGGTGAGGTCGCCGTCGGGAATTTTCGAGGTCGCGTGGCGCTCGACCGAGAGAGCGAGGTCGTCGGCGTCCATGCCGACGCCGTCGTCGCTCACCCGGATCAGGGAGCGGCCGCCCGCCTCGATCGCCACCTCGATGCGGCTGGCGCCGGCGTCGAGCGCGTTCTCGACGAGTTCCTTGATCGCCGCCGCCGGCCGCTCAATCACCTCGCCGGCGGCGATGCGGTCGACGAGCAGCGGATCGAGGCGGCGGACTGGCATGATGGATTCGCTTGGGGCCGGGCGGGCGAATCCCGCGACTCAACTATTAACCCGAACGCCTCCGCTCAGAAACCCTTGCCCGCCTCCGGCGGTCATGCCCGGCCTTGTGCAGGACGAGCCCGGCCATGACGTCCAAGGGGTCTCAAACCTACGAAACGCGGTGGATTTACGCTTTGGCGGGCCGTCCCACCAGCACCACGCTGAGCGCGCCGTCGCCGAAGACGCGCTCGGCGGCGCGGCGGGCGTCGGCCATCGTCACCGCGGCGATCCGTTGGTTGCGCTCGACGAGCCAACTCGGATCATGGCCTTCGAGCTGGATGTGCACGAGTTGGCCGGCGATCTTCGCCGAGGTGTCGAAGCGCAGCGGGTAGGAGCCGATCAGATACTTCTTGCCCTTCTCGAGCTCCTCCTCGGTAAGGCCGCCATGTGCGAGATCGAGGATCTGCTGCTTGATGACGTCGAGCGATTCGTGGGCGCGCTCGTTCTTGGTGGTCGTCCCGCCATAGAGGTAGCTCGCCCGATCGTAGGTGGTGAGCGAGGCGGAGACGGAATAGGCGAGACCGCGCTTCTCCCGGACCTCGCGGAAGAGGCGCGAGGAAAGGCCGGTGCCGCCGCCCAGCACATGCGTCAGCACGACGCCGGCGATGTAATCGGGGTCCTCGCGCGACACTGCGGGACGGCCGAAGCGGATGGTCGATTGCGGCACATCGAGGTCGATGACCTCCAACCCGCCGAGGCCGGCGAACGGCGCTTGCGAAATCGGTTTGAGAGCGGCGTTCGCCGGCAGATCGGCGAAGACGTCGTCGATCAGCCGCGCCGCGCGCGTCTCGTCGATCGCGCCAACGACGGCGATGTGCAGCGCGCCACGGGTGATGAGTTCGCGCGCCAAGCCCTTCAGTTCGCCACGCTCGATGGCGGCGAGGCTCTGCACGTCGCCGTTGGCCGGCAGTCCGTAGGGATGGCCGCCGAAGACGAGCGCACGCCAAGCACGGCTCGCCATCGAGCCGGGGTCATTGGCCTCATGGCGCAATTGCGCGTTCATCTGCTCGCGTACGCGAGCGAACGGCGCTTCGTCGAAGCGCGGCGCGTTGACGCAAAGGCGCAGCAGCTCCGAGGCGCGGTCGACATGGCGCGCCAGGGTGCGCATCCGGCCGCCAAGGAAATCGCGCTCGCTGTGGAACGAGATCTCGATCGCCTTCTCGTCGAGCGCCTGATGGAAAGCCTGATCGTCGAGATCGCCTGCACCCTCGTCGAGGAGGCCCGACAGCAGCGTCGCGGCGCCCGCCTTGCCGATCGGATCTTGCGCCGCGCCGCCGCGGAAGGCGAATTCCAGCGACACCAGCGGCACCGCATAGTCCTCGACCAGCCAGGCGCGCACGCCGCGCGGCGTGACGAGTTCGCGCACGTTGACCGTGCCGTTGGCGGCGGGAGTGGCGAAGGGCTTGTTCATGAACGTTCCCTCGATGTCAGCGCCTTGACGACAAGCGCTTCGTTTCGATGTTGCAATCGACTTCGACCGTCAGGCCGCCTCGTTCTCGGGCAACAGATAGCCGGTGACGGCGCGCCGCCTTTCGAGCCACTTGCGGCCGGCGGCGATCACCTCGTCCGCGCTCACCGCTTCGATGCGCGCCGGCCACTCCTGCACGTCGCGGATGGCCTGGCCGGTCGTCAGCGCCGCGCCGTACCAGCGCGCCAGCATCGCCTGATTGTCCTGCGCGTAAATCGCGTCGGCGACGAGGCGCGTCTTGGCGCGTTCAAGCGCGCCCGCGTCCACGCCCTCGGCGAGGAACGCCGCGAGGACCCGATCGACCGCAGCGTCGAGCGCCGGCAGCGTGACGCCGGGCGCCGGCATGCCGTAGAGGTAGAAGCGCGTCTCGTCCAACGCCGAGCCCATGTAGTAGGCGCCGACGGCGACCGCGAGCTTCTCCTCGAGCACGAGCTTGCGATAGAGCACGCTCGTCTGGCCGCCGCCGAGGAGATGCGCGAGCACTTCGAGCGCTTCGGATTCGCCGGGCGCGGCTGTGTGGTGGGAAGGCGCGAGATAGCAGCGCTGCCAACTCGGCTGCTCGACCTTTTCGTCGTTGACGACGACGAGGCGGCGCGCGACCGGCTCCGGCTCGCGCTGGCGGCGGCGCTCCGGCGCGGCGCCGCGCGGACGGATCTTGCCATAGTGCTGTTCGGCAAGGCGGCGCACTTCCTCGGCGTCGGTGTCGCCAGCAACGATCAGGATCGCGTTTTCCGGCGTGTAGAAGCGCGCATAGTAGGTGAGCGCGTCCTGGCGATCGAGCGTCTCGATCTCATGGCTCCAGCCGATGATCGGCGTGCCGTAGGGGTGATGGGTGAACAGCGCCGCCTGCACCGCCTCGTTGAGCTGGGCGCCCGGATCGGCGTCGCAATGCATCCGCCGCTCTTCCAGCACAACGTCGCGCTCCGGCGCGACAATCTCGTCGGTGAGCACGAGGCCGGTCATGCGGTCCGCCTCGAACTCCATCATCAGTCCGAGGTGCTCCTTGGCTGTGCGCTGGAAATAGGCGGTGTAGTCGTTGCTGGTGAAGGCGTTCTCCTGACCGCCGATCTCGGCGATGCGAAGCGAGAATTCGCCCTGGGGGTGCGCCTTCGTGCCTTTGAACATCAAATGTTCGAGAAAGTGCGCGATGCCGGACTTGCCCGGCGGATCGTCGGCCGAGCCGTTGCGGTACCAGATCATGTGCGTGACGACCGGCGCGCGGCGGTCGGGGATCACCACCACCGTCAGACCGTTGCCGAGGCGAAAATCGACGACGCCGGGACCGGCCGCCGTCGGCGCGGAAGCGGGATTTTCCTTAGTTTCGAGAAAGCTTCCTGAAGGAGGGGTCATCGAGACTCGACCGGCTGGAGAAAATTGTGGACGTCCCTGAGGAACGCCCGAGCTGGCATAAATTCGACATATAGGACGCCTTCGTGCGCACCGCCAGTCGGCCTACGGCACGCTGCCGGTTGCGCTCAAAGGCGACGGAGCGCGATGGCGCCAAGATCGACCGCAAGCACCAGGAAAAGAAGCAGATCTGAAACCATGGCGATGGTTTCGGCGGCGTTTCGTTCGCCTTTCAGCGCGTGCTGGAGGCCGGCCAATCCGTAGAACAGACCTCCCGCGAACGCCGCAGGGACGACCCAGTCGTCGACGAGAACAGCCAGCGCGCCAAGCAGTCCGATCGACAAATTGCCGAATCCCAGTTCTCGAACGATCGGCAGCGCCGCCTTGTCGTTTGAGCCGAAGATGGTCGCCGCGGTGAAGGTCGGATTGACGACCTGCCTGAGGCCCGCCATGAGCAGCCGCACACCGACGGACCAGAAGACGAACCATCTTGCGATCACGAACAAGACGTCGGCGCCGCGGTGCACAACGAGTTCGCCGACGCTCGATGCGACGGGAAGAAAGCCCATGAGCGCAATGACGATCGCAAGATACATGACGCCCCCTCGGTCAATCTATTGCGCCGCAACGAAGAAGGCGATTCCCGTATCCCCGTAGGTTCGCTCATCGACGAGATCGAGTCCTACAGGCGCTTCGATTGCGGCCTTCGCCGCCTCTTCGACGACGACGATCGCGCCCGGCGCGAGCCAGCCGCCGGCGATCAAGGCGCCGAGAGCTGGACCCGCGAGGCCCTGTTCATAGGGCGGATCGAGGAAGGCGAGGGTGAAGGGCGGCCCCGCCGGCGCCTTGCCGAGCTTGGTGGCGTCGGCGCGCCAGATGCGGGTCAAACCGCCGAGCGCGAGCGCCTCCATGTTTTCGCGCAGCAGGGCGCGCGCCTCCGAGCCGTTGTCGACGAACAGCGCGAAGTCGGCGCCGCGCGAGAGCGCCTCAATCCCGAGCGCGCCCGAGCCGGCGAAGAGATCGACGACGCGCGCGCCCTCCACGGCGCCCTCGTGCCGGTGGAGCAGGATGTCGAAAATCGATTCGCGCAACCGCTCCGAGGTCGGGCGAATTGTACGCGAGGCCGGGGCGTGCAACGCGCGCCCTCTGAGTCGGCCGCCGACGATGCGCATCGGTCAGGGGCGCCGCGGCGGGCGTCCGCCGCCATGGGCGCCGCCGCCGGAAGGGCGCTTGCCCGGCGGCGTGCCGCCTGAGCGGTTGGGGCCGCGGCCTTCGCTGGAAGACGAGCGGCCGGCGAACGGCTTGCCGCCGCCGCGTCCAGCCGGACGTCCCTCGGCTGCCCCTCGTTTCTCGAACGATCGGCCCTCGCCAGCGGGCGGCCGCTTGCCGAACGTCCTGCCCTCTCGCGACGGCGCACGGCCTTCGCCGGACGCGCCTCGCGCCTCGAACGATCGGCCCTCGCCGCGGACCGCGGACCGGCCTTCGCCCGAAGGCGGCCGCTTGCCGAACGGCTTGCCTTCTCGCGACGGCGCACGCCCCTCGCCGGACGAGCCTCGCGCCTCGAACGATCGGCCCTCGCCGCGGCCCGCGGTCCGGCCTTCGCCCGAAGGCGGCCGCTTGCCAAACGGCTTGCCGCCGCCGCGCGACGCCGCACGATCGTCGGATGACGCTCGTTTCTCGAACGATCGGCCCTCGCCAGCGGACGGCCGCTTTCCGAACGATCTGCCTTCTCGCGACGGCGAGCGGCCCTCCCCGGATCCTCGCGTGTCGAACGATCCGCCGTCGCCCCGGGCCGCGAACCGGCCTTCCGAGGGCCGCTTGCCGAACGGCTTGCCCTCACCTCGAGGCGCGCGGGCGTCGCCGCCAGGGGCATGCTCCTCGAACCGCCTTGCTGGCCGGTCGGACGCTCGCGCGCTCCGGTCAGAGGCGCCGGCCCTCGGCGCGCCGTGGCGGAACGCTCGCGACCCATCGTCATCCCGCCGACTGCGCGCCGGCGGGTTGGCAGTCATGATCCGCTCGACTTTGACCTCCCTGCCCCTGCGATCGCTCGTCGCGCCGCGTTCGACGCGTCGGCGCGGACCGCTCGCCTCGGCTTCGGCTTCGGCGCGCAAAGCGGTGACGTGCTTGCGCTTGCGGGGCGCAGCATGGGCGGGCTCGGGCTCGCTGCGCTGGGCGGATTTGCGAGGCGCGAAACCTTCTCGCTCGGGGCGGCGGCCTTCCGGCCGGCCGCGCTCGGCGCGCGCGCCTCGCGGCGCCGGGCGCGGGGCTTCTTGCGGAACCGCGTGGTCGACGATCTCGGCGTCGAAGTTGACGCCCGCCTCCCGTGCGAGCTTGGCGCCAAGCTGGTCGCGCAGCACCCGCGTGCGCACCTCCGCAACCTCGCCCTCGGCGAGATCGCCAAGCTCGAACGGCCCGAAGGAGACACGAATCAATCGGTTGACCGACAAGCCGAGGTGCTCGAGCACGCGCTTGATCTCGCGGTTCTTGCCCTCGCGCAGACCCATCATCAGCCAGACGTTGGAGCCCTGCTCGCGCTCCAGCCGCGCATCGATGCCGGCGTAATGGACGCCGTCGATCGTCAAGCCTTCACGCAGCGCGTCGAGCCGCTCCTGCTCGATCGCGCCGTGCGCGCGCACCCGGTAGCGGCGCAGCCAACCGGTGGCGGGCAGTTCGAGCACCCGCGCCAGGCCGCCGTCGTTGGTGACAAGCAGGAGCCCTTCGGTGTTGATGTCGAGCCGGCCGACCGCGACGACGCGCGGCAGATCCTCGGGCAGCGCGTCGAAGATGGTCGGCCGCCCCTCGGGGTCGCGAGCCGTGGTCACCAAGCCGCGCGGCTTGTGGAACAGGAACAGGCGCGTCCGCTCGGCCTCCTTCAGGCGCTGACCATCGACGCGAACGTCGTCGTCCGCCGTCACGTTGAAGGCCGGGCTGTCGAGGGTCTGGCCGTTGACGATGACGCGCCCCTCGAGGATCCACGCTTCAGCATCGCGGCGCGAGCAGAGGCCGGCGCGCGCCATCACCTTGGCGATGCGCTGGCCCTCGCGGGTCGGCTTCGGCGTCGCGACGCCCTCGGGAGTTTCGGTCATGGCCTCGTCTTGCTTTGCTCAAAGGGGTGTCATACAGCGCGCGGCGAAAGAGGGGATGCCGGTTCTTCGCCGACAGCGCGCGAAAATCGAGGAATCGAGACAATGCGGCGATTCCAGCGCCGCATGGTCTAGCAGCTTGAAGCGCGCCTGTCGCGAGGCGCGAGGAGGCGCAGCGATGGCAAAGGACCCGATGAGCGTCGCCTTCGCCGAGGCGCACGAAGCCGAGCGGCGGGGCGAAGTGCCGATCGGCGCCGCGCTGGCGCGGGGCGGCGAAGTGATCGCCAGCGCCGGCAACCGCACGCGCGAAGACGCCGATCCGACCGCCCATGCGGAAATGCTTGCGCTTCGCGAGGCCGCCCGCGCGATCGGCTCGGCGCGTCTCATCGACTGCGATCTCTATGTCACCCTGGAGCCGTGCGCGATGTGCGCCGGCGCGATCAGCCACGCGCGGCTGCGCCGTCTCTATTTCGCCGCGCCAGACCCAAAGGGCGGCGCCGTCGAGCACGGCCCGCGCTTCTTCTCCCAGCCCACCTGCCTGCACGCGCCGGAGGTCTACGGCGGCATTCGCGAAACGGAGGCGGCGGCGATGCTGAGGGATTTTTTCGCGGGCAAGCGGTGAGCGAAGAATCCTCTCACTCGTCCAGCCGCCGCGCCTCCTCCGGCAGCATGATCGGAATGCCGTCGCGGATGGGATAGGCGAGTTTGGCGGCGCGGGAGACCAGCTCCTGACGCTCGGCGTCGTAGCTCAGCGTCGCGCGCGTCAGCGGGCAGACCAGGATTTCGAGCAGGCGCGGGTCGATACGGGTCGGCTCGACCGGCGGGGTCGTGAGCGCAGGAAGATTGGCGGCCATTCGGCGAAATTCCATTGTTCAAGCGGCGCGCGCCGCGCCTCTACGATAGCACGGAAGCGGAGACTGCTGCGCCGCCCCTCAGCGGCTCGGCAGCCCGTGCGTCGCCGCGATCTCGTAGTGCGCCGCGGTGGGGTCGTAGCGCTTGAGATAGCGCCGACGCGCTTCCGGCACGATGGCCGTCTCGTAATCGGCTCCAGCGGCGGCGCGGATCGCCTCGATCGACTCCCAGAGCAGGATGGTGACGAACTCGATCTCCTCCCCGATCGACCGCTTGAGGACATAGCTGCCCTGATACCCCGGCGCGCGCCCAATCCCCGGCAGCGGTTCGGGTTTCAGCATCGCCTCATAGGCGTCCGCGTTTTCCGGCTTGGCGACGCCGCGCCAGATGCGCGCGATCTTCGCGGGGGCCGCGGCGATTGGCGGGGCGAGGCGATCGAGCGCGGTCTGCATCGCCGCCATCCCCGCCGCCATCGCGGCGGCGAGGTCGTCGCCAAGCGAATCGGGGAGGAAGTCGGCCGTCCAGACGATGCGCGCGCCAGCGGGATCGTCGTGGACCTGGACCGCGGCGTTGTAATGCGTCATGCGGCCGCCCTCGGCGGACCAGACGAGCCGCCGCGAACCTTCGTCGAGCGCGACGATCGGCTCGCGCAGGACCGTCCCGTTGGCGAAGGTCACGATCCGGGCGCCCGGCTCGAGGCGCGTATCGACGACGAAGCCGGGGACGAGGCGCGTGTGCAGCGCGCCGATGTCGCGGATCGCGTCCCAAGCCTCGCCGGGCCGTGCGCGGGTGACGATCTCCCTGACGAGCGAAGCCATGCCTCAAGCCTCCTTGCTGCAATAGGCTTCGAGACGGTAGCCCTCGGGATCGACCACGAAAGCGGCGAAATAGTTCGGCCCGTATTCGTCGCGCAGTCCCGGCGCCCCGTTGTCGCGGCCGCCCGAAGCGAGCGCCGCCTTGTGAAAATCTTGAACGCTTTTGCGCGTCGGCGCGACGAAGCAGAAATGCAGCCCCGACTCGGGATTGGCGGGGACTGGGCTCTCGGCGGCGAGAAGCCAGAACATCGCGCTCTCCCCGCCATAGCCGAGCGCCGTGTCGCTGGGCATCAAACATCGGTAGCCCAGCGGTTGCAGCGTCGAATCGTAGAAGCGCTTGGCGGCGGCGATATCGCGGACGCCGATCGAGACGTGATCGAGCATGATGAGCCTCCTCGAGGGGATACGACTGGCGGCAGGATGCGCCGCGGCCGCTTTCGAGGCTTGGGGAAAATTGCTATTCTGCAGCCATGCCGTCAGTTTCCCAACGCGATTCCGGCGAAGATTCGGCGCGTCAGGACGGCGCGCCGCGGGTGCGGCCAATCGCCTCTGGCGAAGGCTGGAGCGTCGGCGAGTTTGTCTGCGACGCGGGACCGTCCGACCGGCCGTTCGAGGAACGGCACGAAGGCTATTCCATCGCCGCCGTGCTCTCGGGCTCTTTCACCTATCGAGGCGAAGCCGGCGAAGCGTTGCTGCTGCCTGGCGCGATGTTGCTCGGCAATCATGGCCGCTGCTTTTGCTGCGACCACGTCCATGGCGTCGGCGATCGTTGCGTCAGCTTCAATTTCGCACCGGAGATCTTCGCCGAGATCGCGGCCAGCGCGGCGGGCTCCAGCCGCTATCGCTTCGGCGCGGACACGGCCGCGGCGCGCCGCGGCATGACGCCGATCCTCGCCGCCGCCGCGACGATCGCGCGCGAGCGCTCGCCCCTCAGCGCCGAACCGATCGCGTTTCGTCTCGCCGAGCGGACAATCGCTGCGCTCGCCGGCCATGTGGGGGCGCCGCCGCGCGCCAACGCCCAGGAGCGGCGGCGCGTCGCAGCAGCGTTCCGCGCAATCGAAGAGCGGGCCGCCGAACCGCTCGACCTCGCGACGCTCGCCGGCGTCGCGCGGATGAGCAAATATCACTTCCTCAGGGTGTTCCGCCGTGTCGTCGGTCTTACGCCCTATCAGGCGCTGCTTAACGCCAGGATGCGCCGCGCCGTCGAGCGGATCGCATCGTCACGCGACACGATCGCTTCGATCGCCTTCGAGGCAGGCTTCGGCGATCTCTCGACCTTCAACAATCGCTTCCGCGCCGAATTCGGCATGAGCCCGTCAGCCTATCGGGCGCGCGGCCCGCTTTGAGCGATCACGCTGGCTGTCATGCTCGCGAACGCGGGCATCCAGACGGCAGGGCGCTGACGCTTCCGTATCTGAAGCTTGCGGCGGCGGTCTGGGCTCCCGCTTTCGCGGGAGTGACACCCAGGCCGGCCCGGGTCAGAACCGCAGCGCCTTGGCCTGCTTGACGCCAGGGATCTCGCCGACCTTGGCGAGGACGCCGTCCGGCGCCGCGCCGTCGATCGACACCAGCGCGATCGCCGAGCCGCCTTCGCGGTCTCGTCCGAGCGCGAAGGTGGCGATGTTGACGCCGGCGTCGCCGAGCAGGCCGGCGAAACGCCCGACGAAGCCCGGCTTGTCCTCGTTGGTGACGTAGATCATGGACGGCGTGAACTCCGCGTCGACCTTGATGCCCTTGATCGACAGGATGCGCGGCTTGCCGTCGTGGAACACGGTCCCGCCGACCGAGCGTTCCATCTTCTCGGTCGTCACCAACAGCGTGATGAAGCTCTCGTAGTCGCTCTGCGCGGCGCGCGTCGCCTCCTCGATCACGATGCCGCGCTGCGCGGCTACCGAGGGCGCCGAGACGACGTTGACTTCCTCGAGCGACGGCCGCAGCAGGCCGGCGATCGCCGCGGAGGTGAGCGCCTTGATCTTGAGCCCGGCGACGGCGCCCTCGTAGGTGATCGTCACCTGGGCGATCGGATCTTCGGTGAGCTGACCGGCGAAAGAGCCGAGCCCCTCGGCGAGCGCGATGAAAGGCCTGAGAACCGGCGCCTCCTCGGCGGTGATCGAGGGGAAGTTCACCGCATTGGCGATCGCGCCGCGCAGGAGATAGTCGGACATCTGCTCGGCGACTTGCAGCGCGACGTTCTCCTGCGCCTCGTTGGTCGCAGCGCCGAGATGCGGCGTCGCGACAACGTTGGGGTGGCCAAACAACGGGTTGCCGACCGCCGGCTCCTCGATGAACACGTCGAAGGCCGCGCCGGCGACATGGCCGCTGTCGAGCGCCGCGCGCAGGGCGACCTCGTCGACAAGACCGCCGCGCGCGCAATTGATGATGCGCACGCCCTTCTTCGTCTTGGCGATGTTCTCCGCGGAGAGAATGTTCTTCGTCTGCGCGGTGAGCGGCGTGTGCAAGGTGATGAAATCGGCGCGCTTGAGCAGGTCGTCGAGTTCGACCTTCTCGACGCCCATCTCGGCGGCGCGCTCAACGCTCAGGAACGGATCGAACGCGATCACGCGCATCTTGAGGCCAAGGCCGCGCGAAGCGACGATCGCGCCGATGTTGCCGCAGCCGATCACGCCGAGCGTCTTGGCTGTCACCTCGACGCCCATGAAGCGGTTCTTCTCCCATTTGCCGGCCTGCGTCGAGGCGTCGGCGGCGGGAAGCTGGCGCGCGAGAGCGAACATGAGCGCGATCGCGTGCTCGGCGGTGGTGATCGAATTGCCGAACGGCGTGTTCATCACGATGACGCCCCGCGCCGTCGCTGCGGGGATGTCGACGTTATCGACGCCGATGCCGGCGCGGCCGATCACCTTCAGCCGCTTGGCGTGCTCGAGCAGCTTGGCGGTGACTTTGGTCGCCGAGCGGATTGCAAGGCCGTCGTAATCGCCGATGATCTTGGCGAGTTCGTCCTTGTCGAGACCGGGCATGACGTCGACGTCGACGCCGCGATCCCTGAAGATGGCGACGGCGGCGGGCGAGAGCTTATCGGAAATGAGAACGCGAGGAGCCATTGGGAGATTCCCTTGAGACCCTTCCGCCCTTGCGAAGTTGTAACGAACCGAAAGCCTTCGCCGTCAGAAGGGGGCGCAAAGCGCCGAAGATGAAGGTCGGCGCCCGACAGGCGCCGGTGGGGAACTGAAAGCTAACTGAACCAGCATTGCGAGGAGCGTAAGCTTCGAAGCAATCCATGCATCCGCTTGGATCCGTTCGCCGGATGGCTTCGCTTACGCTCGCAATGACGGGGCTGGTCGGAACAAACGCGATGCGGACCTAAGCCGCTTTGGCGAGCTTGGCCTTTTCCTGCGCGAAGGCCCAGTCGAGCCACGCGGTCAGCGCTTCGACGTTGCCGCGCTCGACGGTCGCGCCGCACCAAATGCGCAGCCCGGGAGGCGCGTCGCGATAGGCGCCGATGTCGTAGGCGACCTTCTCTTTTTCGAGCAGGCTGGCGAGCGCCTTGGCGAACGCCGCCTGGGCGTCCGCCGGCAACGCTGCGACCGCCGGATCGACGACTTTGAGACAGACGCTGGTGTTCGAGCGGGTCGCCGGGGCCTTGGCGAGGAAATCCACCCACGGCGTTTTGGCGACCCAGTCGGAGAGCGCCTTCGTATTGCCGTCCGCCCGCGCAAACAGCGCCGGCAGGCCGCCGATCGACTTCGCCCACAGCAGCGCGTCGATGTAGTCCTCGACGCAGAGCATCGAAGGCGTGTTGATCGTCTCGCCCTCGAAAATGCCGTCGATCAGCTTGCCGCCCTTGGTCATGCGGAAGACCTTCGGCAGCGGCCAGGCAGGCTTGTAGGTCTCGAGCCGCGCGACTGCGCGCGGGCTCAGGATGATCATGCCGTGCGCGCCCTCGCCGCCGAGGACCTTCTGCCAGGAGAAAGTCGTCACATCGAGCTTGGCCCAGTCGAGGTCCTGCGCGAAAGCGGCGGACGTCGCGTCGCAGATCGTCAGCCCCTTGCGGTCGGCGGCAATCCAGGCGGCGTCCGGCACGCGCACGCCGGAGGTCGTGCCGTTCCAGGCGAAGACCACGTCGTTGTCGAAGTTGACTTGAGCGAGGTCCGGCAGCTCGCCGTACGACGCACTCAAGGTCCGCGCGTCCTTGAGCTTGAGCTGCTTGACGATGTCGGTCACCCAGCCTTCGCCGAAGCTCTCCCAGGCGAGCAGGTCGACCGGACGCTCGCCGAGCAGCGACCACAACGCCATTTCCACGGCGCCGGTGTCGGAGCCGGGGGTGATGCCGATGCGGTAGTCCTGGGGGACGCCGAGGATCTCGCGCGTCAGGTCGATCGCTTGCTTAAGCTTGGCCTTGCCGAGCTTGGCGCGATGGGAGCGGCCGAGCGCCGCGTCTTTCAGGGCTTCAGGGGTCCAGCCGGGGCGCTTGGCGCAGGGTCCGGACGAAAAACGCGCGTTATCAGGCCGCGCGGCGGGCGTGTTCGTCATGTTGGTCCATCCTTTCAGATGGGCGCCTCTCGTTGGGGAGAGGTGTCCCGCCGCGGTTCATATCGGAATCATCGAACAAGGGCAAGTGGGTGGGCGCGCGGGGTCGCATTCACGACGTAGGTGAGGCCCAGAAGAAAGGGCGCAAGCACCGGTGCGGAATAAAAGGTGCGCGAGCCGCTTTCAGCCCGCAACCGCAGCGGTGTCCAACGCTAGCTTTTACGCCCGTTTGCCACTCCGCCCATCCTCGCCGCTCTGACGCTTCCGCCTGGCGCGTTGTGCTTGTGGCGCAGACGCGCACGGGTCTTCGCTCAG
>DASXGX010000135.1:0-2922 GCA_036488815.1 Roseiarcus sp.
GGTTGATTCGGGGTTCTTGATGAAGCGCTTTGTCGAGGGTGAGGATCGGCGACAGGGCGTTTTGCTTCCGGAGTATTTGGACGACTTCGTCGCTGAGGAGAACCAGGTCCGGGTCATTGAGGCGTTTGTCGACGAGCTGGATCTTGCGGCTCTCGAATTTGACGGGATGACGCCGGCAGCGACAGGGCGTCCATCGTATCACCCGAGCGTGCTGCTCAAGATCTATGTTTACGGCTACATCAACCAGATTGCCTCGAGTCGGAGGCTTGAGCGGGAGGCCGGCCGCAATGTCGAGTTGATGTGGCTGACCGGACGGCTCACGCCAGACTTCAAGACCATCGCGGACTTCCGGAAGGACAACGGTCCGGCGATCCGCGCGACGTGCCGACGATTTGTCGAGATGTGTCGGCGGCTGAACCTGTTCGCCCATGCGGTGGCGGCGATTGACGGCAGCAAGTTCAAGGCGGTGAACGCCCGCGACAAGAACTTCACGCGCGCCAAGCTGCGGAAGCGGATGGAGCAGGTCGAGGCGAGCATCGAACGCTATTTGTCGGCGTTGGAGACGGCGGATCGGCAAGAGGGCGAGTTGGCGGAAGCCAAGTCGGCGCGGCTGAAGGACAAGATCGCCTCGCTGCGCGACCAGATGCGCAAGTTCAAGGCGCTCGAAGTCGCTGTGGAGGCCGCGCCGGACAAGCAGATCTCGCTGACCGATCCGGACGCGCGATCCATGGCGACGAGCGGCAAGGGCACAGGCGTCGTCGGCTACAATGTCCAGACCGCGGTCGATACGAAGCACCACCTGATCGTCGCGCACGAGGTCACCAATGTCGGCAGTGACCGCGGCCAGCTTTCGACGATGGCCAGAGAGACGCAGGCGGCGATAGGCGCGTCCGATCTCACGGCGATCGCCGACCGCGGCTACTTCAAAGGCGAGGAGATTCTGGCGTGTGAAGCCGCGGGCGTGACGCCGCTGGTTGCGAAGCCGCTGACCTCAGGCGCCAAGGCCGACGGCCGGTTCGGCAAGCAGGACTTTATCTACGATCCCCAAGAGGACGCCTATCGTTGTCCCGCCGGCGAGACGCTGACGCACCGATCCACAACGGTGGAGGAGGGGCTCACGCTGCACGGCTACTGGACGAGCAAATGCGCCGGCTGCGCTCTGAAACCCCAATGCACGCCCGCCAAGGAGCGGCGCGTCAGGCGCTGGGAGCACGAAGCCGTCCTCGATGCAATGCAGGAAAGGCTGGACCGTGCGCCCGAGACCATGCGCATCCGCCGCCAGACAGCCGAACATCCGTTCGGAACCATCAAGGCATGGATGGGCGCGACCCACTTTCTGACCCGCACACTCGGAAAAGTGAGAACCGAGATGAGCCTTCACGTTCTCGCCTACAATCTCAAGCGGGTGATCGCCATCCTCGGGGTGCAGCCGATGATCCAGGCGGTAAGGGCGGCCTGAAGGCGCCTCGACGTCCGGACCCAATTCGCGAGCCAGACCTCTTCCCCGCTCTTCGCCCAGCTTCCGCTCCCCCGCAGAACCGCATTTTTACACGGCCTCGGTCGTTAGTGACCCAACATTTTCCAAGTCAGGAACTTCGCCTGCCCATTGCTCGGCAAGGGTCGAAGCCGAGCGCCGATTTTGCCGTTGGCGGCTTCACCCTAAATTCGGAACCACCAACGCGTGGATGGGCGCGACCACTTCCGGCTGCGCACCCTTGAAATGCGAAATAGCCGCGCCGTTCAGGTCGGCGCGCCAGCCGCGCCGAGTCGAACGCCAGCGCGACGCAATCCGGTCACTCGCGGGTGGCGCGGTCGAGATTGGTCGCCTTCGCGAGCAAGGGGGCGCTTGCGCTATCGATTCGCGCGGAATCGACGTCAAGGCCCGACGTGTCGGCCCCTTGAAGAAGGGCGCCCCGCAGATCCGCGCCGCTTGCGTCCGCCTCGCGCAGCGTCGCTCCGGCGAGATTGGCGCCGGAAAGCTTGGCGAAACGCAAATCCGCGCGGGCGAGATTGGCCCGCGACAAATCCGCCCGACTGAGATCCGCGGATTTGAACGTCGCGCGCATGAGGCCCATCGACTGGTTCTTCTCGTCGGCGCTGCAATCCGCGTTTTCGAACCGAGCGCCGACGAGATGCGCGCCAGTCAGGTCGGCGGTCACGCGCGCGCCAGTGAGGTTGGCGCCATCGAGACGTGCGCCCGCCATCTGCGTAGCGAACAGGCTCGCCTTGACGAGGCTCGCCCCGGTGAGATCGGCATCGAGCGCCCAGGCCTGGTCCAGCGTCGCCCCATCGAGCTTGGCGCGCGAAAGGTTCGCGTGGTTGAGTCGCGCTGCACGCAAGTTTGCGCCGGATAAGTCGAGGCCGGAAAGATCAAGGCCGGACAGGCGCTTGCCGGTGAAGTCGGCCCCGCGCCCGCCGGGCGCCGCCTTGAGCGCCGCTTTTACCTGGGCCCGCGTCATCTCGGCCATTGTCATGTCTGGCGAGGACAGGTCGATGCCGCGCATGGCGTCCTGCGCGCCCGCCGCGCCAACCGGCGCGACCGCGAGCGAGCCTTCCGTCCATCGCATGGCGAGCCCTCTCCGATCGCCAAATCATTAGCCGACATTCGCCGGATGAGCGCCGGCGTGGCCAAAAATTCAATCGTTTTCTGCGGCCGCGTCAAGCCTGAGGCGCTGGCTCGGGAGGTTGAACGGGGTTGGAACTCGCAAGCGCAGCGCCAGCTGCCGAAAGCAGTCAAGTTTTCTGTCATCAAGACGCACCTCTCCGTGGGTTTTGCCCGAACGCGTAACACCCGAACGCCTTACGCGGTTGATGCTACCGGCGGCGGTCGGAGTTCCGCGATCATCCGCAAGACGTCGGCGAACAGGTTCCTTGGAATGGCGACCTCGGCCATTTGGAATGCCTCGCAATCTAGAGGCTCAG
>DASXGX010000099.1:0-35610 GCA_036488815.1 Roseiarcus sp.
CGACGCGGTTCGCGCCGCGCCACACGCGCCGTACGTTCTCGCCCAGACGGCGCTTGTCCAACAACATGCGCTGGAGGCCGCCGCACAGCGCATCTCCGAACTCGAAGCGCGCGTCGCCCAGGCGTCGGCGCCCCCTCAGGAAACCAGCTTCCTGGGCAGTCTCGGCAAATCCTTGTTCGGCGGCGGCGCGTCGTCGGCGCCCCCGCCCTCGTCGGCTCCGCCGCGCTCGAGCTACGACGCCAGCGGCTATCAGCGCGGCGCGCCCGATCCCGCGCCCGCCTATCGGCAGCCCGCCTACGCTCCGCCTCCGCCAGCCGCTCCGCCCCAGTCGGGCGGCCCCTGGGGTTCGGCCGCGCCGTCCAGCGGCGGCGGCGGTTTCCTGTCCAATGCGATGACCACTGCGGCGGGCGTCGCCGGCGGCATCGCGGCGGTCGATCTGTTCCAGAATCTGCTCGGCGGCCACCGCAGCGGCGGCCTGTTCGGAGCCACTTCAGGCGGCCTTGGCGGCCTCGGCGGCGGCGAAACGGTGGTCAACAACTACTATGATTCCGATCCGGCCGGCCAGCACGCCGAGGACGTCCTGCAGGATCAGGATCAGGATCAAGACGACGCGCAGGACGCCGGCTGGGACGATTCGGGCTCGGATTCGAACGGCGACTACGACACCTAGTCCAAGCCGTATTACAGTGCGTTTGGGTATGTTTGGCTTGAAATCAAGCGTGCTCGGGCGCATATTGATGCAGGGACGAATTCGAGGTGAGAACGGCCTCCTCACGCGCCGGCCAGTCAAATGGACGGCAAAGTAGCTAGGCGCCAACCTGGCGAAGAGATTCGGGATTGGGCGCCCCGACGAGATATCGTCCTGGGAATCCTTGAGAAGCCGGCCCTATGGCCGGCTTCTTTTTTGCGCGACGTGCAAGCGCTTCTTTTCGCGGCGATCGTTGGGCCACCCGCCTCGTGCCCGCCTGATTGGGAATCGCCTCGACTATATCCACACAGAGGCTGTGTTCACTCTCCCAGTCAGGAGGAAGGGGGCCGCAGCACGGCTCCGCCTCTCCTTACATCACGATCACTTTGGCGCCGACGCGTACGCGGTCGTAGAGGTCGATGACGTCCTCGTTCATCATGCGGATGCAGCCCGAGGAGACGTTCTTGCCGATCGTCGAGGGCTCGTTGGTGCCGTGGATGCGGTACATCGAAGAGCCGAGATAGAGCGCCCGCGCGCCGAGCGGATTGCCCGGGCCGCCGTCCATGTGGTCGGGAAGATCGGGGCGGCGAAGCCTCATCTCCGCCGGCGGCGTCCAACCCGGCCATTCGGCCTTGCGGCTGACGGTCTTCACGCCACCCCATTCGAAGCCGGGCCGGCCGACGCCGACGCCGTAGCGAAGCGCGCGCCCCCCCGGCAGCACGAGAAACAGATATTTTCTGGGCGTGTCGATGATGATCGCGCCCGGCCGCTCGGGGCCTGAATAGTCGACCTCCTGGCGCCGGAACTCTTCGCTCGGCTCCGCCTCGAGATCGCCTTGCCTCGCCAGCGCGACCGTCCGCATCGCAGGCTGCGCAGCGACAGGTCGCGCGGCGCCGGTCGGCTGCGACACGGGCCTCGCGCCGCCGCTCTGGCCGGTCAGGACAAATTCGATGAAGCCCCCGCCGAGATTATCGTGCGAAGGGGGAGGCGCGGCCAGCGGGGTTGAGGGACCGATGCCAGGAATGACGAGGCTGTCGATCGAGGCCGCTTCGGCCTGCGCCGCACTGAGCGCGAGCGCGGAAAAGGCGACGAGACTGCAAAGGAAAGGGCTGGATCCCTGCCGCATGGACATTTACTCCGCCGCGACGTCGCTCCAACGCTGGATTTCGCGCGCGACGCCAGACGACGATCAGTTTACGCGAAGGGGGAATTCCACGCCTCGCCAGTCTCCTGCGATGGTTATCGAACAGCGACGAATCGTGATTAAGGAAGATTGACGATCTTCGACGCTTCCGCCTTCCCCAATGTTTTGCGGCCGAGCAGCGCTCGCATCCGGCCTCGCAAGCCGGCAATGTCGAGGAGCCAGGCGAGCGCGCCATAGACGGCCACCCCCAAGGCTGCTTGCAGGGCGAGCAGGGCCGCGCCCGGCGGCAGTTCGGCCAAGGGCCGCAGCGCCAGCGCCAGCGCCGCCGTCGCAGCAAGGGCGCCGAGAAGGTCGCGCGCACGCGGCCATTGCGGCCGCGAAGCCGCTGCGAAAACGAGCGCGACCAGGAACCCGACGATCAGCGCCCCGCTCTGGGCGTAGGCTAGCCAGAGCCCGCGATCGTCCCGCGGCAGGATGGCGATCAGCGCCGCGAGAGTCGCGATCGCGGCGAGCGCGGCGACGACCATCGGCGCCGTGCGCTTGGCGATCTGGAAGATCGGCGAGACGGCGTACATCGTCAGCACGAAGGCGCAAAGGCCAGGCAGCATAGGCGCCAGATGCGCCGAGAACGGTCCGCGGTAGGCGGGCGGCGCGATCAGCGCCTCGAGGCTCGGCAAGCATAGCCAAAGCCCAGCGACAGACGGCAGGATCACCGCGACGACGAGCGCCATATTGCCGGCGAGTTCGGCACGCGCGGCCTCGATCCCCTGCCCCTCTTCGGCGCGAACGGCGCGCTGAAACAGAACGACGTCGAGCGCCGAGGCGATCGCCGCCAGCACGCGTATCCCGATATCGTTGGCGAGCGAGAACTGACCCGCTTCGCCGTCGCCGTAAAGGGCGCCGGCGAGGATGCGGCAAGCGAAGGGAATGAGCTGAAACAACACCGACGACAGAATGAAAGGCGCGGCATAGGCGAAGAACACGCGCGCGCGCCGCCGCTCGGCGAGCGCAAGCCGGGCCTGGGGATCGGCGAGGTCGCGATACGTCGCCGCCATCGCCGCGCCGATGCTGAGGCACGCGCCAGCGAGCGCGATCTTCGCCGAGCCGAAGACAAGCGCGCCGCCGACCGTCAGCGTAAGGCCGAACCCGTTCTTGATCAGAACCGTCGCAACATAGGGTCGATCGAGGAAGCGCGCACGGGCGAGCGCGGTGCGCAGGTCGTAGAGACCGCTCGCCACGCCCGTCAGCGCCGCCATGGCGACCAGCGCCGGCGAAAGCGGGAGATCGACCCGCGACAGCGCCAGCGTCAACGCGCCGAGCGCGACGATCCCCGCCATGGCGGCAAAGCAAGCGTCCAGCGTCGCCCGCACGGCCGGCTCGTCGCGGCGCACGCGCTGCGAATAGAAGCGCACCGCCGAAAGGCGAAGCCAATCGAAGCCGGCGGTGTTGACCAGGACGGCGGCCGCCCAGGCGATCGCGAAGCGGCCGAACTCGGCCGGCCCGAGGAAGCGCGCGACCAGCAGGGCGACGAGGAAATTGAACAGCGCGTTGGAGACGAACGCGAGGCCGACGATCATTGCGCTGACGTCCGGTTCAGACGGCGGCCCGCCGCCGGGCCGACTCCTCGTTAACCCGCGGACGATAAGAAAGTCTTGAAGTCGTCGCCCCTCGGCGCGCGTTCATTTCAGATTGTGCAGAACTTCGTCGACGATCGGTCTGACGCCTTCGAAGTGATGGGGAATGAGAGCGAAAATGGCGTTCGCCGCCTGCCGAAGCGTCTCCACGGACAGATTGGCGGGGATCGGCGCCTCAGTCGTCTCCGCGACGGTGTCGACCGCGCCGAGGAACACTCGACGCATCGCCGCTATGAGTTCCTTCACCGTCGGGCTGAATTCATTTGGCGCTTGCACGATTTCAATGGCGTGATCGGCGAAAACGGCGGACGTCGCCGTGCCGTCCAACGACAGATTGAGCGCTTCGAGAATAAGCCGCACCGGCACGAAGTCCTGCTTGGTCAAGCTCTCGACCGTCCTTCCCTCGAACTGGTCGATCGCCGGTTCGCCGACCAAAAGCAACGGCCGAACCCTTTCAAAATCGCCGAGCGTTTGCAGGAAGCGCGAAGGAGACTGGCCGGTGCCGACGAGATCGACAAGGTAGTTCCGCTCGCCCATATGAAGTTGGAAATAGGCTTCGTATTCCGCCGCGCCCGAATAAAAGAGCTTGCGCGACGTGCGGATATAGCGAACGCGAGGCGATCGAGCCGAGCGCTGCAGGAGCAGCCGGAGGAGACGCTCCCACAAGTTACAATCGCGCGAGCACATCAGCAGCGTGTCGGCGTCCCATTCCTGCGATTTGGCGGCAAGATAGAGGCTGCCGATCGTCAGTAGCGGCAGATTGATTTGCAACTGCGCCGTCTGGACCGCGCGCACCTTTGGATCGTCGTCATACGCCTTCAATCGCGCTTCGCGAATCGCTTCAGCGTAAGGCCTTAATCCGAGCTCAAGGAGAACGCGCTCCCCGTGGGCCCACTGCGAAATCGTCACATGCTGGGATTGAATTCCGTGCCGGCCGGGGCTCGCGACATCGGCGTGTGGATTGTCGCCGAAGTGGCGGACGATCTCGTGGTTCGGCAAGAGCAGCGGCCAGATGACCCCGAAGTGCTTGCCGTAGTTGCTGAGGTGAATCGGCCTTCCCTGGAGCCCGCACTTTTCCTCGACGATCTTCCTGACGAAGTCGAAGGGAAGATACATGTCGGAAATGATGAGATCACGAGGGCGGACGAGCGCTACGGTTTCCCCGATAGGGAAAAGGTTGTCCCATTCCTCGGCCAGCTCCATCATCTTGAGCTTTTGAACGAGCCTTTCCGGCCAGCCCGTCTCGACCAGCAATTGCGCATAGATGTCGTCGAACCCGTACAGCCGTCGGCCAAACATCCTCATTTCGACTTCGTGACGCGCTCGCGCAAAACCGACGACGCCGCTTTTCCTTTCCACGGCGCGAAAGATATCGAGCGGATCGAAACAACGCCGGGCGACCAGCGTGTCGAAGAGATCGAAGCTCATGACCTCGATCTCGGGATCGACCACCTTCTCTTCGATGTAGTGGGTCGTGTCCGTTGGGAGGGACGGCTCGGCTGGATTGATGAAAGGTCCCAAGAGCGACACGCGGCCGTCCCGCTTGCCGGGGGTCAGAATGCACGACGGCTGGCCGGACTCGGTGAGAATATGGAGCTTGCCGTCCTCGATCCTCCACCGCGTTTCGTTCGCGTGGCTGTAACCCGAGATGGCGCCGTCGGCTTCAAAGCGCAGCGCGCGGCTCAACACGGCGCCGCGCGGCAGGGCTCCGAACACGAACGAGCGGGAGACGAGCCATTCCGCGCTCAATTCGAATTCCGCGCCAGGATCCGCGGCGAGAACGGCCTCCTCCATCGACATCATCCCTCATCGGAAAAGGCGAGCCTGGAATGCTCAGGCTCCCGGAACGGTTACGGAGATGACGGATACGGCCTCGGACTTGCCCGTGGCTGTCTGTTCAGCGCCGGGGAAGGAAACGGGCGCCTCTAGCGCGCCCCGCTGAGCGGATTCGCAGAATCCCAGGCGTAGGTCAGCGTCTCGAAGCGCATGGCGCGGGCGTCGACCAGGAGGAGGCGGCCGACGAGGCCGCGGTCGCCGTCGCTGAAGCCGCCGACGATCTCGCGTATAACCTCCAGCGCCATCATCGAGCCCATGACGCCGGCGAGCGCGCCGAGCACGCCGGCCTCGGCGCAGGTCGGGATGGTCCCCGGCGGCGGCGCCTCGGGAAAGAGGCAGCGGTAGGTCGGATTGAGCGCGCCATCCGGGTTGCGCTCGTAGGGCTTGAGGGTGGTCAGCGTGCCGTCGAATTCGCCGAGCGCCGAGGTCACCAGCGGCCTGCGTTCGTAAAAGCAGGCGTCCGACACGGCGTAGCGCGTGTCGAAATTGTCGGAGCCATCGAGCACGACGTCGTAGTCGGCCACGATCGCGCGCGCGTTGTCGGCGTCGATCCGGCGCGCGATCGTCTCCACGCGGACATGGGGGTTGATCCGGGTGATCGCGTCGCGCGCGCTGTCGACCTTGGGCCGTCCGACGTCGCTCGTCGCGTGCAGCACCTGGCGGTGCAGGTTGGATAGCGCGACCTCGTCATCGTCGATGACGCCGAGCACGCCGACCCCCGCGCCAGCGAGATATTGCAGCGCCGGGGCGCCGAGGCCGCCGGCGCCGATCGACAGAACGCGCGCCGCCTTCAGCTTGTTCTGGCCCGGCCCGCCGACGCCGCGGAGCACGATCTGACGCGCGTAGCGCTCGATTTCTTCTTTGCTGAGCTTCATGCCGCGAGATTACCCGCCCGGCGCCCTTGCGGGCAATGGCGGACCGATCTCAGTAGCCGAGCGCTGCAAGCAACGTCCGGCAAGTGATGAAAACGAGAATGAGCGAACCTACGGTCCATAGCGTGGCGCGCGTGTCATGGGTCCGCGCAGTGAAATACGCGGCAAAATGCAGCAATCGCGAAACGACATAACCGTAGAAAAGCCAGCGCGCGAGCGCGAGCGATGGATCGGTCAGGACGTATAGGAAACCGGCCGCCAGGAAAAACGGCAGGTTCTCCAAGTCGTTCATCTGGATTCGACGGATCCGCTCGACACGTTCATTGCGCTCGAGTTGCTTCGGATCGGGCGCTGGGTTGAGGCGCGTCTTCTTGATGTCCTCGGGCGAGCGGAAGCCGCCGTTCTCTTGAAGCATGCGGACGACGGTCAGCCAGGACATGCTCACGGCCTTGAGAATCATGAGCGTGGCGGCGACGGCGTAAGTGGCGAACACCGGGTTCTGCAGACTGATCTTGTCCATGGCCAGCCTCAGGCGTCGAAGGGACACTGGCGCTGCGTGCATTTATTGAAATGCCGGCGCGTAGTCTACTTGTCTAAGAAGTAGATGCATAATTGCATCGGGGATAGATGCACAGTCTGCTGGCGCAACAGAAAACTTCCTGGAGGCGCTTGCGCAACGCCTCGACGTCTGCCGCGCAACTTCGCGTGTCAGACCGCTAGTCCCCCTTTGCGCAACCCTTCTACGCGACGCTCAAAATCCTCGCGGTTTTGGAACGGTTGGACGCGTCGGCGCCGCTCGATCGAAAACCCTGGGTTTATCCTGAGGGTCTTATCCCAAGCTAACCGACAGTCCTCGGCACGGCCGAGGTGCCCATAGCAGGACGCGAGCAGGGCGTACGCCGTCTCCGATTGAGGATTTCGCCCGAGCCGTTGCTCGAGCACGCCGACCGCCTGGGCGTATTCGCCGAGAGAGAAGCGCGCATCGGCGACGAATTGCAGCACGATATCGGGGTAATGCGGATCCAGACGCATGGAAGCGTCAAGCGTCGCGAGGGCGCTGGCCGGATCGCCAGAGTAGATCTGAACGTTGGCCATCAGGATCAGGAGCTCCACAGAGTTGGGGGCGAGGCTCAGGCCTCGTCGCGCCTCCGCCAGCGCACGGTCGAGATCCCGGCTCCACGTGTAGGCTATGCCCAAGGCCAGGTGACCGGCGGGCTCGTCATCGTCCATTCCCACCGCCCGCTGCGCGAGCTCGAGGCCGATCCGCAGCGACTGCTCGGGATCGCTCGTAAAGCCATTGGCGTAGTCGTTCAGATGGGCGAAGGCGATGATCGCATGGGCCGCCGCAAACCCCGGATCGATGGCGACGGCGGCTCCCGCCAGATCGCGCGCCGCAATATTGCCGGCTCGGGTAAGCGCAAACGCCTGCTCGCGGCTACGCAACACGTATTCGTAGGCCTCGAAGGAGACCGCGCGCGTCCGGGCCAGCCGGTCCTGCTCGCCGCGCGTCAGTTTCAACGTGAGCGCCGCGACGATCTCCCGCGTGAGTTCGTCTTGGACGGCGAAAATGTCGGTGAGGTCGCGGTCGAACCGGTTCGCCCAGACGTGCCCGCCGCTCGTCGAATCGATCAACTGCGCCGTGACCCGAACCCGGTTGCCCGCCTTGCGCACGCTGCCCTCGAGCACGTAGCGCACGCCGAGCGCCTTGGCGACGTCAGGCACGGAAACGGCCGCTCTCTTGTAAATGAACGACGAGTTGCGGGCGATCACATGCAATTCGGACAGCCTCGAGAGGTCCGTGATGATGTCCTCGCTGATGCCGTCCGAGAAATACTCCTGCTCGGGGTCGCCGCTTATGTTGTCGAACGCCAGCACCGCGATGGACGGCTTATCGGGCGTCGGATGCCGCGCTGAGGGCTTTTCCGGCGCGGCGGGCGTCGGCGCCGTTCCGGTTTTGGGCTCGGCGCCGATGCCGACTCGCAGCGAATAGACCCGGACCGGCTCGGCGATGTTCTTGAGTTGCTTCAGACCGAGATCGTCGATCCCGAGGCTGAGCCTCGCCCGCACCTGGCGATAGGCGTCCTCCGAAAGGCAAATTGCGCCCGGATCGGCGATGCCTTCGAGGCGGGCGGCGATGTTGACGCTGTCGCCCATCAAGTCGCCGTCGCTCTCTTCGACCACGTCTCCCAGGTGAATGCCCACCCTAAACTCGATGCGGCGCGCCGGAGGCACCCCGCTGTTTCGCTCGACCATCCCGCTCTGCACTTCGATCGCGCAGCTCACAGCTTCAACGACGCTGCGGAACTCGACGAGCACGCCATCGCCGGTGCCCTTCACGAGGCGCCCATGATGCGCGGCAATTGCGGGATCGATCAGATCGCTCTTCAGTCCCCGTAGCCGGGATAGCGTTCGATCTTCGTCGGCGCCGGCGAGCCGGCTGTAGCCGACGACATCGGCAACCAGGATCGCTGCGATTTTCCGGGTCTCGCTCATGGCGCGTCCCTCTATCGGGAAACTGTTTTAGCACGCCCTCCATCGGGGACGGGCTCGCGCCCGGTAACGGAAGCCATTTCGCTTCCGCTCATCACGCCGTCGGCAGCCGATAGTCCTTGAAAGCCTCGCGCAGCTTCAGCTTGTTGATTTTGCCGGTTGCGGTATGGGGAATTTCCGTCACGGTCTGCACGTCGTCCGGCATCCACCATTTGGCGATCCGCCCTTCGAGGAAGCCGAGAACGTCCTCCCGCTTGGGCGTTCTGCCCTCTTTCGGCACGACGACCAGCAGCGGGCGCTCGTCCCATTTGGGATGGCGGATGCCGATCACCGCGGCCTCGGCGACATCGGGGTGGCCGACGGCGAGATTCTCGATGTCGATCGAGGAGATCCATTCGCCGCCGGACTTGATGACATCCTTGGATCGGTCGGTGATCTGCACATAGCCGTTGGGATCGATCGTCGCGACGTCGCCGGTGTCGAAGAAGCCGTTCTCGTCGAGGATCTCGCCGCCCGCGCCCTTGAAGTAGGATTGCGCCACGGCGAAGCCTGCGACCTTCAGGCGGCCGAAGCGTTTGCCGTCCCACGGCAGCTCACGATTCTCGTCGTCGACGATCTTCATCTCGACGCCGAACGGCGCCCAGCCTTGCTTGGCCTTGAGCGCCAGGATCTCGTCGTGGGGCAACGTGGCGCACTGCGGCTTGATCGAGCCGGTGGAGCCGATCGGGCTCATTTCCGTCATGCCCCAGGCGTGCCGGACCTCGACGCCATAGTCGTCCTCGAACGTCTTGATCATCGCCGGCGGGCAGGCCGAGCCGCCGATCAGCACCTGCTTGAGGGTGCTCAGCCGCTTGCCCTCCTTCTGCATGTGGGCGAGCAGCATCAGCCAGACCGTCGGCACGGCCGCGGTGATCGTCACCTTCTCCGTTTCGAGCAACTCGTAGACCGAGGCGCCGTCGAGCCGCGCGCCCGGCATGATGATCTTGGAGCCGCGCATCGGACAGGAGAAGGCGAGCGACCAGGAATTGGCGTGGAACATCGGCACGATCGGCAGCACCGTGTCGGCGGGCTTGAGCGGAACGCAATCAGCCCCGGTGCAGCCGAGCGAGTGCAGCAAGTTGGAGCGGTGGGAGTAGAGAACGCCCTTTGGATCGCCTGTCGTGCCCGAGGTGTAGCAGAGGCCGGCCGCCGTGCGTTCGTCGAAATCGGCCCAGCGGAAGTCGCCGTCCCCTTCGCCGATCCAGTCTTCATAGCAAACCGCGCCTTTCAGCTTGGTGGCGGGCATATGGGCGGCGTCGGTCAGCACGACGTAACGCTCCACCGTCGGCAGCTTGTCGGCGAGCGCCTCGAGCAGCGGCACGAAGGTCAAGTCGATCAGCGCCACGCGATCTTCCGCGTCGTTCATGATCCAGGCGATCTGCTCGGGATAGAGGCGCGGATTGACCGTGTGGTAGACCGCGCCGACGCCAGTGATACCGTACCAGCTCTCGAGATGGCGGTAGCCGTTCCAGGCGAGCGTCGCGACGCGGTCGCCGGGCTTGACGCCGTCGCGCGCAAGGCGCTGGGCGACCTTGAGCGCGCGCAGCCGCACGTCGCGATACGTCTCGCGATGCATCGGTCCTTCGATGGTGCGGGAGACGACTTCCTGATTGGGGAATTGGATCGCGGCGAAGTCGATGACCTTGTGAATCAGCAAAGGCCATTCCTGCATCAACCCCAGCATGGCGTACCTCCGCATATTCTTCGCGCCGGACGGTTTCCGGTCGCGACTTTTGCTATTTTGTGAAGGTAGTATCACGGCACTCAGAGTCACGCTAGACGCGCCTTGGCGTGGCCGAAATTGCCGGCGCTCTCGCGGGTCTGTAGGGTTGGCGACGCGCGCGGACGCGGAGAACGAGGATCGATGCAAAAGGCGGAAACTCACGATCTCGCGGTCCGCGTCTGGTTCCGCTTCCTGCGCCTGGAGAGCCGGCTTCAGACCGCCGTCTCGGAGCGGTTGCGCGAAATCGGCCTGTCGGTGCCGCAGTGCGACGTGCTGACGACGTTGACCGAGGCGGAAGGGATCAGCCAACAGGATCTCGCCAAGCGCCTCTATGTGACGAAGGGCAACATCTCCGGCCTGCTCGACCGGCTGGAGGACGTCGACCTCGTGGAGCGCCGCTCCATCGAGGCGGACCGGCGCCAATACGCCATCTATCTGACAGCGCGCGGGCGGGACTCCGCGGAGAAGGCGATCGCCGTCCAGCACGCGCTGATCGCGGCGACGCTCGGCAAGCTGCCGGCCGAGAGCCTCGCGGCCTTCGAGGATCTGCTGATCGCGACGCGCGACCTCGTGCGCGACTATCATGACGGCGGCCAGGCCGAGCGGCCGCCGTCCAAATCGTCGTCACCGGCCAAGCCGCGCGCCCGCGCAAGCGCGCCCCGCGGCTCGCGCGCCTCCTACTGAGACCTTGCTACCGAAACAAGGTCATCGCATTGGCGATCGTCGTCAGCACGCCCCAGGCGAGCGGAATGCCGATGAAGCACCAGGCGAGCGCCAGTTTCAGCGACATCCCGGCGGACCGGTTCGTATCGGTGATGATCGCTCCTCTTCCAGCTCGCAGCGGCTCGCCGGCGACGGCGACCGTTTGCGCGTCTTCGGCGTCGCGCTCGGGTCGCATGTGGTAGCGCGCGTGCACCGCCTTGACCGCCAGATTGCAGAAGAAGCCGACCACCAGCAGGCCCGCCATGATGTCCATCGTCGTGTTGTAGGCCTGCGCCTTCGGCACGCCGTTCTCGATCTGGTATTGCCTGATGTAGTTCACCAGCACCGGCCCGAACACGCCCGCGACCGACCACGCCGTGATCAGCATGCCGTGGATTGCGCCGACATAGCGCGTGCCGAACATGTCCTTGAGATAGGCCGGAACGGTCGCGAAGCCGCCGCCGTACATCGACAGGATCACCAGGAAGCAGAGGACGAATAACGTCACGCTGCCCGCCGATCCGGTCAAGGGCACGAGGGCGTAGAGCGCCGTCCCCAGGACGAAGAAGCAGAAGTAGGTGTTCTTGCGCCCGATGACGTCGGAGATGGAGGCCCAGAAGAAGCGTCCGGCCATGTTGAACAGGCTCAGGAGCCCGACAAAGCCCGCGGCGGCGACCGGCGTCACCCGGCCAGGAAAAATCTCCTGGCTCATCGCCGAGGCCTGGCCGAGCACGCCGATGCCGGCCGTGACGTTCAGACAGAGCACCGCCCAGATCAACCAGAACTGCGGCGTCTTCACCGCGTCGTAGACATAGACGTCGTTCTTGGTGACGAGCTTCCGGGAGACCTGACGCGGCGTGTAGCCCTCCGGCTTCCAGTCCGGCGACGGCACGCGCACGATCGCGGCGCCGACCCACATGAAGGCGAGATAGAGGACGCCGAGGCAGACGAAGGTTTCCGCGACCCCGATGTGCGTCGGCGTCGAGAATCTCTGCATGAGCCAGACCGAAAGGGGCGAGGCGATGAATGCGCCGCCGCCAAAGCCCATGATCGCCAGTCCGGTCGCCATGCCTGGACGATCCGGAAACCATTTGATCAGCGTCGAGACCGGCGAGATGTAGCCGAGCCCAAGGCCGACGCCGCCGAGAACGCCATAGCCGAGATAGACGATCCACAGCGCGTGCAGATGGACGCCCACCGCCGAAACGAAGAAGCCGCCGGCCCAGCAGAGCCCGGAGACGAACATCGCGCGCCGTGGGCCGCCCTCTTCGACCCATCGCCCGAACACCGCGGCCGAGACGCCGAGGAAGAAGATCGCGATCGAGAAGATCCAGCCGAGATCGGTCAGTTTCCAATCGGTCGACGCCGCATGATCGATGCCGATCAGCTTGCTCATCGGCAGGTTGAACACGCTGAACGCATAGGCCTGCCCGATGCACAAGTGGATGCAGAGCGCGGCGGGGGGAACCATCCATCGATTGAAGCCCGGCTCCGCGACCGTGTTGGCCCGGTCGAGGAAGTCGAGGAATCTGCGTTGGTTTGGTGCGGCGGTCGCGCTGGTCATAGCGACGCCTCCAACCGCAGGCTGCGCGAGCGGACGCCTGGAGCGCCGGCACGCCAATCCGTTAGGGGCCGTCGGCGCGCGTCCGAGCGCGACACGGCGATTCCACTCCTCGGCATAGTCCCCTCCCTATTGGCTCGGCGCGCGCAACGCGGGCCGGCCCACCTGCGAGACGCCGGTTTATCCAGCGCCTTCGTTTTTCAACGCCTTCACCGCCCCGGCCGCGACTGGACTGAGGCCGGCATTGCCCGAGTCGGCGAAAGCGATGATTTCACCGATCATCTTGGGCGTCCAATAAAGCTGGAGATGCCGCGCCGCGTTCGTCGCGGCCTCCCGCTCCGGCAGCGGGCCGAACGCGGCGCCGATCTGGTTGGCCATGCGAACGAGTTTGTCGGTCTTGCCGTGGCTCACACCGTCCCTCCAGAGGTCTTCGCCGCAGCGCCGCGGAAGATGGTCGCCCGGTCGGCGCGCGCGATGGCGATGATCGTGACGCCGGCCTCGCGCGCCCGTTCGAGCGCGAGCGAGGTGGGCGCGGACACGGAAACGAGGGTCGCGGCGCCGAATGCCGCCGCCTTCGCCACCATCTCGAACGAGCACCGGCTGGTGAGGACGATGAAGCCGCTCGCCGGATCGACGCCGCTCCGCGCGAGCGCGCCGATCAGCTTGTCGAGCGCGTTGTGGCGTCCCACGTCCTCGCGCACGAAGAGGACCACGCCGTCCCGGTCGCTCCAGGCGGCGCCGTGCACGGCGCGCGTTTCCGCGTTGAGCGGCTGCGCGCGTTCCAGTCCCTGGAGCGCGGCGTGGATCGCAGGTGGCGCGATCGGCGCGCTCGCCGACACGGGGGCGCGCGGCTTCGGCAGATGGGCGAGATCCTCGATGCCGCAGAGGCCGCATCCGGTGCGGCCCGCCATCGCGCGCGAGCGCGCGAAATGCTGTGACAGCCGCTCGCCGGTGAGCGCGACGTCGACCCTGACGCCCTCGCCTGCGGATCTCGCCTCCACCGCGCGAATATCTTCGATGCTCTCGATGATCCCCTCGGTGAGCGCGAAGCCGGCAACGAAATCCTCGAGATCGTCCGGCGTCGCCATCATCACCGCATAAGGCGCGCCGCCGAAGGCGATCTCGATCGGCGCCTCGACCGCGATCGCGCGTTCGCCCATCGGACCTGAGGCGCCATCCGCGTAGTCGAAAGTCTGCGTCGGCTCCTTGATCGAGTTCGGGCGCTCACTCGGCGGCATTCATTTCGCCTCCGGCGATGCGGCGCTGCAGAGCGCTCTCTTCGCGATCGCGCTCCTGCCAATCCGAATACGCATTGGTTCGCCGCACCTGGACCGCGGTGACCTTGTATTCCGGGCAATTGGTCGCCCAATCGGAATTGTCGGTCGTCACCACATTGGCTCCGCTGCCGGGGTGATGGAAGGTCGTGTAGACGACGCCGGGCGGCATGCGCTCGGAAATCTTCGCATGCAGCGCAACCTCGCCGACCCGGCTCTGCAGCGAGACGAGGTCGCCGTCGCGCACCCCGCGGCTTTCCGCGTCGAAGGGATGGATTTCGAGCACGTCCTCGTCATGCCACATGCTGTTGGCGGTGCGGCGCGTCTGCGCGCCGACATTGTACTGCGAGAGGATACGGCCTGTCGTCAGCAGGAGCGGGAACAACGGGCCGGCGCGCTCGTCGGTCGCGACATATTCGGTCAGCATGAACTGACCCTTGCCGCGCACGAAGCGATCGACGTGCATGATCGGCGTTCCCGCCGGCGCGGCCTCGTTGCAGGGCCATTGGATCGAGCCCAGTTCGTCGAGACGCGCGTAGGAGACGCCCCGGAAGGTCGGCGTGGTGAGCGCGATCTCGTCCATGATCTCGCTCGGATGCCGGTAAGGCATCGGCACGCCCAGCGCCTCGGCGAAGGCGACCGTCGCCTCCCAGTCGGCCTTGCCGGCAAGCGGCTCGATCGCCTTGCGCACGCGGCTGATCCGCCGCTCCGCATTGGTGAAGGTGCCGTCCTTCTCCAGGAAGGACGAGCCGGGAAAGAACACATGCGCGTAGCGCGCCGTCTCGTTGAGGAAGAGATCCTGCACGATCACGCATTCCATCGCCTCCAGGCCGGCGACGATGTGCTGCGTGTCGGGATCGGACTGCGCAATGTCCTCGCCCTGGATGTAGAGGCCCTTGAACGCGCCGTCGACCGCCTCGTCCATCATGTTGGGGATGCGCAAGCCCGGCTCTTTGGGCAGCGCGACGCCCCACAGGCGCTCGAACACTTCGCGCGTCGCGTCGTCCGAGACATGGCGGTAGCCGGAGTATTCGTGCGGGAACGAGCCCATGTCGCACGAGCCCTGCACGTTGTTCTGGCCGCGCAGCGGGTTCACGCCGACGCCGTCGCGGCCGATGTTGCCGGTCGCCATCGCCAGATTGGCCATCGCCATCACGGTGGTCGAGCCCTGCGAATGCTCGGTGACGCCGAGACCGTAATAGATCGCCGCATTGCCGGCCTTGGCGTAAAGACGGGCGGCCGCGCGCAGCTCGGCGGCGGGCACGCCGGTCGCCGCTTCCGTAGCCTCCGGCGAATGGCGGTCCTCGGCGATGAAGCGCGCCCAGGATTCGAAATTGGCGGGATCGCAACGCTCCTTGACGAAAGCCTCGGCGACCAGCCCCTTGGTCACCACGACATGAGCGAAAGCGTTGACGACCGCGACGTTCGTGCCCGGCCGCAGCGCGAGATGATGCGTGGCCGCGACATGCGGCGTGCGCACGAGATCGATCCGCCGGGGATCGACGACGATCAGCTTGGCGCCGGCGCGCAGCCGCTTCTTCATGCGCGAGGCGAACACCGGATGCGCGTCGGTCGGGTTGGCGCCGATGACGAGAACGACGTCGGCCTTGTCCACCGATTTGAAATCCTGCGTGCCGGCGGAGGTTCCGAATGTCTTGGAGAGGCCGTAGCCGGTCGGCGAATGGCAGACCCGCGCGCAGGTGTCGACGTTGTTGTTGCCGAAGCCGGCGCGCACCAGTTTCTGGATGAGAAACACTTCCTCGTTGGTGCAGCGCGAGGAGGTGATGGCGCCGATCGAGTCGCGGCCATACTTCGCCTGGAGGCGCTTAAATTCGCTCGAGGCGTAGCGCACCGCTTCGTCCCAGCTTACTTCGCGCCACGGATCCGCGATCGAAGCACGGATCATCGGCTTGAGGACGCGGTCCTTGTGCGTCGCGTAACCGTACGCGAAGCGGCCTTTGACGCAGGAATGGCCCTCGTTGGCCTTGCCGGCCTTGTAGGGGACCATGCGCACCACGTCCTCGCCCCTCATCTCCGCCTTGAAGGCGCAGCCGACGCCGCAGTAAGCGCAGGTCGTCACGACCGAACGCTCGGGCGCGCCGAGGGCGATGACGCTATTCTCGTTGAGCGTCGCCGTCGGGCAGGCCTGCACGCAGGCGCCGCAGGAGACGCATTCCGAGCCGAAGAAATCGCCGCCGCCGGGCGACACCTTGGAGGCGAAGCCGCGGCCAAGGATCGTCAGCGCGAAAGTGCCCTGCACCTCCTCGCAGGCGCGTACGCAGCGCGAGCAGACGATGCATTTCGAGGATTCGAAAGTGAAGTAGGGGTTCGACGCGTCGGTCGGCGCGTCGAGATGGTTCGCGCCCGCATAGCCGTAGCGAACGTCCCGGAGCCCCACCACGCCAGCTTGCGTCTGCAATTCGCAATCGCCGTTGGCGCTGCAAGTCAGACAGTCGAGCGGATGATCGGAGATGTAGAGCTCCATCACGCCGCGCCGGAGCTTGGCGACCCTCGGCGTCTGCGTCCGAACGACCATGCCGTTTTCCGCCGGCGTCGCGCAGGAGGCCGGGGTTCCCTTGCGCCCCTCGATCTCGACGAGACAAAGCCGGCAGGAGCCGAACGGCTCGAGGCTGTCGGTCGCGCAGAGGCGCGGGATCTCCGCGCCGACCAGCGCAGCGGCGGCCATGACGGACGTGCCGGGCGGCACGCTGACCTGGCGCCCGTCGATCGTGAGCGTCACCGTCGCTTCGCCCGTGCGGATCGGCGTCCCCGAATCGAATTCCTGCAACAGCGCCATCGGAATCTCCTATTCGGCCGCGGCCTTGGCGGCCTCTTTGGCGAAGTCCTCCCCGAAATGATCGAGCGCGCTGAGAACCGGCAGCGGCGTCAGGCCGCCCAGCGCGCACAGCGACCCGTCGGTCAGCACCTCGCAAAGATCGCGCAAAAGTTCGATGTTTTTCAGGCGGTCGCGGCCAGCGACGATCTTGTCGACCGCCTCGGCGCCGCGCGTCGAGCCGATGCGGCACGGCGTGCATTTGCCGCAGCTCTCGGCGGCGCAGAATGCGAAGGCGAAGCGCGCCTGGCTCGCCATGTCGACGCTGTCGTCGAAGACGACGATCCCGCCGTGGCCGAGCATCCCCTTGGCGGCGATCATCGCCTCGTAGTCGAGCGGCGTGTCGAGCAGGCTTACCGGAAAGTAGGCGCCGAGCGGTCCGCCGATCTGCACGGCGCGAACGGGCCTGCCGGTGCGCGTCCCGCCGCCGAAATCCTCGACGAGTTCGCGAATCGTCGCGCCGAAGGACAATTCGACGAGGCCGCCGCGCTTGACGTTGCCGGCGAGTTGGAACGGCTGCGAGCCGCGGGACCGGCCGACGCCGTATTCCGCGTAAGCCTTGCCGCCGTTGGCGAGAATCCACGGCGTCGAAGCGAAGCTCAACACATTGTTGATGACGGTCGGCTTGCCGAACAGGCCGGAAAGGGCGGGCAGCGGCGGCTTGACACGCACCTGCCCGCGCTTGCCCTCGAGGCTTTCGAGCAACGACGTCTCTTCGCCGCAGATGTAGGCCCCGGCGCCCAGCCGAGCCTCGATGTCGAACGCGCGGCCCGAGCCGAGCATGTCCGGCCCGAGCAGACCGGCGGCGCGCGCCCGCGCAAGCGCCGCGGAAAAGGTCGCGAAAGCGTGCGGATATTCCGAGCGGATGTAGACGTAGCCGCGCGTCGCGCCGACCGCGAGCGCCGCGATCGCCATCCCCTCGATCAGCAAGAACGGATCGCCTTCCAGCAGCATCCGGTCGGCAAAGGTGCCGCTGTCGCCTTCGTCGGCGTTGCAGACGACATATTTCTGTTCCGCGGCGGCCCCGGCGACGGTGCGCCATTTAATTCCCGTGGGGAAGCCGGCGCCGCCCCTGCCCCGCAGACCGGACGCCACGACCTGCTCGATCGTTGCGGCCGGACCCAGAGCCAGGGCCCGTTCGAGCCCGGCGAGGCCGCCATGCCGCCGATAGTCGTCGAGCGAGAGCGGATCGACGACGCCGCAGCGCGAAAAGATCAAGCGCTGCTGCCGCTTGAGGTAGGGGATGTCTTCGACGAGCCCGAGCGCCTTCGGATGAGGGCGGGCGGAGAGGAAATCCGCCTCGAACAGCGACGCAGCGTCGCCAGGCGCGATCGGCCCGTAGGCGAAGCGCCCCTGCGGCGTTTCGACCTCGATCATCGGTTCGAGCCAGAAGAGCCCGCGCGAGCCGGTGCGCACGACCGTCAGCGCGACGCCGCGCGAGCCCGCCTCGTCGGCGATCGCCTGCGCCACCCTGTTCGCGCCGACCGAGATGGCGGCCGAATCGGCGGGAATCATCAGGCGCACGCTCATCGCGCCTCTCCGTGGCTTTGCGCCACGATGTCGTCGATCGCCTTGGCGTCGAGCCTGCCGATCGGCTCGCCGTCGAGCAGAGCGGCGGGCGACAGCGCGCAATTGCCGAGGCAATAGACGGTTTCGACGACGAGCGGCGCGCCTGCCTCGGCGGCGTCGACCGCGACGCCGTGCGCCTTGGCGAGATGCGCCACCAGTTCTTCACAGCCGAGCGACTGGCACGATTCGGCGCGGCAGAGCTTGAGCACCGCGCCATCGACCGGCGCGCGGCGGAAGTCGTGATAGAAGCTGACGACGCCGAGCGTCTCCGCCTTCGATAGGTTCAGCGCCTGCGCCACGAGAGCTATCGCCGCGTCGTCGATATAGCCGAAGCGCTCCTGCAGAGCGTGTAGGATCGGCAGCATGGAGCCCGGCTCGCCGCTCAGTTCCGCTATCATGGCGCGCGCCTGGGCTTCGTCCCAGGCCATTCGGCCTGTCATCTCGTCGCCTCCATCGGGCGGTCCTCGCCGCCTGAATGCAACAATCCTCCCACGCCGCGAGTTCAGGCAAATTGAAGTTTTGCAAGAGGCGATAGAAGATGTCTATCGATCTTCCTGCCGCAGCGGCGCTTCCACGAGCGCGGCGAGGTGAGCCTCGTGCTCCATGGCGAAAAGCTTGCGCGCCAAGGGCGACGGCGGTTCCCGATCCGCCATGATCAGGCCGATGGTCCGCCGCGCGGTCGGCTCGACGAGTTCGAGGGCGCGCGTGTTGCGCGGCTCGCCGAGGATGCGCAGCAGTTGCCGCGGCACGATCGACGAACAGCGCCCGGCGCTGGCGTGCGAAACGAGGTCGAAAATCGAGTTTGTCTCCACCGACGGCTGCGGCGTCGCGCCGACCGAGCGAAAGACGCCGTCGACGATGCGGCGGTTCTGCATATCGGGCGTCAGCAGGCACAACGGTGCTCCGGCGGCCTCCTTCCAGGAGATCGCCCGCCGATCCGCGAACGGACTCGTGAGCGGCGTGAGGAAGACATACTCCTCCTCGTAGACCGGCTTTGCCTTCACGTGCTCGAGCGGTTCGTTGTCGAGATAGGTGAGGCCGACATCGAGCTCGAAATCCTCCAGCCGCCGCTGAATCTCCTGCGAAGTGAGGGAAAGCGACGTCACGGTCACGCTGGGATAGCGGGCGATGAAGGGCGTCGTCAGATGCGAGAGGATCGGCAGCGCGGTCGGAACGGCGCCGAGCCGCAGCCGGCCGGCAAGCCCCTTGTCGAGTTCCTCGATATCCCGGCGCATGGCGTCGGCCTCGGCGAGGATCCGGTGGGCGTGCTCGAGCGCGAGCCGACCTTGGGGCGTCAGGCCGACATAGCGATGGCCCCGTTCGACGATCGGCGCGCCCAGATGCTCTTCGAGCTGGCGGATGCCGGCGGAAAGCGTCGGCTGCGTCACATGGCATGCGTCCGCCGCGCGGCCGAAATGCTTTTCGCGCGCCAACGCCACAAGATATTCCAATTGCCGGACCACCATGGCCGCAATCTAACCCCGACGCGAGGCGGACGATAGCCTGCGTCTATCGATTGCCGGAGGCTGGCCGAAGCGCTATTCAGCCTCGGCCTTTGAAGGAGAACGACGTTGAGCCCAGCCAAAGCGACCGGCAAATTCTCCGGGCCGGGCGGCCAGTTGCGATCCTTGGCGATCGGCCTCGCGTTGGCGGCCCTGATCGGCTCCGGCGTCTGGGTCGCCGTGACCCCGGGCCGCAACGCGACCGCCCTGATCGGCGGGCCGTTCACGCTTCAGACCGGCGACGGCAAGACCCTGACCGACGCCGACCTCAAGGGCCATCCGTTTCTAGTCTATTTCGGCTACACCCATTGCCCCGACGTCTGCCCGACGACCTTGGCGCAGATCTCGGACGTGCTGCGCAAGATGCCGGACAAGCCGATTCGCGCCTTGTTCATCACCGTCGATCCTGCGCGCGATACGCCCGCCTCGATGGCCGATTACGTCAGCAGCTTCGATTCCCGCATGGTCGGCCTCTCGGGCACGTCACAACAAATCGCCGCTGCCGAAAAGGGCTACCGCGTCTATGCCCGCAAGGGGGAGGCGCAGGCGAACGGCGGCTATTCGATGGACCACTCGTCCATCGTCTATCTGATGGACGCGAAGGGGAACTTCGTCGAGGCGCTCAACATGGACCGCCCGCCGGAAGACGTCGCTAAGGAATTGTCGGCGTATCTGTAGGGGAACGCCTTCACACTCATGGCCGGGCTTGTCCCGGCCACCGACGCCCTACCGTCGCACCCAGCGCTGGAAGGTTCAATCACGCGGGGCCGCATAGGCGGCCTGGACGAGCCAGGCCATGACGGCCAGAGGGTCCCTTATCAGTCCATCCGCATTGCGATGCCCGCCGCGACCATGTGCTGCTTGGCCTCGCGAATGGTGAATTCGCCGAAATGGAAGATCGAGGCGGCGAGGGCGGCGCTGGCGTGGCCCTCGACGACGCCGGCGACGAGGTGGTCGAGCGTCCCGACGCCGCCCGAGGCGATCACCGGGATCGACACCGCGTCGGCGACCGCGCGGGTCAGGGCGATGTCGAAGCCGATCTTGGCGCCGTCGCGGTCCATCGAGGTCAGCAGAATCTCGCCTGCCCCCAACGCCGCGACTTCGCGCGCGAAACCGACGGCGTCGATGCCGGTCGGCCGGCGCCCGCCATGGGTGAAGATCTCCCAGCGCCCTGGGGAGACTTGCTTGGCGTCGATCGCGACGACGACGCACTGGCTGCCGAATTTCTCCGCCGCCGCGCGAACGATACGGCGGTCCGCCACGGCGGCGGAATTGATCGAAACCTTGTCCGCCCCGGCAAGCAGGAGGTTGCGGATGTCCTCGGTCGTGCGCACGCCGCCGCCGACCGTCAGCGGCATGAAGCAGACCTCGGCGGTGCGCCGCACCACATCGATCAGGGTGCCGCGATTTTCGTGGCTGGCCGCGATGTCGAGGAAGCACAGTTCGTCCGCGCCCGCCTCGTCGTAGGCGACCGCGCACTGCACGGGATCGCCCGCGTCGCGCAAATCAACGAAGTTGACGCCTTTGACGACGCGCCCGTCCTTCACGTCGAGGCAGGGAATCAGCCGAGATTTAAGCATGGCCGAGCTCCCGATCGCGGATCAGCGCCAACGCCTCGCGCGGATCGAGACGGCCGTCGTAGAGCGCCCGGCCGCTGATGGCGCCGGCGAGGCGCGCGCAATCGGGTTCGAGCAGGCGTTGGACGTCGTCGATCGAGGCGAGGCCGCCTGAGGCGATGACGGGAATGTCGACCGCCTCGGCGAGCGCGACGGTGGCGGCGATGTTGAGGCCCTGCAGCACGCCGTCGCGGCTGATGTCGGTGTAGATGAGCGCGGCTACGCCGGCGTCCTCGAACCGGCGCCCGAGGTCGAGCGCGGAAATGTCCAACGTCTTGGCCCAACCGTCCACCGCGACGCGGCCCTCGCGCGCGTCGATGCCGACAGCGATGCGACCGGGGTAGAGCCGGGCGGCCTCTTGAACAAAGGCGGGATCCTCGACCGCCGCCGTGCCGATGATGACGCGAGCGACGCCCTTTTCGAGCCAGCCGTTCACCGTCTTCATGTCGCGCACGCCGCCGCCGAGTTGCACCTTCATCGTGACGCTGCCGAGGATGCGCTCGACCGCCGCCGCGTTCATCGGCTTGCCCGCGAAGGCGCCGTCGAGATCGACGACATGCAGCCACTCGAAACCTTGCGAGGCGAACGCGCGCGCCTGATCGGCGGGATCGCGGTTGAAAACGGTCGCCTGCGTCATGTCGCCGCGCACGAGGCGGACGCACTCGCCGCTTTTGAGGTCGATTGCCGGAAAGAGGATCACGGGCGCCACTTCAGGAAATTGGCGATCAGGGCCAGGCCGAGCTTCTGGCTCTTCTCGGGGTGGAATTGCGTTCCGATCAGATTGTCGCGGGCGACGATCGCGGTGATCGGTCCGCCATAGTCGGCGGTCGCGACGACGTCCGCGGGATCGGCGGGATAAAGCTGGAAGGAATGGACGAAATAGGCGTGCAAGCCCCCCTCGCCCGTCGCGACGCCGTCGAGCGCGGGATGGGCGCGCTTCACGGCAAGCGTGTTCCAGCCCATGTGCGGGATCTTCAAGGCCGGGTCCTCGGGAAGGATGGGCGCGACGTCGCCGCGGATCCAGTCGAGGCCGGCGACGATCTCGTGCTCGAGTCCGCGCGAAGCCATCAACTGCATCCCGACGCAGATGCCGAGGAAGGGCCGGCCTCGGCCGCGCACCGCCTCTTCGAGCGCCTGGAGCATACCCGGCGCCGTATCGAGACCGCGCCGGCAATCCGCGAACGCCCCGACGCCGGGCAGGACGATGTGCTCGGCGCGCGCGACGACCTCCGGGCGGCTGGTGACCACGATTTCGCAGCTCAGCCCGGCCTCGCGGGCGGCGCGCTCGAAGGCCTTGTGCGCGGAATGCAGATTTCCAGAGCCGTAGTCGACGATGGCGACGCTCATGTCAGCGATGAGCCTCCGGAAAGAGGCCGAGCACCTGGGGCGGGGGCGGAGGCGCGCCTTGCGGCGGCCGCGCCGAAGGCGGAGCCGAACGGGGCGGCGCCTGCTGCAGGCCGCGTTCAAAAAAAGCACGTTCCGCAGTCGAGCGATCCGCCGCGCAAACGATGTCGGCCAGCGGCTGCCCACGACGCGCCAGCTCCGCTTCGAGAAGGGCGCGGCCTTCGATGCCGAGGTAGAGCGCAAAGAGGATGTAGAGCGAAACGGCGGCCCCGGCTCCGATGGCGCCGATCGTCATCAGATAGCCGAGCAGCGCGGAGCCGACGATGAACGCCGTCAGCGGCCGCCACAGCCGATGGCCGAGCGCCCAGAGGGGCCCGAACAGGAACGCGGCCCAGGCGAATCCGAGCTTCACCAAGCGCGCCCGCTCTAATGCCGCCGCTTGATCGGCCTCCCCGGCCCGACAATGCACCGCATAGATCGCCATTCGCTTCGGCCGCCGGTTGAGGGCGACCTCCCTATGCCATCGTGATTTACAGGGCGCCTTTGGTGGAAGGGATCCGCGCAGCCTGCCGCGGGTCGACTGCAAGGGCGGCGCCAAGCGCCCGAGCGACGCCCTTGAAGCAAGATTCGGCGATGTGGTGGCTATTGGCGCCGTACAGGGTCTCGATATGCAGCGTGATTCCGCCATTGACGCTGAGCGCCTGGAAGAACTCGCGCACCAGCTGGGTGTCGAAGGTTCCGATCTTCTCGGTGGGAAACTCGGCGCGGAAGACGAGGAAGGGCCGGCCGGAAACATCGAGCGCGACGCGCGTCAGCGTCTCGTCCATCGGCAGCAGGCAGTCGGCGTAGCGGGTGACGCCACGCTTGTCGCCGATCGCCTCGCGGAGCGCCTGACCCAGCGCAATGCCGACATCCTCGACCGTGTGGTGGTCGTCGACATGACGGTCGCCTTGCGCGCGAATCTTCATATCGACCAGCGAATGGCGGGCGAGTTGATCGAGCATGTGGTCGAAGAACCCGACCCCCGTCGAGACATCCGACTTGCCCGAGCCGTCGAGGTCGACCTCGACCTCGATCGCGGTCTCGTTGGTCTTACGCGAAACGGCGCCCTTGCGCATGGTGTGCCCTTCGGTGACTAAGAATTGGGCGGCGTGATAGCAAGCCTAGCGCGGCTTGGCCACCGGCGGGAAGCGGATGGCGTCAGTTTCCGACGCCGAGACGCGAATCACCAAACAGAAGGTTTCGTGAACCGACCGGCCAGGGCCTGCCTTTGAGGGCGCCGGGGCAGAGATTGAATCCGTCGACGTACACGTTTGTGTAATTCTTCCTCCTCGCTCGAATATGCAAAAGCCGTCCCGAAGGGCGGCTTTGCGCCCGGCCACCGAAGCAACGGGGGGATATTCTTCCAAATGGGGCCACTGGAGCCGGCGCGTCAAGAAAATACGCGCAGAATCTGGCCATCATCTTGCCCAACCATCCGACTGGTTCTCAACTCCTGTCAGGAGCGAAAGCCCAGTCGATGAGGATGGAGAGAGCTTAAATCCGCACCGGCTGGTGCGGGTAGGAAAGCTGCTCGCGCGCGCGCCAGTCGTGGGTCACGTAGTTCAGGATCACCGAGCGGCGCACGCCCTCGATCGGGCGCTTCACGAAGCCGTGCCAAGTGTTGTCGCCGGGCACGAAGATCGTCGCCCCGCCCTTCTTGAACGGCGTGGCGCCGTAATGGCGGTCGCGATCCCAGTAGATGTCGGTGCCGAGCTTGTCATGGCCGGGTCCGTCGGAGAGATAGATCAGGCAGGTGAACTTCTTCACGCCGAGATCGGTGTGCGGCTCGAGCCAGAAGCCGTCGATGTCCTGCGCATATTCGAGACGCAGGAACGTGTCGTCGATCGGCGCGTCGAAGGCGTCGTGGATCAGGCGGGTGATTCTGCTGGATTGCAGCGCCTCCGCGACGCCGCGCATGACGGGAAAGCGCTCGACCCCGGCGGCGTCGAAATACGTCCGCTGGTCGTTGTGCAGCTCGCGCTTGCCGGAAAGCCCGTTGAGCACGGGCGCGGCGAACGGCAGATCGGCCAGCTCCTGCGAGACGTCCGTGGGGAAGACGTTCTCGACGAGATAATGGCGGTAAGGCGTGTCGAAGGTCTGGCGCGCCGCGATCGACGCCGCGAAAGCGTCCGCGATGCGGGCTCCCTCGGGGCTAAGCGCCTCGGAACTGCTGTGTTGCGCGCTTTGAACCGTCATGACCTTCACCTTGCTTTGTGGAATTGAGCCTCGCCGGGGCGTACTTTCAGTTCATGCCGAGGGCGGCGAGATAGAGCTCGAGAATTTCCTCTTCCTCACGGCGCTTGTCGCGATCCTGTTTGCGGATCGAGACGATCTTGCGGATGATCTTGACGTCGAAGCCATTGCCCTTCGCCTCGGCGTAGACGTCCTTGATGTCGTCGGCGATCGCCTTCTTTTCTTCCTCGAGCCGTTCAATGCGTTCGATGAAAGCCTTGAGGTGGCCCGAGTTGACCTCCTCTCCGCTGGCGACGATGTCTTCGTTCATACCGCAATCCGTGTTGTGAATAGACAGCCAAGGGCCCAAGCCATGGCCGCGCCGGCGCGCGGCGTCAAGCGGCCGCGTGGTCCGGCGGCTGAGCCGGGTCGTCGCCGGAGGCGCGGCTGCCCCACTCTTCAGGCTGCCGAACCGCCGGGGCGGCGATGAGCGGCTCGATGATTCGCGCGAGCCGATCCGCCCAGGCTTCCGCGCTCTCCCGGTCGGCGATCAGATCCTGGCGCACTTCGATCAGCGCGTTCGACAGCCCGCGGGCCGTCGCGACGGCGTTGATCGTGTCGCCGGGCAGAGCGCCTTCATAGGGCTCGTTGTCGCCGATTTCGTCAGGCGCGAGATCGTCTTCAGCGGCCAGCGCGCGCAGTAGCGGCTTTGGCAGGCGCGGATCGTTGTCCCACAGCACGCCGACTTTCCACGGCCGCGGAACGCCGCGCCAGAGCGGCGTGAAGGAATGGATGGAGAGGATGACGGGCGGCTGGCCGGTCGCGAGCATCGATTCGATCGTCGCCTCGATCGCGCCTCGGTACGGCGCCCAGAAAAGTTGGCGGCGCCGCTCGATCTCGCGCGCCTCGACCCGCGCATTGCCTGGAATGAGCGCGCGATCCGAGATGCGCATCACCAGCGTCGGATCGTCGGCGCCGCGGTTGGCGTCGATCAGCAGCCGCGAGAAGGTGGAGAGGATCGCGGGCGCGCCGAGCCGGGCTGCGAGGCGGCGGGCGAGCCAGGCGGCGCCGATGTCGTAGGCGATGTGGCGCTCCAGCGCTTCGCGCGGCAAGCCGAGCGCCCCGTAGCCGGGCGGAAAGGCGTTGGCGGCGTGATCGCAGATGACGAGCGCGCCGCGGTTCAGCGCTCCCTCGACCGATTCGAATGGTTGAAACGCTTCTTGCGCCTTGACCGCTTCCCGCGTGAGCATCGCGTCCATGGGGCCCCCTTGCTGGAACGATGCGGCGAGAATAAGGACGGGCCGCAATTTTGTCGCGGATTCGCCCGCGCGGACATGAGGCCGAATGACGCGGACAGTTTCGGCGACAAAATCGCAGAGCGGGCTCGGAGCGCCCTTCGCCGCTTTGGTGGCGGGGACTCTTGCAATGGGCATATCGCCCATTTTTGTGCGCATCGCCGACGTCGGCCCCTTCGCGAGCGCATTTTACCGCGTCGCGCTGGCGCTTCCTGCGCTCTACGCCTGGGCGCGCCTGACCGATTCTGCGGACGCTGCGCCTGCGCGGCCGTTCGGCCTCGCCACAATCCTGGCTGGCCTCGCCTTCGCCGGCGACCTCTTCTTCTGGCATCTCTCGATCGTCACCACGAGCGTCGCCAACGCGACGTTCTTCGCCACGACGGCGCCGATCTGGGTGGTGCTGTTCGGCTGGCTGATTCTCGGCGAGCGCGCCGAATGGAAGACGCTCGCCGGCCTCGCCTTTTGCATCCTGGGCGGCGGCGCGCTTCTCGTTCAGAGCTTCCACCTGAGGCCGGCGGGCGCGGTCGGCGACCTTTATGGCCTGGCGACCGGCGTGTTCTTCGGCCTCTATTTTCTCGCCGTCAAAGCGGCGCGCCGGCGCTCGACGGCGGCGCGCGTCACGCTCGAAGCGACGGCGATCACCACCGTGATCCTGTTGGTCGTGGCGCTGCGCCTCGAAGGCTCGATCCTGCCGCACAGCGCGAGGGGCGTCGCAGCCCTGCTGGCGATGGCGTGGATCAGCCATGCGGGCGGCCAGGGCCTGCTTTCGGTCGCCCTCGGGCGCCTGCCGGCGGCGTTCTCCTCGCTGGTCGTCTTTCTCGAGGCGATCGCCGCCGCGGCGTTCGCCTACATGTTGCTGGGAGAGCCCGTGTCGCTGGTGCAGGCGCTCGGCGGCGTGTTGATTCTGCTTGGAATCTACATCGCCCGCCCGGCCTGATCGCGTGCGCGACGTGCGTCTCTTTGAGTTGACACGCGCGCGCCGCCGAAGAATATGGCGCGGCGAAAGCGGGACGGTTATGGCTTGGAAATTCGGTTCACCGTTTCTCGGCGCGGCGTTCGTCGCTGCGAGCCTGGTGGCCGCTGCGTCGCCCGCACGAGCCGACTTCCGCATGTGCAATCTCTCATCCAGCCGCATCAGCGTCGCCTTGGCCTATACCGACGGCCAGGGCTGGGTCAGCGAGGGCTGGTGGAATCTCAAATCCCAGGACTGCGACACGCTGCTGCGCGGCGCCCTCGCGGCGCAGTTCTATTACGTCTACGCGATGGACGAGCGCGGCGGCGAATGGAAAGGCAAGGCCTTCATGTGCACCAGCGATCGCGAGTTCAAGATCGAGGGGCGCCAGGACTGTTTCGTGCGCGGCTACGACCGCACCGGATTCTTCGAGGTGGACACCGGCAAGGACGCCAAGAACTGGACCGTCCAGCTAACCGACCCGGCCAACCCCTGAGTTTCGAGCCCGCTCGCTGAACGCGACGGGATTTTTTTTGCGCTATTCCATATTTCGGAGGAAGCATTGGTCCGACGTCGACGCCGCATCAAGATCATCGCCACGCTCGGACCGGCCTCGGCGGACCGCGAGACATTGGCCGCTTTGTTCGAAGCGGGCGCGGACGTCTTCCGCATCAACATGAGCCACGCATCGCACGACGCGATGCGCGAGCGCGTCGCGATGATCCGTTCGCTCGAAGAGGAATTCGATCGCCCGATCGGCATTCTCGTCGACTTGCAGGGGCCAAAGCTGAGGGTCGGCGAGTTCGAGGCCGGCGGCGTCCCGTTGCGCAAGGGCGACGCCTTTACGCTCGACAGCGACAAGACGCCCGGCGGTCAGACCCGGGTCTATTTGCCGCATCCGGAAATCCTCGATTCGCTGCGGCCCGGACATCGCGTGCTGATCGACGACGGCAAGGTTTTGTTGCGGGTGTCGCAGGTCGCCCCCGGTCGCGCCGAGACGATCGTCGAGGTCGCCGGCCGCATCTCCAACAAGAAGGGCGTCAGCCTGCCCGACACGACCATCCCGACTTCGGCGATGACCGAGAAGGATCGCGCCGACCTGATGGCCGCGCTCGAAGAGAACATCGACTGGATCGCGCTGTCGTTCGTGCAGCGTCCCGAGGACGTCACCGAGGTGAAGGCGATCGCCGCCGGGCGCGCGCTGGTGATGGCGAAGATCGAGAAGCCGCAGGCGATCACGCGGCTTGAGGAAATCCTCGAAGTGTCGGACGCGGTGATGGTGGCGCGCGGCGACCTCGGCGTGGAAATGCCGGTCGAATGCGTGCCCGGCCTGCAAAAGACCATAACGCGCCTGGCGCGGCGGCTCGGCAAGCCGGTGGTCGTCGCGACCCAGATGCTGGAATCGATGATCTCCTCGCCGGTGCCGACGCGCGCCGAGGTCTCGGACGTCGCGACCGCGGTGTTCGAGGGAGCCGACGCAGTGATGCTGTCCGCCGAGAGCGCGTCCGGCCAGTATCCGCACGAGGCGGTCGCGACCATGAACCGAATCGCGGAGACGGTGGAGGGAGAGGCGGTCTACGCCAGCGTCATCGCGGCCCAGCGCGCCGCGCCCGAGCAGACCGGCCCCGACGCAATCGCGGAGGCGACGCGCGACGTCGCCGAAACGCTGCAATCGAAAGTGATCTGCGCCTGGACCGCTTCGGGTTCGACCGGCCTGCGCATCGCCCGCGAGCGGCCGCGTTCCTCGATCCTCGCGCTGACGCCGATCGTCGAGACGGCGCGCCGCCTCGCCGTCGCCTGGGGCGTCCACGCGGTCGTCACCGACGACGCCAGGGACGAGCGCGACATGACCGATCGCGCCTGCCGCCACGCCTATATCGACGGCTTCGTGGGCGCAGGAGAACGCGTGATCATCGTCGCCGGCATTCCGTTCGGAACCCCCGGCGCCACCAACAATCTGCGCATCGCCGTGATCGGCCCGGACGGCGGCGCGGCGGCCTGACGGCGCCTAACCCCTTCTCCCTGCGGGAGCGGACGAATGCTGCGCATTCGCCTGGAGAAGGTGGCGCGACTCTGTCTAAAGCGCTTGGCCGGCGAGGGCCGCCTTGACGCGCTCCTCCGCCTCGACGACCGGCGTCCAATGCGGGGCGATCGCCAGCGCGCGCTGGTAGGCGCGCAACGCTTGTTCGCGCTGACCGCTGTCCTCGAGGATCATGCCGAGACCTGCAAGCGCGCCGAGGTGCCGCGGGTTTCGCGCCAGCGTCTGCGCAATGTCGGCCACGGCGCCCTTTGCGTCGCCCGCGAGATAGCGAGCGGTGGCGCGCCTGTTCCAGCCCTCCGCCCAGTCGGGCTGCAGATCGACGATGGCGTCGAGAAGGGTGAGCGAGACGGAATAATCGCCCCGCTCCATCGTCGCGACGGCGCGCTGCATCAGGAGATCGCTGGTGGGGGAGCCGGATTGCAGTTGCAAGCGGTCGATCAACGCGACAATGCCGGCCGTCTCGTCGCTGTCCTTGGCGGCGGCAAGCCGCGAGAACAGTTCGTCGAGTTGCTCGCGCTGGGTCGGAGCCGGAGCAGGAGCGGGATGGGGCGCTGCAGCGGGCGGAGAGCTTTGCGCGAATGCGGGGGCGCTTAGCGCCAGCAGCACAGCGCAGACGAACGTCGAGCGTCGCATCATAAGTCAAGCTTACGCTGCGAAGGCACGACGGTCAAAGGCCGCGTGGACGCGACCGCCCAGACTGGGCGGCGCGCCGCATCAAAACAATGCGAGCCGGGCTCAGCCCTGCCGCGCCTTGAAGCGCTTCTGCGTCTTGTTGATGATGTAGACGCGGCCCTTGCGGCGCACGAGGCGGTTGTCGCGATGGCGCGAGCGGAGCGACTTCAGGGAATTGCGGACCTTCATGGGATCACCCAATACAAAAAGCGCGGGCAAAACCCACGGCGAACGATTTCGCCGTTCCTATGCCCGATTCAAAGGCGAGGATCAAGGCCAACCGTAACCGCAGTCGGCCGGCGCTTTGGCGCCCTCCCGTAGGGTTGAAGGCCAAATCGTCGGTTTTGTCGAGAATCCGTGCGTCTGCGGTCCGGTGGGAGGACGAAAACATCGTCAATCGCCGCCGGACGATTGAACGCCTGGCGAGGCGCCCTCGTCCGTCGCGGCTCACGAAGGGAGCGAAGCGATGCGATTGCCTATGCCGATGGGCGGCCGAGAGTTCGACGTGTTCGAGGGCTTCCGCCGCGATTTTGACGACCTTCTCAACGACTTCGGCCGGCGGCTGCCGACGCCTTGGCGCTCCGCCGCCGGCGGGATCAGCCTCGCCGCGATCGACATCGGCGAAACGAAAGACGCCATTGAGATCGCCGCGGAATTGCCCGGGGTGAACGAGAACGACGTGAGGGTCTCCGTCGAGGGGCAGAGCGTCGTCATCTCCGGCGAGAAGAAGACGGAGATCGAGAAGAAAGATAGGGAATGGCAGGTGATCGAGCGCAGCTACGGCGCGTTCCGCCGCGTCGTGCCGCTGCCGTTCCAGCCCGACCCGGCCAAGATGAGCGCGGCCTTCGATAAAGGCGTCCTGCGCGTGACGGTCCGCAAGCCGGCCGAGATGGTCGCCAGGAAAGTCGACATTCCGATCGGCAAGCCGCACTGACGGTCGCCGTCACGGCGCCGTTGGGAAACGCTCATGCAAGGACCGCCGACTTCCCGCCGGCGGTTCGTCACTCCACCAACCCGGAGGGGGCGATGGCGACGACCTACAAAGACATCATGGTTTATCTCGATCCGACCGACGGATCGCAGGAGCGGCTCTCGCTGGCGACAGCGCTCGCGCGCGACCACGGCGCGCGGCTGATCGGCGTCGACGCCACCACGAACAAAGCCGTCGATGGGATATGGGCCGAGCGGGCGCTACGGATCGGGCCGAGTTTCGAGGCGGCTCTGCAAAGCGCCGGCCTCAAAGGCGAATTCCTCGCGTCCGAACCGCGTTCGCCGCCCGGCGAGGGATTGATGCATTGCGTCGATCTGATCATCGCGCCGCGGCCTGAAGGGGAAGCGCGTTCCTTGATCCGCTCGGAAATCCCGGACGGCCCGCTGCACGCCTCCGGGGCCCCGGTTCTGATCCTGCCGCAGGACTGGAGGCCCGCGGCAGTCGGTGAGAATGTCGTTATCGCCTGGAACGCGAGCCGCGAAGCGACGCGCGCCGTGCACGACGCCATGCCGCTGCTCGCGAAGGCGAAGAAAGTGACGATCTTCACCTTCTCGCCGCGTCCAAGCGAGTTGCGCACCGTGTCCGAACTGCTGGTCGACCATCTCTCCCATCACAGCGTCGCCTCGCATGTATCCGACTGGACCAACACCGGCGACATCTCGGCGGTCGAGGCTTTGTTCGCGAGCCTCGACACGCAGGACGCCGATCTGATCGTCGCCGGCGCCTTCGGCCATTCGCGCTTGTTCGAGAGCCTGTTCGGCGGCGTCAGCCTCGATCTGCTGCGCCAGCCGACGATTCCGATCCTCATGTCTCACTAAAGCGGGTGGCCGTGATGCGCGCAATGACGCTTCGGAAGATCGGCGGCCCGCTCGTGCTCGAAGAGCGGCCGAAACCCGCTCCCCAACGCGGCGAAGTGCTGGTCCGCGTGCTCGCCTGCGGCGTCTGCCGCACCGACCTGCACGTCGTCGACGGGGAACTGCCGAAGGTCTCCCTACCGATCGTGCCGGGCCACGAGATCGTCGGCTTCATCGAGCGGATCGGCCCCGGCGTCGAGGGTTTCGCGATCGGCGAGCAGGTCGGCGTCCCCTGGCTCGGCCATGCCTGCGGCCATTGCCTCCAGTGCATGGAGGGTCGCGAGAACCTCTGCGACCAGCCGGAGTTCACCGGCTACACCCGCGACGGCGGCTACGCCTCCCATGCGCTCGCCGAGGCGGCCTTCGTGATCAAGCTGCCGCGCGAGTGCGATCCCGTCGCGGCCGCGCCGCTGCTTTGCGCCGGGCTGATCGGCTGGCGGTGTTTGAAGATGGCCGGTCCAAGCCAGCGGATCGGCCTCTACGGCTTCGGCGCCGCCGCGCATATCGTCGCGCAGATCTGCCGTCACCAGAAACGCGAAGTCTTCGCCTTCACGCGGCCCGGCGACAAAGCGGCGCAGGATTTCGCACGCGCGCTCGGCGCCTCCTGGGCCGGGGGGTCGGACGAAGCGCCTCCCGACGAGCTCGACGCCGCCATCCTCTTCGCCCCCGTCGGCGCGCTCGTGCCTGCGGCGCTCGGCGCCGTGCGCAAGGGTGGACGCGTGGTGTGCGGCGGCATCCATATGAGCGACATCCCGAGCTTTCCCTACAGCTTGCTCTGGGGGGAGCGGCAAATCGTCTCGGTCGCCAATCTGACCCGCCGCGACGGCGTCGAATTCCTGGAGATCGCTCGCAGGGCCGGCGTCAAGACCGAAACGCGCCGCTACGATCTCGAGGACGCCAATCTCGCGCTCGCCGATCTGCGCGAGGGCCGGCTTCAGGGCGCCGCGGTGCTCACGCCGTGAGGCTACTCAACTTTGGCGCCCGGGGCGAGCACGGGCGGACCACAACACTGTGACGCTCGCCACTCATGGGCCGGCGTAAAAGAGTTCGTCCGGCTATTGAGACGGGCGGTCTGGGAGCCCAGCAGACCGTTCGCCCACAAGTCGGCGCCCCTCTCAACATAACGAGATCACCCATGGCTCCAAATCCCACCATCGACGACGACGCGGCGAAGGGAAAGTCCGCGCGCTTTGACATCGCGGCCATCGCCGCGAGCCTGCCCCCTACGGCCTCCACGCTGCTGGTCGACCGCTATCTGACCGACAGACCGTCGGCCAGCGCGCGAATTTTCCGCGTGTACCGGGCGACGCCGCCGCACTACCACGCGACCTGCGACGAGTTTCTTTACGTCCTCTCCGGACGCGGAACGTTCTGGACGGAGGATCCGGCGACCAAGGCGGAATTCAGCCCTGGCGACTTGCTGTTCTTCGAGCGCGGCACGGTGCACGCTTTGCCGGAAATTCTCGCGGAGCCGGTCGTGTTCCTCTCCGTCGATGCGCCGCGACGTGAGCCTACCGATATCATCTTCGTCAATCCCGAGGACGGAACGCCTGCGACCTTCATGGCCCGCAACGCTTCTCCATAGCCCGCAGTCTGGGGGCTCTCCAAGGAGAGAGCCATCATCCCCATGGCGACCATTGCGACGACCACGGTCCGCTCGAAGTCGTGAAGAGCTAGTCAGACGCCCGTCGCCTTGACAGTCCGCCACCTGGCGCGCCAATGCGCCGGGCCTCTTCTTCAGCGGACCGTCATGCCCCGTCTCTCCATCGCCGAACTGACCGAACGCTTTCCCGATTTCCGCGTCGCGCTGATCGTCTCGGAGGGCTTGCAGGTCGCTCCCGCGCGCGGTGCGGCGCTCCAAGCGGAGGTCGAGGCGATCGAAGTGGAATGCCGGCGCCGATGGGACGGCGTCGAACTCTCCGCCATTCCCGGCGTCGCCGCCTGGCGCGCCGCCTACAAGGGCTTCGGCATCAAGAAGACGAGCTATCGTTCCTCCGTGGAGCGCCTGATCAAGCGCGTGCTCGGCGGCGGCGCGCTGCCCGGCGTCAACGCGCTGGTCGATCTCTACAACGCCGTCTCGCTCGACAGCGCGCTTTGCCTCGGCTGCGACGATCTGGATCGGATCGAGGGCGATCTCGCCTTCCGCTTCTCCCGGCCCGCGGACACTTTCATCGACATGGGGGCGGAAGAGGGCGAGGACCCCAACGATCCGCCCAAGGACGGCGAGGTCGTCTACGCGGACGCAAGCCACGTCCTGTGCAGACGCTGGAACTGGCGCCAGGACGCCCGCAGCGCCGTCTCGACGCAAACCCGCCGCGCCGCGCTCACGGTTCAATCCAACGGCTTCGGCGACGTCGAGGCCGCGGCCGACCGTCTGGCGAAGCTCATCGCGCGAGAGTGTGGCGGCGATTGCCGGGTTGTAGTGGCCGATCGCACGGAACCTACCGTGACGTTCTGACGCCTCGCGGTTCAGGCGTTCGACATCCGAGAATTCGCTGCGAGGAAGGCCGCATAGCCGTCCTCGTTCATGGCGCCTGCGGCCAGCGCAAGCACTGCTTCCACCGCGTTCTCTTCGCTGGCGAAGAACTGGTAGCCGTTAAGTTCGAGAAAGAGCACGCCCACGACGAAGCCGGTCCGCTTGTTCCCGTCGATAAAGGGATGATTGCCGACTACGCCAGCTGTGTAGGCGGCGGCGAGTTCGACGATCCCGGAACGCTCCCTGTAAACCCACCGATTGCGCGGGCGCGAGAGGGCGGACTCCAGCAAGCCCGCCTCCCGCACGCCCGCACGGCCTCCGTGGAGAGCGAGCAGTTGCTCGTGAAGGACCGTCGCCTCGCGGGCGTCAATCCAGACGGGTTCGCTCACTTCGCGAGCGCTTGCAGCGTGTTGCGATACCGCCGCATGATGTCCCGCGCCTTCGCCATCTTCTCCTCGAAAGTGGGATCGAACGGCGTCAGCCGATAGCCGCCCTCCGGCGCTTCCGTCAGATAGACCCGCTCGCCTTCGCCGACGTTCAGCCGTGAAACCGCTTCCTTCGGCAGGACCACGCCCAGCGAGTTGCCGATTTTGCGTAATTTCAGTTCGATCATGCACGACACTCCGAGTTACCACAATTGTAATAACATCGAGGAGAGCGTGCAAGGCTGGCCACCGCGCCTCGTGATGGCTATGAGATCATTTCATGAACATCCGCCCGATTCGCATCCTCGGCGTCGACCCCGGCCTGCGCAACACCGGCTGGGGGGTGATCGAGGTCGTGGGAACGCGGCTCTCCTATGTCGGCTGCGGCTCCATCCACACCGACGCGGCGACTTCGCTCGCCGAGCGACTGGCGACGATCCAGCGGGCGCTGACGAAGCTCGTCGAGAGCCAGATTCCGGCCGAGGCGGCGGTCGAGGAGACCTTCGTCAACCGCGATCCCCAATCAACGCTGAAGCTCGGGCAGGCGCGTGGCGTCGCGCTCGCCGCGCTTGCGCTGATGGATCTGCCGGTCGCCGAATATGCCGCGAACCTGATCAAGAAGACGGTCGTCGGCGTCGGCCACGCCGAGAAGAACCAAGTCGCGATGATGGTGAAGATGCTGCTGCCGTCGTGCCAGATCGGCTCGCCCGACGCCGCCGACGCGCTGGCGGTCGCGATCTGTCACGCGCAACATCGGAACGCGCGCGCGAGGGGGGCGGCATGATCGGCAAGCTCAAAGGAATCGTCGACGCGGTCGAGGACGAAGACCTGATCCTCGACGTCGGCGGCGTCGGCTATCTCGT
>DASXGX010000094.1:0-32162 GCA_036488815.1 Roseiarcus sp.
CGCGGACAGAGGCGGACTTAACATTTGACCGGCAGGCTGGGCTTTCGAAAGACGAAAGCTCATGGCCAAGTATCGATCCCACAGCATCGGCTGGCGAAACGCTCCACGGCCTGGGAAAACGCCACGATATCTCGCGCAACCTGATCCCGCGTCTGGGTCGAAACGGCGCCAGTCCGGCGCCTTCGACGAGGGCGCCACTGCGGCCGACCTTCTTCAGCAATACGAGGCGGCGGATCGCCGACCTCGAACGGCTGGTCGGGAAGCGGGCGCTGGAACTAGAGTTTCTAAAGGGGGCTCTGCGAAACGCAACGCCGATGAGAGGCGTCTACGTCCGCGACTGCCGGCCCCGAAGGCGTCTCCATCGCCGAAGGATGCCGGCTGATGGGGAGCTCTCGTTCGGCTTAATACGATGCGCCAGTGTCGGCGCCCGTCGAACACCGTCATCGTCGAGGCGATAGGCGCCATCTGCGACGAGTTCGAACGCTACGGGTAGCCCGCCGCGCTCCCCGAGCTACGCAACGTCGCCAGCTCCGCTCGGCGAGCGCTCCCGTACGCCCCCTTCGACCCGTCCGGTTGCTACGAAAGCGCTTGACTCTCGTCCGCAATCAAAGGGCCAAACACAGCCAAACCGCGACGGTGTCGATCGCTGTCGCAAAAGTGTCATCCCATTGTCGTATTAGGCTTATCGAGCGGCTTTAGTAGGTGGGTGGGTCCACCTCGCTCATCGATTGCGCGACGATGTGGCCGAACTCATCCAAGCGCTAGAGAGGCGTTCATGAAAACCACCAATTTTGCTCGCGTTACGGCGTTTACTGTTTGTGCCGCGACCGCGACGTTCGCATACGCGGCCGACATTTCCGGCGCCGGCGCGACGTTTCCCTATCCGATCTACGCCAAGTGGGCCGACCTCTATAAGAAAGAAACTGGCAACGGACTCAACTATCAGTCGATCGGCTCGGGTGGCGGCATCAAGCAGATCAAGGCGAAGACCGTCACCTTCGGCGCTTCGGACATGCCGCTTGAGCCGAAGGATGTCGAGGCGTCGGGGCTCGTCCAATTCCCCACGGTCGTCGGTGGCGACGTCCCGGTCGTCAATCTCGACGGCGTGAAGGCCGACGAATTGGTGCTCGACGGGCCCACGTTGGCGAAAATCTTTCTTGGCGCGATCACCAAGTGGGACGACCCGGCGATCGCCAAACTCAATCCTAACGTCAAGCTTCCTTCGCAAGCGATCGTCGTGGTTCATCGCTCGGACGGATCGGGCACGACGTTCATCTTCACGAACTATCTGTCGAAAGTCAGCGACGATTGGAAATCGAAAGTCGGGGCGAGCACCGCCGTCGAATGGCCTGCGGGCATCGGCTCCAAGGGCAATGAGGGCGTCGCCAACAACGTGGCGCAGACGAAGGGCGCCATCGGCTACGTGGAATACGCCTACGCCAAGCAGAACAAGATGACGTCGGTCGACATGATCAATGTCGACGGCAAGCGCGTGGCGCCCAACGCGGCGGCATTCCAAGCGGCTGCGGCGAACGCCGACTGGGCGAAATCGGACGACTACTACGTCATTCTGACCAATCAGCCGGGCGCCGACACCTGGCCGATCGCCGGCGCTACGTTCATTCTGATGCACAAACAGCCGGTCGATCCCGCCGCCTCGCTCGAAGCGCTCAAATTCTTCGATTGGGCTTACGCCAAGGGGACCAAAGCGGCTGAGGATCTCGACTACGTTCCGCTGCCGCAACCCGTTGTCGCCCAGATCCAGAAGACTTGGGCTAGCCAATTCAAGACCGCCGACGGCAAGCCGGTTTACGCCGCCAAGTAGTTCGACATGAACGCGTAGTCGGAGCGTCCTTGAACGCTCTGATGGCTTCACTCCTGGCGCGCCGGTCCGTGCGCCAGGAGTTCGGCGGAGGCCGGAGGGATTGATGAGTGAAATGGCGATGCCGCAGTCTAAATCGCTCGCGGGGGGTGACACTCGCGGCAGAGCGGCGAAGAGCTTCTCGTCGAACGACAACTTTTTCCGACGGCTGACTCAAAGCGCCGCGTTACTCGTTCTTTTGATCCTGGGCGGAGCGATCGCGTCTCTGATCAGTGGATCGATCCCGGCGTTCCGCGCCTTCGGCTTTGGATTCTTCACGACTGAAATTTGGAATCCAGTCACCGAGAAGTTCGGCGCCGGCGCCGCGATCTTCGGAACTGTCGTCACTTCCGCCATCGCCATGGTGATCGCAGTCCCCGTGGGCATCGGCATTGCAATTTTTCTGACGGAACTCTGTCCGTTGGCGTTGCGTCGGCCGATCGGCATCGCGATCGAGATGCTGGCCGGCGTGCCAAGCATTATTTATGGCATCTGGGGCTTGTTCGTCTTCGCGCCTTTTCTCCAGCAATACGTGCAGCCGGCGTTGATCGCCGCGTTCGGACCCGTTCCCGTCCTTTCCTCGATCTTCGCGGGGCCTCCCTATGGCATCGGAGTGCTGACGGCCAGCCTCATTTTGGCGATCATGGTCCTGCCGTTCGTGACTTCGATCTCGCGCGACGTTTTCGAGACCGTGCCTCCGATCCTCAAGGAGTCGGCTTACGGGATTGGCTGCACGACGTGGGAAGTCGTCCGCAAAATAGTCATTCCTTACACAAGGGTCGGCGTCATCGGCGCGATCATGCTGGGCCTCGGGCGCGCGCTGGGCGAAACGATGGCCGTGACTTTCGTGATCGGCAACGCGCACCGGATATCCGCGTCGCTGATCGCGCCGGGCACAACGATTTCGGCGACGATCGCCAACGAATTCACCGAGGCGGTCGGCGATCTCTATACTTCCTCGCTGATCGCTCTCGGGCTGATCCTGTTCATGATCACGTTCATCGTTCTCGCGATCGCGCGCCTCATGCTGATGCGGCTCGACGTCAAGGCAGGGAGGTAGCGCGATGTCCCTTTATCGTGCGCGGCAGCGTCGAAATTCGCTTGGGATGGGCTTGAGCGTCGCGTCCGCCGTTTTCGGCCTGACGTGGCTGTTCCTGATTCTGGCCGTGCTTTTCTGGCACGGCTTGGCCGGAGTGTCCTTGGCGGTCTTCACGCAGATGACGCCGCCTCCCGGCAGCGCTGGTGGTTTGCTGAATGCGATCGCCGGCAGCTTGATCATGACCGCAATCGGCGTCGCCATCGGCGCGCCGCTAGGCATGCTGGCGGGAACGTATCTCGCAGAGTACGGCCGCTACTCGAAGGTTGCGTTTGTCGTTCGATTCATCAACGACGTTTTGCTCAGCGCCCCGTCAATCGTGATCGGCCTGTTTGTCTACGAAGTCATGGTGGCCCCAATGGGCCACTTCTCCGCCGCGGCGGGCGCCGTCGCTCTTGCCGTTCTGGTGGTGCCTGTGGTGGTGCGGACCACCGAGGACATGCTGAACCTCGTTCCCAACAGTCTGCGCGAAGCCGGCGCTGCGCTCGGGATGCCGCGTTCACTCGTCATTCAACGGATCGGCTATCGCGCAGTCAGGACCGGTCTGTTGACTGGCGTTCTCCTCGCCGTCGCGCGGGTGAGCGGCGAGACCGCGCCGCTGCTGTTCACCGCCCTGAACAATCAGTTCTGGAGCACGAACCTCAACGAGCCGATGTCCAGCCTGCCGGCCGTGATTTTTCAGTTTGCCCTCAGCCCGTACAAGGAATGGCAACAGCTTGCATGGACTGGCGCTCTCATCATCACGCTCGCCATTCTCGCACTTAGCATCGTCGCGCGCGCCCTCGTCGCAAGGGAACATTCGAAATGACTTTGGCCGTCAACTCCGTCCCCAAAGCGGCAGAAAAGGTGTCCGTTCGGGATTTGCAATTTTACTATGGCTCGACGCTCGCTCTCAAAAGCATCACCATGCCGCTCCACGAGCGGAAGGTGACGGCGTTCATCGGCCCGTCCGGTTGTGGCAAGTCGACGCTGTTGCGTGTCCTCAACCGCATGTATGACCTCTATCCCAACCAGCGGGCCGAGGGCGAAGTTCTGCTCGACGGGGAGAACATTCTCGCTGAGGGTCTCGACCTCAATCTTCTGCGCGCCCGCGTCGGCATGGTGTTTCAGAAACCGACGCCGTTCCCGATGACGATCTACGACAACATCGCCTTCGGCATCCGGCTCTACGAGAAGCTGCCGAAGTCCGAGATGGATGGGCGCGTCGAAACCGCGCTGCGCCGCTCTGCGCTCTGGACCGAAGTCAAGGACAAGCTCCACATGAGCGGCCTCAGCCTCTCTGGCGGCCAGCAGCAACGCCTCTGCATCGCGCGCTCAGTCGCGATTCGACCGGAGGTGATCCTGTTCGACGAGCCATGCTCCGCGCTCGATCCGATCTCCACAGCAAAGATCGAAGAGCTGATCGACGAATTGTCCGGAGACTATACGATCGCCATCGTCACGCACAGCATGCAGCAGGCGGCCCGCGTATCGCAGTACACCGCGTTCATGTACCTCGGCGAAATGGTGGAGTTCGACGAGACGAGCAGAGTGTTCACCTCGCCGCGCGACAAGCGCACCCAGGATTACATCACCGGCCGGTTTGGCTGAAGGAGCTGGCGCCGTGGTCGAACATACAGTCAAAGCCTATGACAAAGAGCTCGACACGCTCGAGCGGCGGATCGCCGAAATGGGCGGCATCGCCGAGAAAATGGTGGTCGACGCGATGGACGCGTTGAGCCAGGCGGATCTGACGCTCGCCCATCAGGTGGTCGCGACCGATCCGCGCCTCGACGCCTTGCAGCGCGAGATCGAGGAGCAGGCGGTCCTCACCATCGCGCGCCGGCAGCCGATGGCGGTCGACCTGCGCGAGATCATCGGCGCGATCCGCGTCGCGGGAGACCTCGAAAGGGTCGGCGACCTCGCCAAGAACATCGCCAGACGGTCGATGAAGATCGGCCTCGAGGCGCGCGTGCCGCGCGCCATCATCGGCCTCAGGCACATGAACGAAGTGGCGACCGAGCTGATGAAGGACGTGCTCGACGCTTATGCACAGCGCGACGTCGAGCGAGCCCGTGCAGTCTGGGAGCGCGACGCCGAGCTGGACGCGCTCGAGGATTCGGTGTTCCGCGACCTCTTGACCCACATGATGGAGGATCCGCGCAACATCTCGTTCTGCGCGCATCTTCTGTTCTGCTCGAAGAACATCGAGCGTATCGGGGATCACGCCACCAATATTGCGGAGACGGTGTTCTATCTTGTCACCGGCTCCACACTGCCGTCCGAGCGGCCCAAGGGCCGGCCGGACTATGACGCTGAGCCCACGGGGACCGAGAATCCATGAATGAAGCGCGTCGAGAGCCGCCTCGTACAGGCGCGGGCGCCGCTCCTCGAATTCTTGTCGTCGAGGACGAAGCGGATCTGGCTCTGCTGCTGAATTACAATCTCGAAGCTGAAGGCTATGTGGCCGAGAGCGTCGAGCGGGGTGACGAAGCCGAGTTGCGTCTCGCCGAGTCGCCGCCGGATCTCGTAATCCTCGATTGGATGTTGCCGGGCGTTTCCGGCCTCGAAATCTGCCGGCGTCTGCGCGCGCGCGAAGCGACCAAGACGCTGCCGGTCATCATGCTGACGGCGCGCGGCGAGGAGGTCGAGCGCGTGCGCGGCCTTTCGGTCGGCGCTGACGACTACGTCGTCAAGCCGTTCTCGGTTCCCGAGCTGATGGCGCGTGTTCGGGCGCTGCTGCGCCGCAGCCGGCCGGAGCGCATCGCCGAGAAGCTGAGCGCGGGAGACCTCGACCTCGACCGCGAGACCCGCCGCGTGCGGCGTGGCTCGCGCGACGTGCATCTCGGGCCGACCGAGTTCCGGTTGCTCGAATATCTCCTGGAGAAGCCTGGCCGCGTCTTCTCGCGCGCTCAGCTTCTCGACGGCGTGTGGGGACAATCGGTCGAGATCGACGAGCGCACTGTCGACGTCCATGTCGGCCGGTTGCGCAAGGCGCTCTCGCGAGGGCGCGAGCGCGACCCGATCCGCACCGTGCGCGGGACGGGCTATTCCTTCGACGAGACTTTCGGCAAGCCTTGAGTGCGGGTGGCGTCCTGCCTTTGGTAGTGCACGCGTGACTCGCGCCAAAGGCTAAGTCGCGCCGATTGGGGCTGGGTTCAAGGAGATTGCAAGGGCGTCTCCGCCAGCGCTTGCGACTCGAACGTGCAATCGCGTTGCGGCGCGAGGCTCTTAGCTCGCGCCGCCGCCAGTTCGGATTTCGCCGCTTCGAGATCGGCAAGAAACGCCGGTTCGGCATGGAGGCGGGAAACTGTGGCCGCCCCGATAAAACGACCCTCGATGACGTCGCTTTCCCAATGGACGTTGCAGACGAGGCGACTTTCGCCGAAAGCGCGGCCTCGCGCGAGGACCGCTCCGCTTTGATCGGGCGACGCTTCCGCGAGGACGAGCGCCCAGGCCCAGCCGATCGACGTATGACCGGAGGGATAAGAGCCGTTCGCTCTCAAGGCGCTCTCGTCTTCAGGGCGGCAGGTCGGCTGGCTGTCCAGCATGAAGGGCCGCGCATGCCGGTACTTGTCTTTCGCCGCGCCGGTCGCCGCGCCAGCGTCAGCTAAGATCCGCCGCAGCATCACGTACAGCCGGGGCGTATCTTGCTCCGTAATAGGAACCCCGAGCGCGCACGAAAAATCGCCGGCCGCCCACGGAAATTTGAGATCAGCATCCATCCTGGCGAGATACCAGCGGGGCGTGTCGCGGAGCGCGAGATTGGCGCGGGCGATCTCCTGATCGAGGGCGGCCGCAGGCGATCCCACCGCAGGGGGAGGGGGCAGCAAGGCGACGCTGTCTGGTAGCGTCGTCTTCGATAGGTAGCCCGCGAGAACGCCGGGACTTACCTCCGGGACGCCCGCCATTTCGCCGGCGGCACCCACGCCAGAGCCGATGAGGAGCCACCCCCAAGCCACAGCAGTGCCCAAAAGAAGGAAACGGCTGCGCAGCCCTGTCATCGGAAATCCCCCCGAGGTCAAGCCAGCCGACATTCCCAAATGAAGCGGCGTAGCAGGCCTCATGCTGCCCCCGACATCCCAATCTGACAAGTCCGCGCTGTAGCCTGTGGCCGGCTCATCCTCTGTGTGGATGTGTAGTGCAAGCCTTTGTGCTGAACACGGGGCTTTTTCCAAGTCTTGCGAAAGTTCAAAGCGGGTCCAGAGTTCTACAGGGATTCGTTGCTGCGCAAGGTCATCATTCTGATATCAAACGCGTTTATTCACTTCGCTCAGAAATCCCCGTAGGTTTCAATCAGTCTCATAACCTGAAGGCCGCAGGTTCAAATCCTGCCCCGCAATCAACTTCCCAAAGCCCCGACCCAAACCAAAAGGCCCGCCGCGGGCAGGATGTTGACGAAGTCGCCTTCGACCTTGAACAGGGGCCACTCCGCGGGCCCGCGGCGAACGTTACGTCGCACGAGGCTATTCCCGTACGTCGTCTCGTTAATCGCGCGTAAAATATGTGGGTTTACAGTGACGGCGCTTGTCAGGACGTCGCCATGCTGTCCCTCCATTTCAAACGGGCGCCGAGCCGCCTATTCGCCCTGGGTCTGTCTTTCCTGCGGCTCCGCCTCCTGGGCGTCGCGGCCGGCATCGGGGTCGGCCTCATGTCGGTGGTGGCGGGGGCCGCCGCGGAGCCCGGGGTCAGCGACGACAAGATCGTGTTTGGCCAAGCCGCGGCGCTCGCAGGGCCCGCCGGGGAACTCGGCCGGGACATGAGAACGGGCATACTCGCCGCTTTCGCCGAAGCGAACGCAACAGGCGGGGTCGGCGGCCGCAGGCTCGAGCTGGTTTCGCGCGACGACGGCTACGAGCCGACGCAATCGGTCGAAGCGACGACGGCGCTCATCAACGACAACAAGGTGTTCGCCTTGCTCGGCGCGGTGGGAACCCCGACGACGCTGGCCACGGAGCCGATCGCGACGGAGAACGCCATTCCCTTCATTGGACCCCTGACCGGGGCCGAATTTCTCCGCGCCTCCGATAAGTCCGCGGTCGTGAATGTCCGAGCGTCCTATTTTCAGGAAACCGAGGCCTTGGTCGAGCGGCTGACCAAGGACAGCGGCGTCAGCCGGATCGCGATTCTCTACCAGAACGACGCCTTCGGGCGCGCCGGGCTCGCCGGCGTGCAGCGCGCCCTCGACAAGCGCGGGATGGAACTGGTTTCCGAGGGTGTGTTCGAGCGCAATACGACCGCGGTCAAAATGGCGCTGCTCGCGATCCGCAGGGGCAATCCCGAGGCGGTGATCATGATCGGGCCGTATCAACCCTGTGCGACCTTCGTCAAGCTCGCCCGGCAGGTGCGGATGAAGGCGATCTTCGCCGCCATTTCGTTCGTCGGCAGCAATTCTCTTGCGAAGGAACTCGGCCCCGAGGGAGCCGGCGTGATCGTCACCCAAGTGGTGCCGCTGCCGTGGGACGCCTCCATCCCCGTGGTCGCGCGCTATCAGGCGGCGCTGAAATCCATCGACCCTGCGGCAGAGCCCGGCTTCGTCACGCTGGAGGGATACGTCGTCGGACGGCTCGTGGTCGCGGCCCTTCAGAAAACGAACGCCCCGACGCGCCGAGCCATGCTCGACACGATCCATAGCGGTGAATTCGATTTCGGCGGTGTGAAGCTCGTCTACACGCCTGGAAACAACCAAGGAACAAGCGCGGTCTTCCTGACCGAAATTCAAGCGGACGGCTCCTTCAAGGCGCTCAATTCCTTACGGAGGGTCGGCAATTGACGGGGATTGCAGGCGTCGAGCGCGGGGAGCCGGCTATCAACGGCTCGCCCGGCCGCTCGACGGGCTCGGACGGCGGGCGCGCGCGCTTCGGCATCCGCGGCAAGCTCATTGGCGCCTTTGTGGGGGTTGCCAGCCTGACTCTCGCTGCGAGCGTGGTCGCCTTCTTCAGTTACGGCCACATCGGCCGCAGCCTGCACCGGATCGAGTCGAAGGGCATTCCGGCGGTCGATCGAGCCTTCACTCTTGCGCGCGAGGCGGCGGAGCTGTCGGCAATTTCCTCGAGCTTGGTCGCGGCGAACGATCAGATGGCGCTCGCCGCCGCGACGTCGCGGCTGCAGGCAAAGCGACAGGAAATCGGCGCGACTCTCGACGCGCTCGGCGCCGCCTCCGCCAGCGAGCCCTTGGTCGAAAGCATCAAGCGCCACGTCGACCTGATCGAGACCGAATCGGATCGTCTATCCCTGACGATCGGGCGCCGTCTCGCGGCGACGGCTGAACGCCGACGGCTGGCCGGCGGCGTCGTCGTGGCTCACGACGCTCTAATTTCGAAGCTTGCGCCGATGGTCGACGATGCGGGCTTCGACCTGGCGAGCGGCTTGCAATCTTTCAGCGGGAACGAGGATCGATCCGCTCTGGTCCAGTTGCTCACGAAACTATCGGATGTCGACGTTCCAACTTTCCAGGCTCTGACCGACCTTCGCGACGACAGCAACCTCATCGTCGGCGTCCTCACCGAAGTCTCGCTGACCCCGAACGCGGATCTGCTGCCGCCGCTGCGCGATCGCTTCACGGCCCGCAGCTACAGCGCCAAGAAGATCGTTGAAGGCCTGGTGGAAAGCGGCGTAGCGCCCGATCTGAAGGCGGCGCTCGAGGCCCTGCTGGCCTATGGTCAATCAAGCGACAGCATCTTCAAGGCCCGGAGCGAGGAATTGGCGATGAGCGCGCAGGGCTGGCGCCTTGCCGCCGCCGCCCAATTGGAAACCGCGACTCTCGCCGTCGAGGTCCAACAGTTCGTCAAGCTGGCGCAGGCGATATCGTCCACCGCGGTGGCCGCGTCGAAAAGCGCGATCAGCGAAAGCCAGACGGCTCTGCTGGGCTTGATTGGCCTCAGCATCGCCAGCGCGCTGGTGATCGCTTGGCATTACGTCGCCAATGGACTGCTACGGCGCCTCGACGGTCTCAATCGGGCGATGCTGGCCCTCGCGCGTGGCGATCTCGATGTCTCGATCCCTAGTGAAGGCGCCGATGAACTTCACCGGATGGCGATTGCGGTCGAAGTCTTCAAGCAGAACGCCATCCGCAAGAAGGAACTGGAAGCGGAGCGGGAGAGGGACCGCATCGAGGATCTGAAGCGGCGCGAGGCGTCGTTTCGATTGCTGTTCGAGAGCAACCCGCTGCCGATGTGGGTCCAAAGCGCCGAGACTCTCGGCTTTCTCTCGGTCAACGACGCCGCGGTCGCCCATTACGGCTACAGTCGCGAGCAGTTTCTGTCGATGTCGGCGGTCGACCTCTGTCCGGTCGAGGAACGCGCCGCATTCGTCGAATTCCTCCGCGCGGCCCCGGGCGCCCGGCAGGGCCAAACCGAGAAGACCTGGCCGCAATTGACGGCGGACGGGACTCGGTTCGAGATCTCGGCCTTCTCGCGATCGCTCGCCTACGAGAGCCGAGGGGCCGCCCTGGTCGCCGTCATCGACGTCACCGAGCGCAAGCGGGCCGAGGCCAGCGTCGTTCATATGGCGCATCACGACGCCCTGACCGGGCTCGCAAATCGCGTTCTCTTCCGGCAGAGGCTCGAGGAGGCTCTCGCGCGGATGCGACGCGAGGATCAGGGTCTTGCCGTCCACTGCCTCGATCTCGATCATTTCAAGGGCGTCAACGACACGCTAGGGCACCCTGTTGGCGACGCGCTTTTGCGAGCTGTGTCCGAGCGGCTGCTCGAATGCGCACGCGAGACCGATACCGTCTCGCGCTTGGGAGGCGACGAGTTCGCCATCATCCAGGACGCGGTCAAGTCGCCGGAGGAGGCGAGCGCGTTCGCGACCCGCCTTCTCGAGGCGGTTGGCAGGCCTTATCGTCTCGACGGACACGCGGTCGTCGCCAATGTCAGCGTCGGCATCGCGCTTGCGCCCAACGACGGAGCCGATCCCGATCTCCTGTTGAAGAATTCGGACATGGCGCTCTACCGCGCCAAGGACGAAGGCCGCGGCGCCTATCGGTTCTTCGAACCGGAAATGGATGCGCGGCTGCAGGCGCGCCGCATGCTCGAAGTGGAACTCCGCGCGGCGCTCCAGCTCCAGCAGTTCGAACTCCACTATCAGCCGCTGATCGATCTCCGATCGGGCGCCGTCCTCGGATTCGAGGCGCTGGTTCGCTGGCGCCATTCCGAGCGGGGGTTGGTCTCTCCGCTCGAGTTCATCCCGCTGGCCGAGGAGATCGGCCTCATCGTTCCCATCGGCGATTGGGTGCTGCGCGAAGCCTGCTCGGAGGCCGCCGCCTGGCCTGACGACATCGTCGTCGCGGTCAATGTCTCGCCCGCCCAGTTCGCGAGCAAGGATTTCGTGCCGTCGATCGTCCGGGCCCTTTCGTCGACCGGACTGCCCGCGCGCCGCCTCGAGCTCGAGGTGACCGAGTCCATCCTCCTGCAGGACAGCGATAGCAATCTCAGCATCCTGCATCGGTTGCGGGCGCTTGGCGTGCGCGTCGCAATGGACGACTTCGGGACGGGATATTCGTCCCTCAGCTATCTCCGGCGATTCCCCTTCGACAAGATCAAGCTCGATCGCTCGTTCGTGCGCGACATGACCAGCGACGGCGATTGCGCGGCGATCATCCGGGCCATTTCGGACCTCGCGAAGGGCTTGCATATGGCCACCACCGCCGAAGGGGTGGAGACACAAGAGCAGTCGGAGCGACTGCAGGCCGAAGGCTACACCCAGGGCCAGGGATATCTGTTCAGCCGCCCGCTGCCGCCGCAGGGGGTAAGGGAATTCTTGCAGGCGCACGGCTACATTGCCGCCATGGCCCCCTTGCAACAGCTCGCCAGCCCGACTTGCGCCTTTCCCGGGAGAGCCGAGGAGACGGCGGGCGAAGACGCGAGCGGCCGGCCGCATGGCGACCGGGCGATCAAACGGGCGTCACGCTGACCGCACGGCGGATGTGGCGAAAGCGCTCGCGAATCACCAGCCTCGACCCATGATCGCGCTCCGCGCGCTGCCATTCAGCGCCGAAGTGGGCTGCGATGTGTCTCAGCAACCGAGCGCCGGACGGTTCGATTCCGGACAATGCAACGTTTCTCGACAAGGTTGACGCGGTGCGAAGGAAGCGCTTTCAGCGCGTCGATCTCAGCGCTGCGCAGTAAGAAAAACCGGCGTTATTCAAGCGTCGTTCTTGATCATTTGGAATTATTCAAACACGATAAGTCCATCTAGAATAAGGTAAATTAAGATATGGTTTTGGTGCAGTCGTGGTGATTTACACGTTGACGGTTGTCCGCAAATACGGCAATCTCGTTGCGTAAAGATGCTCTAACTCGGTCCGACTTCCACAACGGGGGCAACCATGTTGCGAAAGAGCCTACTAGTCTTTGCGTCCCTGCTTTGTAGCGCCGGGGCCGGTTTTGCGGCGGATCTGCCGACGACGAAGGGGCCGCCGGCGCCAGTGTACGCTCCCCCTCCGGCCTTCAGTTGGACGGGCTTCTATGTCGGTGTGAACGCCGGCGCCGCCTTTAGCAACGGCGGGAGCTTAAACATCTTCGATCCGACGATCCCGGCCAACTACCATGTTGGACTCGGCAGCAACGTCGGCTTCATCGGCGGCGGCCAGGCCGGTTTCAACTACCAGGTCGGCGCTTTCGTCTGGGGCATTGAGACCGACATCCAAGGCGTCACGAACGGAGGGTCGTCTTTCAACGTCGGGCCCTACGGGTTTCTCAACCTCAGAACCAACAACGATGGGGGTTGGCTGGGCACGACGCGCGGCCGCTTAGGCTACGCGATCATGGACCGGACGCTTCTCTACGCCACGGGCGGCGTCGCTTACGGCGGAATCGCCAACGATCCGTTTAACAATGAGACCAACGTCGGCTACACCGTCGGCGGCGGCATCGAATACGCCTTCGACCGTCATTGGACCGTCAAGCTCGAGGGGCTCTATGTGAACCTCAACGCCGGAAGCAGGACGGTCAATGTCGTCAGCGGCGGCGTGGTCTACCCTGTCACCTTCAGAAATGACGAAGGCGGCGGCATTGTGCGGGCCGGCATAAACTACCTCTTCTGAACACGCGCGTGGGCGCTCTCGGCGCCCCCCGCAACCAACCCTCCCAAAGCCCCCGACCCAACGTCGGGGGCTTTTTGTGTTTCGGCCCTCGGTCTGAAGTCCCGCCGCTTGCAAGCTGCCGGTGCGCTTGGCGCTCGTGGCGACGGCGTCGGCCTTGCCGCGTCGGGTCGGTTGAATCGGACCCCAGTCGTCATCTCGAGGTGGGACCGCTTTGGCAGGCGATCTCTTGCTGAATGTAACGGGTCGCGAGGTCGCCACCATTCTGGTGGACGCGCCGCGCAACTCTTTTCGTCCCGCCCGGCCCTTGTGCCGGGCATCCACGCCGAGCCGACGATTCTAGCGGCATTGGGTCTTCGTGACGGCGCCGCGTGGATGGCCGGCCATGACGGTATGCGTCAACCCATTTGCAAATGGCTCTAGCCGATCGAGGCGCCCACGGAACGAATCACGACGTCCTGACGAGACCTCGATCGCTGGATTGCGTCGCTCCGCTCGCAAAGACGGTCCAGTGTCACCCGCGAATGCCGCAGGCTTTCGCTCTTGACTCCTGGATGCCCGCTTTCGCGGGCATGACAAGTGGACTCGGGAGAGGTTGCGTCCACCAAAATGCACAACGCTCTCTAAGGGCCAAAGCTGATCAAGCGCGTCCCTGTCACGTTGAAATCCCGCAAGGCTCGTCGCGCGTCGCGCGGGCGAGCTTAGCGGCTGCTCTCACGCGGTCTTGCCTGCCGTCTATTTCTCTCGGAACGCACGCTGCATGCTGTCGTGCAGCGGCTTGACGAGATATTGGAAGAACGTGTGATCGCCGGTCTTGATGTAGACTTCGGCAGGCATGCCGGGCACCGGGGCGAATTCGTGGACCTGCCGCGCGCTTTCCGGGTCGAGGCGGATGCGCGCCACATATTGGTCGTTCGCCGCCGGCTGCATGCGCCGGTCGTCGGGCAACGTGTCGGCCGACACATAGATCACCTGGCCGGCGACCATCGGCGTGACGCGCTGGCTGAGCGCCGTCAGGCGCACCGTGGCGTACTGGCCGACGCTCAAATTGGCGATTTCTTCCGGGCGCACCCGGGCTTCGATGACGAGTTCGTCGCCCGCCGGCACGATCTCCAGGATGCTCTTGCCAGGCTCCACGACGCCGCCCGGCGTATGATAACGCAGCTTGACGACGATGCCGCGCACGGGCGCCGTAATCGCGACGCGGCTGAGCACGGCGCCCGCCGAGCGCATCCGCTCGCGCACGTCGTTGGCCTCGGCATGGATCTCGTTGAGCTGCTCGGAGGCGGTCTTCGCGGCGGCGCTCCGCACGCCGATGATTTCCTGGCGAGTGCGAGCGATGCGCTCCCGCGCGTCGCCGATATCGCCATCGAGGCGGCCGATCTCTCCTTCTGCGTTCGCGACCGCTCGTTGGATCGCCAGCACGTCGGGCTTGCGGATCTCGCCGAGCTTCAGGAGCGCGCTTTTGGCGTCGAGTTCCTGATTCAAGAGCGCGATCTGCTGCTGCGTCGAGGCGCGCTGTTGCTGGCTGCCGCGGATCTTCTCCTCCAGTGCGTCGATTCCATCCTGCAGCGTCGCGATATCGCTGGCGACGTTTGCGCGGTGGGCCGTAAACTCGAGCTCTTGGTTGTGAATCGTCGTCTTGTACTCTTCCACGTCGAGCGAGGAGCTTGGCGGATAGGCCACGATGTCGCCGCCGCTCACCTCGGCGATCAGGCGGGCCTCGACCGCCGCGAGTTCGTCGTGCTTGAGCACCAGACGGCGCAGTTCGGCGCGCGGCGTCGTATCGTCGAGCCGCATCAGCAACTGGCCCTTCTGGACGAGATCGCCCTCCTTGACCAGGATGTCCTTGATCACTCCGCCTTCGAGGTGTTGCACGGTCTTGTCCTCGCCACTGGCGACGAAGACCCCGTTGGTGACGATCGCGCCGGCGATCGGCGCCTCGTTCGCCCAGATGCCGAAACCGCCGACGAGCGCGGCCAGGAAGGCAAAGCCGAAGAACGTATGACTGCGCGTCGCATGCGGAACGTCCGCGTACCACTCATGGCGCTTTGGAACGATGAGGAGATTGGCCATATCGGCTCCTGAAGTCTCGTGGCTTTATCCAGCGGCAGCGGCGGCCGCAGCGGCTGGAACTGCGGGGGCGGCGTTGGGACGCTGGATCGGTTCCGAGGGGCGCCCGAGCACATGGGGAATCATTTCTTGGCGCGGTCCTAGCGCCTGCACCGCGCCCTCTTTGAGAATCATGATCTTGTCGACGCTCTGCAGCAGAGCCGGGCGCTGCGTGATGGCGATCACCGTCGCGCCGCGTTGCTTGGCGCGATCGAGCGCCCGCGCGAGCGCCATTTCGCCTGGCGTGTCGAGGTTCGAGTTCGGCTCGTCGAGGACGACGAGGCGCGGATTGCCGAAGAAGGCCCTGGCGAGGCCGATGCGCTGGCGCTGCCCACCGGATAGCGGGCTGCCATCCATTCCCACGATCGTCTCGTATCCATGCGGAAATTGCGAGATGAGATCGTGGACGTCGGCGGCGTCGGCGGCGTCGTAGACGGCTTCGTCGGTGGCGTCTTCCCGCATCCGGGCGATGTTCGCCTTGATCGAGGCGGGAAAGAGCTGAACGTCCTGTGGCAGATAGCCGATCGTCTCGCCGAGCTGTCGATCATTCCAGTTGCGCAGATCCATCATGTCGAGCCGGACGGAGCCGGCGGTCGGCGCGATCGAGCCGACCAGCATGCGCGCGAGCGTCGACTTGCCCGTGCCGGACGCGCCGACGATGGCGAGCGACTCGCCAGGCTCGAGCTGGAAAGTGACGCCATTGAGGATGACCTTCTTGCTCGGCGGCGGCACATACAGAATGCGCTCCACGCTGAGACGCCCGACCGGGCGCGGCAGCTGAAGCCGGTCCGTATTGAGGGGGCTGTTGAGCAGCAGCGCGCGAATCCGCTGAAAGGCCGTGCGGGCGTGAATGAAGCTGCGCCAGCCGTCGATCACGTTCTCGATCGGCGCGAGCGCGCGGCCGCCGACGATCGACGCCGCGATCATCATGCCGCCTGTAAGCTTGCCGTCGAGCGCGAGCGCGGCGCCCCAGCCCAGCATCAGCACTTGCGTGCCCTGGCGCACCAGCTTCGAAAGCCCGGCCATGACGATGTTGCGGTCCTGGGCGAGCACCTGCGCCTTCAGGGATTCGACGGTCTCGCGGCCCCAGATCATGACGCTTTCCGGGATCATGCCCATCGCGTTGATGACCTGGCTGTTGCGAGCCATCGCGTCGGCTTGCAGGTTGGCGCGCGACGCGTAGGCGCTGGCTTGAGCGAAGGGCACGGCGGTCAGCTTCTGATTGATCAGCGCGAAGGTGAGCAGCAGCACGCCGGTCGCCGTGACGATCCAACCGAGCTGCGGATGGATGAGAAACACCGCGAGGAGATAGACCGGCACGACCGGCGCGTCGAACATGATCAGCAGCACCGGTCCGGTGATGAAGCTCCGCAACTGCTGGAGTTCGGCTAGGGTCTGGAATTCTCGCGACGAGCCGTTGATCGAAGCGCGAGCGGCCGCTGCGAGCACCGGCGCGCCGAGACGGCACTCGACCTCCACGGCGACGCGCATCAGAATGAAGCGCCTGACCATGTCGAGGACGACGTGGCCGAAGACGGCGCCCCCGATGACGATGGTCAGCATGACAAGCGTGTCGACGCTGCGGCTCGTCAGCACGCGGTCGGAGATGTTGAAGAGATAGATCGGGATGCCGAGGATTAGCGAGTTCACCCAGAAAGAGAAGAAGGCGACGATGATGAGCTTGATCCGCACGCCTCTGAGGCCGGGGCCGAGCGCGCTGCGGAAGTCGTGATTGACGAAGCGCCGATGCAGCGGGGCCGCGTTCTGGTCCGCAGCGGCGCCATCGTCTGCCTTCGCCTTGCGCTTGCGGGGCGGCGTCGCCTTCGGTTCGGCGTTTTGCTGCGAGGCGGAGTTCGCGTTTGCGGCCTGCGGTTCAATCTTCGGCAGGGCGCTGGCTTCGGCCGCGGGCGACGGGTCGAGTTTCGCCGGAGGCTCTGACGGCGTCGTCGCGGGCGGCTCGGCGGGCGCTTCAAGCTTCGCCGCCACTTCGCTCGGACCCGCGGCCGCCTCGACGTGCGCCGTCGGCTCGCCCATCACCGGGGCGCTTAGATCTTCGCTCGCAGTATGCGCCTCGACGACCGTCGCTTCGATCGTTGGCGGCGTCGCGGCTCCGTCATTCCACGCGCTTACCCGGGGCAGGCGGATGTCCCGCGCCGGAGTTCGATAGGTCTCGTCAAACGGGTCAGGCCGCTGGCGCAACGTCGGCTCTTCCTCGGCGTTGAGCTTTTCCAGGGGGCTGAGCTCGGCTGGCGCCTGATTCTGAGACCCCTTGTCCTCTTCCATGTCTTCCCCCTTGACGGATTCTTCGTGAAAAAATTTGCGTTCAGCTCATGACGCCATGGAAGAGGTCCTGATGATGGGTGGCGTCGCCTTGCGGCGTCGCCCAGGTCTCGACGCCCGTATAGGCGGCAAGCTCATTGCCCAAGGATGGGGTCTCGCCGACCGCGACGTGGCTGTGTTCGCTGACGAGGTTCGCCTGGACCAGGATGGCGTCCGAATAGGCCTGACCGCCGACGTATTGAAAATTGGTGATCGTGCCCACGCTGGCGATTTGGCCGAGGTTGAACAGGGTGTTCGAGCCGGTGCTGGCGCTTTCGGTCGAGGAAATCGGCGCGCCGGTCGGCGCCGTCGTGCTGCCGGTGGACGGCAGGTACTGAGCGACCGCGTCGCTGTTGAGCATGACGTTGGTCTGGCCGATGTAGTTGACGTCGTAGAAGTTGCCGGTGATGTAAAGGACATGGATCGTGCCCGAGCCGTTGTTCGGCAGCAACGAAGCCAGCAGCGCGTTCGGCTGACCGTTTTCCGCGGCGGTCACGGCCGCTTGCAGGGAAGCGCTGAGCGGCTGGTACGCGGTCTGGCCGTAGGTGTCGATCGACGCGGCGTTGGTCAGCGTATTGCCGCCCGTGGTGATCGTTTCGCTCGCCGTGTCGCCTGCAGTCGTACCCATCATGACGGTGGCGTCGTTCATGAGCACGTTCGTCTGGGCGACGACGTTGGCGGTATAGAAGCTGCCTTGAACGATGATGAGATCGTAGCTGGCGTTGAGTTCGTTGAGCGGGAGGGAGTTGATCTGAGTGTCGGTCCCCGTGTCGACCTGATTGAAACTGCTGGTGGCGGTCTGCACCACCACGTCGTTGTTGCTGAGGTAGTTGGTCTGCAGCAGCCCCTTGACGTCGTAAAAATTGCCGTTGACCTCGTCGACCTGAACGTTCGCGGTTGGCGAGAACGAGACGAAGTTTGAAACGCTGGTGGGATGGTTGGCGAAGCTGGCGAGATTGTCGACGCTGTTGCCGCCGGTGACGACGTCCAGCGCCGCTGCCGCGCCGTCGACCTGGACGTGCGCGTCGCTGGTTAGCTCGTTGACCTGATAGATCGCGTTGGTGGAGTAGGCGTTGCCCATGACCACCAAGCCGCTGCGCTCAGTGTTCTCGTCGAGGATCGAGGCGACGTTGACGCTCGTGTTGCTCCCGGTTACGGCGTCGAGCCCAGGATTGGTCATCCCGTTGTGCGAGGCGTCGGGCGGCGGGTTGAAGACGTTGGTCAGGTCCGGAATGGTCGGGTTGAAGGTCGCGCTGGCCGGCTGTAGAACGCCATTGTCGTAGACGCCCGGCGCCACGTTCGAAGCGCCGGCCGGATTGGCGGCGAGCGCGGCGTCGTGCGCTGTGACGCCATTGACGATCGTGGTGGTGTCGCTTGTTCCCGGCGCGAGGTCGCTCGGCAGATAGCTTTCCGCGTCGTTGAACATATGCGCGACAATCGCGGCGTCCGCGTTGCTGTGGTTCGACGGCGCGGGGCCGTCCGTCAGCACCAGATCGACGTTGTTGTTTTGCATCGCGTTGATCTGCACAGCCGGAATCAATTCCTGGTCAGGCGCCGGCGCGATGTAGGAATAGCTGGAGCTGTATTCGACATAGGCTGCGCCCTCGGCGACCGGCACCGGCGCCTCGACCAGCGGCGGCGGCGGAGCTTCGTCATGCGGCAACGGCGCGTGGGAAAGGGCGTCGTGGTGCGGCGGCGGGATGTGCGACTTTATGTGTCGCAGCGGGTCGAAGCTCGGCGTGTATGTGATGTGATAGGGTTGGCTGTCGGGGATGTCGACCGGAGGCGGCGGGGCGGGCGGGAGGAGCTCGTCGGGCGCATAGGGATGCGGCCGCGGCGCCAGCGGACCTTCGTCATAGAGGATCCGATTGCGGACGAAGTCCTCCGTTATGTGCAAGTAGCCCGCAAAGTGGGCGATCAGGGACTCCGTGACGCCGCCGGGACCCATGAGCGGCTTCTCCCATCTCGTGTTTCAAGAGGACAGCCTTAATTGCGCTGGGGTTGCCGCGAGCGCGCCTCGGCTGAAAGGAAAAAAGCGGCCCGCAAAGGGGCTGCGGGCCGCGATTGACCGAAGCTGTTAGGCCTCAGCTCGACGTATGCGTGTGGACGTCGCCGTTGATGCCGGAGATCGAATCGCCGCCGACGACGGTGATCGGCATGCTGTTGTACTGGATGTTCGAGCCCAGGACGATGTGCTGGGTGAACGCTTCCTGAGTGACGCTCGCTGCCGTGCTCGCGGCGCCCGTGACGGCCGCGCTGGTGCCCGTCGAGCTGTTCGTGTCGGTCGCCGTTCCGCCGGCAGTGGTCGCCCACTGGCTGAACGAGAACGAGGGGCTGCCGCCCCCGCCGGCGCCCGCCGAGCCGGCGTCGTGCGAATCGGCCAAGCCAAAGCCGCCGTCGCCGCCGTCACCGGACATAGCCGACGACAGGCCGTTGCTGATGTCGCTCACCGTCCCATTGTTGACGAGGTCGTTGACCTGGTCGAGATGGAAGATGTTGCCGCTTCCGTTCAGGTTCGGCGAGCTCAGGTCCGGCATGATAATGAAGCTGCCGCCGTCGTTCGACACCGAGAAGTGGTCCATGTTCAGGACGCCCGTCTCGCTCGGCGGGCCGAGGTCGGCGGCGACGTCCACATTGACGTTGACGTTGACGTTGTCGCAGACGTTCGCGGCCGCGTTGGCGTAGCTTGTCGCCTCGCTGCCTGCGCCGGCCGCCGACTGCGCCGCGTCGGAGTTCCAGTTCTCGTTGCCGTTGAGGTTGGCGTTGCCGTTGCCGTTGAGGTTGCCGTTTCCGTTGTCGTTCCCGTTCCCGTTGGCGTTGCCGTTTCCGTTGCCGTCGAGGTTCAGGTTGCCATTCCCATTGCCGTTGCCATTGGCGTTGAGGCTGTCAGACGACTGGCTCTGGTTTTGATCTTCACCCTGGCCCTGGCCCTGGCCCTGCAACTGGCCTTGGCCTTCCAACTGGCCCTGGCCTTGGCCTTCCAACTGCGCCTGCAGTTCGCCCTGCGAGAAGGGATCGTACCGGTTATCACCACCACTCATGACACATCTCCTGTTCAGGTCCGATGTGCCGGTCGTCTCCGCTGAGGCGCAAATCTTCTGCGTCTGCGCTGTCGCCAAGCCGACTCGACACGTGCTCGTCAAGCGTTCGATCGCTGGGAAAGCTTCCCACGAAGGCTGCCTGACAAGGGGAAGTGTCCGCGCTTTCGTCGGCCTCGTCAGGGTTGTAAAACCTAACTCGCTGTCAGGAAATTCCTGGCCTTGTCAGGCTTTCACCCGCCGGCGACGAGGCGGTCGCCGATCATCTGATCCCAGAGGTGTCCCGTTTCCGGTTCGGTCGGGGCGCCCGTCTCGCTCTGCAAGAGGGCGCTGCGGAAGATAAGCGCATTGCGGCAGCCGACCGCGAAGTCGGCGTCCTCGGCGAGGCTGAGCGAAAGAATGCGCTCGCCGATCATCGCGGGATCGACGCGGGTCAACTGGCTCCAGCTCTCGAGTTGCACCAGTCCGAGCGCGCCTTCGTCGAGACCGTCGCTCGCATCGCGCGCGATCGCCGTGATCAGCGTCGTCACAAAGCCCGCGATATAGGGATCGCTCCAATTGGCCGAAGCGAGCGGCCCGCGCATTTGCGACGAGCGCTGGAGGAGCGGCCGCAAGACATCGGTCGCCGCCCGCCGGGCCCGACGCGCCGTCCAGAGGCTCCAAAGGGAGTGTCCGCGCCACATCTCGCGCTCCGAGAATTGATCAATTAAAGAGAGAAGACTGGCCTTTCTGTCAACAATGTTGCATGATTTCGCGCAGTTACTTGTCGTTGCCGGAAGGGCTGATCGGCATGTCAACGTCGCTTCCCAGCACGCCGGACTTTTCAGCGCTCGAAGCCGCCGCCGCACCGTTCGCCGACCGTCAGAACCAGATTCTGGCTCAGATTGGCACCCTCGGCCTCGCGTGGTCGAACAACGAGAGCGTCTTCGTCTACGTCCTGATGATCCTCCTGGAGACTGACGAAGTTTCTGCGGCGATCGTGTTCTCGACCCTCAACACGACACGCGCGCGGATCGACCTCATCCGCCGCCTGGCGACGGTCAAGATTATGGACTCCGCGGTCGCACAGACCCTGACGCGCATTATCCGTCGCTTCGACGCGTGCACGAACGTACGCAACGAATTGAACCATTGTGTCTTCACGCTCAACGAGCACGGCGAAATCACCCATACGCAGACGATGCGCGTGATGGAGCACAAGGGCGCGCTCTCGCTCGGCGCAGTCCGTCCAATGGACGATCGGCGTCTCAAGGAGATCCGGGAGGCCAACCGGCAGTTGAAGCGGTTGAACCGCGACGTCTGGGATTTCCTGCCGATCCTCAAGCGCCATATCGAGTCGCGAAGCGGGTCGGCGCCTCGGGCTTAGGCTTTTTGGTTTTGTCCGGGCCGTCCCCGTCATAGCCAGCGAAGCGAGCGGAGCAAAGGATCGCTTAGGCGCTCATGCGCCTCGCGATGACGATCCAGGAATTGCAGACGGCCCTAATGGGCGAACCAACCCTGGGAGATCGCGTATTGGACGATCTTCGCGCGGCTCGGCAGGCGCAGCTTTTGCGTCGCTCTCGACTTGTAGGTTTCGATCGTCTTTTCGGTGATGCCGAGCTGGGCGGCCGTCTCCTTGAGCGTGAAGCCGTAGGCGACTAGGCGCAGGACCTCTTCCTCGCGCGAGGTCAGCCTCATCGTCTCGCCGTCGATGTCGGACGAGTGATCGAGCCGGAAGACTTGGCGTCGCCCCAGGATCTCGCCCGCCAGGCGGGGATCGATATGGATGCCTCCGGCGGCGACCGAGCGGATGGCGAAGGCCAGGTTCGCCCACGACGATTTCTTCACCACCACGCCTTGGAAGCCGAAATCGAGAGCGCGCCTCACTTGGGCTTGGTCCTCATGGCCGCTCAACGCCAGCAGCTTGGTCGGACATCCCTCGCCCGCCAACCGCCGCGCGACCGTGATGCCGTCGAAGTCGGGCATGCTGATGTCGAGGACAGCCACCTCCGGCTGCTGTCGCTTCACCAGCGTATAGGCTTCCGACCCCGAGCTGGCCTGGCCGAGCAGCTGCATATCCGGGGTGCTGTGGATCAGGGACGCGAGACCCTCGAGGAATAGCGAATGATCATCAGCGATTGTGACCGAGGTCTTGGACCTATCGAGCATCGGACGAGCTCCCCGGCGTTTCGAGTCCGATCGCGCCAGGGACCCGGCGCGCCGCTCTGGCTTGGAAAGCCCGGCTGATCGCTGGAAAAGCGAAACGTACGGCGAAGGATTTCGACCGCCCGCACCGGGCAGGTCGGTATCCCTCGCCTCGCCTTGCGACTTCCGAGCAACGCGGCACGCTACGCAACGCCCCCTCCCACTCGAAGGATGTCAATATATCGGGGCGACTACGTTAATGCGCCCCAGCCCGTCAGCACAGCAACGTCAAGATGTAATGAAATCAATGCGACCGGCTGACTGGCAAAAATTTATAAACAAATGTAGCGAATCTGGGCGGTGGCGTCCATTAGCGCATGTTTGCCGAAGTTTTGGTCAACTCGTGCAGAATGTCGCTGAAGAGGTACGACCAATGGGTTAGGTTTCTTCAAGCAACTCACAAGTTCGCCGCAACCGTTTCCAGCCGTTGCTCGAAGGCAGCGTGTGCTGGGCTACAGCCTTTACGGCGGTTGCCTGGCCTCCCTTTGGCGGGGGCCAGGACGGGCGGAGCGCACAAGGCTCACGCGCCAGCGTGGGCCTTGCCGCGTTCGAGGGCCATCGAAATGCCGAAAAACGGCAGCGCCGCCAGGGCCAGGCCTGCGCCGATCCAACCCGCCGAGGTCCAGCCGAATCCGGCGTCGATCGCCATGCCGCCCGCCCAAGCGCCGAAGGCGTTGGCGATGTTGAGGGCGGAATGGTTGAGGGCGCCGGCCAACGTTTGAGCCCCGGGGGCGGCGTCCATCAACCGGGTCTGCAGGGCGGGCACGACCGCAATGCTGGCGCCGATGAGGAACACGTTCACCGCCGCCGTCCAGGGGTGGGCGGACGTGATCGTGAACAGCGCGAGCGTGACTGCGCTCCAGACGAGGCCGCCGAAGATGGTGGCCATGATGGACCGGTCGGCGAACCAGCCGCCAGCCAAGCTGCCGGCGATCATGCCCACGCCAGTGAGCGACAGATAGAGGGGGACCTCGGCGAGCGGCACGTGGGCGACCTGCGTGAGCGTCGGGGTGATGTAGCTGTAGACGGCGAACAGGCCGCCAAAGCCGACCGCGCCGATCGCCAGCGTCAGCCAGACCTGCGCCTGCTTGAGGCCTTGGAGTTCGCGCAGCGGCGACGCCGAGGCCTCGACCGGAACGATCGGCACGAAGATCGTCACCAGCGCCGAGGTCAGAAGCCCGAGGGCGGCGATGGCGAGAAAGGCCGCCCGCCATCCGAGCGCTTGGCCGAACCAGGTCGCCACCGGCACGCCAACGACGTTGGCGATGCTGAGCCCGAGCATGACCCGGCCGACCGCCTGGGCCCGTCCGCCTGGCCCAGCGAGATCGGCCGCCACCAGGGACGCAATGCCGAAATAGGCTCCGTGCGGCAGGCCGGCGAGGAATCGGGCGACGATCAGCGGGAGGTAGGCCGGCGCGAACGCCGTGGCGGCGTTGGCGACGGCGAGCACAGCCATCAGGCCGATCAACATCGCCCGGCGCGGCGCTTTCGCCATCAGCACGGTAATGAGAGGCGCCCCGACCACGACGCCGATGGCGTAAGCGCTGATCACGTTGCCGGCCTCGGGAATGGAGACGCCAACGCCGCTCGCGACGCTGGGAATGAGGCCCATCGCAGCGAACTCGCCTGTTCCGAGGGCCAATCCGCCCATCGCCAACGCAAATTCTGCGAGCGCCGCGCCGTAGGGCGCCGCAGCATGGGTCGAGGCAACCGAGCCCGAGCCCAGCTCGGCGGGGGGAATGTGTTTCATATTGTGTCTCTTTGTTGATTAAGGCGAACCGGCCGCTGCGCGCCGCGGCGCAGGCGCCCGAGGGGGCGAGCGGTTCGGCCAGACAGGTTCTGGGTCGCTTCGCTGGTGCGAGCGTTTCGTTGCGAACGGTCGGGATGACCTGCAACTCACCATCTGGCAAATGAATATTGAATATGAATGACATCGACCCGGTGAATATCGCCGGGTCATCGTCCTGACCCACTCAGACGCGCTGGCGCGCTCCCCCGACATTGGGCAGGAACGCGGTCAGCAACCCGATCAGCGGCAGGAATGCGCAGATCTTGTAGACGAACTCGATGCTCGTGAGGTCCGCGAGCTCGCCGAGCACCGCCGCGCCGACGCCGGCCATGCCGAAGGCGAAGCCGAAGAAGAGGCCGGAGACCATGCCGACCCGGCCGGGCATCAGCTCCTGCGCATAGACGATGATCGCGGAAAAGGCCGAGGACAACACGAGGCCGATCGCGATGGTGAGCACCACCGTCGCCGTGAGGCCGACATAGGGCAGCGCCAGGGTGAACGGCAGCACCCCGAGGATCGAGCCCCAGATGACCGTCTTGCGGCCAAAACGGTCGCCGACCGGGCCGCCAATTACCGTTCCGGCCGCGGCGGCGGCGAGGAAGATGAAGAGATCGACCTGCGCCGCCTGCGCCGAAATCTCGAAGCGGCGCATCAGGTAGAAGATGTAATAGCTCGTGAGGCTCGCCAGGTAGACATATTTCGAGAAGATGAGGGCGATCAGCACCGCAATCGCTCGCGTCACTTCGCCCCGCGGCAGCGCGGCGCGTTCCGGCCTTGCGCCTCGTCCTGCGGAATGCGCCTGACTTTTGACCTGGTACCAGCGACCGAGCCCGGTCAGCAACGCCATGCCGCCGATCGCGGCGAGCGCGAACCAGGCGATGCTGCCGCGCCCGTGCGGCAGAATGAAGAAGGCGGCGAGCAACGGCCCGAGCGCCTGGCCGAAATTGCCGCCGACCTGGAACACCGACTGCGCAAGACCATGCGCGCCGCCTGAGGCCATCCGGGCGATGCGCGAGGACTCTGGATGAAAGATCGACGAGCCGATGCCGAGCAGCACCGCGCCGACCAGCAGCAGCGCATAGCTCGGCGCGTAGGCGAGGGTCACGAGGCCAAGCAGCGTCGAACCCATGCCGAAGGGGAGCGAATAGGGCTGCGGTCGCCGGTCGGTGTAGAGCCCGATGAGCGGCTGCAGCAGCGACGCGACGATCTGATAGGTCAGCGTGAGGAGGCCGATCTGGCCGAAGTTGAGATCGAATCCGCCCTTCAGCATGGGGTAGATCGCCGGAAGCAGCGCCTGCATCATGTCGTTGAGCAGGTGGCAGAAACTGACGGCGCCGAGAATGGCGAAGGCGGGCCCGCCGGCTTTCGGCCGGGCAACGGCGATCTGGCTCACGAAACGCTTTCCTTGCAAGGCGGCATTGCCTGTCGAGGCGGCGGAAGCTATGCCCTCGCCGGTGGGCCCGCTACCGCAGTCAGGCCCATTATCACCTGGAGTGGGCCATGGTGCGGAATGCGCGCGTCGACCTCTACGATCACGTGCCGCGCCCAGTCATCGCTCTGGGCAACGAATACCCTGACGGCCACGTCATTGCGCCGCATTTCCACCGGCGCAGCCAGTTGCTCTACGCCGCCTCGGGTGCGGCGATGGTGACGACGGCGCAGGGCACCTGGGTGACGCCGCCGCAGCGGGGCATGTGGATTCCCGCCGGCGTCGTCCATCACGTCAGAATGCTCGGCCAGGTGAGCAGCCGCAGCCTCTACCTGGAGCCCGAAGCGACCGTGGGCATGCCGGACCGGTGCCAGGTGCTCGGCGTTTCGCCGTTCATGCGCAGCCTGCTCGAAGAGGCGGTGGAACTGCCGGCGGATTACGAATTGCGGAGCCGCGCCGACGCGCTGATGGCGCTCATCCAACACGAGATTCGCCGCCTGCCGGCGCTGCCGCTGTCGCTGCCGTTTCCAGCCCACGCCACGCTCGCCGAATTGTGCCGCGGCTTTCTCGCCGCGCCCGGTCCCCACGAGACGATCGATGATTGGAGCGGACGGCTGCGCATGAGCCGGCGGACGTTCACGCGTCTCTTCCGGCGCGAGACGGGGCAGAGCTTCACCGCCTGGCGTCAGCAAGCCTGCCTCGTCGCGGCGCTGCCGCGCCTCGCGGCGGGCGAGCGCGTCACGTCGGTCGCGCTCGATCTCGGCTACGACAATCCCGCGGCCTTCACGGCAATGTTCAAGCGCGCGCTCGGCGCGTCGCCACGCGACTATTTGCGGCGGGGAAGCTGAAGGGAACGGGCCGTCCTCGAGAACGTTCAATCGCTTGGCGCGTTGACAGGCCGCGCCCTCCGTCGGACATACGCGGTTTTGCAGGCGAGATCGAAACCATGTCTCATGCGTCCACGACTATGCGCGCGGTCCAGATTGTCCGCCCTGGCGGACCCGAGGTCCTTCAGGTCAAGGAAACGCCACGGCCAGTCCCGCGCGCGGGCGAGATCCTCGTCAAGGTCGAAGCGGCCGGCGTCAATCGCCCGGATGTCTTCCAGCGCCTCGGCGCCTATCCGCCGCCGCCAGGGGCGCCCGACATTCCCGGTTTGGAGATCGCCGGCGAAGTGGTGGATGCGGGGCCGGGCGCCGCCCGCCATGCGCTCGGGGCGCGCGTGACGGCGCTGGTCCCCGGCGGCGGCTATGCGGAATATTGCGCCGTTCACGAGAGCAACGCGCTGCCGATCCCCGCCGGCCTCACCGCGGTCGAGGCCGGCGCCATCCCGGAGACGTTCTTCACCGTCTGGACCAACGTGTTCGAGCGCGGCGGCCTCAAGGCCGGCGAAACCCTGCTCGTGCACGGCGGCTCTTCCGGCATCGGCACCACCGCGATCCAACTCGCCAAGGCGTTCGGCGCCCATGTGATCGTGACGGCGGGCTCGGACGACAAGGCGAACGCCTGCCTGCGGCTCGGCGCCGATGTCGCGATCAACTACAGAAGCGAGGACTTCGTCGAGGCGACGCGCGCCGCGACTGAAGGGCGCGGGGCCAACGTCATTCTCGACATGGTCGGCGGCGACTACACGCCCCGCAATCACGCCGCCGCGGCGATCGACGGACGCATCGTGCAGATCGCGACCTTGAACGGCGCCAAGGTCGAGGTCGATCTGCGCGTCATCATGTCGAAGCGGCTCTATCACACCGGTTCGACGCTGCGGCCCCGCACGCCGGCGCAAAAGGCGGTAATCGCCGGCGCGCTCTACGAGAAGGTCTGGCCGCTGCTCGCGGAAGGCAAATGCAAGCCGCTGATCGATTCCGTCTTCCCGCTCGCCGACGCCGCCAAGGCGCATGAACGCATGGAGAGTTCGGCGCACGTCGGCAAGATCGTGCTGACGGTCTGAGCAAGCGATGCCGCGCCACAAGTTGACGATCGAATATGACGGCGCGGCATATTCCGGCTGGCAGCGCCAGGAGAACGGCGCGTCGGTGCAGCAGGCGTTGGAGGAGGCGTTGCACGCGTTGACCGGCGAGCGCGTCGTCGTTCACGGCGCCGGCCGCACCGATGCGGGGGTCCATGCGATGGGGCAGGTCGCGCATGTCGATCTTACGCGCGCGTGGGACGGATGGCGGCTGCGCGAGGCGGTCAATGCGCATCTCGCCGGTCAGGCGGTCGCGGTGCTGGGCGCCGAGCCGGCGGCGGACGAATTCGACGCGCGTCGCAGCGCGACGATGCGCCACTACGTCTACCGCATCGTCAACCGCCGCGCGCCGCTCGCCCTCGATCGCGGCCGCGCGTGGCGCGTCAAGCGCGCGCTCGACGCCGAGGCGATGCATGAAGCGGCGCGCGCGCTGATCGGCCGGCACGATTTTTCGACCTTTCGCGATTCGCAATGCCAGGCGAAGTCGCCGGTGCGCACGCTGACGCGGCTCGACGTGACGCGCGAGGGCGAGCGGATCGAGTTCGCCGTCTCGGCGCTCTCGTTCCTCCATCGGCAGGTGCGTTCGATGGTCGGCTCGCTCGTCGAGGTGGGGCTCGGCAAATGGCGCGCCGCCGACTTGAAGGCGGCGCTCGACGCCGCCGACCGCAGCCGCTGCGGGCAAGTCGCGCCGGCGTGTGGCCTCTACCTCGCGCGGGTCGATTACGGTTGATTCGTGTCCGCTTCGTTCCTGGCGCTCTGAAATGATCGATATCGCGCTCATTCTATCTGTGGTCGGGGGGCTCCTCGTTGTGGTGGCGATGAGCCAGCCGCTCGCGGTCGCCTTGAAAGTATCGCCCGCCGTGCTGCTCGCCGTCATCGGCGTTGCTATCGGCGCGTTCTCGACGCTGCTTGCTCCAGCGCTGTCGGCACGCGGCTACGGCCATATCGCGCGGCTGTTTGCCGAGTTCCCGATCGGCTCCGAAACGCTGATCGACGTCTTTCTCCCTCCTCTGGTCTTCGAGGCCGCGATCGCCAGCGACGTCCGGCGGATGGCGGAAGACGCCGCGCCGATCCTCGTCCTCGCCGTCGTCGCGACACTCCTGACCTCGGCCGCCATCGGCTTCGCACTATGGCCTTTCGCAGGCGTGCCGCTCGTCGTCTGCCTGCTGCTCGGCGCCACCGTCGCCACCACCGATCCAGCGGCTGTCCTCTCGGTGTTTCGCGATGTCGGCGCACCGGCTCGTCTGACGCGACTCGTCGAGGGAGAGGCGCTGCTGAACGACGCCGCCGCGATCTCGCTCTTCGCCGTGCTGCTCGGCATGATCGTCTCCGGCAGGGCGGCCGACGCGGCGCAAGGCGCGGTCGAGTTTGCGACCTCGTTCTTCGGGGGTGCGCTGCTCGGCCTCGTCGCGGGTCGCGCCTTGCTACAGGCGATCCCCTTGACGCGCGACGATCGACTGGCGGAGACGACGCTCACCATTGCTCTCGCTTATCTTGTCTTCGTTGCCGCCGAGAGGGTGCTGCATGTCTCGGGCGTGGTCGCGGTGCTGACCTCCGGCCTCACCGTGAACGCCTTCGGGCGCGCGCGCATCAATCCCTACAACTGGGATTTCTTACGCGATCTGTGGGATCAGATCGCCTTCTGGGCGCGTTCCCTCATCTTCGTGCTCGCATCGATCCTGGCGCCGAAGCTGCTCGTCCACGTGGAGTGGCATGATCTCCTGCTGTGCGTCATTCTGATTGTGACGGCGTTGACGGTCCGACTCCTGATTCTGTTCGTGCTTCTCCCGCCGCTCAGCCTTGCAAGACTGACGCAACCAATCAGTACCGCGTACAAGCTGGCCATCGCGTGGGGTGGGCTGCGCGGAGCATTGACCCTAGTCCTCGCACTCGCGGTCACCGAGAACCAAGCCGTGCCGCCGCAAGTGCAGCGCTTCGTTGCCGTCCTGGCGACGGGCCTCGTTCTGTTCACGCTGCTCGTCAACGGCACGACCTTGCGTGTTGTCATCAAGCTCCTTGGTCTCGATCGCTTGTCGCCGATCGATCAGGTTCTGCGCGATCAGGTGCTCGCCTCCACCTACGCCGAAATGGGCGAGACGGTTCGTGAGATCGCGACCGCACACGATCTCTCCCCGAATGCGTTGGAAAAAGTGATCCGCCCCTACGAAGACTGGATCAAAGCAGCCAACATGCGCGACGCCGAACACACCGAGCTGCTAGAGCACGATCGGTTGACGATCGGACTCGTGGCGCTCGCTAACCAAGAGCGCGTGCTTGTTCTGCGCACCTTGGCCCAGCGATCGGCCTCGCCCGACACGGTGCAAGTGCTGCTGAGCAACGCCGAGAGGTTGATCGAGGCTGCACGCAATGCCGGGCGCATCGGCTACAAGCGCGCGATCGAAGCTGGCCTGGCGTTCTCAGCTTCGCAGCGTTTCGCTTATTTGGTCTATCGACGCCTCGGCGTTACACGCCTCCTCGCCGACCGCCTCGGCGAGCGCTATGAGATGCTGCTGGTCACGCGTCTGCTGGTGCAGGAGCTGCTGCCTTTCAATGACGCTCGCCTGCGCGGCCTCTTCGGCGAGCGCCTCGCTGACGTCCTGGCAAAAGTTCTCCAGGCAAGGCTGAGTTACACTGCCGAACGGCTAGACGCGCTGCGCCGTCAATACCCTCGGTACGCCGCTGCGTTGGAAACCCGCTTCCTGCGCCAATCGGCGCTTCGCCAGGAGGAGGGGCGCTACCAGACGCTGTTCGATGAAGGGATGATCGCGCCCGAGGTCTATGCCGATCTGCAGCGCGGACTTGCGGAGGCGCAGACGACCGAGCAACGTCCCCGATTTGATCTCGGGCTCGACACGCGCAAGCTCATCGGCAGACTCGATCTCTTCTCCAATCTCGACGACCAGCAGGTCGATCGTGTTCTCAAGCTTCTCCGGCCGCGCTTCACCGTTCCGGGCGAGCGGATTGTGCGCAAGGGCGAGCGCGGCGATGCAGTCTATTTCATTGCTTCAGGGGCGGCCGAGGTCATCTTCCCAGGCAGGCACATGCCGCTCGGCTCGGGTGACGTCTTCGGCGAGATGGCGTTGATCACCGGTGAACCAAGGCAGGCGGATGTCGTAGCCTCGACCTATTGCCGACTGCTGGTGCTGCGCAAGAGCGACTTCGATCGCTTCATGGGCGACAATCGCGACGTGAAGTTCGCGATCAGCCAGGTCGCCGAGGCTCGTCGCGATATGAACAGACGGAGCCGATATGAACAGGAGGAATGACCGTGCAGCGCCTCGCCGTCCGCGAGCAAAGCGTGGCGATCCAGAGATCGAAGCGTCGGCCAATTGAGGCGCTGACGGAACGATCCGCGACTTCCTGGCGAGGCCCCGATCGCTGGATTTGCTTCGCTCCGCTCGCAATGACGGCGTTGCCGTGGGAGCGGTGGCGGACCCCAAATACGCAGCGCCCGTCAAATCGGGTCTAAGAGCAGTGCTTGGCTTGCGCCGACTGAGAAACCGTCAGTCGCCCGCGCCCGCGAAATAAAGCTCCAGCGCGCGCTCATAGACCCGCGACAGCGCTTCCAGATCGTCGATCGCCACCCGCTCGTCGACGCCGTGCATCGTCGCGCCGACGAGGCCGATCTCGACGACCGGGCAGGCGTCCTTGATGAAGCGCGCGTCAGAGGTGCCGCCCTTGGTGGAGAGCTCCGGGGGCCGCCCCGTCACGTCCTCGATCGCGCGGGCGACGAGATCGGTGAAGGCGCCGCGCGGCGTGAGAAAAGCAACCGCGTTGGTGGGATCGAACTTCAGCGTCACGCGCGCGCCGTTCGCCGCCGCGGCGACGCGCCGCTCGATTTCGGCGCTCAGCGTCTGAGGCGTCCAGCGATCGTTGAAGCGGATGTTGAAGACGAGGCGCGCCTCGCCGGGAATGACGTTGGTCGCGGGGTTGCCGACGTCGACGGTGACGATCTCCAGATTCGAGGGGTCGAAATCAGGCGTGCCCTGATCGAGCGGCGGGCTCTGCAGCGCAGCGAGGATCGGCGCGAGCGGGCGGATCGGATTGTCGGCGAGATGCGGATAGGCGACGTGGCCCTGCTTGCCCGAGATCGTCAGCCGTCCGGTCAGCGAACCGCGGCGGCCGTTCTTGATCGTGTCGCCGAGCGCGACGCTGCTGGTCGGCTCGCCGAGCAGGCAATGGTCGAAGCGCTCGCCCCGCGCGCGCGCCCATTCGAGCAGCTTGACCGTGCCGTTGACCGCCGGCCCTTCCTCGTCGCCGGTGAGGAGGACGCTGATCGAGCCCTTGAAGGCGCCGCGGGCAACGAAGCGCAGCGCGGCGGCGAGCGCGGCGGCGACGCCGCCCTTC
>DASXGX010000124.1:0-57986 GCA_036488815.1 Roseiarcus sp.
CTGGATCAAGAGCGCGCTCGACGAGGTGATCCATGTCTATCTCAACGCGCCCGACCTCGAATTCGTCTGGGTCGGCGACGACGCTGTCGACCCGCTGCAACAGGCGCAGACGCTCAACATCCTGGTCGCCGCCGGCATCAACACGATCGCCGAAGCTCGCGCCGGAGGGGCAGGCGCCGCCAGGGCCTGCGTTCAGCAAGTGCATTACCACGACGAGCGCGGCGTTCACGGCGGCGCCGCTGAAGGACCGGCGCCACGCGCGTCATCGCGCCGACGGCGCCACGCTCGGCGAGGCCTGATCCAGGGCGACAAGCGCGTGTTGCAGAATGGCGCGAATCTCGTCAGCGCTTTCGGCGGCGATCACGCTGGGGTCGAGATAGAAATCGACGCCCGCCATGTGAGCGGCGAACACCTCGACGATCTTGCCCTCGCTATCGAACAGGCCTTCAACCGCATAGGGGGTGACCTCACGACTGATGCCTTTCATGCGGATCGGCGTCAGCCCGCGCGCCGCAAGCATATCGCGAACCGCCGAATAGGTCTCGAAGCTGATGACGATCTGACCGGGGTCGGCGATCGACTGCAGGCGCGCCGCGAGATTCGCCTCGGCGCCGATGATCGTGTACTGCATGCGATCCGCGCTGCCGAAGTTTCCGACGTTGCAAAAGCCTGTGCTGACGCCCATTCGCACGCGCAGCGGTTCTTCGACGCCGCTGTGCCGCCATTTGACGTTGAGCTCCGCTAGACGCTTCTGCATGTCGAACGCCATGCGTAGGCAGGCCTTCGCGTCCTCCGTCTCGCCTTTGGTTTCCGGATCGCCGAAAAAGATCAGAATCGCGTCGCCGATGAACTTGTCGACAGTGCCGCCATGCGCCTGCGCGATCTCGGACATTGCGGTGAAATATTCGTTGAGCAGCTTCGTCACAAGCTCCGGCTGCAATCGCTCCGTGATGGCCGTGAAATCCTTTATGTCGGAAAAAAAGATCGTCAGCTTTTTGCGCTCGGTTTGAATCGCGGCGTCCTTCTGGCCGCTGAAGATGCTCTTGTAGATCTGCGGCGAAAGATAGCGGGATATCTTGAAGGATAGGGACGCAAGGAATTCGTTGCTGTGCTCGAGCTCCGAGTTGACCCGCCGGATGACGCTGGTTTGATGCAGCTGGTGACGGATGAACGCCGCGCCCATCGCCCCGATGGCGAGAAAATACATCAGCAGATATTCGAAAGAGAAAAGATTGGCGGCGATTGGCTGTGATATGCTGACCTCTTGGATGCCGCGAACATCCCCGACCTTCCAATCGTGCTTGGGGCTATCGGAGCTTGCGTTGTGACATGCGACGCAGGCGGCGTCCATTATGATGGGAACAACGAAGCGCGCGCGGGCCCTGGAAAAGCCGCGAGACACTTCGCTGATTCTGAGCGACGAATCCGAACGGAGTTTGCTTAGGGATTCTGACTCGAAGGCGTCAAATTTGTGGGGAGAGCGGCCCGCAAACGGAAAGTCCGAGATAAAGCGATAGTCGATGTTCTGTTGACGCTCGCTGATCACTCGCCCCAAATCGAGTGACAATCTCGCCGGTATCGGAATAGCCCCGTGTACCGATTCGTAATTTGACAGGACCTGCGCCCCCGATCCGGGCGAGGACAAAATGCGCCCAACGACATTGGACGCGTAATATCCGCGCACGCCGCTGATAATGGAATTGAGATCGCTTGCCTGTTTCAGGACGTTTGCCTCCGCCAGATCGCTCAGATCAAGCCAAGCCGCGATTGGAAGCCCGACAAGAAGAGCTGCGATCATCAGAACAAGGGCCCGCAAGTTGGGGTCGGCCTTTGCGCCAATCGTATTCATCGGCTTTCTCTCGGCTTGAGGGGTGCGAGCGCTGTCGCGACCATCGATGCCGCCATGCTTGTCGAGGCTCGAGCAGTATTCCGGAGCGAGCGGGTCGCTGGTTCCCTCGACTGGGGGGAGTCTCCGCCCGTTTTGCGACGTTTTCAAGCGGGCTGGAGCGGATCAGCCGGCGCTCCTACGCTCTGGCCGGGCGCCAAGCGCCACGCGCCTAAACGATAGCCCTTGGCGGCCCCGTCCCTCCGAGCGGCGCGCCTAGGCGGCCGGCCAGGCTCGACCCCGCGTCCTTCCCGTTCCCACAGGAGACCTTCCCATGTTCGTATTCGGCTCGGGCGTGCTGATCGGCACGCCGCAGGGCGGCACGCCGATCAACTTCGGCCTCGCCCAGGAAATCTCGCTGAATATTTCAACCTCGACCAAGTCGCTGTTCGGCCAATACAATTTCCCTGTCGCGATCGGCTCGGGGACCCGAAAGATGACCGGCAAGGCGAAGCTCGCGCGCATTTCGGGCCAGGCCTTGGGCGCGCTGTTCTTCGGCGTGGCGCCGAGCGCGGGATCGACGCAGACGCAATACGGCGAGGCGACGAGCGTCCCCTCCTCCTCGCCGTACAGCTACACGCCGACCTTCCGTTCGACCTTCGCTTCCGATCAAGGCGTGGTCTACGCCGCGAGCGCGCTGCCGCTGAAGCAGGTCGCGTCGAGCCCGTCGGCCGGCCAGTATTCGGTCTCCGGCGGCGTCTATGCCTTCGCTGCGGCGGACGCGGGCGCAGCGGTGCTGATCTCCTACACCTACACGCTCGCCTCGATCGGCGAGAGCATTGCGGTCTCCTCGCAGCTCATCGGGCCGACAGTCACCTTCTCGGCCAATCTGTTCGCGACCGACCCTACGACCGGCAAGCAGTTTTCGATGCTGCTCTACAATTGCGTCGCCGACAAACTCGCGCTCGGCACCAAGCTTGAAGACTTCATGGTGCCCGAACTCGATTTCGCCTGCTTCGCCAACGCCGCCGGACAAGTGTGCCAGCTCAACTTCGGAGACGCCGCGTGAGCGAGGAAACGTTCGTCATCGCGCTCGGTGGCCGAAGCTGGGCGCTGCCGCATTTGCCGTTTCGCGCCATCAAGGCGATCCAGCCGGCGTTGTTTCAGATCTACGCCGACGCTGGCGGCGACGGAGCGACGAGCGCGAGCGTCGCCCGCCTCGGGGAAGCGCAGTTCGACCGCCTCGCCGAAGCGACGTGGCGGGCGATCGCGGTGGCCGATCCTAAGCTCGGTTACGACGACTTTCTCGATCTCAAGTTCTCAGTCGGCGAGTTGATCCAGGCGCTCCCCGCGCTCGCCAAAGCGGCGGGGTTAAGAGCTCAAGAGCCGGCAGCGACGCAGGAGGCGTCGCCTCCGCAGGGAAAATCGACTTCGACCGCCTGATCGCCCATGTCGTCGCCAATACCGGCTGGACATGGGATCAGGCGCTCGACGGCCTGACCGTGCCGCGTTACCTCGCGCTCGCCGAGGAATGGCGCGCCAACCCTCCCGCACACTGGCTCATCGCCGCTGCGCTGAAATATCGCGCTCCTGAGCGAAGCGCGCCAAAGCCGCGACAGCCGACGATCGCCGAAATGACCGCCGCATTCCCAGCCGGCAAACTTTGATCCAACGCCGCCGAGAGAGGTGCCCATGGCCGACGCGAACATTGCCGTTTCCTTCACCGCGTCGACGGGCGATCTGCTCTCCGGCGTCGGCGAAGCAAAGGACGCGCTGGCGTCACTTTCGGCGCCATTCAGCGATCTCAACAGCCAGTTCGCCGCGCTCGGCGGCTCGATCGGGCAGGCCTTCACGCCGGCGCGCTTGCAGGCCTTCGATGCGGCGCTCAACGCGTCGGCTTCGTTGGAAAACTCGCTCGCCGCCGCCCATGCGCAAGCGGCGGCGGCGATGCGCGCCGGCGACGACGCCGCCTATAACGACGCAATCCGCGCGGCGCGGCTCGCGGTCTCGGAGGAAGTGAAGGCGGTCGAAGATGGGTTGAAGCAGAAGCTCGCGCTCTACGCCCAAGAGGCGCAGCTGCACGAAATCACGCAGCAGCAGAAAGTCGCACTGTCGCGTCAGGCGCTCGACGAGGAATATTCGGCGCAGATCGCGGCGCTGCAGCGCGAGGCCTCGCTGAGCGGCCAATCGCTGTCGCAGAAGCAGCGCCTCGCCGACCAGATGCTCGACGCCGAACGACGCTATCAAGACCAGACGACGGCGCTCGTCCGCAACGCGGTCACAGAGCAGGAGCGCGAATACCAGGCGTTCGGCAGCACGGTGACTCAGGCCTTCAATTCGCAATTGCACGGCCTGCTCTCCGGCACGGAGAACTGGCACACCGCGTTCAAGAACGTGCTGGAGGATCTGCTGATCAAGTTCATCGAATGGGGCGAGGAGACGGTCGTGCGCCAGATCGCGACCGAAGCCGCGAAGACGGCGGCGACGACGGCCGGCGTCACCGCTCGCGCCGGGGCGGAGCAGGCTGGCGCCGCGGCGTCCCTGGCCAGCCAGGGGGCGACGATCGTGCGCTCGATTCTCTCCTCGGCCGCCGAGGCGTTCGCGGGCGTGTTCGGTTTTCTTGCGCCGATCATGGGTCCCTTCGCGGCCGGCCCGGCGACGGCGGCGCAGGCGACCGTCGCCGGCATGGCCGGCGCTGTCGCGTCGGCCGACATCGGCATGTGGCAGGTTCCGCAGGACATGCTCACCCTCATCCACCACAACGAGCTGGTGATGCCGGCGGCGCAAGCCGGCGCGTTTCGCGACATGCTGTCGGGCGAGACGTCCGCGAGCGGTGCGGCGGCGAGCGGCGCGGTTCATATTCATCCGACCACCAACTTTCACGTCTCGGCGGTCGACGCGGGCTCCGTTTCGCAGTGGATGAAAGCGAATGGCTCGACGATGCTCAAGTCGATGGACGAAGCGGTGCGGCACGGCGCCGCGCTCGGCTTGCGACGCCTGACGACGCGCTGAGGCCACGCGATGTGCACCGTTCCAGGCGTTCACCTGCTGCCCTCGACCGGCGAGTTCACCTACGATACGATCGCCCACACGGGCGCGAAGCCGCACGGGGCTCTTGCCAATCTCAACACGTTCTACGCCCCCGGCGGCACGAAGACCGACTACAGCTACGCGATCGATCAGTTGCAGGCGGCGCATCCCGAATGCCAGACGGTCTCGATCGTTTGCTCCTGGTTCGCCGACTCGCTCGAGGCCGCGACCTGCCGAATCTATCCCTCGACCAACTACATCGGCGGATCGTTCCAGCAATGGAGCGGCGCCGCGTACATCGCCGACGCGTGGCGCGTGTCAGGACTGACGCAGGCGTCGAGTGGCCTCGTCGCGCTTCCCGCGCTTGCGAACGGAAGCGCCGTTTACGGCGGCACGCCTTCCGACGCGAGCGTCGTGCGATGCCTTCGCGATCTCAAGGCGCGCGGCTTCAAGGTCGTGTTCTACCCGTTTCTTCTGATGACCGCGGCAGGCTACCCCTGGCGCGGCCTCATCACCCATGCGCCCGACATCTGCGCCGCCGCGACAAACGCCGTCGCCGCTTTCCTCGGCGCGGCGAAGCCGTCTGGGTTCACGCCGGATCCCGTCAACCTGACCGTGAGCTACTCGGGCGTGCCGACCGACTACACCTACCGCCGCATGATCTTGCACTACGCCTGGCTCTGCACGATCGCCGGCGGCGTCGATCTGTTCGTCCTGGGTTCGGAGTTGCGCGGCCTGGAGACGGTCCGCGGGCCGGCCTGGACGCAAGCGGGAACGACCGACGCCGCGGGCTGCGCGTCGTGGGACTATCCGTTCGTCGTCGGATTGCAGGCGCTCGCCGGCGACGTGCGCGCGATCTTCGACGGCGCGGGCCTGACCAAAAACCTGTCGTCCCTCTCAAACCTCATCAGCTATTCCGCCGACTGGTCGGACTGGATGGGCTATCAGCACGCCGACGCCAACGGTCAATGGCCGCATCTCGACGCGCTGTGGGCCTCCCCGAACATCGATCTCGTCGCCTTCGACAACTACCTGCCGCTCTCGGACTGGACGACTGGCGACGGCGGCCTCGATGCGGCGAATTGGCAGGCGCGTGCGCCCTCCGGCACCTGGCCGCCCTCCAGCGCCGCGATGAGCAGCCTCGGCCTATCCGGCGCGCCAACGCTCTATTCGCTGCCCTATCTCAAGGCGAACATCGAGGGCGGCGAAAAATTCAACTGGTATTATTCCCAGGGAAGCAACAGCGGCCCGGGACTCGACCCGAACGGCTCCGACCTCGTCGTTTCGCTGCCCTCGGGCGACCGGCTCGCGCAGACGCGCAGCCCCTACTTCGCCAATCAGCAGTTGCTCGCCAACAAGCAACTTCGTTGGTGGTGGAACAACTCGCACCAGGCGATCTACGACGACGGCGACGGCAGCGGCTGGTCGCCGCACGGACCGGCGACGCAATGGACGCCGCAAGCGAAATCGATTTGCTTTCTCGAATACGGCTTTCCCGCCTGCGACAAGGCGACCAACCAGCCCAACGTGTTCTTCGACCCCAAGTCGAGCGGCAGTGCGACGCCCTATTGGTCGCTCTGGCAGCCGGCGCCGGGCGGCGGCTTTTTGCCGCAGCGTGACGACACGTTGGCGAGCCTCGCGCTTCAGGCAGTCTACGAATATTGGAATACGAACGGCCATAACGAGACCTCGCTGGCCGGCTGCCCGATGGTGCAATTCGCGTTCTCGTGCATCTGGAACTGGGACGCACGGCCGTTTCCCGTCTTCCCGCTGCTCGCGGACGAATGGGGCGACGCGGGCGACTGGGCAGCCGGAGACTGGCTCAACGGCCGCGGCCCCGCCCTGCCGCCGCCGGCGCCCTCGCCGGCGCCGGAGCCTCAAACCTACCCGAGCTTTCCGACGCTGGCGACGCTCGGGTGGTCGACGATCGTGCGGCCGAAATTCGGCACGGATCTCGCCGACCACGCCTCCGGGCGTTCGACGCGGCGTGCGCGCTATGCGGCGGCCATTTACGAGCTGGAGCTGACCTACGACGTGCTGCGCTCGGACGCCACGCATCTCGAGATGCAGGCGATCGCCGGTTTCTTCCTCGAGGCGGCCGGCGCCGCAACGCCGTTCTGGCTCGCGCCACCTGGGTTGTCGGTCGCACAGGGACAAGCTCTGGGCGTCGGCGACGGATCGACGACGCGCTTTTCACTGGTGCGTTCGTTCGGCGCCTATGCGGAACCTGGCGCGGCGACATCGGGCGTCAACGCCGTCTATTTGAACGGCGCCGCAGCGCCGGCTTCGACGTGGTCGCTCTCGACCGGCGTTCCCCCGGCGATCGTCTTTGCGGCCGCGCCCGCCGCTGGCGTCCTCGTCTCCGCCGACTTTGGCGTCCTTTGGCTCTGTCGCTTCGCCGACGACGCGCTCGACTTCGAGGAGTTCATGGCCATGCTGTTCGCTCTGGGCGTTGTCAAGCTGACGACGGTGCGGTCATGACGGCGCCGCCCGCCTTCCCCGCCCTGCCCGGCCAAGGCTGGAGCGTTCACAAGAAGCCGACCTTCGCAACCATCGTCGCCAGTCATGTCTCGGGCCGCGAGGTGCGCGATGCGCTCTACCAGAACCCGATTTGGCAGTTCGAATTGAGCTTCGACGGGCTCGCTTCTGACGGGGTGAGCTATCCCGGTCTCGGCGCCAATTCTCTGCAAGACCTTATGGGCCTCTTCCTGCAATGCCAGGGACAGTTCGGCACATTTCTCTACACGGATCCGACCGACAGCACGGTGACCAGTCAGGGGATCGCGGTCGGCGACGGGACAACAGCGACCTTCACTTTCGCGCGCGCCCTCGGCGGCTTCGTCGAACCGGTCGGCTGGGTGACGAATGTCACGCAAGTCACCGTCGGCGGCGCGATCCAGCACTCGGGCTGGTCGCTGACGACGCCCAACAGCCTCGTCTTCGCGAGTGCGCCGGCGAGCGGGGCGGTGATCGGCGCCTCGTTCTCCTACGCCTTTCAATGCCGCTTCGACGACGACGCCGCGGATTTCGAGCAGTTCATGCAAAACCTCTGGACGCTGCAAAGCCTCAAGTTTCGATCGGTTCGGACATCATGAAGACCGCATCGAGCGCACTCGTCGCCTTCCTCAACGCGGCGCGGGCCAATCCCGACGCCGCAATTGCTTTCGCCGACTGCTTCACCTTCACGCTGTCGACGGGAGCTGCACTCACCTACACCAACGTCGATCAGCCGGTCCTCTACAACGGCGCGACCTTCTCGGCGAGCGGGCCGCTTGTGCAGGGCTTGAAATACAGGGCCACCGTCGGGCTCGAGGTCGACAAGCAGCAGATCACCATCGCCGCCAGACCCACCGATCTCGTCAATGGCGCGCCGTTCCTCAACGCGCTGCGCGACGGCGCGTTCGACGGCGCGACAGTGCAACGCGACCGCGTGTTCATGACTGCGATCGGCGGCGCGGTCATCGGCGGCGTGACGCTGTTCCATGGGCGGGTGTCCACGATCGATCAAGTCGGGCGCACGAGCGCGACGGTCACGATCGCTTCCGACCTCGTCGTGCTCGACTACGACATGCCACGCAATCTCTATTCGCCAACCTGCCTGCATACGCTCTACGACTCGGGATGCGGCATCCCCCGCGGGACCTACGCCGCGAGCGGGGCCGTCGGCGCCGGCTCGAGCGCGACGCTCATCAATTTCAGCGGCGCGGCAGCGAGCCATTCGCAAGGCGCGATCGTGTTTACCTCCGGCGTCAACGCCAATGTGCGCGCGACCGTGAAGAGCGTCGCCGCGGGCGCCTCGCTGGCGCTGATCTATCCCCTGCCCTCGACGCCCTCGCCGGGCGACGGCTTCACCGTCTACGCTGGCTGCGATCATACGCGCGCGACGTGCCAGTCGCGGTTCAACAACCTCGGCAATTTCCGCGGCTTCCCCTTCGTGCCCCCGCCGCAGATCGCCTACTGAACGGCGCCATCGAGCGAGTAGGCGCGAGCCGCCGCGCATCCGAATGGAGCATTCTATGGACGAGCGTCACGCCCGCGCCCGCGTCGTCGCGGCGGCGCGCGAATGGATCGGCACGCCCTATCACCACATGGCCGACGTCAAGGGCGTCGGCTGCGACTGCGCGATGCTGCTGGTGCGGGTCTATGTCGATCTCGGGCTCGTCGATCCTTTCGATCCCAGGCCGTACACCCGCGATTGGCACCTGCATCGCGGCGAGGAGCGCTATCTCGCTCATCTGTTGGCGCGCGCGCATGAAGTCGCATCGCCGCAACCCGGCGACGTTGTCCTGTTCAAATACGGTCGCTGCTTCAGCCACGGCGGGATCGTCACGAGACAGACTCCCCTGACGATCGTCCATGCGTTTCATCCCGCGCGGATCGTCCTCGAGGAAGACCTCGCACGCAATGCCGAAATCGCCTCGCGCCTGAGCGAAGCAAAATTCGCGAGCTATTGGAGGTCCGCCCCATGAGCTGGTTCCGGCAGAGTTCGAGCCAGAAGCCCGACTACACCGGACTGCAACTGCAGACCTCGGTCAACACGCTTCCGATCCCAATCGTGTGGGGTCGAACCAAGATCGCCGCGAACGTGATATGGTACGCCAACTTCAGCACCCAGGGTGGCGGCGGCGGCAAAGGCGGCCTGTTCGCTTCGCCGAGCGCCTACAGCTACACGGCCGACCTGATCATGGCGCTCTGCGAGGGGCCGATTTCCGGGATCGGCGTCATCTGGCGCGACCAATCGATCTATACGCTCGCCGAACTCGGCCTCACCTTGTTCGACGGGACGACGCCGCAGGCGGTCTGGGGCTATCTCGCCGCGAGCTACTCGGTCGAGGCGCTCGCCTATCAGGGAACATGCTACGTCTGCGCAGCCAATTATGCGCTCGGCGACAGCGCCGACATCGGCAACCACAATTTCGAGATCATCGGCATATTCGCCGGCACCGGCGTCAACGGAATCGACGCCGATCCCGCTCAGGTGATCGGCGACTTTCTGACCAACCCGCAGTACGGCGGCGGCTTCTCGCCAGCCAGCATCGACGCGACGACGCTTTATGGCGCGGGCGGCGACGCGAGTTTGCAGACCTATTGCCGCGCGATGGGCCTCGCCTTCTCCCCGGCCCTCACCGATCAGGAACAGGGATCGAGCATCCTGTCGCGCTGGCTGCAGTTGTTGAACTGCGCGGCCGTCTGGAGCGGCGGTATGCTCAAGCTCATTCCCTACGGCGACGAGACGATCGCCGCGGGCAATGTGACGAACACGGTGCAATATGCGATTCCCGCGCCAGTCACGACGTCTTCCGGAACGACGCCGCCGCCGACCGTTGTCGTTTGCGCGCCCGGCCAGTTCATCGCGGACGGCGGCGTAACCTATGCGTTTACCGGCGCGCCGCTGACTTATGTCGGCGCCGGGACGCCGACCGTCGCCGGGACCTACGCAATTTCCCCCGCCGGCGCCTATGTCTTCTCAGGCTACGACGACAGCCAGGTCGTCTCGATCACCTTCACCTATGCGATCAGCGCCAGCTACGTCCCCAATTTGACGCCCATCTACAATCTGACGGACCTCGATTACGTCGACGAGAAGGGCAACAAGGATCCTGTCCAGGCGTCGCGCGTCGATCCGTTTTCGCTGCCTACGATCCAACGGGTCGAATGCCTGTCGCGGACAAATCAGTACGGCGCCACACCGGTCGAGGCGCGCGATCAAGGCCAGATCGAACTCTACGGGCCGCGCGTCGGCACGACGATCCAGGGCCATGAGATCTGCGACGAGATCGTGGTCGGGCCCATCGTCGCGCAGACTCTGCTGCAACGCCAGCTCTACGTGCGCGCGCACTTCACCTTCAAACTGTCGTGGGAATACGGCCTGCTCGATCCGATGGACGTCGTGACGATCAGCGACGCCAATCTCGGGTTGAACAATTATCCCGTCCGCATCACCGCCATCGAGGAGGACGACAAGGGCCTGCTGACGATCACCGCCGAAGAGCTGACCGTCGGCGTTTCGACGCCGGTCCTCTATCCCAATTCCGGCCCGGTCGCGTTCTTGCCGAACCAAGCCGTTGCGGCGGCCGCCGTCAATTCGCCGTTGATCTTCGAGCCGCCTTCGGCGCTGACCAACGGAACGCCGCAGATCTGGGTCGGCGCCTCAGGGGGATCAGGCAGCGTATCCGATCCCAACTGGGGCGGCGCCTATGTCTGGATTTCTCTCGACAACGTCACCTATTCGCAGGTCGCAACAATCACGAAGCCGCTGCGCCAAGGCGTGTTGACGACTGCGCTCGCGTCCGCGAGCGGCTGGGATACGACGGATGTGCTCGCCGTCAATCTCGCCGAAAGCGCCGCGACGCTATCCGGCACGTCGCTCGTCGGCGCGCAGCAGGGCTCGACCCGTTCGCTCGTCGACGGCGAGCTGCTGTCCTACGAGAGCGCGGCGCTGACGGGGGCGAACGCTTACAATTTGACCGGGCTGCAGCGCGGCCTCTATGGCACGGCCAGCGCAGCGCACGCCGCGGGTGCGCCCTTCGCCCGGCTCGACGACGCAGTCGTCGCCACCAATCTGCCCGCCAATTACATCGGTCAGACCCTCTACTTCAAATTTCAGAGCTTCAACGTATTCGGCGCCGGCGTGCAGGAGCTCGCGACCTGCGCCGTCTCCGTCTACGTCCCGACCGGGGCGAGCGTGGGCGATCCGATCGTCGCGCAACTCGCGGGCGGCATGCCGCTCGACCTCGGCCTGGTCATGTCTCCATCCGCCCTCTCCGACGACTTCGGAACGGTCGGCCTCAGCGTCGTCACCGGCGCGCTCGATCTCGGGACAGCTTGAATGAGCGAACAACTGCAGCTTCGACGCGGCACGGCGGCCCAGGTCGCCGCATTCACCGGCGCGCAAGGCGAGGTGGTCGTCGATACGACCAACAATCGCGCCGTGATCAACGACGGCGCCACGATGGGCGGCTGGCCGGCGGCCAAGCTCGCCGAGGTCGTCACCAATGCGCACACCGCCGTCAGCGACGCCAACTACACGGCGCTGACGAGCGACCGGCTGATCGCCTTTACGGCGCTGACCGCAGCGCGCGTCGTCACGCTTCCTCCGGCCGCGTCCTATCCGACCGGAACCCGGCTGATGATCGTCGACGAAAGCGGCGCATGCTCGTCGGCGAAGACGATCGCCGTCAATCGCGCCGGCTCCGATCTGATCGACGGGGCGACGAACTTCGCGATCGCCGGCGCCTATGGCGGTCTCGAGATCGAGAGCAACGGATCGAACGCTTGGACCATTCTGTCGCCCAAGCCGAACCTGCAGGCCTCCCTCGTCAGCGTCGGCACGGCTCCCGATCCGAACAATCCGCTGTCCGTCTACGGGCCGAGCGCGCTCTTCAACGGCGCGACGAACATGAACGTCACGGTCAACAAGAACGGCGCGAGCGCCACCGCCTCAATGATCTTCGAAGATGGCTTTTCCGGCCGCGCCCAAATGGGCCTCAACGGTTCCGACAATTTCAGCTTCAAGGTCTCGCCGAACGGCTCGAGTTGGACGACCGCGATCGCGCTGGACGCGGCGACCGGCGCGGCGACCTTCGCCAATCAGCGCACCGCCGTCGCCGACGCCAATTACGCGGCGTTGCCGACCGACCGGCTGGTCGCCTACACGGCGCTGACAGCCGCGCGCACGGTCAGCTTGCCGCCGGCGAGCGCCTATCCGCCTGGCCAGCATCTCGTCGTCGTCGACGAAAGCGGCGCCTGCTCGGCGACCAATACCATCACGGTCTCGCGCGCCGGCTCCGATACGATCAACGGCGTGGCCAGCATCGCGATCGCTTCGGCATTCGGCGCCGTCATGCTGGAGAGCAACGGCGCCAACGCCTGGACGATTATCAAACGCGCGGGCGGCGCCAATGTCCTGACCTTCTCGTCGTCTGGGACCTATACGCCGACGCCGGGCATGACGGTCTGCGACGTTTATCTCATCGGCGGCGGCGGGGGTGGCGGCGGCGGATGTCTCGAGGCGACGTCGACCGCGTGTTCCGGCGGCGGCGGCGGCGGCGGCGCGAGCATTGCGAAAGGCCGTTTCACGGCGGCCCAAATCGGAGCCTCGCAATCTGTCACCGTCGGCGCCGGCGGCGGCGTCGGCGCCGCGGCGACATCGAATTCTACCGCCGGAGCTGGCGGAGGCCAGGGCGGGTATACGAGCTTCGGAACGCTGTTGGCGGCGTTTGCTGGCGGCGGGGGCGCCGGGGGACAGTTGAACGCCGCCGCGTCCGGCGGCGGCGGAGGCGGCGGCCAACAGGCGGCGGGCGGCAATGCGTCCGGCGCCACCGGCGGCTCTGCTGGCGCGGGCGGTTCTGCCGGCGGCAGCGGCGTTTCGGCATCGAGCCCGTCTATCAATCTGGGCGGCTCGGGTGGCGGCGGATGTTCCGCAGCCGGGGTCCCCACCAATTCGGCCTATACGTTTGGGGGCGGCACGGGCGGCGGCTCCGGCGGCGGCCTTTCATCGACCAACGGCGTGAACAACGGCGGCAACGGCGGCAACCAATTCGCCTCCGGGGTTGTAACGGTCGGAGGCAACGGCGGGACAGCGCCGACCTCTGGCGGCGCCGGCGGGAATCCCGCGAATTTTTCACCTGAATTCATGGCGGGCTCGGGCGGCGGCGGCGGCGGTTCCGCGATTTCTGGAACGGCTGGAAGCGGCGGCGCGGGAGGGCGCGGCGCGGGCGGCGGCGGCGGCGGCTCGGCGCAGAACGGCGGAACGGCCGGTGCGGGCGGCGCCGGCGGCGCGGGTTATTGCATCGTTGTGGAGTTCTTCTGATGGCTCAGTACGCCCTGATCGAAGCCGGCGTTGTCGCCAATCTCGTCGAATGGGACGGCGCAACGCCCTATGAGCCGCCGAACGGCGCCACCCTCTCGCCCGTGTCGTCGCTGCCGCCCGGCGTCGCTATCGGCTGGGCGCAAGGAGCCGGGGGCGCCTGGATCGCGCCGCCGGCGTCGCCTGCTCCCGCCCTTCTGACCTTCCTGCAATTCATGGCGTTGTTCACGCCCACTGAGCAGGCGGCGATCGTCACGTCGAGCGATACGCAAGTGAAGCTGTTCGTCATCATGGCGAGCGGGGCCGGAACGCTCGACCTGACCAACGCCGAAGTGATCGCCGGCGTCGATTATCTCGCTTCGTCCGGCGTGATCACCGCCGCCGAGGCGACGCGCATCCTCTCCGGTCAAGCGACGGCCTGATCCCAACCAAAAAGGATTTCGTCATGCCCGACCCGCGCCTGCCGCGTGGCGCACTCGCGCGCCTTGGATTCACGCTGGCGATCGGCGCCCTGGCCGTATTCGCAGCCGCCGGACCGCGCATCGCGCACGCCGGCGGCAGAAGGGGATTTTCGCGCCACGACGCGCCGGCGCCGATCGAGCGCGCCATGCGGGGCGGGATCCTTGCCGAAGCCTCGCGCTGGCTCGGGGGCGGCAATCCGACGCCGTTCCGCGAGCCTTGGTGCCGGGACTTCGTCAACTTCGTGCTCCGACGCGCCGGCCATCCTCTCGGCGATCGCTCTCACTTGGCGATCGCAGCGCTGCGGCTCGGGCCCCGAGTCGCCGACCCCGCCCCAGGCGATCTTGCGGTCATGCATGGTCACGTCGCCTTCTTCGCCGGATGGGACGGCGCGGACGCGTTCCTCGCCCTTGGCGGCAATCAGAGCCGCCGCGTGACGATCGCGCGCTTCGCGCGCCGCGCCGTCATCGCCTTCGTGAGGCCCACGTGAATGCGGCCGATCGGGCGCTGAGCGCCCTGCTTGTCTCGATCTTCATCGCTTGGCCAGCCCTGCGGCTGGCCGTTCTGCTACGCAAGGACGGAACGAATGAGCCTGCTGACGCTTCCCGCGCTCGCCTGGACGCCCTCCCCGAATTGTTCGAGCCGCCGCGGCCAGAGGGTTCGCCTGATCGTCGTGCACGACTGCGAAGGCAGCTTCGCCGGCTCCGTGTCCTGGTTCGCGACGGCGAAGTCGCAAGTCTCCGCGCATGTCGTGCTGAGCGAGGACGGTCTTAGCGCCGTGCAGATGGTCGCCTGGAGCGCAAAAGCCTGGCACGCTTGCGACGTGAATTCGTTCTCCGAGGGCGTCGAGGCCGCCGGCTTCGCCGCGAAGGGCCTCGGCGCAGCGGAGTGGAACGGGCTGGCGGCGATCGTCGCGTTCCGCCTGCGCGCCAACGGCGTTCCCTGCCAGGTCGCGACGGCGGCGAACGATTGGACCGGCTTCTGCCAGCACGCCGACCTCGGCGCGATGGGCGGGGGCCACCACGACATCACGCACGACGGCGCCGTATGGGCCAACTTCGTCGAACTCGTCCACGCGCGCTCCACGGCGGACATGCCTACGAGTTGGACGCCGGCGGGACTTGCGCCAGCGCCCGCGCGACCGGCCGGCTGGACGCCCCATAGCGCGATCCGACACGATTTGCCGGTCGGCTCGATCGAATGGACGCAGGCTGCGCTCAACGCAATCGGCGCGTCCGCCAGCCTGCTCGACGTCGACGGCGTCGAGGGCGCCGCGACTCGCGCTGCGATCGAATCGTTCCAAGCGCAGGCGAGAATCGGCGTCGACGGCGACCCGGGGCCGCGAACTGTCGCGGCGCTCGAAAAAGCGTTGGCGTCAGCATCAGCCGCGCGCCCTGGCGCTTAGCGTCGAGCGCTGCGCCCCTTCCCAGCAAATCCCAAAGGAAACTCTCATGACAAACGCCGCAATCGCGGCGTCGGCGATCGTCGCTGACGCCGCGCCCTATATCGTCGCCCTGAGTAGCGTCGTTGTGCCGGGCCTTGTCGCGATGGGACTCGACCAACTGCGCAGGCTCACCGGCCTCAGGTTGCAGCAGGCGGCCGCCGACAGGCTCGACGCGATGATCGAGGATGAGGTCGGCGCCCTCGTCGCCGCCGCCTCGGACAATCTCGCAACGACATCGATCCCGCTCGGCTCGCCGATTGTCGCGGCGATCGCCGCCCGCATCCTCGCCGCCGCGCCGGATCTGCTTGCTAAGGCGGGAGTCGATCCAGCTTCGGTCGCTCGCATGGCGCTCGGCGAGATCGGCAAGTGGCAAGCGAGCATGACGTCCGTGTCGCCCGCGAGCCCTTCGCCGACGGCCAAGACGTGAGCCGATGCTTACGCACCACGACCTTTCCCTGCTCGCCAAAGCCGCCTACTCGGGCCCGCAAAGCCTGACGGTCGGGGATGCGCGCGCGTGCCTCGTGCCGCGCGGCGACGAACTCGTCGTGGTCTGCCCCGGCACGCACCCCTCGCAACTCGCCGACTGGATCCGCGATCTCGATTGGTGGCCGGAATGGTTCGCGCCAATCGGGCTCTGCCATCGCGGCTTCGGATCCGGCGCAGCCGCTTTGTGGGCGCGGATCTCGCCCGAACTGCCGCCGAACGGTTCGGTGACCTACTGCGGCCATTCCCTCGGCGGCGCGCTGGCGCAAGGGCTGGCGGCATATCACGCGGCCAGGCGGCTCCAGCCGTTTCGCCTCGTCACGTTCGGCGCGCCGCGCATGCCGACCGCCGGAAATATGACAATGCGGCGCCTGGTGCATTCGGGGCTTGAAGCGGTGGAATACCGCCGCGCGGGCGACATCGTCCCCGATCTGCCTTCACGCCTGCTGTTTCGCCATCCGACCGCCGGCCTTTGCATTGGCGTGTCCGTTCCGGCGCTCGACCCCGCCGTCAATCATTCGATCGATCGCTACGCCGCCGATCTGGCTGCGCTCGGCGTTTAGCCGTCCGGCAATTACGCCGGGCATTCCCATGGAGACGCACATGTATCGATCACCCGCTTTCGCGGGCGCGCTTGCGCTCGCCGCCACGCTGCTCGCCGGATGCAGCGCGACCACCTCGACGACGCTCGCAAACGACATTGCAACCTTCAACGCTGAGGTCGCCAACAACCTGCCCGCGGCGTGCGCGCTGCTCGGAACCGCGGACGCTTCGTTCCAGACGATCGTCGCGACCGGCAAGATCTCCAGCGCGGCCGTGTCGGCCGAGCGCGCCGCGATGGCGGGCGTCGATACGCTCTGCGCCAATCCAGGCGCGGTCAATGCCGCAACCGGGCTGCAAACCCTCGCCAACGCCTATGCGGCGATCGTCGAAGCCAGCAAGGCCAATTGACGAAGCGGCGCATTCAGCGCCGCGTCGCCCATGAGGAGGCAACGCCGATGTCTGTCTCGCCGCCGTCGGACAATGCGTCGTGGGGCTTCGCCGAGTGGGCGTTGACCGGCCTCTCGACCATTCTCGCGAGCATCGCCGCTTTCGTCTGGCGCTTGACGCTGCGCCTCGAACGAATCGAAATCGCGCTCGCGCGTCATCGGCAAGACATCGATGCGACGCGCGACTCCGGCGAGGCCGCCATATTGCGCCTCGCCGAGCGCCTCGAGTTTCTGCACGACGATCACTATCGTCTGCGGGAGATCATCGGCGGTTTGCCGACCCGCTTGGACCTGCGCGATCTCGACGTCCATATCGGGGAACGCCTGGACGCTCTGGCTGCGCGGGTGGATCGCCTCATCGCACGCTAATCGTCGGTTCCCTCGCCGGCCAACTTGGCGCGCAATTCCTGCGGCACGCGCGAGGCTCGGCCGTTCTTGATTGCGACGACGTCGACCCTCGCCCGAACCAGGGTTTGCCCGTTTCGCAAGACGACTTGCTCGAATTCGATTACGGCGCCGCGGATCGCGTCGAGCCGCGTCTCGACGCGCAACAGGTCGTCGATGACGGCCGGGGCAAGATAGTCGATCTGAAGCCGCCGAACGGCGAAGACAACGCCCTCTTCGCCCGAGAGGGCGCCGTGCTCGAAGCCGAGCGCGCGCAGCCATTCCGTGCGGCCGCGCTCCATAAAGCGCACGTAGGAGGCGTGATAGACGCGCCCGGAAAAATCGGTGTCCTCGTAGTAGACGCGAACGTCGAGCGCCGAGCTCACTACGCGCTTCGTGGTCATCGGCCCTCACGGCTCCCTGGCGTGCGAAGCCGCCTTGGTATCTCGCGCGCGCCGCCGAGAAAAGAGCGCTGCTCTTTGACGCTTGCCGCCCGCGATGCTATGCGCCCGCCATGCGTGTGATTTTCATGGGGGCGCCGGACTTTGCGACGCCGACGCTTCGCGCCCTGATCGAGAGCGGTCAGGAGGTCGTCGCCGTCTACACCAGGGCGCCGCGCCCGGCTGGCCGGCGAGGGCTCGAACTCACCAAGACGCCCGTTCATCAGCTTGCGGAATCGCGTGGCCTGACGGTTTTGACGCCCGCCTCCTTGCGCACGATCGAGGCGCAATCAGAGTTCAGAGCCTTCGGCGCCGACATCGCGATCGTCGCCGCCTATGGGCTGATCCTTCCACTCCCTGTGCTCGCCGCGCCGCGGCTCGGCTGTCTCAACGTTCACGGCTCACTGCTGCCGCGCTGGCGAGGCGCAGCGCCCGTGCAGCGGGCGATCATGGCGGGCGACGGGGAAACCGGGGTCGGGCTCATGCGGATGGAGGAAGGGCTCGACACCGGCCCTGTCGCCCGCGAAATCCGCACCCGCATTGAGCCCAGCGTGAACGCAGGCGAATTGACTACGGCTCTCGCTGCGCTGGGGGCGACGCTGATCGCGGAATCCCTGCCGGACGTGGCGGGCAGCCGGCTCGAATTTCGCCCGCAGAGTTCGGAAGGCGTCACCTACGCGCGCAAGATCGAAAAAAGCGAGGCGCCGATCGACTGGTCAATGGACGCCGTCCGCGTGCGCAACCACGTCCATGGGCTCGCTCCGTTTCCGGGCGCCTATGGCGAGATCGACTGCGGCGGGCGAACGGAGCGCGTCAAAATTCTTCGCGCCACAGTCGTTGACGGCTCGGGGCCGCCCGGCGCGATCCTCGACGCCAGCATGACCGTCGCGTGCGGCGATCGCGCCATCCGGGTCCTCGAAGCCCAACGTCCGGGCAAGAGCGTCATGTCCGGCTCAGATTTGATGCGAGGTGGCGTGATTGCGCCCGGGGCGTGCTTCAACCCGCTATCGAGGCTTCCAGACGAGCGGTGAGTTTGCGTTTCAGCTCGTCTTTTGCGCCTTCCGCGGCGCGGAGGATTTGGCTTACGCGAAGGAAATCCAGCACTGCGAACTGCTCGACCGCCGGACGCACCAGAATATCCGGCGGCCGCATTTTGAGTTTCTGCGCAGTGATCGCCCCTTGCATGATCTGCGCGGCGCCGAACATCGATTCGAAAGGCGTTGGAATCCGGCGCTCGCGGACGCGGCCCCCGAAGGTCACATCGACGGCGATGACAATGTCGACGTGATCGAACAGAACGTCGTACGGCAGCGGATTGACCGCGCCGCCGTCGATCAGAACGCGGCCGCCCGCATCCACCGGCCGCATCAGCCCTGGCAACGCCATCGAACCGGCGACGGCCGAGGCGAGCGCCCCCTCCCTGAGAACGATCTCGCGGCGATTGTGGAAATCTGTCGCGATGACATGCAGCGGGATGGCCAGATTTTCAAAGAAATCCGGCACCGCCTCCGGCCAAAACAGATCGAGGCAGATTTCGCCGTCGAGCAGCACCGGATTGCCGCGGCCGCGAAGGACAAGGTCGGAGAAGCGCCCGACGCGGGCGCGCAGCAGCTTGCTCATCACCTCGCCGCGATTGCGCAGGATCCGCTGCGCAAAAGCGCGCAGTTCCTTCGCGTCGATGCCGGACGCATAGGCCGCCCCGACGATCGCGCCGATCGAAGTGCCCGCGATTGCGTCGGGCGCGATCCCCAGTTCGTCGAAAGCTTCGAGGGCGAGGATATGCCCGAGGCCGCGCGCGCCGCCGCCGCCAAGCGCGACGCCGATTGTCGGTTGCGCGGAGGCGCGGGTTCGCTGCGCCACCTGCGCGGTCGTCATGTCGGGCTCCTTGACGAAATTGCTCGCCAGCCGATGTCACGCCGGCAAAAGCCCCCCGGCCAATCGATCCGGTCCACCGCCGCGTAGGCGCGCGATTGCGCTTCGGCGACGTCGTCGCCGACCGCGGTGACGGCGAGGACCCGTCCTCCATCGGCGACAAGGCCGTCGCCTTGACCGCGCGTGGCGGCGTGCAAAATCGTCACGCCAAGCATGTCGCCTGCAGCGTCGAGCCCACGGATCGACGTTCCCTTCTCGACCGCCCCCGGATAGCCGCGCGCAGCCATGACGACCGTCAATGCGGCTTGGTTCGAGAACCGCGGCGCCCGATTCGGAAGAGCGCCTTTGGCGCAGCCAAGCATGAATTCCAGCAGATCGTCGTCGAGACGCGCGAGGATCGCTTCTGTCTCCGGATCGCCGAAGCGAACGTTGAATTCGATCAGCTTCGGCCCCTCTTCCCCAATCATCAGACCGGCGAACAGGACGCCGCGCATCGGGGCGCCGCGCTTGGCCATGCCGGCGACGGTCGGGTTGACGATCTCTCTCATCGCGCGCTCGGCGAGCGCAGCCGACATGACCGGCGGCGGCGAATAGGCGCCCATGCCGCCCGTATTCGGGCCCGTGTCGCCGTCGCCGACGCGCTTGTGGTCTTGAGCGCTCGCGAACGGGGTGGCGCGCGTCCCATCGCACAGCGCGAAAAACGAGACTTCCTCGCCCTTCAGATAGTCCTCGACGACGACCTCGGCGCCGGCGGCGCCGAACGCGCCGGCGAACGAGGCCTCGATCGCGCGCTCGGCCTCTGCGATCGACATCGCCACGACGACACCCTTGCCCGCCGCAAGGCCGTCCGCCTTCACGACGATCGGCGCCCCTTTGGCGCGCACATAAGCCAGAGCCGCGCTTGCCTCCGTGAAGCGGCGGTAGTCGGCCGTCGGCACGCCGAATTCGCGGCAGAAGTCCTTTGTGAATCCCTTCGACCCCTCGAGGCGCGCCGCCGCCTTGCTTGGGCCGAAGCAGAGAATTCCCGCCGCCTCGAGATCGTCGGCCACGCCCGCCACCAAGGGCGCCTCGGGTCCAACGACGACGAGTTCGATTGCATGTTCCCGGCAGAAGTCGACGATCGAGGCGTGATCCGCGGCATCGAGCGCGACGTTCGTGGCGACGAGCGCTGAGCCGGGGTTTCCCGGCGCGACATAGAGCTTGCCCAGCAACGGCGACTTCGAGACCGCCAGCGCCAGAGCGTGCTCGCGGGCCCCAGAGCCGAGGATCAGGACGTTCATTTCAAGGCTCTCCGGCGCGGCGCCCTACGCGCCCGACAAACGATCGCACGCCTTTGAGCAATTCCGAGCGTCATCGTCAAACCTTCCCCCACCCCGCGCGGCGCCGGACCCTTGCCCGCGACCCGCCGGGCTCTATGTTGCCTAGCGAGCCGGCCTCCCAGCCGGACGGTCGTTGGAGCCAGTCGCATGAACGCGAAATTCCTGTGGTGCGTCCTCGCAATCTTCTCATCGCTCGCGACCGGCGCCGCAGCGCACGCGAACTCGGCCGATCCGGACCTCATCTTTCGCAAGTCCACAACCTTCAAGCTGCTGACGCCCAATGACAAGTTGGCCGTCTACGGCATCGATGATCCGGTGGTCGAGGGCGTCGCTTGCCACTACACGGCCCCCGAAAAGGGCGGGCTCGCCGGCGCTTTCGGCCTCGCCGAGCAGACCTCCGACATCTCTCTGTCGTGCCGCCAATACGGGCCGATCAAATTCAAGGGCAAGTTCGACCAAGGCGACGTTGTTTTTAGCGAGCGCCGGTCGCTCATCTTCAAGAAGATGCAGATTGTCCGCGGCTGCGACGTCAAACGCAACATGCTGATTTACATGACGTATACCGACAAGCTGATCGACGGCTCGCCGAAAAATTCCACCTCGACGGTGCCAATCCAGCCGTGGGGCGGCGCTAGCGAGGCTCCCAAATGCGCCGATTTCGTCCGTTAGGCCGCGCCCTGCGAGGCGATCAGTCGCCGCAGGTCACAAAATAGGGGCTGTCGGTCGGGGCGGGTCCGACCAGCCTGATCGAACCGGTGACGTCCGCGGCGCGGCCGAAGGAGATCGCGGCGCCGTGGCCGTGCGCCTCGCACCAAGCGTCGGCGACCACCTGGCCGCATTCGCTCCCCTCAGCGAGACAATCCTCAATTCCGTAGCCGTCGTTGCCGGCGACAATGAACGAATGACCTTCGGCGGCCAGGGCAGCGTCGTTCCCGTTGGCCCAAAGCGCGAGACCGACGAGGATCGGCAGCGCCGTCGCCAAAAATGAAAAATTACGCATGGAAACGCTCGGAGAGAGGCGGTCGCGCGAACGACGATCCGATTTGATGGAGAATTTTTGGAGCAAATGAATAAATTCCGAGTTAACGCCGCGTCGGCCGCGCGGATGCGGCGAGCGATCTTGACATGCGCACTGTGTTACGGGATGGATGCGGCTATGACGCCAATGTCCTGCATTCGCCGGATTACTATCATTAGCCGCTAGCACCCGGCTGGCTGGTTCGCGTCTCCATTCCTCAGATCCCGAGAGAAGCGATCAACCGGCCGGTCCGGCGCTCGCTTGCGCCCGCCGAGGGATCAACTCTGGAACGCCGATGACGACGCCGCTGCGATTGTACAACACGCTGACGAGGACGAAGGAGATCTTCGTTCCGCTCGATCCCGCGGCGGTGCGCATGTATGTGTGCGGGCCCACTGTCTATGATTTCGCGCATATCGGAAATGCACGCCCCGTGATCGTTTTCGATTTGCTGTACCGTTTACTCCGGCGCCGATTCGGCGCGGAGCATGTCGTTTACACCCGCAACGTCACCGACGTCGACGACAAGATCAACGCTCGCGCGCTGCGCGACTTCCCGTCCCTGCCGCTCAACGAGGCGATCGCGCGGGTGACTGAGCTTACCGAGCGGCAATTCCGCGAAGACGTAGCCGCCTTGGGCGTTCTGAAGCCGACCAGCCAGCCGCGCGCGACCGAGCATATTCCTGAGATGGCGGCCATGATCGAGCGGCTGGTCGCGCGAGGCGTCGCCTATGTCGCGGAAGGCCACGTGCTGTTTTCCCCAGCCGCGATGGACGCGCTGCCCGGCGCGCCGCGCTACGGTTCGCTCGCTCGCCGCTCGCTCGACGAGATGCTCGCCGGCGCGCGCGTCGACGTCGCCCCTTACAAGCGCGACCCGATGGACTTCGTCCTGTGGAAGCCGTCCAAGCCCAACGAGCCCGGCTGGCCGAGCCCTTGCGGGATTGAAGTCCCCGGGCGCCCTGGCTGGCACATTGAATGCTCGGCGATGTCGATGGCCAAACTGCTGCAGCCATTCGGCGGCGGTCTTGCTTGCGACGATCCGAGCAAGAACGTGTTCGACATCCACGGCGGCGGGATCGATCTCGTATTCCCGCACCACGAGAACGAAATCGCCCAATCCTGCTGCGCCTTCGGCGGCGCGCGCATGGCGAACTTCTGGATGCACAACGGATTCTTGCAGGTCGAAGGCGAGAAGATGTCGAAGAGCCTCGGCAACTTCATCACCATTCACGAACTGCTGCGCACCCCGACGTTCGGCGGCCGCAAGTGGTCGGGCGAGGTCCTGCGGCTGGCGATGCTGCGAACGCATTACCGTCAGCCGATCGACTGGACGGTCAGCGCGCTCGAGGAAGCCGAAAGCGCGATCGAGCGCTGGTACGATGCGATCGGAGACGCTGGGGCGGCGGACGAAGTCGATCCGGCGGTCGAGGCGGCGCTGTGCGACGATCTCAATACGCCCGCCGCCCTCGCCGAGCTCCACCGTTTGGCGAGCGCTGCGGCGTCCGCGCCGGAAGCCGCGAGCGTCTTGAAAGCCAGCGCCAATCTGCTCGGCCTCTTGCAGCAGACGAAATCGGAGAGAACCGTCGCGGCGCTTGCCGAGGCGGCCGTCGACCCCGACGTCATCGAGAACCTGATCGCGGAGCGGACACGAGTTCGCGCGCAAAAGAACTGGGCCGAATCGGACCGCCTGCGCGACCGACTCGCCGAAATGGGCGTCGTCCTGAAGGATTCCAAGGACGGCACGACCTGGGAGCTCAAGCGATGAACGCCGTTTCGCTCCGCCCCTTCCTGCCGGCGGACACCAACCAATGCGCGGAAATCTTCCGCGCGGCGATCCAAGTTTCGGCGAACGAGGACTACAGCGACGATCAGCTTGACGCCTGGGCTGCCAGAGCCAACGACGCCGAGGCATTCGGGGCGAAGCTTGGATCGGCGCTCACCCTGGTGGCGCTTATCGACGGCGGCCCCGTCGGTTTCGCCAGCCTGCGCAACAAGAATGAACTCGACATGGTCTACGTCGATCCCCGGTTCGGCCGGCGCGGCGTCGGCTCGACGCTCATCGACGCGCTGACGCGGCTCGCCGTAGCGCGCGGCGCAGAGCTGGTGACGAGCGAAGCGAGCGACACCGCGCGCCCGCTCTTCGAACGCCACGGTTTCGTCGCGCAGCTGCGCAACCTCGTCCAGATCGACGATCAGTGGCTCGCCAACACAACAATGACGAAGCGCCTCGCGAGCCCGCGCGGCGAAGAGCCGACGCGCCACTAACGCCATGAGACCATTATGAGCCGCGAACGCCTTTATCTGTTCGATACGACGCTGCGCGACGGCGCGCTCACCACCGGCGTCGATTTCTCGCTCGAGGACAAACGCCAGATCGCGGCGCTGCTCGAGAGGCTCGGCGTCGACTACGTCGAGGGCGGCTACCCCGGCGCGAATCCGATCGACACGAAATTCTTCGAGACGAAGCCGACCAAGCGCGCCCGCTTCTGCGCATTCGGCATGACCAAGCGGCCGGGGCGTTCGGCGGCGAACGACCCTGGCCTCGCAGGCCTGCTCGCGGCCGACGCCGACGCGATCGTCTTCGTCGCCAAGACCTGGGACTATCACGTTCACGTCGCCCTCGGCTGCACGCTCGAAGACAACATCGTCTGCATCGAGGACAGCGTGAAAGCCGCGGTCGCCGCCGGACGCGAGGCGATGGTCGACTGCGAGCATTTCTTCGACGGTTACAAAGCCAATCCCGCTTATGCGCTCGACTGCGCACGCGCGGCCTATCGCTCGGGCGCGCGGTGGATCGTGCTCTGCGACACCAACGGCGGATCGCTGCCCGACGAGATCGAGCGTATCGTCGCCGAAGTCGCGCGTGTCATCCCCGGCGATCATCTCGGCATCCACGCGCACAACGATACCGAAAACGCCGTCGCCAATTCTCTCGCGGCGGTACGCGCCGGCGCCCGGCAGATCCAGGGAACGCTGAACGGACTCGGCGAGCGATGCGGCAACGCCAATCTCGTCTCGTTGATCCCGACCCTGGCGTTGAAGCCGGAGCTCGCGGCACGGTTCTCGATCGGCGTGTCGGAGGAATCGCTGAAAGAAATTTCGGCCGTCTCGCACGCCTTCGACGAGCTTTTGAACCGCGCCCCCGACCGGCATGCGCCCTACGTTGGCGCCTCCGCCTTCGCCACGAAGGCCGGCATCCACGCCTCTGCGCTCGCCAAGGACCCGCGCACCTACGAGCACGTGCCGCCCGAAAGCGTCGGAAACGAGCGGGCGATCCTCGTGTCCGATCAGGCGGGGCGCTCGAACCTGATCGCGGAACTCAAGCGAATGGGCGTCGAGACGCAGGGCGACGATCCGCGACTCTCCATACTGCTCGACGAGGTCAAGAGCCGCGAGGCGCAGGGCTATGCTTACGAGGCGGCTGACGCCTCCTTCGAACTGCTGGCGAGGCGCATGCTCGACGGCGTGCCCGACTATTTCGACGTCGAGAGCTTCAACGTCAGCGTCGAACGCAAGTTCAACGCCTCGGGCGAGCTTTATTCCGCCTCGCAGGCGGTCGTGAAGATTCGTATCGGCCCGGAAGTCCTCATCTCCGCCGCCGAGGGCAACGGTCCCGTCAACGCGCTCGATCTCGCGCTGCGCAAGGACCTCGGCGCCTACCAGAAGCACATCGAGGACCTCGAGTTGCTGGACTACCGGGTGCGCGTGTTTCAGGGTGGCACCGACGCGGTCACGAGGGTGTTGATCGAATTCGGCGATGCCGGCGGCGCCCGTTGGTCGACGGTCGGCGTCTCGGGAAACATCATCGACGCGTCGTTTCAAGCGCTGGTCGACGCCATCGACTACAAGCTGTTCAAATCGACCCGAGCCTGACCCCGACGCTCGGATGGAGCCTTTGCAAGACCGGCCGACAGCGCCTATATAAGGTCCGCTGCCGCAAGGCGGCTATGGCGATAAACGAACATCGGAATAAGTCTTTCGGACCCGGGGGCGGTACCCGGCGCCTCCACCAAAGCCCGTTTGAAGCGCGGGTTTCGGCGGGGGCGAAATAGGTTCGACGGGGGACGTAAAGGGTGCTTTTTCGCTCGGCATGATACCGCCGTTATCGGGTCAAACCTATAGTTGCGAATGACAACTATGCTCCGGTGGCCCTCGCTGCGTAATGCAGCGCTGGTACTGGGTTTAAAGTCCTAAGGGTTTGCACCTTTAGGCGGGGTCCGGAGGCGCCTGGCAACAGAAGCCTCCACTTTCTCCCTGCTGTTACAATTGCAATGGGCGCCTCTCTCGGCTAGCTTCGCCGCAGAGCTCTCCAGCGCAGAATTCCATGCCGACCGATTACATTCGATACGACCTGCTCGTTCAGGATGCGCTGCGTTCCGTGGTGCGAAAAGTGATGGCCGACGTCGCTAGAGGCGGCCTGCCCGGCGACCACCATTTCAACATCGCTTTCAAGACCCACGCACAGGGCGTCGTGATTCCGGCTGCGATGCGCCAACGCTATCCCGACGAGATGGCGATCATCCTGCAGCATGAATTTTGGGATCTCGAAGTCGGCGCCGACGCTTTCGAGGTGAGCCTGAACTTCTCGCGCAAGCCCGAGCGCCTCACCATCCCCTTCGATTCGATAACCGGCTTCAGTGACCCGTCGGTCCCGTTCGGATTCAAGCTCGAGCCGCGAATTTCGCAGCCCGGAGCCGACGCGGCTTCGGTTGCCCCCGGTAAGAGCGCCGAGGCGGCGTCCGCGGCCCCGCTCCAAACGGCCAAGCCCAGCCCGCCCGCCGCCGCGGCGCCGAAGTCCGCAGAAGGCGCCGGCAAAAATTCCGAAGCCCCGGCGAAGCCCCGCGAAGGCGAGGCCGCCAAGATCGTTTCGATCGACGCCTTTCGCAAGAAGTAGCGGAAAAGCGGTCCCGATGGCGGAAATCGTCAATCTCCGGCGCGCGCGCAAAGGCAAGGAGCGCCAGCGCAAAGAAGCGGAGGCGGCGGCCAACCGGACGGCTTTCGGAGTCGCCAAATCCGCCCGGAAGCAAGCGCGCGCGCAGAGCGATCTCGCCGAACGAGCGCTCGACGCCCACCGGCTCGTTGGGCGGACCGATGGCGAGAGCGAGTGACCTCCAACGTCAGCCGCGCCGACAGCGCAGCCGTGATCAAGCGTTCGCTGACGATCGCCGGCCATCGTACGAGCATTTCGCTCGAGGACGCCTTCTGGACGCGTCTAAAATCCGTGGCGAAAACGCGCGAGAAGTCGCTCAGCGCGCTGATCGCTGAGATCGACGCTTCGCGCGGGGAAGCGAATCTCTCGTCCGCGATCCGGGTCTTTGTGCTGGAAAGCTTTTCTCAGTAGAGCCCGTTTGTGGTCGGATCGGCGGGCTCTACCCTCGGCCTCGTCGGCGGCGTTGGAACGCCAGCGCTCGCTCCCGCGCTGCCCACATCGGGCGGCAGAGGCGGCGCGACAGGCGGGCTCAGAGCCACAGGCGCCGTCGTTTTTTGCTGTTGCGCCTGGCTCTCTTTCATCAGCTCGTCTTCGACGCGCTTGCGGTCCTGCTCGGACTTGATGCGCGCTTGTTCGGCTGCGAAAGCCTCCAATTCCACCTCGCGCTGGCGCATGTACCGTTCCGCTTTGAGCCGGCGGTTGAAAGCTGCGCGCTCGCGAATATCCGCCTCCAGCGATGCGATCCTGTCGCTTTCGCGCGCGATCGCCTGCCCGGCAAGCCCAGCCACGAAGGTCGAGGCGTCGATTTGGCGCACCGGAGCGCCAACGGACCCACTCAGCGAAACGACGACGCTCGGCGGCGGGCCGGCCCAGAACTTGCCCCCGTCGGCCTCCGTGAATGCGGCGTGGATCGTCAGCTCGCGGGAGCGCAGATCGAGGTCGGCGGTCGCCGTGGACCGGCCGGTTTTGCTTGTCTGTCCCACCGGGCCGAAGTGGAGGACGCCGCCGTTCATAGCAACCGGCGTCGTCGCGTCGGGGAAACTCAGCGCCTGCTTGTCGAACTCGCCGCCGAGATCATGGACCACATTCGTCTCGTCAATGCGCGCGTCGGGCCCCTGCTCCTTCGCCAGCACGCGGGCCAGCGCTCCGGGATCGAGTCGAGGGATCGCAAGCCCCGATATCTCAACCTTACCTTCGCCCGCCAAGCCCGAAACGAGCGCGTTCGGGCTCTGCCCCGTGCTCGCGAAGGCGAGCGCCGCGCCGACCCTGCCGTGCAGGGCTGGCCGGTCAATCCCGGGAAGGTCAGCCGACAACTGGCCGGCGAGAGTCGCGGCGGCGCCGTCGCGGCGCACCGTCAGACGGCCGGACGCATGGCCGCCTGCGACGTCCATCGCAAGATCGCCAAGTTCGAGCAGACCGTGCCCCATCTTCAAACGCGCGCTCGCTCCGCGCGCCGAGATCCCGTCGGCGACATCCAGCGAGTCGATCTTCAATTGCACGTCGAGGGGCGGCGGATCGACGAGCGGGGCGGCGAAATGCGCGTCCGACCACTTGGCGCCGGGCTTCGCCTGCGGCTGAGGCCCCAGCGGCAGGCTCAACAAAGCTCCCAGACTGGCGTGATCCAAAGCAAGTTCGCCGTCGATCTGCGTCGCACTGGAGATTGGCGCCTCTCCCGCGAGACTTCGCGCAAGGGCGACATCGGCCTCCTCGGGGGAGGCCGGCGCAGATGCTGGCGGCCGCCAATCGAGCTGACCGGTGATTTTCGCGCCAGCGACGGTTCCCGCGAGCCGTGGCAGGTGCACCTCGGCGCCGCGCAGCACGAAGTCGCCGGCGAGATCGATTGGAATCGTCGCCGCCGTCGGCGAACGCGCGAGACCGAGCGCCGCGAGCAGCGCCAACCCGTTGTCCGACTTCACGGTCGCAGCGCCGAACAGAGGCGGCTCGTCGCCGCCGAGCGCGTCCGGCTTGAAGCGCCCCCGCCATGTGAAGTTCGCTCCGGCGATCGACCCGGTCGCATGGCCGTCCAACCCCGTGTCCCATCGACCGCTCGCGGAGGCCTCGACATGCGCCGGGCCGATCGGATGGGCGGGCCCTCCCAGCCCGACCTGCTGCAACAGCGAGGCGCCTTCCGCCGCGTCGAGGCTGAAGTTGGCGACGACTCCGGCCCCTTGGCCCGGCGCGCGGTCCACCTTCAGGGTGAATTGAGTCGAGCCCGCCGAGCCGGCGGCCTTCATCGTATCCAAGAGGCCGCCAGCCCCTCCGCCGCGCGCTTCGAACGTCGCCTGCGCCGGCGACAGCGCGTCCGCGCGCTGCATCAGCAGACGGCTGAGCGGCGATGGCGCGACGCGGCCGACCATCGCGGCGAACTCACCCAGCCGATCCGCCTTGAGCTGAAGAGAGAGCCAGCGCCCCTGAGCGCCCGAGGCGCCACGGGCATCGATCGTTGCGCCGCCCAGACCGGCAATCGAAAAGCGGTCGAGCGAGATATCGTCGCCCGATTTTGTCATCTTCAGAGAAAATGAACCCCCGTCGATCCCCGCCTCCCCGACCCGGGCGACGCGCAGTGACGCGGCCTCGATAGCCAGCGACAGGTCGACGTCGCCGAGCAACGCGGAACTCGCGTTCAAGTTCGGGAGCGCGTCGACGTCCAGCGCATCGCCCCGCAGGTCCATGAAGAGCCGGCCGCGCTGCGCACCCAGGGGGCGCGTGAAGGCCATGGCGCCGTTGAGCGCCGTGCGATCGATTTGGAGTTGAAGGTTTCTGGCGGAGAAGCCGACGCCAGAAATTTCGACGTCGCCGCTCGCGATCGCCTTTCGATAGGGAAGAACGTCGTCGAGCAGGGAAAGCCGCTCCGCCAGCGCCGGGGCGTCTTTGCCCGCCCAATCGCGCAAGCGCGCGAAGTCGCCGACGCTGGCGCTCAGCCGGCCCTTGAATTGCGCCGCCGACCCCAGTTCCAGCGCGCCGGTCAGACGCAGCGACGAGTCGCCCGGGAGATCGGCTGCAAGCCCGCCTTCCAAGGGCGACCCCGGCGAAGCATTGGCGTCGAGCGCCACATTGCTCAACGTTTGCGCTCCGACGATCGCCGTCGGCGTCGAAAAGGATACCCGCAGCGCGACAGGCGAACCATGCGCGTTAAGCGGATCCATGACGCGCTCGAACGCGTCGAGCGCTCGAATGGGAGCGACCGAGTCCTCCCCGTCCTTGCGGAGCAGCGCGTCGAAGTTGAGTTGCTTGGCCTGAAGGTCCACAGAGACGCCGGGCGTCGCGCCCATTTGGAGCGCGGCGGCGCCGTTCGCTTCGAGCGCCCGCTCTTCCGGGCCGAAACGCGCGACGAGCTTGTCGAGCCGCGCCCCTTTCAGATCGCCGCGCAATGAGCCCGCGACGCTCCACGGCGACGCAGGAGCGCCCGCCGCCGCCAGAACCGTCCCAGCGAGGCTGGCGGAGCCGGAATAGCCGAGCGCCAGACCAGCGCCCTTGGGCGCGAGGCTCACCACGCCGTCGAACAGGCCGCTCGGAAACCCAGACGCCGCGTTGACCTCGAGCTTGAGCGGCAAGACGTTCTTTTGCAGCGCGCCGGCGGCAAAGCGAAGTTCGACGCGAACATTGCCCGATTTTAGCCCGACTGTCCCCCGGTAGGGACCAAGCAGCGAGCCGGCCGTTGCGTCAAGGGCAAGTCCGGCGACATCGAGCGGGGCCTGCCCGCCGACGACGCGCAGTTCTCCCCCCGTCGCCACGATGCGGTCGAGCGCGACGCGGTCGGGCTGCGCGTCGATCCGCCAATGGGGCAGATGTATCGTTCCTGCGTCGCCCCGCGCCAGCGTCATGACGGGATGATCGAGTCGCGCCAGGGTGAAGCGAAACTTGCCGCTCGGCAGGCTCGCCAGAGCCGCCTCCAGCCGCAGATTGTCGCAGGTGAGAATCGGCGCCCCGCTGTCGGGGTCCTCGACCTTGACGCCCGCCAGATCAACATATGGCGTCGGTAAAAAGCGTATGTCGATCGGGCCGGAGACCACCACCCGCGCGCCCAGCACATGACTCAGTTCCGCCTCCACCTGCGCGCGGTGGAGCGACCAGTCGATGAACAGCGGCGCGAGCAGCGCCGCAGAAAGCGCCGCGACCAACGCAACAGCGATGAGCGTGAGAGTTATGCGCACGGAATGCAGATCGGATGTTTGAAGTCGGCCCCCACGGTCACCTATAGACCACAAAATGGCGTGAGAGTGACGCCATGATTATAAACGATTTGCGTTTCTGATCGAGGCGCCTTTTGCTGTGTGGCCGAATTGCGCCTTGTGGGACATGGCGTTGTCATGGCAGCGGGATACGGCGAACGTCGATGCCGACGTCTGCGGCGAGAGGGGGGAGGCCATGAAAGTCAGTTTCGTAATCGGGGGAATGCGCGGCTCGTTTGCCGTGGCCGCAGCCTTGGCGCTCACCGCTTCGGCCTTTGCCGGCCCGCTCGACCCTCTCATCGCCGACGCCAAGAAAGAGGGCCAGCTCACTGTCATCGCCCTCCCCCACGACTGGTGCGGCTATGGGGCGTTGATCGACAGCTTCAAGGCCAAATACGGCATCGCCGTCAACGAGCTTAACCCCGACGGCGGCTCGGGCGACGAAATCGAAGCCGTCAAGGCGAACAAAGACAACAAGGGGCCGCAGGCGCCTGATGTCATCGACGTCGGCTTGGCCTTCGGACCCGCCGCGAAAGCCGACGGCTTGATCCAGCCTTACAAGGTGTCGACCTGGGCCTCCATTCCCGATTCCGCGAAGGACGCGGACGGCTATTGGACCGGCGACTATTACGGCGTGCTGGCGATGGCGGTGAACTCCGACATCGTCAAGACGCCGCCGACGGACTGGGCGGACCTGCAAGGTCCCGCGTTCAAAGGCTCGGTCGCCATCGTCGGCGATCCTCGCACCGCGAACCAGGCGACGATGGCGGTCTACGCGTCCGGTCTCGCCTCCGGGGTGACCGACGCGGCCAAGGCCGCGACCGCAGGGCTCGCTTATTTCAGCGAGCTGAACAAGAAGGGCAATTTTGTGCCCGTGACGGCCGGCGCCGCTTCGCTCGCTCAAGGGACGACGCCTGTCGTCATCCTCTGGGACTACAACGCCCTGGCCGCCCGCGACAATTTGAAGGGAAACCCGAAAGTCGACGTGATCGTGCCCAAGAGCGGCGTGATCGCCGGCGTCTACGTCCAGGCGATCAGCGCCTATGCGCCGCATCCTGCCGCCGCCAAGCTGTGGCTGGAGCATCTTTACTCGGACGAAGGCCAGATCGGCTGGTTGAAGGGCTATTGCCACCCCATCCGCTTCAACGATCTCGTCGCCACCGGGAAGGTCCCGGCCGACGTCCTGGCCAAGCTGCCCGCCGCCGACAATTACGCAAAGGCAAAGTTCCCGTCGCTCGAGGAGCAGAAGGCGGCCAAGGAAGTGATCGCCAACCAATGGGACTCGACCGTCGGCGCGACTGTCGCAAAGTGATCCTTCGACGGCCAGCGGCGGCGCTCAGGGTCTGACGATGATGGCGACGAAGAATGCGCCGCCTGTGCGCAGCGCCTCCAGCCTCTCGGCGTGGCTGGGGGTGACGCCGTTCTTCGTCTTCGCGATCATGTTTCTGGTGGCGCCGACGGTCTCCCTGCTGATCGGCGCCTTCCAAACGCACGACGGGTCTTTCACGCTCGCCAACATCGCGCGGCTGAACCAGCCTTCGATCCGTGCGTCGTATTGGCTCAGCATCGAAATCAGCGCCGCGTCGGCGTTCTTCGGCGCGCTGTTCGGCCTCGTTCTCGCCCTAGCGGCGTTGCGAGGCGGCCTGCCCGCATGGGTTCGCCCGACTCTGATGACCTTCTCGGGCGTCGCCTCGAACTTCGCCGGCGTTCCGCTCGCCTTCGCCTTCACCGCAACGCTCGGGCGGATTGGCTTCGTGACGGTTCTCTTGAACAGTGTGTTCGGTTTCAATCTCTACGCTGCCGGGTTCAATCTCTACACGTTCGCCGGCCTGACGCTCACTTATCTCTATTTCCAAATCCCACTGATGATCCTCGTGATTGCGCCGGCGCTTGACGGGATGAAGCGCGAGTGGCGCGAGGCCGCGGAGATGCAGGGGGCGAGCGGCTGGCAATATGCCCGAATGGTCGCCCTGCCGGTGCTGTGGCCGAGCGTCCTCGGCGCGGCGCTGCTGCTGTTCGCCAATGCGTTCGGCGCCATCGCCACCGCCTATGCTCTGACCGGCTCGACGCTCAATATCGTGCCGATCCTGCTCTACGCGCAGATCCGAGGCGACGTGCTCCACGATCCGAACCTCGGCTTCGCCCTGGCGCTGGGCATGCTGGCGATCACCGGTCTCTCCAATCTCCTCTATCTCCTTTTGCGGGCTCGCTCGGAGCGGTGGCTCCGATGAAGCGAAGCGCCCTCCCCGCTGCGGTCGCGACGCTGCTCGGAGCGATCTATTTCCTCGCGCCCTTGGTCGCGACCTTCGAGTTCTCGCTACGGCTCAAGCGTGGCGAGTACAGTTTCGAAGCGTACCGGCTGGTCTTCGCGAGCGGAAATTTTCAGGCGTCTTTCCTCTATTCGACCGTGCTCGCCCTGACGACCATCGTTGTCAGCGTGCTCATCGTCGTGCCGACGGCCTATTGGGTGCAATTGCGGCTGCCGCGCTTACGCGGACTGGTCGAATTCATTTCGTTGTCGCCGCTGGTCATTCCCGCCATCGTGCTCGTTTTCGGCGACATCAAGCTTTACGGAAGCGCGTCGTTTCTCCCGTTGACCGGCAGCGGACTAGGGTCCGACACGCTGCTGATGCTGGCCTATGTCGCCCTCAGTCTGCCCTACATGTATCGCTCGGTCGACACGGGCCTGCGCGCGATCGACGTTCGCACGCTCACGGAGGCGGCCGAGAGCCAAGGCGCCGGGGCCCTCGCCATCCTCGTTCGCGTCATCCTGCCCAATATCCGTCCGGCGATCCTGTCGGGCGCGTTTCTGACCTTCGCGATCGTCATTGGCGAATTCACGATCGCAAGTCTGCTGAACCGGCCGGCATTCGGTCCTTACTTGCAAGGCGTAGGGGCGTCCCGCGCCTACGAGCCGGCCGCGCTCGCGGTGATGGCCTTTGCGATCACTTGGGCCTGCATGGGCCTCATCCAACTTCTTGGCCGCTCCGCTTCGGCGTCGGCGCCGCCACGGTGACGCTGGGACTTCCATGACCTTCTTGCAGCTTTCTCGAGTTCAAAAGACCTTCGGCGGAGAGAACGTCGTCAAGGGCTTCGACCTCTCGGTCGAGCGCGGGGAGCTGGTGACGTTTCTCGGCCCCAGCGGATGCGGTAAGACCACTACGCTTCGCATGATCGCCGGATTCGAGACGCCGACGCGCGGCGAGATCCGTATCGACGGTGAAGATGTTACGAGCCTGCGCGCCAATCGGCGGAACATAGGCATGGTGTTCCAGTCCTACGCGCTGTTCCCCAATATGACCGTCGCCGGCAACGTGGGCTTCGGCTTACGCGTCGCGGGCAAGCCGGCCGGGCAGATCAAGACGCGCACTGCGGAAATGCTCGCCCTCGTCAAGCTGCCCGAGCTCGCCGCGCGCTATCCCTATCAATTGTCCGGCGGCCAGCAGCAGCGCGTCTCGCTCGCGCGCGCCCTGGCGCCTAGCCCGCGCATCCTCCTGCTCGATGAGCCGCTCTCCGCGCTCGACGCGCGGATTCGCGTTTCGCTGCGTGACGAAATCCGCAGCTTGCAGCGCAAACTCGGGATCACGACGATTTTCGTCACGCACGATCAGGAAGAGGCGCTTTCGATGTCCGACCGCATCGTCGTGATGAACGGCGGAGCGATTGAGCAGGTCGGAACGCCGGGCGAAATCTACAACACGCCGAGAACCCGCTTCGTCGCGTCGTTCGTCGGCACGCTCAACCTCATCGACGGGCGGATTGTCGACGATCTCGCCCGTACCTTCGAGATCGATGGACAGCGCGCGGTTGCCGGCCGCAGGCTTGATGGCGCCAAGCAGGGCGATGTTCGCACCCTCGCGCTCCGGCCCGAGGCGCTGCGGCTCGGCGCGGCGGACGAGGGTCGCAACACATTGCGCGGAACGATAGAGGACGTCGCCTTCTTGGGCGCCGTGGTGCGCCTGCGCGTGCGGCTCACCCAGACGACGATCGTCATCGACACGTTCAACGACGGCTCCGGCCGATTGCCGGATCGAGGCGAACCTATCGAGGTCAATTTCGCCCATGACGACCTGATCGTCCTCGACGCCGCCTAAATCGAGGTCAGGAACTTAAACCGAGATCGAGAAACTGTCGGGCCGCGCCGCCGCCCAAAGCGTGCGCAGGCCCTCGTCCCGAGCCCCGGTCAGCAGCTCGCCGGGGGCCATCGAGGGGTAGAGTTCGCCGAACGTCATCACTTCGTTTTCGCTTACGCGTCGGGAGAAATGCGCCGGGCGGAAGTCCTGGGGATGATCGAGCCCGGCCGCCGCCGTCAGTTCCGCCAACGCCTCGAGCATCGAGCGATGAAAATTGCGGACGCGCTCGGTTTTGTCCTCGACGACGAGCGCGCGCGAACGGGTCTTGTCCTGCGTCGCAACGCCGGTCGGGCAACGGTCGGTATGACAGCTCAGGGACTGGATGCATCCCAGCGAAAACATGAAGCCGCGCCCGGCATTGCACCAGTCGGCGCCAAGCGCCATCGCGCAGGCCATGTCGAAGGCGTTGGCGATCTTGCCCGAGACGCCGATGCGGATCGTGTCGCGCAGCCCCGCGCCAACCAACGCATTGCGCACGAAGACGAGCCCCTCCCGCATCGGCATTCCCAGCCGATCGGTGAACTCGAGTGGCGCGGCGCCCGTGCCGCCCTCCTTGCCGTCGACGACGATGAAGTCGGGCCGAACGTTCGTCTCGATCATCGCCTTGCAAATGGCGAGGAATTCCCAGGGGTGCCCGACGCAGAGCTTGAATCCGATCGGCTTGCCGCCCGATAGCTCGCGCAACCGACCGACGAACGTCATCATTTCGATCGGGGTCGAGAACGCGCCGTGGCGGGCCGGCGACACGCAGTCCTTGCCGGCCTCGACGCCGCGAATCGCGGCGATCTCCGCGGTCACCTTCGCGGCGGGAAGGACTCCGCCGTGGCCCGGCTTTGCGCCCTGGCTGAGCTTGATCTCGATCATCTTGATCTGATCGTTGGCGGCGGCCGCGGCGAATTGGTCCGGCGCGAACGCGCCATCGGGCCGCCGGCAGCCGAAATAACCCGAGCCGATCTCCCAGATGATGTCGCCGCCGCCTTGGCGGTGATAGGGGCTGTAGCCGCCCTCCCCCGTGTCGTGAGCGAAGCCGCCAAGCGCCGCGCCCTTATTGAGAGCGCGAATGGCGTTCGCGCTCAGAGCGCCGAAGCTCATCGCAGAGATGTTGAAGAGCGAAAGCGAATACGGCCGTGCGCAGTCCGGGCCGCCGACGAGGACGCGAAACGGCTCCGTTGCGACCGGTTTAGGCGCGATCGAGTGCCGCAGCCATTCGTAGCCCGGGGCGTAGACGTCGAGTTGCGTGCCGAACGGACGCTTGTCGAGCGCCATCTTGGCGCGTTGATAGATGATGGCCCGCTGGTTGCGGGAAAACGGAAGGCCGTCCGTCTCGCTCTCGAAGAAGTACTGGCGCATTTCTGGCCGCATGCCTTCGAGCAGGAAACGCAGATGGGCGGAAATCGGATAGTTGCGCAGCACGGCGTGACGACGCTGGAAAAGGTCGCGCAATCCAAGCGTCGTCAACGCGCCGAATAGGAAAAAGCCGAGCGTCGGCACGACCTTCACGTCCGGCGGCGCGGCCGCAAACCCGACGGCGAATGCGACGGTAATGAGGATGGAAGCCGTCAGAGCGACGAAGCGAGGCGAAAACGCCATGGCAAGAATGCGCAATCAATTTCCCCCGGCCGAGCCTGCGCAGGTTCCGCGACTGTCGTGACGCTCGCATGACGGCGCGTCACAGTCGCACATTTTCCCTCTGCCGCAAGCCTGTTTGGAGGCCGTTAGGATTCAACTCTCGCTGAGCGCCTGCGTCCAGGCGTCCCGGTAGGCGTGAAGGCCGGCGATCTCGGCGGGCGCAACGGCGATCTGGTCGGGCGCCGCGCCGCGCTCGGGCGGCCACCGCGCAAGCAACGCCGCGCCCCGCGCCGCGCCGGCGGCGTCGCTCCCAGCAAAAACGCGCTGTCGCGGACGCAGAGCCGCGAGCACCGGACCGAACATGGGGTTGGCGACGAAGCCGCCCTCGACGATCAGGTCGCCGGGCTCGGCGCCGAGGCGCGTCAACATCAGATCAGTCATCAGCGCGACATAGAGCGTCGCAAGCGCCGGATGGTCGGATCTCGACCCATCGTCGCGAATTTCGCCATGTCGCGCTGCAAAGGGGCCGCCTTGCGGCGCGAAGCACGGCAGCGCCAACGCGCCACGCTCAATCACACGCTCTACGGCAGAGCGATCGAGCGCGCCGCGGCTGTCCCCGACGATCGCCGAATATTCGCGTCCGCCCATGAAACGCGCGCAGGCGGTCGGCCTTCCCTCGACATCGACGTTGGCAAGCATGTCGTCCTCGGCGCGAAGTCTTTCGACGCCAAGGCCGACCGCCATCAAGATCACCCATGTCCCCGTCGAAACGATCGTAAACGGCGGGCGCCGGGATGCGAGGTGTGGCAAGAGCGAGGCGTTGGAATCGTGAACGCCGTTGAGGACTCGGGTCGTGGGCTCGACACCCGTCGCTTCGGCGACCTGCGCCCGCACCGGGCCGAGGCTGCGCCAAGCCGGCTGAAAAGGCGGCATCAGACGCGGCAGGTCGAGAGAAGAGGCAAGGCTCGAGAAGCGCCCGGAAAGCGGCTCCCACATCTCGGTGTGCGCGCCGAGCATCGTGACCTCGGATGCGGCGACGCCGCTGAGCCGCCAAGCCCAGTATTGCGGATAGGTCAGGAATCGGGTCGCCCGTGCGAACGCCTCGGGAAACCGCGCCTTTTGCCAAGCGATCTGCTTGCCGAGATTGAGGCCGCCGGGAAGCTTCGGCGAAAGCGTCTCGGCATAGGGTGGGCGCAGCGGCGCGTATGACGGCTCGATGTCGTCGAGGGAATATTCGTAGTCGAGCACCGGCAAGACGAGCCCTGTCTCGTCGACCAGCGCGCCGGCGCAGCCGTGCGTCGTCGCAACGATGGCCGAAACGCGATGCGCGCGGTTGGCTTCTCGCAGCGCCTCAATGAGGAAGCGCCAGATCGCCTCGACGTCCGCGTGCGGATAAGGCGGCCCAGGGCGCACGCCATTCGGAGTCGACCGTTCCCAGACAAGCGCGCCGTCCGGCGCGAACAGCGCCAGCTTGACGTTGGTCTTGCCGATGTCGAGCACCGCGACCGCGCCGTCCATGCGCGTATTCTCCCCAGGGCCTGCTAGTCGAGATGAAACATTTCCTCGAGCGGAACGGCGATCGGCGAGCCGTCCGGTTGCGTGCGCATGATGTCCTTCATGTGCTCCCACCATCGGCGCATCACCGGATGGGCTGGCAGCGCGTCCATCGTGTGATCCTCACGCCGTTCGAGATAGGCGAACAGAACGCCGGTCTCGGCGTCGAGGTGGATGGAATAGTTGGAGACCCCCGAACGCCGCAGCAGCGTTGCGAGTTCGGGCCAAATGGCGTCGTGGCGCGCGCGATATTCCGCAGCGCGGCCCGGTTCGAGATACATCTTGAATGCGTAGCGCTGCATAATTCGCGCGGGCCTCGCGAAACGCCCGCCTCCGCCCGCAGCCGGCCGGTCACATTCACGGCCGGCTGCTCGCCCAATACCTAGAAGTCGAAGTTCTTGATGTTGGACTTATCGAAGATGAAGGGCGAGCCGAGCAGAATCTCGCTGCCGTTGACGACGTTGAGCTTGCCGAGCTTGCCCGCATCGACCGACGTTGCGCCCGGCTTCAGCTTGCCGTCGACGACGGCGCGCATCACATAGGTCGCGGCGTAGCCGAGATCGACCGGATTCCACAGCACCACCGACTTGACGCAATCCGCGTTGACATAGGGCTTCATCGCGTTCGGGGTCGCAAGGCCGACGACCGCCACTTTGCCGCAGAGCTTCGCTTTGGTGACGGCCTCGGCGGAAGCCGGCGTCGCGACGGAGGTCATGCCGAACAGACCCGAGAGCTTGTCGCCGTATTTGTTGATCAGCGTGGTCGCCTGATTGAACGAGAGGACGTTGTCCTCCTGCGCCTCGACCGTCTCCAGCCACTTCAACTTGGGATGGCACTTGTTGGCGTAGGCCCACATTTCCGCGATCCAGCGCGCCTGATTGGGCGTGGTGAAGGTGCTGGTCACGATCGCGAAGCTCTTGTCCTCGCCAGCCTCCTTGGCCATCGAGTCGATCATCGACTTGGCGATGCCGTTGAACTCCGCCTGATTGACGAACCACTCGCGCGCATCGGGGCTCGAATTGGCGTCATAGCCGACGACATGGATGCCCTTCGAGAGCGCCTTCTTCAGCACGGGCGCGATCGCCACCGGATCGTTGGCGGCGAACAGGATGCCGTCGACGCCGCGCGTGATGTAATTGTCGATGAACTTGATCTGCTCGTCGATCTTCGCCTCGGTCGGGCCGTCGGTGGTCGCCTTGACGTTGCCGAGTTCCTTGGCGGCGTCCTGGATGCCCTTCGACGTCGCGTTGAAGTAGCCGATGCCGATCAGTTTAGGCACGTCGACGATGGTGATCGGCTTGCCCACCTTGTCGGGCGCGTTGGTCGGCTGGCCTCCGTCGTAGGGCTTGGCGGCGGCGGCCGCGGCGCCGCCGGCCTCGCAGGCGAGCGGGTTGACCGGCAGATCGTCCGCGCCATCCCACCTTTCCGCCGCGCGGGCGCCCGTGCTTGCGAGCGTCATGGCGAAGATCGCCGACGCCACCGTCGTCATCAATTTGGCGTTCATTCCCTTCCTCCCTTTTATGCCGCGTTGCGGCAAACCCTCTCTCAACCCCCGTATTCTCGGCGTCGCTGGAGAGAACTCGCGATAAGGGTCGACGCGATCAGCACCGTGCCGATGACGACGATCGTGGCGTCGCCTTTGACCCCGGTCAGCGCCAGGCCGTTCTTCAACAGTTGGATCATCACGAGCCCGATCACCGTGCCCCAGATCGTGCCCAATCCGCCGAAGATGCTGGTCCCGCCGAGCACGACCGCAGCGATCACGTCGAGCTCATAGCCGATGCCCATGTCGGAGCGCGTCGTCGTTACGCGCGACACGAGAACATAAGCCGAGAGCCCCGCCATAAGACCCGATAGCGAGTAGACGATCAGCTTGATCCGATCGACGGGCAGACCGGAGAACCGGGCGGCCGTCTCGTTGGCCCCGATCGCGTAGAGCGCCCGGCCGAATGTCGTGCGATCGAGCGCGACGCCTGAAACGGCGATCGCCGCGACGAGAATCCAAAGCTGCGTCGGCACCCCGAGCCACTGGCCCTGACCGACGAAGAAGAACCATTCAGGGTAGCCGCGCACGGAATGCGCCTGGCTGACGCCCTCGGCGAGGCCGCGGTAGAGCGCCAGCGTCGCGATCGTCATAATGAGCGGGGGCACCTTGACTCGAGTGATCAGCAGGCCGTTCGCAAAGCCCGCCAATCCGCCCACCGCGACCGCGAACACGATCGCCGCCGGCAAGGGAAAGCCCCAGTTCTTCCAGGAATAGCCGAGCAGGATCGCGCACAACCCAACGATCGAGCCCACCGAAAGATCGATGCCGCCAGTGATGATGACGAAGGTCATCGGCAGAGCGATGAGGCCGACCTCCGTCATCAGCCGGCCCTGATTGAGAAGATTGTCGATCGTCAGGAAGCGCTCGTTGAACCCGCCGAGAATGAGCAGGGAGACGACGAGGATCGCTCCCAACAAGGTCTCGTGCCGGCCAAGCCAGCGCGGCGCGACGCTGCGGAGATTGGCGGCGAGCGCGGCCATCGTCTCAGCCTCCCGCCTTGCGGCGACGCCGCCTTATGATGTCCGCGACAACCGTGATCAGGATGAGCGTTCCCTGGACCGCATGGATCCAATAGGGCGAGACGTTGATGAACACGAGCGCACTGGCGATCTCGGCGATCAGGATCGCCGCCAGCGTCGAGCCGATCACCGTTCCGACGCCGCCGAGAATGCTGACGCCGCCGACGACGGCGGCGGTGATGATCGTCAGCTCGAGGTTGGGCGGCACCGTCGATTGGATCACCTTCAATTCGGTCGCAAACAGCAGCGCGGCGATCGCGGCGAAGAAGCCGTGCAGCGCGAACACCATCACCACGGTGCGCGGCGGCGACACCCCGCAAAGGCGTGCGGCTTCGGCGTTGCCGCCGGTCGCATAGATCGCACGGCCGCTCGCGCTGTATCGCATCCAGAAGGCGGCCAGCGCGGTCGCGACGACCATGATGACCACCGGCATCGGCAGCACATCGAAGAGCTCAATGTCGGCGAGATGAAAGCTGTCCGGCAGATCGCTGATCCAGCGCCCGCCCGTTACGCTGATCAATCCGCCCTTGAGAATGGACATCATGCCGAGCGTGACGACGATCGCCGGAATGCGCAAATAAGCGATGACGAAGCCCTGCAGCGTCATCACCGCGACGCCGACGACGATCGGCGCGAGCCAAGCGACGACGATGGGCGCGCCGGCGACCGCGAGCGACCCGCTGATCGTGGCGAGCACGCCGATCAGGGCGCCGACGGAGATGTCGATGTTGCCGGAAATGATCACCATCGACATGCCGATCGCCGCGACGCCTACATAAGCGTTGCCCAGCAGCACGTCGGCGAGATTCCGCGTCGCCAGGAAGCGTGGATTGTCGGCGCCGACCGCGAGGGCCAGCGCGAGCACTGCGACCGCGAGCAACGCCTCCTGCGACGCCAGCCGGCGTATGAAGCCGGTCCGCTCGCCATGCGAGCGCGAAAAAGCGATCGCGCTCACGCCGCCCTCCCCGTTTCCCCGTCCCCGCCCATCATCGCCCCGCCGACCGCCTCGGGCGTCGCATACGCGCGATCGAATTCGGCAACGAGGCGTCCCTCCCGCATGACAAGCACCCGGTCGCTCATTCCCAGCACCTCCGGCAACTCGCTGGAGATCATCAGGATGGCGATTCCCTTGCCGGCGAGTTCCCCCATCAACCGGTGAATCTCGGCCTTGGCGCCGACGTCGATGCCGCGTGTCGGCTCGTCGAGGATGAGCAGCCGCGGATTGTTGGCGAGCCATTTGCCGAGCACGATCTTCTGCTGGTTGCCGCCTGAAAGCCGCCCCGCGACCTGTTCGAGCGAACTCGTCTTGACGCTGAAGCGCGCAACGCCCACCTCGGCCATGCGACGCTCGGCGGCGCGGTCGATGAAGCCGCCGCGCGAAAGGGCGGGCAGAGCGGCCAGCGAAAAATTCTGCAGCACCGACATCGCGCGCACCAATCCCTGCACGCCGCGATCCTCCGGCACATAGGCGATGCCCATCGCGCGCGCAGAGGCCGGGGAATCGATCGCGACCCGCGCGCCCGCCAGCCTGATCTCCCCGGATTCCGCAGGAGTGACGCCGAAGACGGTCTGCGCGAATTCGCTGCGCCCTGAGCCGACGAGGCCGGCGAGCCCTACGATCTCGCCGGCTCGCACGCTCAGGCTGACGCCCTTCGTCATAGGTCGCCGGACAAGATCGCGCGTCTCGAGAATCGGAGCCCCGATCGGCACGGAGACCTTCGGGAACAGATTGTCGATCTTGCGTCCGACCATCATCTGGACAAGTTCGCCCGAGGTCGTTTGCGAGACCTCCCGCGTGCCGACGTGCGCGCCGTCGCGCAGCACGGTGACGCGATCGGCGATCGCAAAAATCTCATCCATCCGATGGCTGATGTAGATCACCCCGACGCCGCGCGATTTCAGCAGCCGAACGATCGCGAACAGCCGCATCACGTCATGCTCGGTCAGCGACGCCGTCGGTTCGTCCATGATGAGAAGGCGCGCGCTCTGTGACAAGGCGCGTAGGATTTCGACCCGCTGGCGATTGCCGACCGATAGGGCGCCGACGACCTGATCCGGCGCGAGATCATGGATCTGGAGCGACTCCAGCAGCTCTTCGGCGCGCGTGCGCATCGCGCGCCAGTCGAGACGGCCCAGCGCGGCGCGCGGCGCATGGCCCATGAAGATGTTCTCGGCGACCGTCAATTCGGGAAAGAGAAGCAATTCCTGATAGATCGTCGCGACGCCGGCGCGGCGCGCGTCGTTCGGGCGGTGGAATTCGACCGCCTGGCCGTCGACGAGGATCTCGCCGCCGTCCGGGCGAAAAACGCCCGACACGATCTTGATCAGGGTCGATTTTCCCGCGCCGTTTTCCCCAAGCAAGGCGTGCACCTCGCCGGGCTCGACGTCGAAGGAAACGCCGGACAGCGCGCGCACGCCGGGGAAGGATTTCTCAAGGCCGCGCACCTCGAGGAGAGGCGCGCTGCGCCCGCCGGCGTCCGCCGCGACCGCTCGGTCGGGGAGGATCGCCGCGCCGTTCATGCGGCAGCCGTGACTGGCGCCGCAGGATCGGCGATCATCGTGCGTACGCCCGCCGCCGCAAGCATCTCGAGTGCCGCCGCCGGCGCGCCATTATCGGTGATGAGCGTGTCGATGCGTGACAAGGGACACACCACCAGACTGCCGCGCGCGACGAACTTCGAACTGTCCGCGAGTACGATCAGCTTTTCGGCGCGTTTCAGCAGTTTGCTCTCCGCCCGTGCGATGAGTGGGTCGCCCTCGATGACGCCGAGCGGACCGATTGAAATCGCGCTCATGAACATCCGGCTCGCCGAATAGTGCTGGATCGCGTCTTCTTCGAACGGCGAAACGATCAGCTTCTGCTCGCGGTAGACCTCGCCGCCGGGCAGCGCGACGCGGCACTGGCTGCTGTGGATCAGGATCTCGGCAAGCGGATACGAGTTCGTGAGGACCTTGAGGCGGCGATCGCGCAGGAAGGCGCCCATCTCAAAGGTCGTCGTGCCGCCGTTGACGATGATGGCGTCCCCGTCCGAGCAGAGCTCCACGGCGATGCGCGCGATGGCGCGCTTCGCGCCGACGTTCATCGTCTGGCTGACGTCGAAGGACCGCGTCGCCAGCGCGGGCGCATCCGCGGCGCTTACGCGAAAATCGGCGGCCGCCTCGAGCCCGCCGTGCACGCGGGTCGCCAGCCCATTTGCCGCGAGCCGCGCGAAATCGCGACGCACGGAAGCCTCGGAGGCGCCAGTCGCGCGGCAGACGTCGGCGACGCGCACAAGACCACTCTCGCGCAGCATCGCCCTGATGACCTGCCAGCGTTCGCGTTCGTGCACCGCCCGCCTCCCGATCGTTGACAAAAACTTTTCACGGACCGCGGGATGCGTCAACGCATATCTTTCACAATCGATCATTCTCGCACCGCATCACTCATATTGCGTCGCACCATCGATTGATGATGATTGACCGTGATCGGGAGCGGTTTTATTGTCCCGGCCTGACACACGTTGTGCGGGAGGACTTTCCATGACGAGGGCGGCGGCGGAGCCTCTACGCAATCTCTGGGACGACGCCCACGCGGCGCAGCTCGACGAACCGGGCAAGCTGCTCTACCGCTCCAATCTGCTTGGCAGCGACCTCAGGATCACCAATTTCGGCGGCGGCAACACCTCCGCGAAGATCGCCATGCCCGATCCGCTCACCAAGCAGCCCGTCACAGTGCTTTGGGTCAAAGGCTCGGGCGGCGACATCGGCTCGATGAAGCGCGATGGGTTCGCGACCCTCTATCTCGACAAGCTGGAGAGTCTCAAAGGCCTCTATCGCGGCCTCGCCCACGAGGACGAGATGGTCGCCCTGTTCGACCATTGCACGTTCAATCTCAATCCGCGCGCAACCTCGATCGACACGCCCCTGCACGCTTTCGTGCCGCACGCCCATGTCGACCACGTGCACGCCGACGCCGTGATCGCCATCGCCGCCTCCAAGAACGCCGAGGCCCTGACGGAACGCATCTTTGCAGGCAAGCTCGGCTTCCTGCCGTGGCAACGTCCCGGCTTCGATCTCGGCCTCAAGCTCGGCAAGATGGCGAGCAGCAATCCCGATCTGGTTGGCGTCGTGCTCGGCGGCCATGGGCTTTTCACCTGGGGCGAGACCGCCAAATCCTGCTACGAGGCGACCCTCGCCGTGATCAATCAGGCGGCCGAATGGCTCGCCGCGAACGAGCGGCGGCCCGCCTTTGCCGGCGCCCGCGTCGAGGCCGTCGAGCCGGTGCGGCGCAGCGCCGTCGCAGCGCGGCTGATGCCGCTCATCCGCGGAAAGATCTCCAGCTCCGAGCGAAAGGTCGGCCATTTCACCGATGCGCCGGAAGTGCTCGAATTCGTCAATTCGAACGCGCTCGGCGAACTCGCCCCGCTCGGCACGTCGTGCCCCGACCATTTTCTGCGCACGAAGATCCGACCGCTCGTGTTGCCCTACGATCCCGCAGCGGACAATCTCGACGCCGTCATCGCGGGCCTCCACGACGCGATCGCCGCGTATCGGGCCGACTATTCCGCCTATTACGAGCGCTGCAAACGGGCCAACTCGCCGCCGATGCGCGATCCCAACGCGGTGATCTATCTCGTGCCGGGCGTCGGCATGATTTCCTTCGCCAAGGACAAGGCGACCGCGCGCATCGCCAGCGAATTCTACGTCAACGCGATCAACGTCATGCGTGGCGCGTCGGGCGTCAGCGCCTATGTCGGGCTGGCCGAGCAGGAGGCCTTCGACATCGAATATTGGCTGCTCGAAGAGGCCAAGCTGCAGCGCATGCCGAAGCCTCGATCGCTCGCCGGGCGCGTCGCCTACGTCACAGGCGGCGCCGGCGGCATCGGCGGCGCGACCGCGCTGCGCCTCGCCTCCGAGGGCGCTTGCGTCGTGCTGGCGGATATCGATCGCCAAGCGCTCGACGCGCGTGTCGCCGAGATCGCCAAGCGGTACGGCAAGGACAGCGCAGTCGGCCTCGTCGTCGACGTCACGAACGAAGCCGGCGTCGTCGCCAGCTTCGCCGACGCCGCCGTCGCTTTCGGCGGCCTCGACATCGTCGTCTCGAACGCCGGCATCGCCTCCGCCTCCCCGATCGAGGATACGAGCCTCGCACTCTGGCAAAAGAACATCGACGTACTCGCGACGGGTTATTTTCTCGTCGCGCGCGAGGCGTTCCGGCTTCTGGTCGCGCAGAAGAGCGGCGGCTCGATCGTCTTCGTCGCCTCCAAGAACGGCCTGGCCGCCTCGCCCGGCGCCTCGGCTTATTGTGCCGCCAAGGCTGCGGAAATCCATTTGGCGCGCTGCCTGGCGCTCGAAGGCGCTCCGCATGGCGTGCGCGTCAACACCGTCAATCCCGACGCGGTGCTGCGCGGCTCGAAGATCTGGATGGGCGAATGGCGCCAGCAGCGCGCCGCCTCCAACAAAGTGACCGAGGACCAGCTCGAAGAGGTCTATCGGCAACGCTCGCTGCTCAAGCTCTCCGTGCTGCCCGAGGACATTGCGGAAGGGATCTATTTCTTCGCCTCGGATCAGTCGGCGAAGTCCACGGGCAACATCCTCAACGTCGACGCCGGCAATTCGCAGGCGTTCACGCGATAGCTCTGACATCCCGCGAGGCGGAGGCAGCGACGCCATGACGTTTCAAATCGCCGACGAATTCATCGCCGAGAGCAATCAGGCTCAGCGGTCTCCGCTCGACGAAGACTACGGCGCGTTGGCGCGCCAGCTTGCGCGCCGCGGCTTCGACATCGAGACGGTCACGCGCGCGACCATGGCCTTCGGCGTCGCGATCCCGACCTGGGGCGTCGGCACGGGCGGCACGCGCTTTGCGCGCTTCCCCGGCCCCGGCGAGCCGCGCGGCGTCGAGGACAAGATCGACGACTGCGCGACGATTCAGCAATTGGTCCGCGCCACGCCGACGATCTCACCCCATTTTCCGTGGGACCTGACCAAGGATTGGCGCGCCTTGCGCGAAGCGGCGGCGGCGCGCGGGCTTGCCTTCGACGCGGTCAATTCCAACACGTTCCAGGATCAGCCCGGCCAGCCCCTCTCCTACAAGTTCGGATCGCTGAGCCACGTCGATCCGGCGGTGCGGCGGCAGGCGATCGCGCACAACAAGGAGTGCATCGAGATCGGCGAGCGCCTCGGCTCGAAAGCGTTGACAGTCTGGGTCGGCGACGGCTCGAACTTCGCCGGACAGTCCAATCTGACGCGCGCCTTCGACCGCTATCTCGAATCGATGCAGGAGATCTACGCGGCGCTACCCGCGGACTGGCGCGTCTTCATCGAGCACAAACTCTACGAGCCCGCGTTCTATTCGACGGTGATTTCCGATTGGGGCACGAGCTATGCGGCCGCGCTCGAACTCGGCCCGAAAGCTCAGTGCCTCGTCGACCTCGGGCATCACGCGCCGAGCGTCAACATCGAGCAGATCGTCGCGCGGCTGACGCGCTTCGGCAAGCTCGCCGGCTTTCACTTCAACGATTCCAAATATGGCGACGACGATCTCGACGCAGGGTCGGTCGAGCCGTTCAGGCTGTTCCTCGTCTTCAACGAACTGGCGGACGCTTCGGCGCGCAAGGCGAAGGACTTCGCGCCCGCCTACATGATCGATCAGTCCCACAACGTCACCGACCCGATCGAAAGCCTGATGCAATCGGCGATCGAGTTGCAACGCGCCTATGCGCAAGCGCTGATCGTCGATCGTGGCGCGCTCGCCGCCGCGCAGGACGCCAACGACGCGCTCGGCGCGCATCTCGAACTCAAGCGCGCCTTCACGACTGACGTTTCGCCGATTTTGGCGATGGCGCGCCTGCGCGCGGGCGGCGCGATCCACCCGATCGCGACCTATCGCGCCTCGCACTACCGGCGCGAAAAGGCGCGCGAGCGGCCGGCGATTGCAGGCTCTTCACCAGGGATCGTGTAGCCGGAAGCCGCAGCTCAGCGAGGCGCTTCGTCGCCCCCGAGCCAAACGCCTGCAAGGTCGAGCGGATCGCTGAGATGGACCATATCTGCCCGCGCGCCTGGGGCGAGATGTCCGATCGCGCGCTGCAGCCTAAGCATCCGAGCCGGCGTCGACGTAGCCATGCGCAAGGCGTCCGCCAGCGGCAACCCCATCGTGCGGACCACATAGCGAACCGCATCGAGCATCGTAATCGCCGCGCCGGCGAGCGCGCCGTCCTCCGAGACGAGGCGCGTTCCAGACTGCGTCATCGGCCGCCCCTGGAGGCGGAACGTCGGCGGGCCGCCGGCGGCAGGCGGCATAGCGTCCGACACCAACGCTATGCCCGCAGCGCCCTTCGCGTTGAACGCCGCACGCATGGCGTCGTCGTGCACGTGGTGCCCGTCGGCGATCAGGCCGCAGACGACGGCCGGTTCGGCGAGCGTCGCTCCGACAAGGCCCGGCGCGCGGGAGCCCAGTTGGCTCATCGCGTTGAAGAGATGCGTCACCGCGCTCGCGCCCGCCGCGAAAGCCGCCCTCGCCTCCTCAGCGGTCGCCTCCGTGTGACCGAGGCTCACGATCACGCCGGCCGAAGCGAGGCGGCGAATGCGATCGACCGAGACAGAAGCCGGCGCGACAGTCACAACCGTCGCGCCCGCCTGGCCCGCGATCAGTTGCGCCTCGTCCTCGTCCCGCATTGGCCGGATGTATTCCGGCTGATGCACGCCTTGCCGACGCACGTCGATATAGGGTCCTTCGACATGCACGCCGACGGATCCCGTTGGCCGGGCGACCGCATCACGCGCCGCCCGCAGCGCCTCCGCGAGCACCTCAGGCGCGTCGGTGATCACCGTCGGCAGGATGGCGGTGGTTCCCTCGCGCCGATGCGCGGCCGCGATCGCTTCGATCGCTTCTGCAGTCGGCGTGGCATTGAAGAGCACGCCGCCGCCGCCATTGACCTGCCAATCGACGAATCCAGGCGCGAGAACGCCGCCGCCGAGATCGCGCTGAACCCCGCTGCGCGGGCGATCGGCGACGGCGACGACTGCTTGGACCAGGCCGTCCTCGACGACGAGCGCACGGTCCTCGTGCATCGTCAGACCGTCGAACAGGCGGGCGCCGTAAAAGACCTGCAACATTGGCGTAGCGCTCACGTTTCGCTGAGTTCGTTCTCGGGCAGGACCCCGCCCGCGAGAAGGATGGCTCCGTCCACCGCGTCGAACAGCGGACGGCGCAACGCGGCGAGGGACGAAGGCGCGAGATAAGGCCTCAGCGGCTGGCTCAAGCCGCCGACCAGGACGACGCGTTCGGCGCCGAGCGCCTGAGCCGCCTTGATCAGCGCATCGACGGCGTGCGCGGCGGCCGCGACGATGGCGAGCGCGACCGTGTCCCCCTCCGCGGCGCATTCGAAAACGAGCGGCGAAAACGCGCCGTAGCCCGAAGGCTTCGCGGTAATCGCCCATTGGATTGCGACGAGCGGATCGTCGTTGAATCGGCGCATGATCTCGTGCGTCATTGGCGATGTCGGCCCGAGGAATTCATGGGCGCGCAACGACGCCCGCACCGCATCGGCCCCGACCCGCGCCGCCGAGCCGTCGTCGCCAAGCAGAAACCCGCGGCCGCCGATGACCGTCTCGCGGCCCCGCGCGCGGGCCATGGCGGCTGAGCCGGTGCCGGCGATCACCAGCGCGCCGTCGGCGCCGCCGTGGGCGCCCAGGCACGCCGTCACAGCGTCGTTCGCCGCTTTGACCCCACTCATCCCCTGGAAACGCGCTTCGACGCGCTGCGCGTCCTCGCTGCTGGAGAGGCCGGCGAGGCCCATGCCGAGCGCCGTCCGCGACAGCGCATCCCCGTCGAGCCCGGCCATAGCGGCGACGCCGTCCATCTGGGCGCGGACATTGGCGATCGCGCCGCCGAAATCGACATAGATATTCGCCGCCGGTCCCTCGACCTCGCCGAGCAGCGCGCCCATTCGATTGCGCAGCCGCGCCCGACAGCGCGTTGCGCCGCCGTCGACACCGAGGAAGAAATCTGGACTGGCTTGCAACGAATCCCCTCGAGCGGCGCTGTTTTACGCGGCGAACAAGCTATCCGCTTCGCTGAGGCGCCGCAAATGGGCCTCCGTGTCGCCGAACGCCATGTCGATCATCGTCATGCGTTTGAAGAGGTGACCGAGCTTGTATTCGTAAGTCATCGCGATGCCGCCATGAAGCTGCGTCGCCTGCTGCCCGATGAACTTCGCCGAACGCCCGATCTGCGCCTTGGCCGCCGAGATGGCCTTGCCGCGCGCAGCAGCGTCGTGCTCCCCCGCCATCATCGTCGCGAACATCATCATGCTGCGCGCCTGCTCCAGCGCGACCACCATGTCGGCGGCGCGATGCTGCAACGCCTGGAATGAACCGATCGGCACGCCGAATTGTTTGCGCGTCTTGAGATAGTCGACCGTCATGGCCTGCGCTTCGCTCATGGCGCCGACGGCCTCGGCGCACAGCGCGGCGATCGCCTCGTCGACGACGCGTTCGATAACGGGCGCGGCGTTCTCGGGATCGCCGATCACCGCCTCCGGTTCCACCCGCACGTTCGTCAGCGTGATTTCCGCCGCCCGCTGTCCGTCTTGCGTCGGATAGCCGCGCCGCGCGACCCCCGGCGCCGCCGCATCGACGAGAAACAGGCCGAGGCCCGTCCGCTCCCGTTGCCCGCCTGCGATACGGGCGCTGACCACGAGTTTGTCGGCGCTGTCGCCGTGCAGCACGAGCCCCTTCTCGCCGTTCAGGACGTAACCGCCGCCATCCTTGCGCGCGCTCGCGGTGACGTCGAAGAGGTCCCAGCCGGATTGGCGTTCGCTATGCGCAAAGGCGAGGCGCAGATCCCCCGCGGCTATCTGCGGGGCGAGCTCGGCGCGCAGCTCCTGCCTGGCGGCGCGCCGGATGACGCCGCCGGCGAGCACGACGGTCGCCAGATAGGGTTCCAGCGCGAGCGCCCGGCCGAACGCCTCCATGACCAGCATCGTCTCGACGGCGCCGCCGCCGAATCCGCCGTCTTCTTCGCTGAAGGGAAGCCCGAGCAGGCCAAGCTCAGCGTAGCGGCGCCATAGTTCCTCGCTGAAACCGTGCGTCGTCGCCTGATAGGTCTTGCGGTTCTCGAATCCGTAGCGGTCCTTCATCAGGCGCGCGACGTTGTCGGCAAGCAGCCTTTGCTCTTCGTTGAGATCGAAGTCCATCTCAAAGCCCCAGGATCGCTTTGGCGATGATCGAGCGCTGAATTTCGTTCGACCCGCCATAGATCGAAACCTTGCGCGCGTTGAAATAGGTTGGCGCGATGGTCGCGGCCCAGTCCGGTCCGATCGGCGGCTCGTTCCATCGCTCGCCGTCGTCGCGCTCGGCCTCGTACGGAAGCGCGTAGGGGCCGACGACGTCCATCAAGAGTTCGGTCGTCGCCTGCTGCAGCTCCGAGCCCTTGATCTTGAGAACGGACGAGGCCGGATTCGGCTTGCCCTTTTCGCCCTGCCCGCCGGCGATCACCCGCATTTGCGTCATTTCCAGCGCCTTCAGTTCGACCTCGACCGCGGCGAGCTTCATGCGGAACAGCGGATCGGCCAACTTCGGCTGGCCGCCGTATGTCGCAAGCGATGCGAGTTGCCGAATTCGCGCGATACGCGCCTTGGAAATGCCGACGCGCGCGATGCCGTTGCGCTCGTTGCCGAGCAGGAACTTCGCGTAATCCCAGCCCTTGTTTTCCTGACCGACCAGGTTCTCGAGTGGCGCGCGCACCGAATCGAAGAAGACTTCGTTGACCTCGTGGCCGCCGTCGATCGTTTGAATTGGACGGACGGTCACGCCAGGCGATTTCATGTCGACGAGGAAGAAGGAAATGCCTTCCTGCTTCTTCACGCTGGCGTCGGTGCGGGCGAGCACGAAGATCCAGTCGGCGTGCTGGGCGAGCGTGGTCCAGGTCTTCTGGCCCTCGATCACCCAGGCGTCGCCGTCCCGCTTCGCGGTTGTGCGAAGCCCGGCCAGATCGGACCCGGCGCCGGGCTCGGAGAAACCCTGGCACCACCAATCCCGCAAATCGACGATGCGCGGCAGGAAGCGCTCCTTCTGGGCCTGCGAGCCGAAGGTGTAGATCACCGGTCCGACCATGCTGGTGCCGAAGGCGAGCGATTCGGGCGCATTCGCCCGCTGCAATTCGTCGTTGAAGATCAGGAGCTTGATAGGGCTCCAACCGGTCCCGCCCCACTCGGCCGGCCAATGCGGGACGGACCATCCCCTGGCGGCGAGTATGCGCGTCCAGCGCACGATGTCGTCCTTGCTGGGGTGGCGTCCCGCCGCGATCTTGTCTCGGATGGAGGGAGGCAGCTCCGCGCGCACAAACCGACGAACCTCGTCGCGAAACGCTGCCTCCTCGTCAGTGAAGCGCAAATCCATCGGTTCCTCCCGCGTCCTTGTCGCGCGTCATAAAGCGTCGAAGACGCCGCGCCGTCAACACGCGATGTCGGCGCGCGTCAATGCTCACGCCAGTTCAGGATAACCGAGCTCCGCCGCCTCGCGTTCGAAAGCTCCGATCGCCTCATAGTCGGCTCTTCGCAGAGCAATTGCGCCGGTGAGGCCCAGCGCGGCGCGGGTCGCCGCCAATGCGGGATCGCTCAGCGTCTCCGCCAGGGCGGCCCGAACCTCCGCCACGATACCCGGAGATAGCGACGCGCTGGCGATGTAAGGCAAGCCCGGCGACAACGCGCTGCGGGCGAAGACTGCGACCGCATCCGTCAAATCCGGGCGCGCGCGTCGCAGCAGGCCGAAGCTCACGCAGTCGATCGCGGCGATGTCGGCCCTTCCTGCGGCGACGGCCGACAGGCTCGCGGCATGCGAGCGCGTGACCTCGACCGATGCAAAAAAGGGAGCCCGACGGGCGAAGGGGGCGATCGCCGCGCGGAAAAGGTTCATGCCGCTATTGCTGGTCTGCCCGTTGAGGGCGGCGCGCGCCCCGCGGAACTCATGCAGCGCGCCCCTCGCATCTGTGCGTCTCGCAATGATCAGGCTGCAATGATAGGCGCCTTCGCATCCCTCGAAGTCGTAGCTCGGCGTCGCAATCAGCGTGACGTGTTCCGCAAGGCTCGTCACATAGGGGTAGCCGCAGGTTTGCCCGAACAGCAGGCGAGGATCCCGCCAGAGATCTTCGAGGGGACGCGCGCGCGTCAGCGCGGGCGGCGCGGCGATCCCCGCTTGGCGCAACCGGCCCGCCAGCGCGCGCCACAGCGCGTCCTGCGCATCGGCGGTCCAAGGAAAATCGTACATCGGCAGAGCAGCGACGAACTCTGCGCCCATCGCGGTCGCTCCCAGGATGTCGTTTGTATATCGCCGCGCGTCAGGCGAATAGATCGGCGTCCTGCTTTGCGCCGCGCGTCCTATGGCGCGCGATGCCCGGGCTGCGGCAGCAACGTGCCGTCGTGGGGCCGAAACAGGTAGCGCCGAGCGACGTCGAAGTACGTATGATACACTAGCCCGCCGTTGCGCTCGATCAAAGCGTCTCTGTTCAGCCGATACCATCGTGGCAGTTCGTACCACGGCATCGAGCCGCGCATATGATGAGCGGCGTGAAGATTGTTGAACAGGAACAGCGTTCCAAAGATCCATGAATCTTCGACGATAGCGGTCCGCTCCTCAACCGCTGCTTCAGAGCGGTGCTCGGCGAAGGAGCGCACCAGGGCCAAGCCGGTGCCCGCGTAGACGAAGCATAAGGCGTAGGTCCAAAACGGCATGCGGCAAACGCCGAAGACCCAGAGGCAAACAACCGCCGCCTCAAGCAAATGGCGAGCGATAATGGCGAGTTCGCGATTGTTTCCGGCGGCGATCGTTTTGGCCTCACGGAACCAGAAACGGCCTATCGCCCACCCCGGCCCGATCGTCACTCGTCCAATCAGCGACGACTGCAGGCGGACGACAAACGTCCCAACCCGGCCGAGCGCCCGCCATTGCTCGTCGGTCCAATAGTACGATTCCGGATCGTCGAGCGGATCCGTCAGGCGGGTGTCGTTGTGGTGTTGCAAATGGCTGTGGCGGTAGGTCTCGAAGGGGAGCCAAACCACAAGCGGCCATTGGCCGATCCAGGTGTTGATCCAGCGCTGACGCGTCGGATGACCGTGGATGATCTCGTGCTGCAGGCTCATCTGCCATGCTACGGTCCAGGCGCCGATCGGCGCGAGAGCCCAGAGCGGGATATAGCGATGGAAATAGGTTGTCGCGAACCAAAGGCCGTAAATGACGGCTACGAGCCCGAGCGTAGGCCACTCGAGGCCCCTCTTGACTCGCGGAAGGTCCACGACGTCCATGATTCCTCCATATTTAAGCCATGAAATCATGAAGTTGGGCGCAGTTCAACGAGCACAGAAGGGGTAACCCAAAGAAAAAATCGGCTGGGCTATACATTTTCTCGGGGTATAAAGGAATTGGCCTTGCGTATGGGCGCGCCGCTCGGCTAGCGCTCGGCAAGCGGGCGATCTTGGCGAAAGGAGGCGTCTTTGAGCGCCGATAAACCGCTTGCGGGTCTGAAGGTTTTGGAGCTTGCGCGGATTCTCGCCGGCCCCTGGGCGGGCCAGACCCTCGCCGACCTCGGCGCCGAGGTGATCAAGGTCGAGCGCCCGGTCATCGGCGACGACACGCGCGCCTGGGGTCCGCCCTTCGTCGAGGGGGAGGATGGCGAGCGCCTCGATGCGGCCTATTTTCATGCGTGCAATCGTGGCAAAAGATCGCTCGCGGTCGACTTCGAACGCCCCGAAGGGCGCGAGGTCGTCCGCCGCCTCGCCGCCCGCGCCGACGTCCTGATCGAGAATTTCAAGACCGGCGGCCTCGCCAAATACGGGCTCGACTACGCCAGCCTGAAAGCGGTCAATCCGCGGCTCGTCTACTGCTCGATCACCGGCTTCGGCCATGATGGCCCCTACGCCCAGCGCGCCGGATACGACTTTATCGTCCAGGGCATGGGCGGGGTGATGGAGTTGACTGGCGAGCCCGACGGCGAGCCGCAGAAGATCGGCGTCGCCTTTGCCGACATCTTCACCGGCGTCTATGCGGTCGTCGCGATCCAGTCGGCGCTGATCCGTCGCTCGATCACCGGCGTCGGCGGCGAAATCGACATGGCGCTGCTCGACACGCAGGTGAGCGTCTTAGCCAATCAGGCGCTCAATTTCCTCATATCGGGCGAATCGCCGCGCCGCCTCGGCAACGCCCATCCCAATATCGTGCCCTACCAGGTGTTCGAGGCCGCCGACGGGCCGCTGATCGTCGCCGCCGGCAACGACCGGCAAACGCGCGACGTCTGCCGCATCCTCGGCCTCGAGGGCCTGGCCGCCGATCCGCGCTATGCGACCAACGCCGATCGCGTGCGCAACCGCGAAAGCTTCGTGACGGCCCTGGCAGCGGCGATGCAGGCCCGCTCGCGCGCCGCTTTGCTCGCCGCCCTCGAGGAGGCGGGCGTTCCGGCTGGGCCGATCAACACGGTCGAGCAGGTGTTCGCCGACCCGCAAGTCGTCGCAAGGGGGCTGAGGCTCGACCTTCGCGCCGCCGACGCCCTCGGAGGACGAGCGCCCTCCGTCAGGTCGCCGATCGTGATCGACGGACAGGCGGCCGCGGCGGACCGCGCGGCGCCGCGCCTCGGCGAACACACGGACGCGATCCTGTTCGAACTCGGCCTCTCCGAGGAGGACATCGACGCTCTGCGCGCGAAGGGCGCGGTCGGTTAGTCGTTCGGCCCGTTTCGCGGCGGGACAGTCGGCGCGGAACGACCGCCCCTAGAGGTGGTCCAGTCCGAGGTCGAGGATCGGCGCGCTGTGGGTCAGCCATCCCACCGAGATCATGTCGACCCCAGTCGCGGCCACGGCGGGAGCCGACTGCGCGGTGATCCGCCCCGACGCTTCGGAGACAGCGCGGCCGTCGATGCGGCCTACCGCGCGCTGCAGCTCCTCGACGCCCATGTTGTCGAGCAGCACGGCGTCGACGCCCTCCGCCAGCGCCTGGTCGAGCTGGGCAAGCGTGTCTACTTCAACCTCGATCTTCACCATATGGCCGACGTTCGCGCGCGCGCGCTGGATCGCCGGCGCGATTCCGCCGGCCACCGCCACATGGTTGTCCTTGATCAGCACGGCGTCGTCGAGCCCGAACCGATGGTTCGAGCCGCCCCCTGCCCTGACTGCGTATTTCTCGAGCGCCCGTAACATCGGCGTCGTCTTGCGGGTGCAGACGATGCGCGCCTTGGAGCCCGCAACTGCGGCGACGAGTCCCGCGGTCGCCGTGGCGACGCCGCTGAGCCGGCAAAGGAAGTTCAGCGCCACGCGCTCGGCGCTCAGAAGGCCGCGCGCAGGGCCGGAAATCCGTGCGACCGTCTCGCCGGGAGCGACGCGCGCGCCGTCCCTCCGCACGAAGTCGAAGACGAGCTCCGGATCCATCAGCTCGAAAGCGAGCTTGGCCACGTCGAGACCTGCGACGACCCCGTGATCCCTGGAGACCAGCGCCGCAGCCGCAGAGGCGTCCGGAGGGACGACGGCGTCCGTCGTCAAGTCGCCGGCGCGCCCAAGGTCCTCGACCAGCGCGGCGCGAACAAGGGGCTCATAAAGGATCTTGGGGAGGGTGACGGTCGGCATGGATCAGGCGCTCCGGGCGAGTGGGGTCATGGGCAGGGCGCGCGCAAACGCAAAGGCGTCCGCGAAGGTAAGCGACGATCGGATCGCCGCTGGCGAACGGACGGGGAAGTCGGTCCTTGCGTGCGCGCCGCGGCTTTCCTCACGCCGGAGCGCGGCGACGCAGATCGCCAGCGCGACGGCGGCTGAGTCCGCGGCTGCGGCGAGCGGCAGAAGCGCGGAAATTCCGCGCCGCAACTCCTCTGCGTTCCTCTCGACGCCAGCGGCGCGAGAGAGGATCGAACGAACCTGAAAGGCGTTCTGAGACGGCGTCGAGGGGCCGAGAACGGGCCGCACGGCCCGGCTCACCGGAGCCGCGCCGTCGATGTCCTCGGCGACCCATTTGGCGAAGACGGCGGCTTCCATGAGCGAGTTGCTGGCGAGACGGTTCGCTCCGTGCAGCCCCGTGCAGGCGACCTCGCCGCAGGCCCACAGGCCGGCGAGAGAGCTTCGTCCCGCCCCGTCGACCTCGACGCCGCCCATGTGGAAGTGCTCCGCGGCCTGGATCGGCACCAGGTCGCGCGAAGGGTCGATTCCGTGCTGCGCGCAGATCGCGGCGATCGCGGGAAAGCGCGCCGCGAAGCTCGGGCCGAGCGCGCGCCTGGCGTCGAGGAAAACGCGCCGCCCCTCCTTGGCCCGGCGCCAGACGGCGCGAGCCACGACGTCGCGCGGCGCCAGCTCGCCGCCGGGAACGTCCGTCATGAAACGCTCGCCGCTGTCGTCGACGAGGATTGCGCCCTCGCCACGGACGGCCTCGCTGACGAGCGGCGCTGGCCGCGCCCCGACGTCGAGCGCCGTCGGATGGAACTGGACGAACTCGAGGTCCGCGAGGCGGGCGCCCGCGCGTGCGGCGAGCGCAAGCCCCTGCCCAACCCCGCCGAGCGGATTCGTGCTGACGTCGTAGAGGGCGCCAACGCCGCCGGTCGCCAGCACGACGGCTTGGGTCGCGAAGACGAGGTCTCCGCCTGCCCCGCGCGCGGCCACGCCGCAAACCACTCCGTCCTCGACGATGAGGCGCCGCGCCTCGACGCCTTCGAGAAACTGGATCGAAGGCGTCCGGCGCGCCGCCTCGGCGAGCGCGCGCAACAGCTCGCGCCCCGTCGCATCGCCTCCGGCATGGACGATGCGGCGCCGCGAATGCGCGGCCTCCAGTCCGAGGCCGAAACGCCCGTCTGCAAGGCGGTCGAAGCGTACGCCGAGCGCCGTGAGCGCCTCGATCGCCGCCGGCGCCGCGGCCGAGTAGCGGCGCGCAATGCGCTCGTCGCAGAGACCGTCCCCGGCGGCGAGCGTGTCCGCGGCGTGAAGATCGGCGCTGTCGTCCTCTCCGATCGCCGCAGCGAGGCCGCCCTGGGCCCATGCCGTCGA
>DASXGX010000132.1:0-31807 GCA_036488815.1 Roseiarcus sp.
CTTCATCGACGCGCATTGCCACGACGACCTGATCGTTGTACGCGAGCCGGATCGGCCGGAGAAGATCCTGCAGGGTGTGACGACGGTCGTCGTCGGCAATTGCAGCTTTTCGCTCTACCCGGCGACGCAAGGCTCGCGCGCGGCGCTTCGCACGCATTTTTCGTCCCTGCTCGGCGAAACCCACGCCGAGGAAGTGTTCGAGGATTTCTCCGCGTATCGTCATGCGTTGCATGATCGCGGCGTGGCGCTCAACGTCGTGTCACTCGTTGGCCACGCGGCGCTGCGGCTCGCCGCAATGGGTTTCGAGCAGCGGGCGGCGAGCGCGAGCGAGCGGCGTGCGATGCAGGATCTTCTCGCGAGGCAACTGACGCAAGGCGCAGCCGGCCTGTCGCTCGGCCTCGTCTATCCCCCCAGCGCCTACGCCGACGAAGCGGAGTTGATCGCGCTCGCCGAGACGGTGCGGGACCACGGCAAGTTGCTGGCGGCGCATGTCCGCAGCTACGAAGCGGGCCTTCTCGCCTCGATCGACGAGTTCATCGCGATTCTCCGCCGCGCCGGCTGCGCCGGCCTGCTGTCGCACCTGCAAGCGGCGGGACGGCCGAACTGGGGCTCGATCCCGAGCGCGCTCGCACGGCTGGAGGCGGCGCGCGGCGAGGGGGTCGACGTCAGCTTCGACATGTATCCCTATCCGGCTGGGAGCAGCTATATGCTGCAGCTTCTGCCGCCGAGCGCGCAGGCCGGCGGTCATGACGCCCTGCTCGCCCGCCTGCACGATCCCGAGGCGCGCGCGGCGCTGCGGCGCTGGGTCGAGGAGGGCGGCGATGACCCGCACATCCAATCCAAGGTCTCGCTGATCGGCTGGGAAAACGTGCTGCTGTCGGCGATCGCCACTCCCTCCCTGAAGCACCTCGAAGGACGCAGTCTCGCGCAAGCGGCCGCCGACATGGGGCTCGAGCCGTTCGACCTGATGGCGCGGCTGATCGAAGAGGATCGCGGCCAGACCGGCATCGTGCTGTTCCAACTCGACGAAGAGGACCTTCGCTGCGCCTGCACCCATCGGCTGCACATGTTCGGGTCGGACGGATTGCCTCGTCCGGGGACCAAGCCTCATCCGCGCGCCTTCGGGACGTTTCCCCGTGTCGCGGGGCCTTTGACGCGCGAGGCGGCGTGGTTCCCGCTCGAGGACGCCGTTCGCCGGATGACGTCGGTCGCCGCGCAACGCTTCGGCCTCGCCGACCGGGGATTGCTGCGGCCGGGCATGATCGGCGATCTCGTCCTTTTCGATGCGAACATCGCGGATCACGCCACCTTCGATCAGCCGACGCGCCTGCCGTCCGGCATCTCTCACGTTTGGGTCGCCGGCGTTCCTGTCGTCGCCGACGGGCGCCCGACCGGGCGATTGCCGGGACGCCTAATTGCGCAGGCGTGACGCCGGAGAGGCAGACTGCGCCGCACGCCGCCGCATGCGCGCTGGCGAGGCGCGCTATTCGGCGGCGGTTCTCCTGACGCCCGGCGCCTGCCGCGCGCGAGGATCGCGGTGCATCTTGCCGTCCTTCATGATCATCGAAAAGTGCGACGGACCGACCAGCACCGACTGATCCTGGAGCGGGTTTCCGTCGACCAGGAGAATGTCGGCGAGGGCGCCTTCCTTTATGACCCCGAGTTTGCCCTTGTGCCCCATCAGATCGCCGCCGACGCTGGTGGCGCATTTCAGCGCTCCGGCGGGGCTGTAGCCGAAGAACTTGACGAAGTGGCCAATGTCGCGGGCGTTCTGTCCCATCGGCGTGACCGTGAAGCCGTAGTCTCCGCCGACGACGACGCGCATGCCTCGCTTGCGCATCTCGTGATAGGTCGCGACGGTGAACTCGAGTTTGCGCGCCAAGCCCATTCGCGTCACGACGTCCCGCGTCAAGCCGACCGCGTCGCCTTCGAACACCGAATTGTGGACGAGGCCGAACGCCGGCCCGACGATGACTCTGTCCTTCGCCGCTTCGAGCATGTCGAGCGCTTCCTCATCCGCGAAGTCGCAGTGATAGATGCAATCGACGCCCGCGCGCACGGCTCGCTTCACCGATTCGGCGGCGCGCGAATGGCACGCGACGCGCTTGCCCCAATCATGCGCGGTTCGCACGCCGACCATCAGTTCGTCTTCGCCGAGCGAAACGATCTCCGCGCGGGCATGGCTGACGAATTCATCGCCGGAGATGTTGAACTTGACGTTGTCGACTCCCTCCCGGCAACACAGCCGAACCGCTTTTCGGATTTCGTCGACCCCGTCGGCGATCATGCCGAAGCTCTCGGCGTGCATATGCTGCTTGCGCTCGTCGCCGAGGCCGCCGGTGGTCGTGATCTCCGGCCCGGCGGCGCGATAGCGCGGCCCCGCGAGGTAACCATCCTCGATCTCCTGGCGAACGACGACGTCGATGCGCAGTTTCGCGGAAGCCGCGGAATAGCAGGACGTGAAACCGTGATTCAGGATCAGCGTCGCGTTGCGGCAGGTGCGCAACAGATGCTCCTCGGGCGGGATTTCTCCCAAGTCCTGGTTGCGGGCGGGACCGACGAAGGAAAGGTGGCAGTGCCCTTCGACCATCCCGGGCATCAGGAATTGCCCCTTGCCGTCGATCACTTCGGCGGCGTTGACCGCGCTGATCACGTTGCGTCCGCGCGCGACCGTCTTGATCCGATTGTTCTCGACGAGAACCTCGCCCGCATAGTCCTCGTCGTTGATCCCGTCCCATACGGACACGTTGCGGAACAGATACGAAGTCATGTCTGTCTCCTCCCGCGGGAAAGCCTGGAAGCGCTTTCGCTTGTCTGAAGGATAACGCCGGGGTTGCGCGGCGGCGATTGCAGACTTGCCGCGCGAGGCCCGTATTTGAGACATTCCGCTTGACTCGCTTGGCGCGCTCCGATGCCATAGCCGGGCACAGGGAGGCCTCGGTGCCGGGATCGCAGCGCAATGGCGTGGACGCGGCTATCGCTTTGCTGCTCGCGCTCGTCGCCCACAACGGCGAGGCGAAGGTCTCGATCTTGCGCCGCGACATCGGCGCCCCACGCGCAAGTTTTCACCGGATCGTGCGCGCCTTGGCGACGGCGGGTCTGGTCGAGGCGCCTCGGGGTCGGGTGCGCGTCGGGCCGCGCGCCGCCGCTTTCATCAGCGCCCACGCTGACGCCGTCAGGCGCGACGACGATCTGCGCGGACCGCGAAGTCTCAAACCTTACGGTCCGCCGCCCGTTTCGCGGACAGCGGAAGTGGCCGAGCGAGGGCGGATCGTGCTCTCGCGCCCGATGGCGGCCTGCCGCTCCGGCTGTTTTCGAATCGGCTTCTCCAACGCCTCGATGAGCAATCCGTGGCGCGTCGCCCTCGTTCACGGGGTCGAATATGCCGCGTCCCATCTTCGCGACCGTATTGAACGGCTGACCGTCCTGCACGCGGAGGACGAAGCGGTCCGGCAACAGGCGGACATCCAGAGAATGGTCGCGAGCGGCGTCGACGGCCTGATCGTCAGCGCCATCGCCGGCAAAGCGACCGGCGAGGCGATCCGCGACGCCATGGCGCGCGGCGTCGCGGTCGTTTTGGTCGATCGTGGCGTCGAAGCGAGCGTTCCCCGCACCAGCTTCGTCACCGGCGACGATGCGGCCATTGGCCGGCTGACCGCGCTTTGGCTGGCCGAACGGCTGGCAGGCGCGGGCTCTATCGTCTTGCTGCCCGGCGACGGCGCCGCCGAACCCGCGCGCGTGCGCCTCGCCGCGGCGCGTGCGGTGTTCGAACGATTTCCCCGCATCGAGGCGCTCGCCGAGGAGTGGACGGGATGGCGTCGCGAAGCCGGCCGGTCGATCATGCGCAAGGCGATCGCCCGGTTTGGCGCCGCGATCGCCGGCGTCTGGTGCGATAGCGGCCTTCAGGGCGCAGGATCGTTGCAGGCGTTCCTCGACGCTGGTTATCGGCCGAGCGAGATACCCCCGCACACGGGCGGCGATCTCAATCTCGCTTATAAGCTGGCCATCCGTTCCCGCACGCCGCTCGCGGCGGTCGATTATCCCCCCTCGATGGGGATCAAGGCCCTGGAAGTGCTGCTGACCTCGCTGCAGGGCGGCTGGACGCCGAGCTCGGTCAGGATGGAATCGAGCGTGATCATCACCCAGGGCGCGGCGACGGCGTCCGTCGCGCCGGACCTCTGGGCGGAGGATCACGTGCGCTGGGATCTGCCGGACGATCTCATTCTCGCTTCGGGAATGGGGGCGTCCTACAACCCTCGTCGCTTTCGCATCCACTACCCCGGCAACGTCTACAATCGATCCGCCGCGCGGAGCCCATCGAGGGCCTCGATATGAGCGTAACGCAAACGAAGGGCGTCGGCGGGCTCGCACGTATGCTGCGCCGCCTGTCCGACGGCCCTGCTTCCAGCGTCGCCGATATCGCCAGCGCCGAGGGCCTGTCGCGCTCGACCGCCTATCGGCTGGCGAAGCGTCTGCAAATAGCGCAAATCGTCGCGCGCGACCCCTCGGGAAAGCTCATCGCGGGGCCTGGCGCCGTGGCCTTGGGCTATGGGCGATTTGGGGTGACGCGGCTGCACGGGCCCGCGGAAGCCATCCTGCGATGGCTGCGGGACCATTGCGACGCGACGACGTCGTTGACCTGCGCCGACGGGACCCAGCGCGTGACGCTGCTTTGCTTCAGCGCGAGTTGGGCCAGGCCCGGCGCAGCGGCGCGAGGGGCGACGATCACGCACGAAATCCGCAACCCCAGCGGCCGCGAGGCGGCGCGGCTGGAGATCGCATGCGGCGCCAATCTCGGCAAGGCCAGGCGCGCGGAAATTGACGCTTTGGCGCAACGCGCCAAGGCGACTTTGGAGCATCATCTGCGCGAGGGGCCGGAGTTCCCGCCCGGAATTGCGACGTGAGGAGAAGCCATGCTGTTCGGAGCCAGTACTTTCATTTGGACCTCGCCGTTTTCCAACCAGACGCTCTCCCTCATCGATCACGCCAAGGCGCTCGGCTTCGACATTCTGGAAATCTGCGTCGAAGACCCTGACACGATTGATCCCGCGAGCATCGTCGCGCGGCTGGCGAAAGCGGATCTCAAAGCCACCGTTTGCGGCGCCTTCGGTCCTCGTCGCGATCTCAGTTCGGACGATGCGAAAATCCGCGAAGAAGGCATCGCCTACGTCAACGCATGCGTCGACATCGCCTCGGCTCTCGGCGCGCGCACTGTGGTCGGGCCGATGTATTCCGCGGTCGGCAAGACGCGCATGCTCGAGCCGCACGAGCGATCGAAACAATGGGCGCTGGCCGTCGAGAGCCTCCAGCGGGCCGCCGACTACGCAGCCGATCGCGGCGTCACGCTCGGTCTCGAGCCGCTCAATCGATTTGAAACCGATCTCGTCAACACCGTCGATCAAGGCTTGAAGATGGTGGAAGACATTGGCCGGAGGAATGTCGGATTGCTGCTCGACACTTTTCACATGAACATCGAAGAGAAGGACATTCCCGCCGCCTTACGGCGAGCCGGCCGGCATATCGTCGAGTTCCATGCCTGTTCGAGCGACCGCGGAACGCCCGGAGAGGATCATCTCCCGTGGGCCGAAATCGCCGCCGCGCTGCGCGACGTCGACTACCCGGGACCGGTCGTGATCGAGGCGTTCACGCCGAAGATCAAAGAGATCGCGCGCGCCGTCTCGATCTGGCGGCCGCTGGCGGAGAGCGAAGATGCGCTCGCCGCCAACGGCCTGCGCCATTTGCAGGCGACGTTCGCCGCCTGACGCATTCGAGAGAAGCGGCCTTCAAGAAGAGGGGCCCGGTGATCGGGCACCCTCGCGCAGCCTCAGGGCTTGCCGCCCCAGCGCTGGGGATAGCCGGGCAGATCCTTGCACCCGCACATCGCGTAATGCAGCGGCGGCATCTTGGGATCGACATAGGAGGCGAGCGTGGCCTGGGTGATGTCAGGCTGCGGGAGCTTCCAGGTCGGTCCGATCACCGGCTCGCCCTTCAAGATCTTGAGCGCTGCGATGATCGGCGAGCGCCATTGATAGGTAGGATAGGTCGGCGCGAACGCCGTCAGCTTCTCCTTCTGCCATTTGACGAGGAAGTCTTCCTGATCCTCGCCGGTGATGATCGGATACGGCTGGCCGGCGTCCTCGAACGCTTCGATCGCCGCGACCGCCGTCGCGCCTGCGTCCATCCAGATCGCATCGATTTTGCCGAAGCGCCTGATGTAGTCCTCGACGATCGACTTGGTCTTGGCGTTGTCGCCGCCGGTAAATTCGGCGCCGACGACGTTGATACCCTTCTCCTTGAAGATGCGATTGGCGGCCGACCAGCGCGTCTCCAGCACGTCGACGCCGGGCAGGATGCGCAAGCCCAGCACCTTGCCGCCCTTCGGCAGTTTCTCGGCGATGAAGTTGGCGGTTTGGATGCCCCAACCATAGCCGCCGATCGGATTGACGAACGTCACCGGGCATTGCGTCAGCACGCCGCGATCAAACACGACGACCGGCAGCTTCTTGCATGCGGCTTCGACGGCGGGCGTCAAGGCCGCGGTGGTGTTGGGCGATACGATGAGAATATCGCACTGATCTCCGGACACGAACGAATTGATGTCGGAAATCTGCTTGTCGTCCTTGCCCTCCGCGTCCGCGGCGGTGAAGGACTTGATGTCCGCCTTGTCCTTCTCGACTTGCGCCTGCATGTCCGTCCAACCGACCACGCGCCAGGGATTGTCGACGCCGGCGTTGGAGAAGCAGATCCGATACGGTCCCGGCTTCTTGTATTTGGTCGTGTCGACCTCCTTGCCGCCGAGGTTCTGTTCCCAGGGCTTCCCCTCGGGCCCTTGCGGCTTCATCGACAGCAGTTGCTTGGCGTATTCGAAGTCTTTCGTGTTGTCGAAATTCTGGGCCGTGGCTGCCGTCGCGAACGCCATCGCGAGGCCGGCTATGAGAATGCCGATGGGAACTCGATGCATGAGACTCTCCTTGGACGGACCGCCTTCGGCGGCGATTGAGGGCGTTCGCCCCTTTATCCGGCGCGGCGCAGGCGATAGGCCCCCGAAGCCACGGCCGAAATCAGAATGAGACCCTGCGCGGTGTCGCGCAGGGATTGCGACAGACCGACAAGATTGAGCAGCGTGAACAGAGCGAACAGGCTGAGGGCGCCGGCGATCGCGCCGACGACGCTGGCCCGACCGCCCATCAACTGAACGCCGCCGATCACACAGGCGGCGATCGCCTGCAGGGCGAGGCCGGAGCCGACTTCGACCGAGACGCCGCCGAAGCCGCCGAGCATGATGCCGCCCGTGACCGCGCTGAGCGCCGAGATCACGAAGGCTGCGACGCGCGTGGCGGAGACGCGCACGCCCGCGAGTTCGGCGGCGCGCGGATTGTCGCCGACCGCCAACACGCGCCGCCCGAACACCGTCAGATGCAGTCCCCAATAGGCGATCAGGGTGAAGACGATCAGCACGCCGACCGCGATCGGAAACGAGCCGATCACCGGCACATCGTGAATCACGAGGCGGCCGAACGCCCTGAAATTGTCGGGGAGATAGCCGCGCGGCGAGCCGCCGGACCACATCATCGCGGCGCCGTCGAGGCTCAGCAGCATGCCGAGCGTCGCGATGATGGACGGAACTTTGAGCAAGGAAACGACCAGGCCGTTCAGCACGCCGACGCCAAGCCCGATGCCGTACAGGGCCGCGATCGTCCACCAGGTGTTGGCGGGATCGTTGTCGGCCAGCATCGATCCGCCGATCACCGTGAGCGTGATGAGCGCGCTCATCGACAGATCGAATCCGCCGGACGCCAGAACGAACACCTGGCCTGAGGCGAGAATGGCGAGCGGCGCCGACCGGCGCAGGAAGTTCATGAAGCCTGCCGGCTCCCAATACGAAGGCTGAAGGAACCCGACGATCACGTAGAGGACGACGAAGACGACAACCGCAACATTGATGTGTTTGGCGAGGTCGAGCGCCCTGGGTTTCCGCAATTCGGGTCGAGCGGTCGTCGTCATCATGCGACGTGCTCCCGGGAGCGGACGGCATAAGCGGCCACGGCCAGGATGACGATCGCGCCGCGCAGAATCAGCTTGGGGTAGGGCGGCACGCCCAGCATGTTGAACGTCGCGTCGAGCGTGGCGAAGAGGAGAACGCCGGCCAGGGTTCCCCATACCCCGCCCCGGCCGCCCGCCAGCAGCGTTCCGCCGATCACGACGACCGCGATCGATTCGAGATCGTAAACGCCCTCCCGGCCCACCCACGGCGCGCCCGAGCGCAGCCGGCTCGCCAGATAAAGGCCGGTAACGCCGGCAAGCACGCTACAGACGACATGGGCGCCGATCACGACGAGATCGGTGCGCACGCCCGCCAGTCGCGCGCCCTCAGCGTTGCCGCCGACCGCATAGAGGTGAGCGCCGAATTTCGTCGTCCGCAGCGCCCACCAGGCAAGCAGCGCAAGTGCGAACAGCCCCAACACCGAATAGGGAACAGGGCCGAGCGCGCCATAGGCGAACGCCTGGAATGCCGGCGGCACCGAGCCGGCGAAATTGGTGAAGCTGGCGGACAGGAGCCCCTGCAAGACGAGTCCCACGCCGAGGGTTGCGATAAAGGGATTGACGTTCAGCTTGGCGATGATTGCGCCGTTGATCGCGCCGACGACGATCGAGATCGCCAGCACCACGGCCACGGCGGGCGCGATCATCGACGCGTCGCCCTGCATAATGAAAGAGGCGCCGACCGCGCCGACGCTGATGAGGTTGGCGACCGAGAGATCGATCGACCCGCACAGGATGACGAAGGTCTGGCCGACGGCGACGATGCCGAGCGCGACCATGCGCTGGAGGAGCCCAACCCAGCCGTCGGTCTCGAGTTGACTCGTTTGTCCTGTCCAGAGAGCGACAGCGATGTAGAGGATCAAGGAGCCGGCGAACAACAGAAGCGGGATTGGCGGCGCGCGCCGCGGTCGCGCCATGCCTGAGGCGACGACGCTCATGAGGCGACCCCGATGTTGGCGCCTTCGCCGGCGTCCGTTTCGACCTGATGCCCGACCGCGAGCGCCATCACCGCTTCTTCGCTGGCGCCGCCGTCGCATCCCCCGACGATGCGACCGCCGCGCATGACGAGAATGCGGTCGCTGACGCCGACGATCTCCGGCAAGTCGGAGGAGACGAGCAGGATGGCGCGACCGCGCGAGGCGAGATTGCGCATGATGCGATAGATCGCCGCTTTCGTTGCGATGTCGATACCTCGGGTCGGCTCGCAAAAGATGAGGATGCGGGGATCGCGAACGAGCCATCGGCCGACGATCACCTTCTGCTGATTGCCCCCCGAGAGCAGTTTGATCTCCTGATCGAACCCAGCGGCGCGCACGTCCAACTGACGAAGCAGTTCGTCCGCGGCGGCGTCGGCCATTCCTGCGCCTTTGGCGCGCCCGAGCGCGAAGGCGAAGGCGCGCAGCGTCAGGAGAACGTTGTCGCGCGAAGATCGCTGCAGGGCCAATCCCTCGCGCTTGCGATCGTTGGGCAGATAGCCGACGCCCTCGAGGATCGCGGCTCGCGGGCTCCTTAGCTCCTTTTGGACACCGGCGATCGAAAGGGTCCCACGCTCGAATGGCAGATCGCCGAACAGCGCGCGCGCCAACTCCGTCTTTCCCGACCCTTCGAGCCCCGCGACGCCGACGATCTCGCCGGCGCTCAGCGTGAGATCGATGTCCGCGAGCACGCGATTTCCCGCCGACGCCACCTCCAGCACGGGCGCTCCCGCCGGAGCTTGCGAACGGGGCGGATAGAACTGGGCGAGCTCGCGTCCCACCATCAGCCGCACGATGCGGCTCGTCGGAAGTTCCGCGGCGGGTCCGGTGAACACCTTTCGCCCGTCCTTCATCACGCTGATCCGGTCGGCGATCTCGGCGAGTTCGGACATGCGATGGGAAATGTAGACGATCGCGACGCCCTGCAGGCGAAGACTCCTCACCAGCGCGAGCAGGCGCTGGGCGTCGCGTCCGTCGAGCGCCGCGGTCGGTTCGTCCATCACCAGAATGCGCGCGTCGAAAGCGAGAGCTTTCGCGATTTCGACGACTTGCTGCTCCGCCACCGAGAGATCGCTCGCCCTCGCATCAGGGTCGAGGGTCGACGATAGGCGCTTCAACAAACGGACCGTTCCGGCCCGGATGGCGGCCCGGTCGAGCACGCCGAACCGTGTCGGCTCGAGACCGAGAAAAACGTTCTGCGCGACCGTGCGGTGGGGCAGGAGGCTCAACTCCTGATGGATGATGCTGACGCCGGCCTTTCGCGCGTCGGCGGGGCGCGCGAAAAGCCGTTCCACGTCGCCGATGAGGATCTGACCGGAATCCGGGGAATAAACGCCGCCCAAAACCTTGATGAGTGTCGACTTGCCGGCGCCGTTCTCTCCGCAGATCGCGTGCACCTCGCCGGCCGCGCAATCAAAACTCACGCCGTCGAGCGCGCGCACGCCCGGAAACGACTTGCAAATGTCGCGCATTTCCAGCGCGAGCGCACTCGTGGTCAAGGCGTTCCTCCGCGCCGCGCGTTAGTCGCGCGGCCGTGTTTCTTGATTTGAGCAGTCAACAGAGCGACCCGCGCCCCTGGCGGCGAAAGCGAGGCTACCCGCCTCGTCGTCGCTCCCGGCTCGCCCTCGCATGCGCGTCCTCCCCAATGTCTTTTCGCCGGTTGGGCCGAAAGCCGCTCCCGGGACAGCCAATGTAGCTACGATTCTCACGCAGCCACAGCCCCATTGTGCGGGTCGAATCCTATATTTGAGACATTTCCTCGCGCGGACGAGGCAAGCCAGTCGGCAGAGCGGAGGGCGAAGCCGAGCGATGGGAAGGGGCGCGCGGCCGGAGCCGGCGCCCCGCGAGGCCGAGGGCCAGACAGCCGCCGCAAACCTCGCGTTATGAAGCGCCGCGCGCCTTAGCGCCTGCGGCTGTTGGATGTAATCGGCGCGACTCCCTCTCCCCGCGCGCCGCGCGGGGAGAAGAGATGCTCTGCGTCAACCTGACAGCAGCGCTATAGGTCGCTGGACGCCCGCTTGTCGCGGCCATGACAGCCGCGAGCGAGAGCAAACGAGTTGGCTAGTCGGCGTAGAAGAGCGTCAGGCGTTCCGTAGCCTGGCGCAGCACGGCTCGAATCGGCATGTCTTCGACGGGCCCGTCGGCGAACGCTTTGTCGAGCGTCGCCAGTTTCTTCGGCCCCTCGATGTGCAGCGCGATCGCGCGCGCTCGCAGGATCACGCGACCGGTCAGGGTGAGACGCGGTTCCGGCGCCCCCGGCGCGCGGATCGGCGCGACCAGCGCGCGCGCACCGACGTCGATCGCCTCCGCGAGGCCTTCGGCGTTGGGAAACCACGAAGCGGTGTGACCGTCGTCGCCCATGCCGAGCACGACGACGTCGGCCGGCGCCGGCAGCGCCGCGATGCGCGCGTTCGCCGCCGCGAGTTCCCGGTCCTCGCCGAGCCGGCTATCGGCGAGCGGCACGAAATGGGCGCTCGCCGCATTCTCGCTGAGCAGCGTCTCGCGCACGAGCTTGGCGTTCGAGCGCGGGCTGTCGTCAGGAACGCGGCGCTCGTCGGCCAGCGTGATGGAGATGCGCGACCAGTCGATCGGCTGGGTCGACAAGGCCTCAAAAAAGTGCACGGGCGTCGTGCCGCCCGAGACGACGAGCAGGGCCGCGCCGCGTTGCTCGACCGCTTCGCTGAGGCGATCGGCGGTCCATTGCGCGAAGGCGGGCGCGAGCGCGCTCGGCGTCGCGAAGTGTTGGCGAGCGGGAAGGGTCAGGGTCATTCGAACTCCTCGTTCCAGGTGCGTCCGTCACGCTCGATGAGCGCGATGGAGGCTGCGGGTCCCCAGGTTCCGGCGGCGTAGGGTCTGGGCGCATCGTGGGAATGCGTCCACGCCTCGCGGATGGGGTCGATGAAGCGCCAAGCGGCCTCCACCTCGTCGCGCCGCATGAACAGCGCCGCGTTGCCGCGGATCACGTCCATCAGCAGCCTTTCGTATGCGTCCGCCGACGGGCCGGAGAACGTCTTGGCGAAACTCATGTCGAGCGGCACGTGCTGCAAGCGCATGCCGCCCGGGCCGGGCTCCTTGATCATCAGCCACAGCTTGATGCCTTCGTCCGGCTGAACGCGGATCACCAGGCGATTGGCCGGGATGCTGTCGGCGTCGGTGTCGAAAATCGCATGCGGTACACGCCGAAAGCCGACGACGATCTCCGAGAAGCGCTGCGGCAGTCGCTTGCCCGTGCGTAGATAGAACGGAACGCCCGCCCATCGCCAGTTGGCGATGCCGAGCTTCATCGCGACGAAGGTCTCCGTGTCGCTCGCCTCCTTGCCGATGTCCTGCAGATACGAGGGCGCCGGCGCGCCCTCGGCGAAGCCGGTGCGATATTGGCCGCGCACTGTCGCCACGGCGGCGTTGGAGTCGTTGATCGGCGTCAGCGATTTCAGCACCTTCAGTTTCTCGTCGCGCAGCGCGTCGGCTTCCAGCGAGGAGGGCGGCTCCATCGCGACGAGGCAGAGCAACTGCAGCATGTGATTTTGCACCATGTCGCGCACCGCGCCCGATCCATCGTAGTAGGCGCCGCGCCCCTCGACGCCGAGCGTTTCGGCGACAGTAATCTGAACGTGATCGATGTAGGCGTTATTCCAAAGCGGCTCGAGCAGCGCATTGGCGAAGCGTAGCGCCATCAGGTTCTGCACGGACTCTTTGCCGAGGTAGTGGTCGATGCGAAAGATGTTCTTTTCGAGGAAGACCTCGCCGATTGCGTCGTTGATCGCATCGGCGCTCGCCCCGTCGTGGCCGATCGGCTTCTCAACGATGATGCGCGAGCGGGGGGTCGCAAGGCCGGTCTTGCCGAGCCGCTTGGCGATCGGGCCGAAGAGATCGGGGCCCGTGGCGAGGTAAAAGGCGCGGACGCGCTCGTCGGGGCCTAGCAGCGCTTTCATCTTGTCCCAGCCGCCGTCCGCCGACGCGTCTACAGCAACATAGTCGATGCGCTTCAAGAAGCGCTCGAGCACGTCCTCCTGCGCGACGTCGGCGGGCCCGAACTTGACGAGCGCGTCGCGCACCGAGGCGCGGAAAGCGTCTCCGTCGAGCGGGCGGCGCGCGGCGCCGATGATGCGAGAAGGCTCGGTGAACTGCTCGCTCAATTCTCTGTGAAAGAGCGCGGGAAACAGTTTTCGATAGGCGAGGTCGCCGGTTCCGCCGAAGACGACGAGATCGAAGGGCTGAACCTTAATGAACCGTGACGCCATGATTGTCTCTCGCCTTGGTTTCCGACGGTAAGGAAAAGCAACGCGATTCAACGCTGTTATTCGCATTGCTCAGCGATCTATGCCGCTCCGGCTTTGTCAGCCGGTTCCGATCGGCGCGTCCTTAAACAACACTTCGCGGTCGCGCGCAAAGTTCTTGATCAGCGGCAGGGCGGCGCCGCCGATCGCGCGGGCGTCCGTCCCGATTGTTCCGGCGACGACGGCGGCGTCCGAGAGGCCGCGGCGATCGAGCGCTTCGAGTTGCCCGGCGACGCGGGCGCACAGCTTGCGGCGCACTCCAGTCGGCATCGCTCCGTCGATGACGATCGCCGCGACGTCCAGCACCGCCATCGCCGCGACGGCGGCGTAGGCGAGGGCGAAGGAGGCGTCCTCGATCCATTCGTCGAGCAGGGGGCCGAAATCGTCCCAAACGCCCGGCGTGCGCCAAATGGAGGACGGGTCGCGGCCGGACGCCTCCACACGTCGCTCGAGCTGGCAGATGGAGGCGCGCGCGATCAGCTGCGACGTCGTCTCGCCCGATGCGCGCGCTGCGATCGGCATCGAACCGAGCGCGCCGGCGTTGCCGGTGCGCCCAGGATAGAGCGCGCCGTCGAGCACCAGTCCGCCCCCGACGAAGGCGCCGAGGAAAAAATAGAGAAAGTCGCCATGGCGCCACGCTTCGCCGAAGAAGAATTCGGCGGCGCAGGCGGATGTCGCATCGTTGCAGAGCGTCACCGGGTAGGCGCAGGCGCGCGCCAGTTCCTCCTCCATGGCGAAGGACCGCCAGGCGTCGAGTTCCGCCGCCGTGGCTCCAATTTCGGCCGCCCAGTTCCACAATTGCGCCGGAGCGGCGGCGCCGAGGCCCGCGATGCGGCGGCGCTGCGCCGGCGTCAGCGTCAGGGTGATCGGCGCGAGCTCGTCGGCGAGAAACTCCATCACCAGATTTGGCGTCGGATAGGCGTAGATCCGTCGCCGCCGCTGCAGCGTCCGCCCGCAAAAATCGATCAGCACGAGATCGCAGCTGCGCCTGCCGATCTTCAGCCCGAGCGAATAAGCGCCGTTGGGATCGAGCGAGGCCGGCACCGTCGGCTGGCCGACCCTGCCGCGCAGCGGCGCCTCGCGACGCAACAGGCCGTCGACCTGCAGGCGATTCATGATGGCGGACGTCGATTGGACGGAGAGGCCAGTCATGCGCGCGACCTCGATCTTCGACAGCGGCCCGAAACGGCGGACCAGCGAGAGGATCAAGCGTTCGTTGTAAAGGCGAACGCCGGCCTGATCGGCGCGGCTGGCGATCGCCGATCGCTCCGGCGCCTCGCGCGCTTCGAACGCTTCCGGCATGGAACCTCCCCCGATCGGCCCGCGCGTTAGAATGTTAGGCCGGGCCGGACCTGTCAATAATAATTCAGGCCGTTTGATTTATCATTGACACCCGCGCTGGATTTTGGCCCTATAGCCTTGCGGCGGCGCGGACCCGGCTTGGCCAGAGCGGGTTTCGACGTTTCGTCCGGTCATGCGCGAAGCGCAGACGTCGCCGATAAAAGGGAGGAAAATCATGTCCAGAACGTGGGGAATGTTGACCGCCGCGGCTGCCGCGGCCCTGTCGATCGCGATGACGAGCGCTCCTTCGCAAGCCGCCGACATCGTCGGTCTTGTCACCAAGACCAACACCAATCCCTTCTTCGTCAAGATGAAGCAGGGTTTCGAGGCCAAGGCGAAGGAGCTCGGCCTGACGCCGCAGGCTTACGCCGGCAAGGCCGATGGCGACAACGACGGCCAGGTCGCGGCGATCGAACAACTGATGGCCGCCGGCGCCAAGGGCATTCTCCTGGTGCCCAGCGATTCCACGGCGATCGTGCCGACGGTGGAGAAGGCGCGCAAAGCCGGCATCCTCGTCATCACGCTCGACACGCCGCTCGATCCGATCACCGCCGCCGACGCCAATTTCGCCACCGACAATTTCAAGGCGGGCGAACTGATCGGCCAGTGGGCGAAGGCGACGCTCGGCGACAAGGCCTCGTCGGCGAAGATCGCCACGCTCGATCTGACGCCGAACCAGCCGACGGTCGACTATCTCCGGCACAACGGCTTCCTCACCGGTTTCGGCATTCCCGTCAAGGATCCCAAGCATTTCTCGATGAGCGACAGCCCGCAGATCGTCGGCTCCGACGTGACCACCGGTTCGACCGACGGCGGGCGCAAGGCGATGGAGAAGATCCTCCAGAAGGCGGACCACATCGACGTCGTCTATGCGATCAACGAGCCCGCCGCGGATGGCGGCTACGAGGCGCTCAAGGCGGCCGGCAAGGACAAGGGCTTGGTGATCGTCGCCGTCGATGGCGGTTGCCCCGGCGTCAAGATGGTCAAGGAGGGGATCATCGGCGCGACCTCGCAGCAATATCCGCTGCTGATGGCGTCTGACGGCGTCGAAGCGGTCGCCGAATACATCAAGTCGGGCAAGAAGCCGACCAGCATGGACACCGGCGAAAAGCTGGTGACGGATCACCCGGTTCCGGGCGTTCCCTCGATCGACACCGCTGAGGGCGCCAAGCTCTGCTGGGGTTGATTTCCGGCGCGATTGATCGCTTAATGATTATACATGTCGGCGCTCGCAAGCTCGTCTTCGAGCGCCGCTCGTGCAAGGCGAAAGCCGAACAAAGTCCAGGGGGGAGCGAGCGATGAGCGAAGCTTCGCATGGCGAGCGGCAATCGCCGCAAGAGTACGAACGCGTTCTCGCTGCAGCCGCGTCGGCGCAGGCCTCCTTCGACGAGGAGCGCGTGTCGCTCGCGAGGCGATTGCAGCGATTCCTGCACGTCTATCCGACCACCGTTCCCTTCGTCGTTCTGATCCTGGGCCTGCTGCTCGGGATGGTCGTCAATTTCAGCCATTTCGTCAGCGCCAGCAATCTGACGACTGTGCTGACGCAAGTGACGATCATCGGCATCCTCGCGATCGCGCAGACCCTCGTCATTCTTACCGCCGGCATCGATCTCTCGGTCGGCGTGATCATGGTGATCTCCTCGGTCGTGATGGGGCGGCTCGCCGTCTACGACGGCGTTCCCACCCTCCTGGCGTTCGCGATCGGGCTGCTCACCGGCGTCGCCGCCGGGTTCCTCAACGGTTCGCTCGTCACGCGGCTGAAGATGCCGCCGTTCATCGTCACGCTGGGGACGCTCAGCATCATCGGCGCGCTCAACACCTTTTATTCGCAGAGCGAAACGATTCGGATGCAGGACATCGAGGACAAGGCACCTTTCCTGCAATGGATGGGCGTCCCGTTCCAGATCGGCAGCGCCCGCATCATCCTCGCCAGCTTCCTCTTGATCGTCCTGGCGGTCGTCGTCTGGTACGTGCTCAATCGCACCGCTTACGGCCGCCACGTCTATGCGACCGGCGACGATCCCGAGGCGGCGCGCCTGGCGGGCATCAACACCGACCGCATTCTGCTCAGCGTCTATGTCTTCGCCGGCCTCATCTCGGCGATCGCCGGCTGGGCGCTGATCGGGCGTATCGGCGCAATCAGCCCGACCGCGGGCGAGAACGCCAACCTCGACAGCATCACCGCCGTCGTGATCGGAGGCACCAGCCTGTTCGGTGGGCGCGGCTCGATCGTCGGCACGCTGATCGGCGCGCTGATCGTCGGCGTCTTCCGCTCCGCGGTCTCGCTCGCCGGGCTCGACGTGCTGTGGCAGGAATTCGCGATCGGCGTCCTGATCATCGTTGCAGTGGCGCTCGATCAATGGATCCGGAGGGTCTCGCAATGAGCGTCGAGCCGATCCTTCAGGCGCGGTCCCTCGTCAAGCGCTATGGCCGCGTCACTGCGCTCGATCACGCCGATTTCGATCTCTATCCCGGCGAGATTCTCGCCGTGATCGGCGACAACGGCGCGGGCAAGTCGAGCCTCATCAAGGCGCTGTGCGGCGCGGTGATCCCCGATTCCGGCGAGATCCGTCTCGCCGGCGACGTCGTGCACTTTCGCTCGCCGATCGACGCGCGCGAGGCGGGCATCGAGACCGTCTATCAGAATCTCGCGCTGTCGCCGGCGCTCTCGATCGCCGACAACATGTTTCTCGGCCGGGAGGTGAGGGCGCAGAGTTTCCTCGGCAGGACCTTCCGCGCGCTCGATCGCGGCGCGATGCAGAAGTTCGCGCGCGAAAAGCTGAACGAACTCGGGCTGATGACGATCCAGAACATCAACCAGCCCATCGAAACGTTGTCGGGCGGCCAGCGTCAGGGCGTCGCGGTCGCGCGCGCCGCCGCTTTCGCGCGCCGGGTGGTCATCATGGACGAGCCGACCGCCGCTTTGGGCGTCAAGGAATCGCGCCGCGTCCTCGAGCTCATTCTCGACGTCAGGAAGCGTGGCCTGCCGATCATCCTGATATCCCACAACATGCCGCATGTGTTCGAGGTCGCCGACCGCATCCATATTCATCGGCTCGGCCGCCGCCTGGCGGTGATTGATCCCCGCAAGCATTCGATGTCGGAAGCCGTCGCGATGATGACGGGGGCGATGGCGCCGCCCATCGACGAGGCGGCCTGATCGCACGCCGACGATTTGCAATCGACCGCCTCGCTCTTGAAGGGCGCCGGGCGAGCGCATATTTCCCCGGGGGGCTGCACGCCGCGGCCAATTTCCACCAGGGGATTTTCATGCGTTATCGACCGCTCGGCCGGACCGGCCAATTCGTCTCGGAAATTTGCCTGGGAGCGATGACCTTCGGCGGCGGCTCGGGCATGTGGCGGGCGATCGGCGCGGTCGAACAGAAGAGCGCGACGGCGCTCATCGAGCGGGCGTTGCAGGCCGGCGTCAATTTCATCGACACGGCGGACGTGTATTCGGAAGGCCTGTCAGAGGTGATGCTCGGACAGGCGCTGCGCGATCTCAAGGTTCCCCGCGAGGACGTCATCATCGCCACCAAGGTGCGCGGGCGCACGGGACCGGGGCCGAACGCGGTCGGCCTGTCGCGCGGGCACATCATGGATCAGATCGCCGGCAGCCTGAAGCGCCTCGGCCTCGAACATGTCGATCTCTACCAGATTCACGGCTTCGATCCGGTCGCCCCGATCGAGGAGACGCTGCGGGCGCTCGACGATTGCGTGTCGCGCGGTCTGGTGCGCACGATCGGCTGCTCAAATCTCGCAGCCTGGCAAATCATGAAGGCGCTGGGAATCTCGGAGCGGCGCGGCTTCGCGCGTTTCGAGACGGTGCAGGCCTATTACACGATCGCCGGCCGCGATCTCGAGCGTGAGGTCGTGCCGCTGGTCGAGGATCAGGACCTCGGCGTGATGGTGTGGAGCCCGCTCGCGGGCGGTCTGCTGTCGGGCAAGTACACGCGCGACGGCTCCGGGCCGGAGGGCGCGCGGCGCCTCGCGTTTGATTTCCCGCCGGTCGATCGCGAGCGCGCCTTCACCATCATCGACGCGATGCAACCCATCGGGAAGGCCCATGGCGTCTCGGTGGCGCGCGTCGCGCTCGCCTGGCTGCTGCAGCGCAAGGGCGTCATGAGCGTGATCGTCGGCGCCAAGACGGTCGAGCAGCTCGACGACAACCTCGCCGCGGCCGAGCTCAGGCTCAGCGCGGAGGAGATCGCCGCGCTCGACAAGGTGAGCGCGCTTCCGCGCGAATATCCCGGCTGGATGATCGAGCGGCAGAGCGACGGCCGCGTGCCGGCGCCAAAGGCGTAGCGGATCGCGCTTCATTTGGCGGGGGTGACGCAGGCCGCCCCCCTGTCATGCCCGCGCAAGCGTCCAAGGACGAAGGCCGGCGGCGCTTGTCTCGACCCCCCGCTTTTTCGCGGGGTGACACGCGGAGCTTTGGAAACAGGGGGAGGATATGGCGCAGAAGGTATCTTGGGGCATGCTCGGCGTCGCCAAAATTGGCGTCGAGAAGGTGATTCCGGCTATGCAGCGCGGCGACGTCTCGCGCGTCGACGCGATCGCCTCGCGCGATCTGGACAGGGCGCGGCAAGCGGCCGGCCAGCTTGGCGCCGCGAAGGCCTACGGCTCTTACGAAGAACTGCTCGCCGATCCTGAGATCGAGGCGATCTACAATCCGCTTCCCAACGAATTGCATGTGCCCTGGACGATCCGCGCGCTCGAGGCCGGCAAGCATGTGCTGTGCGAAAAGCCGATCGCGCTCGACGCCGCCGAAGCGCGCACGCTGATCGAGGCGCGCCAGCGCTCCGGCAAGCTCGTCGCCGAAGCGTTCATGGTGCGCTTCCATCCGCAATGGCGGCGCGCGCGAGAGATCGCCGTCTCCGGCGCCATCGGCGACGTGCGGGCTATCCAGACCTTCTTTTCCTATCGGCTGACGGACGCCGAGAACATCCGCAACAAGCCTCCCGGCGGCGGCGGCCTCTACGACATCGGCTGCTATGCGATTCTCACCGCGCGTTATGTTTTCGGGGCTGAGCCGACGCGCATCGTCGCCACGGTCGACATTGATCCCGCTTTCGGCACCGACCGGCTGGCGAGCGCAATCCTGGAATTTCCCGGCGCCCGCCATTTGACCCTCACCTGTGCGACGCAGCTTTCCGGTCATCAGCGGGTGACGATCGTCGGCGAGCAGGGCCGGGTCGAAGTCGCCATCCCGTTCAACGCGCCGATCGACCGGCCGACCCGCATCACCGTCGACAGCGGCGCCGATCTCGTTGGCGGCGGCGCCCGGGTCGAAGAATTTCCGACCTGCGACCAATATATGCTGCAGGGCGACGCTTTCTCGCGCGCCATTCGTGGCGAAGCGGCGCTGGAATTCCCGATCGAGGACGCGATCGCCAACATGCGCGTCATCGACGCGGCGTTCCGCTCGGCGCGCGAGGGAAACTGGGTGACGATTTGATGTTGCACATCCTTTCTCCCGCAAGGGGAGAAGGGATGCGCGCCTTCACCCGGCCGTCACCGTCGATCGCAGCTTGAGCGGCGCGTCGATCATCCGCAGGGTTTCGAAGGTGCTGCCGGTGCCGCGGACGGTCACGTTGCCGTAATTGAAGAGGCGGCCCATCAACGTCTGATCGACGTCGACGCTTTCGACCTTCTGCATGTTCATCTCGACCGTGTGGCGCCGGATGAGGCCACGCTTGAACACGATCCGGCGATCGGTGACGGCGATCTCCGTCGTCCAGCGGCGAAACCAGGCGCGCACGAAGGCGACGAGCGCGATAACCAAGAAGACGGCCGCGCCGATCCAACCGACATCGACCCATTGAGGCGAAGTGACGCCGAGCGCCAACGAGCCGAGCGCCAGGAGCGCGGACAAGATCGCCGGCCCATAGATCGTCCAACTCACGGTGGTGTGGTAGCGAACCTGCTCGTCCGGTTCGAGAATGCTGTCGACATAGGGCATAGCGAAGGCTTTCTCGGCAGGCCGGCTCAATGCGAAATGTGCGATGGTTTCGCCTTGCTGGCAAGCAGGGCGGTTCGCGAGTCCGTTACAGGGCCCGCTATCGCGGGCGTGTCCGCGTCCCGCCTTCCCAGCGGGCCTGCGCCGTGGCAAGACGCCCCTCCTGGAGTTTGGGAATTCCGAGCCATGCCACACGCCAAGCGCGGCGAAACGGCGCCGCCGACGGCGGCCGAGCGGCCGCACGAGAACCACGCCCACGGCGTGACCTGGCGGGACGACTATGCCTGGGTCCGCGCCGAGAACTGGCGCGAGGTGTTGCGCGATCCGGCGCAACTGCCGGCGGACATCCGCGCTTTGCTGGAGGCGGAGAACGCCTACGCCGACGAGATGCTCGGGCCGACGCGCACTTTGCAGAAGCAACTCGTGCGCGAGATGCGCGCGCGCCTCAAGGAGGACGACAGCGAGGTTCCGCAGACGGATGGTCCCTACGCCTACTATTCCCGCTTCCGGCACGGCGGCCAGCATCGCATCTTCTGCCGCCGTCCCCGCATAGGCGGCAAGGAGACGATCCTGCTCGACGGCGACGAGCGGGCAGCGGAGAGGTCGTTTTTCCATCTCAATACGGCGCGTCATTCGCCCGATCACCGCAAGCTCGCCTGGAGCGCCGACGACAAGGGCTCGGAAATGTACGCCATCGCGGTGCGCGACATCGCGGGCGGAGCCGACCTTGCCGATCTCGTCGAGAACGCGACCGGCGAAGTCGTCTGGACGCGCGATTCCGCCGCCTATCTCTACGTCGCGCTCGATCGCAATCACCGCCCCTGGCGCGTCATGCTGCACCGTCTCGGAACGCCCTCCAGCGAGGACGCAGAGATATTCGAGGAGGCCGATCCCGCCTGGTTCATCGCCATCGCGCCGACCCGGCTTGGCCGCAGCGCCGTCATTTCCGTGCATGGCCACGACGCTTCGGAGGCGCGGATCGTCGATCTCGACGATCCGGCCGCGCCGCCGCGGTTGATCGCGCCGCGCCGGCCAGGATTGCGCTACGACGTCATGGATCACGGCGATCGGTTCTTCATCACGACCAACAGCGGCGGGGCGAGCGACTTCAAGATCGTGACCGCGTCGCGCGATGCGCCGGGCGAAGAGAACTGGCGCCCGTTCGTCGCGCACCAGGAGGGACGCCTGATCGAGAGCGCCGCGCTGTTCAAGGACTATCTCGTGCTGTTGGCGCGCGAGGAGAATACGCCCCGCCTCGTCATCCACGAATTCGCAAGCGGAGAGGCGCACGAGATCGCCTTCGAGGCCCAAACCTATTTCCTCCGGCTCGAAACGGTCTACGAATTCGATACGCCGGTTTTTCGCTTCGGCTTCTCCTCGATGACGTGCAGTCAGGAGATTTACGACTACGACGTCGGCGAGCGTCAGCGCATTCTGCGCAAGAAGCAGATGACGCCGGTCGACTTCGATGCGGCTGCTTACGTAACGCGCCTCGTCTTCGCTAGCGCCGACGACGGCGAGCGCGTGCCGATCTCGCTGCTCTATCGTCGCGGCGCGCCGCTCGACGGAACGGCGCCGTTGCTCATCTACGGCTACGGCGCCTATGGACACGTGGTCGAGGCGAGCTTCTCGACCAACCGCCTGTCGCTGGTCGACCGCGGCTTCGTCTATGCGATCGCGCATGTGCGCGGCGGCACCGAGCGCGGCTGGCGCTGGTACGAGGACGGCAAGCTCGCCAAGAAGCCCAACACGTTCAGCGACTTCATCGCCGCGACGCGCCATCTTGTCGCCGAGGGTTTCGCCGCGCCCGATCGCGTCGTCGCGCATGGCGGCAGCGCAGGCGGCATGTTGATGGGCGCGATCGCCAATTCCGCCCCGGCCCTGTACGCCGGGGTGATCGCCGACGTGCCGTTCGTCGACGTGCTCAACACGATGATGGACGAAACCCTGCCGCTGACGCCGCCGGAGTGGCTGGAGTGGGGCGACCCGATCCGCAGCGCGGAAGCCTTCGCGACGATCCGCGGCTACAGCCCCTACGACAATGTCCGCGCGCAGCGCTATCCCGCCATTCTCGCGCTCGCAGGGCTGACCGATCCACGCGTCACCTATTGGGAGCCGGCCAAATGGGTCGCCAGATTGCGGGTGACGATGACGGGCGGCGGCCCGATCATCCTGCGCACGGCGATGGACGCCGGCCACGCCGGAGCGCCCGGCCGCTTCGACCGCCTGGAGGACGTCGCCCGCGCCTACGCGTTCGCGATCGCATGCGTCGACGGCCAGATCGGCGAGCGGCAGCCGCGCGCCGCGGAGGGGTAGGGCGGCTCAGCTCTCTTCCTCGTCCTCCTCGCCGGGTGGCGAGGCGGCGCCGGGAATGACGTAGCCGCCTTTCAGCCAGCGATACAGATCGACGTCGGCGCAGCGCTTGGAGCAGAACGGATCGTAATGCGGGTCGCGCGGGCGGCCGCAGATCACGCAGGCGTTCTTGGTCTTAGCGGATCGACGCGGGACGGTCGCTGCAGGTTCGGATTTCGTCGCCATGGCTCATGCTCCGGTCGCCCAAGCGCGGTGGGCGACATAGCCTTCGCCCGCCAGCAGCGACGCGGTCTCCGCGAGGGGCAGGCCGACGACGCCGCTGTAGGAGCCGATGAGACGCAGCACGAAGGCGCCCGCCAAGCCCTGGATCGCGTAGCCGCCCGCCTTGCCGCGCCACTCGCCGCTGGCGAGATAGTCTGCAATTTCGGCGCGCGAAAGGCGCTTGAAGCGCACGCGGGTCTCGACGATGCGTCGGCGTTCGCCGCCGCTGACGGTCCTGAGGGTCAGGCCGGTGTAGACCCGATGGACGCGCCCCGAGAGCAGGTTGAGGCAGTCGTCCGCCTCGTCGAGAATCTCGCATTTCGGCAGGATGCGCCGTCCGACGCAGACGACGGTGTCGGCCGCCAGCACCAGCGACGGGCCGAGATCGGGCCGCTTGAAGGCCATCGCGGCGGCGGCCGCCGCCTTTTCGGCGCTGAGGCGCTGCGCGAGCGCGCGAGGCGCTTCGTTTCGGGTGGGCGCTTCCTCAATGTCGGCGGGTATGACGGCGTCGGGCTCGACGCCGATCTGGGCCAGCAGCGCAAGCCGGCGCGGCGAGCCTGATGCGAGCACAAAACGGGGGCGGCTCTCGCTCACGCGGGGGCTCTCACGGCAAGGCGTCCATCGAGGGCGCCTATTTGAAGCGGTAGGTGATGCGGCCCTTGGTCAGGTCGTAGGGCGTCATCTCGACCAGGACCTTGTCGCCGGCCAGCACGCGGATGCGGTTTTTGCGCATCTTGCCGGCGGTATGCGCGATGATTTCGTGGTCGTTCTCAAGCTTGACGCGAAAGGTCGCGTTCGGCAGCAACTCCACGACGTAACCGGGAAACTCGAGCAATTCTTCCTTCGACATTTGGACCTTTCTTGATTTCGCCGCGCCGGGCGAAGAAGAGGACAAGCGAAGACGCCGCTTTCGGCGGCGCCAAAAAACACGCGGACCCTATATGAATTCGGCGCGAAGGTGAAACGACAATTGGCCAAAACCGGCCTTTTCCATGCCTTTTCAGCGACTGCCGCGCTGCAGCGCGCGGAACTGCCGCACACTGAACGGAATGGTGGCGAGATAGGCGAGCGACAGCGCGACCAGGGATTCCAGGGGGAAATTGACGATCAGCAGCAGCGCCGCCGCAAGACCGATCAACACCACCGCAACGTAATCATGCGGCACGCGGCCGATCGACTTGCCGGAGAAATGCGGCACGCGGCTCGCCATCAGCAGCGCGACCGCGAGCACATAGCCGATCTCCAGCACCACGAAGCCGTGCGGCAAGGCGCCGGGCGACAGCAGGAAGCGAAGATAGACCGGCAGCAGCCCAACGATCGCGCCGGCCGGCGCCGGCATGCCGACGAAAAAGTTCTTGCGCCAGGCGGGCTGCCCGGGGTCTTCGACCATCACGTTGAAGCGCGCGAGGCGTAGCGCGCAGGCGATCGAAAAGACGAGCGTCGCCAGCCAGCCGAGGCTCTTCATCTGGTCGAGGCCCGCGAGGTAGAGGACGACGCCCGGAGCGACGCCGAAGTCGACGAAGTCGGCCAGCGAATCGAGTTCGGCGCCGAAGCGGGAGGTGCCCTTCAGCGCGCGGGCGATCCGCCCGTCGAGCCCATCCAGCACCGCGGCGGCGGCGATCGCGCTGACCGCCCATTCGATCATGCCCTCGAAGGCGAAGCGGATCGCGGTCAATCCGAGGCAGAGCGCGAGCAGCGTGATGAGATTGGGGATGAGCACCCGGATCGAGACCGAGCGAAAGCCGCGTATGCGCCGCCCCGGCTGAAAGGCTCGCGGGGAGGGGATGTGGGGGCTCTCGTTCATGGCTGGGCTTTCGTCAAGTCAGCTCAGCCGGAACTGCCGCAGGCCGTCGTCCGGGCCGAGTTCGGCGATCACCGTTTCGCCGGCGATCGCCCGCGAATGCACCCCGACGATCGGGCGGGCGCCGTGCGGCAGATAGACGTCGACCCGCGAGCCGAAGCGGATCAGCCCGAAACGCTCGCCGGCCGAGAGGCGCGCGCCTTCGTTGGTGAAGCAGACGATGCGCCGCGCGATCAACCCCGCGATCTGCACGACGCCGAATTCGCCGGCCGGGGTCTCGATCACGAGGCCGTTGCGTTCGTTCTCCTCGCTCGCCTTGTCGAGATCGGCGCTGAGGAACGCGCCGGGATGATAGGCGACGCGGATCACGCGGCCTTCGACCGGGGCGCGATTCACATGGCAATCGAACACCGACATGAAGATCGAGACGCGCAACAGCGGCAGGCCGCCGAGGCCCAGTTCGGGCGGGGGAACCGCGTAGTCGCAGAAGCTGACGACGCCGTCCGCCGGCGAGACGACGAGGTCGGCGCGCAGCGGGGTCACGCGCGGCGGATCGCGGAAGAAATAGACGCACCAGGCGGTCGCGATGAGCCCGATCCAGCCGAGCGGCGCCCAGAGCCACCCGAGGATCAACGTCGCGACGATGAACCCCGCGATGAAGATATAGCCTTCCGGATGGATAGGCGTGAGCTGACGGCGAACAGAATCCAGGACGGACATGACCAAGGGCCTCGGCGGAGGCAGTCTTGTGGCGCCAAATGCGGCAAAAGTCACCCGACCGGCGCTCTCGCCTAGTGGACAGGCGCAGGGCGAAAGGGCTTTTGTCAGTCCCTCAGCGTCTCCTCCGTCTCCGGCGCATCGTCGACTGCGGCTTGGCGCAAGACCTCCTCGGCCGCGTCCGCCTCGCGCTGACGGCTCCACAGCCCCGCATAGAGGCCGCCGCGCGCGAGCAACTCCTCATGCTTGCCGCGTTCGGCGATGACGCCCTTGTCGAGCACCAGGATTTCGTCGGCGTGCACCACAGTCGAAAGACGGTGGGCGATGATGAGCGTCGTGCGGCCGCGCGAGACGCGCTCGAGCGCCGCCTGAATTTCGCGCTCGGTGAACGTGTCGAGCGCCGAGGTCGCCTCGTCGAGCACCAGGATCGGCGGACCTTTGAGCATGGTCCGCGCGATCGCGACGCGCTGCTTCTCGCCGCCCGAGAGTTTTAGGCCGCGCTCGCCGACATGGGCGCCGTAACCCTGCGGCAAGGAGCGGATGAAGGCGTCGATCTGCGCGTCCTCGGCGGCTGTCTTCACTTCGTCGTCGTTCGCGTCGTCGCGGCCGTAGCGGATGTTGTAGAGGATGGTGTCGTTGAACAGGACGGTGTCCTGCGGCACCATGCCGATCGCGGCGCGCAGGCTCGACTGCGTGACCTCGGAGATGTCCTGGCCGTCGATCGTGATGCGTCCGGCGGAAGGCTCGTAGAAACGGAACAGCAGCCGTGAGATCGTCGACTTGCCGGCGCCCGAAGGCCCGACGATCGCGATCGTGTGTCCCGCCGGGGCCTCGAAGGAAACGCCGCGCAGGATGTTGCGCGTGGGATCGTAGCTGAACTCGACGTCCTCGAAGCGCACCGCGCCCTGGCTGACGACGAGCGGGCGGGCGCCCGGCCGGTCCTGGATTTCCGGGTTCTGAGAGAGAATGTCGAACATCATCTCGATGTCGACGATCGCCTGCTTGATGTCGCGATAGACCATGCCCATGAAGTTGAGCGGTTGATAGAGCTGCAGCATCATCGCATTGAGCAGCACGAAATCGCCGATATCGTTGCGGTGTTTGCGGATCCCATCCACGCACATCGCAAGCACGACGATCATGCCGATGGTGAAGATGAGCGCCTGGCCGGCGTTGAGGATCGCCAGCGAGACGTAAGTCTTGACGCTGAGCCGTTCGTAGCGCGCCATCGATTTGTCGTAGCGCGCTTCCTCGCGGCGCTCGGCGCCGAAATATTTGACCGTCTCGAAGTTCAGAAGGCTGTCGATCGCCTTGGTGTTGGCGTCGGTGTCGCTCTCGTTCATCGAGCGGCGAATGCCGATCCGCCAGTTCGTCGCGATCGTCGTGAAGACGAGGTAGGCGAACACGGTCACGCTGATCGCCACGACATATCGCCAGTCGAAAGAGTAGAGAAACGCCGCCGAGATCAGCGCGAACTCGACCACGGTCGGCACGGCGACCAGCATCGAGGTGCGAATGATCGTCTCGATCGCATTGCGGCCGCGTTCGAGAATGCGCGTCAGCCCGCCGGTCTTGCGCTCGAGATGGAAACGCAGCGACAACTGGTGCAGGTGGACGAACACTTCGATGGCGAGCCGCCGCACCGCGTTCATCGCGACCGCCGCGAACAGGGCGTCGCGCCCCTGCTGCGTCAACGCCATGAGGATGCGCATAACGCCGTAAAGAACGCTGAGCGCGATCGCCCCGCTGAGCGCGGCCGGCAGGCCGTGCGGCGCTCCGCCGGGCGTCAAGGCGTCGGTCGCCCATTTGAGCGCGTAGGGCGTCGCCACCGTCACCGCCTTCGACAGTAACATCAGCGCGACCGCGATGGCGGCGTGAAACTTCAGGTCGAAGCGGTCCCTTGGCCAGATGTAGGGCCAGAGAAGCCGCACGGTCCCGATGAGCGAACCTCGGTCGTCCGCCCGGGCGGCGACGAAACTGGACGATTTCTGGTGCTGCATTGGGATCCGAGGCGTTTGCGGTCTGGCGGGAGATATAAGGGCCTCGGGATAAGAAAGCACCCCCGGTTTGGTAAACGGGCCCCAGAGTCGCCCGAGTGCGGAATACCAGTACCTACCGGAACTGACCTTCAGTCGCGGGCGGCGGTTCGGGTCACCCGCAGTCTTGCCCTCGAGACACCGCGTTCCGCGATGCAATATACGGCCGGAAAGACTTGTTCACACTATAAAAAAGGATTCGAACACTCTTGTATTACCATTAGTTTGCGATTATGAAGGCCACGTTCTGTAAGCGCGCGAGTCGGATGTCGGCGTCTTCTAGACAACCCCCTGTCGCGTCGAAGCATAGCTCGACTCGAAACGCGGTCCGACCCGGGCCTTCAAAAAGGCGCATTGGGAGCTGTTTCAGGTATGAGCGAATCAAATAATCACGTCGAGCTCGCGGCCGAGATTGTCTCGGCATACGTTTCCAACAATTCAGTTCCGGCGAGCGAGTTGCCGGCGCTCTTAAGCGACGTCCATGCGGCGATTCTCCGCGTGGCGAGTGGAGCCGCCGTCGCCTTGCCCGAAGCCGCGAAGCCTGCGGTGGCTCCGAAAAAGTCGATTACAAATGATTACATTGTCTGTTTGGAGGACGGGCGCAAATTCAAGTCGCTCAAGCGGCATTTGCGGACCCAATACAATTTGTCCCCTGAGCAATACCGGGAAAAATGGGCTCTCCCGCCGGACTATCCGATGGTCGCCCCGGCTTACGCCAAGGCGCGCTCGGCGCTCGCCAAGCAGATGGGACTCGGCCAGCAACGCCGCCGCCGCTCCAAATAACGCTACGTTAGAGCGCGCGGCGGCGCTTTTTCGCCAAAAGCGCGTGGTAATTGACGAATCTAGACCGTGCGGCGATTCCATCAAATTGTCGCGCGTCTGGAGCATTTTTCTTTTTGGTTGACGCAGCGCCGCGGTCGCCCCCCAAAAGCGGGGTTTAGGCAACCGCCGCACGCCTTCGCCCCTTGGCTCTTGGATGCCGCTTTTCGCGAGCACGACAGCGGCGCCGCTTCGGTGAGCCCGTGAAAGTTGCAACCCAAAGTCGCTTTCGACCAAGACGCGATACGCTCTAGAGGCGCGAGGGTTCAACCGCGCGCCACTTCCATCGCCGCGCGAGCCTCGTCCTCAAGCCGTCGGCGCCTTGACGCTCGGCCCCGCCGAGACGCTAATCGCGACATGACGACGATTCGAAACGTTTGCGTCTACTGCGGCTCGGGCGCCGGAAACGATCCAATCTTTGGCGAGGCCGCCGATGCGCTGGGGCGCGAACTTGCGCGCGCCGGTCTCGGACTGGTATTCGGCGGCGGCGGAGACGGCCTGATGGGCCGCGTCGCGAGGTCCGTTCTCGATGCCGGCGGCCGCGTGACGGGAATTATCCCCAAGTTTCTCATCAAGCAGGAACACGCTCTGCTCGCGGCGCAGGATCTCACTGTCGTCGACGACATGCATCAGCGCAAGCGGCTGATGTTCGAGCGCGCCGACGCGTTCGTCGCGCTCCCTGGCGGGATCGGAACGCTCGAGGAACTCGTGGAGCAGCTCACCTGGGTGCAGTTGCAACGCCACCAAAAGCCCGTTCTGCTTGCCGATGTTGCGGGATTCTGGCGTCCGTTGCTCGCGTTGTTCGCGCATATGCGCAACCTCGGATTCGTGCGCGAGGGCTTCGAGGTGCGCTATCTCGTCGCCGAGAAGATCGAGGACGCCGTGCCGATGCTGCTCGCGGCTGCGCGACGTAGCGAGACATAACGCGCGACCGGTCGTTCGCCCGCTCGCTCACTCCCCGCGCCGAGCGCCCGTCTTTCCCTTCGCGACGGTTAATGTCATTCTTGTGACCAGCGCGAGACGGCGAGACCATGACCGTCTCGATTGGAGGGAGGTCGCATGAGCGCAAACAGAAAAATGGCGTATGGGATTTTGGGGCTGTTGGCGGGGGCGCTGCTGACGGCTGGGGTCGCCGAGGCGCAGACCGCAGCGTCGGCCGCTGGCGCGCCGGCGGCGGATGCGGCCGCTGCGCCGCAGAAGGCGAAACCGAAGCCGAAGGCGGGGACCGGACGTGTCGACGTCGTCGTCACCAACGATCGCGCCGTGCCTTTGACCGCGCTGGTCGCATCGCCCTCGGGCTCGCCCGACAGCAAGAAGATTGCGGGGCCTCTGGCCGCCGGCAAGAAGGTCGTCGTCCACCTTGCGCACGACAAGGCGTGCCTGTTCGATATCCATGGCGACTACGCCGACGGCACGTCGACCGAGGCCGAGGGCGTGGCGCTCTGCAAGGACAAGAAGATCGATCTGGTGGAATGATCGGCGGCTAAAAGACGCTCGCCGAGCGCTTGCGCGCCGGCGAGCGTCTGCCGTTCGGAACGGCTTATTTCACCGCGGCTTCGTAGAGTTCCGCGACGTAGTCCCAGTTCACGAGACTGTCGACGAACGCCTTCAGATAGTCAGGGCGCCGGTTGCGATAGTCGATGTAGTAGGAGTGCTCCCAGACGTCGACGCCGAGGATAGGCGTCGCGCCGTGGACGAGCGGGTTCTCGCCGTTGGGCGTCTTGGTCGCGACGATCTTGCCGTTGTTGACGGCGAGCCAGCCCCAGCCCGAACCGAACTGCGTCGTGCCAGCCTGGACGAGGTCCTCTTTCGCCTTGTCGACGGAACCGAACGAATCGACCAGCGCCTTCTCGAGCGCGCCGGGGATCTTGCCGCCGCCGTTCGGCTTCATCCACTTCCAGAAATGGATGTGATTGTAGTGCTGGCCGGCGTTGTTGAAGAGGCCGGGGTTCTTGCCGTAGGAGCCGCGCACGATCTCCTCGAGCGACTTGCCTTCCCACTCGGTCCCCTTCAGCAGGTTGTTGCCGTTGTTGACATAGGCGAGATGATGCTTGTCGTGGTGATATTCGAGCGTTTCCTTGGACATGAAGCGGCCCAGGGCGTCGTATGCGTAGGGCAGATCAGGCAGCGAAAATGACATCGACGTGCTCCTTGAATCAATGTTTGCGAAATCGCGCGCCCGAGGCGAGCGCCCGGCGGCATTGTTAGACCCGCCTCCTGCGCCTCGCAACAGGACGGCGGCGCCGCGTGTTGTTTTGTCTGAGCAACGCGAACTGTCGCGTGCGGTTCCTTGCGCGCCCCTTTTTTGACAAATTGAACGCGTTGGAAGGCGAAATGACCATTTTCACCTTTGCTCTTGGAATCGTGTTCGTTGTGGCGGGGCTCGGAGGCATTGGCGCCAGCATCAATCTGGTGCCGACCGAACTCGGCCTGCTCTACGCCGAGTGCGGCGCGATGGGGATTGCGACGGGCGGGGTGATCGTCGCCATCGCGGCCCTGATCCACCGTCTGGGCAAGCTGAGGGTGGCGGTCGAACGCGCCCAACCGCGCGAAGCGTGGCAAATTCCGGGCGCTCCGCCGTTGGGTGACGTCGCAGCGCGCGAGATCGAGCCGGCTGACTTCGAAACCGCCGCGCCCGCCTCATTCGCGCCCATCCCCAGGGTCTTCGACGACGAGACGCCTGCCGAGGGCGAGCCTGGAGGGGCGCCCCCGCTCGAAGAGGAGGATGCGGTCAATACGAACCGCGTCGGCCATCTCCCGACGATGTCGGAGATCGAACATGCGCTGGCGGAGCCGGAGCCGGCGCCGACTCTGGTTGGCCGCTATAGCGCCGGCGGCGCGAACTACATGATCTTTTCCGACGGTTCGATCGAAGCCGAGACGGAAGACGGCGCCTTCAAGTTCGGGTCCATGAGCGAATTCAAGGCGTATCTCGCGGGGAGCAAGCGCGCTTAGGGCCCGCTTTGTCTCGAGACGGCCTCGCCGCGAAACGGCGTGGATCGCAGCCCGGCTGTCGCGCCAGCCGTCATGCGGCGACGATCGTCTCCCGTGCGAGCGCTTCGAGCGAGACGAGCGGCCGCGCCCCGAGATGCTGGATGATCTCTGCCGCGGCGAGCGAGCCGAGTCGCGCGCAGGTCGGCGCGTCGGCGCCTTGCGCCATCCCGGCGAGATAGCCTGCCGCGAACATGTCCCCGGCGCCGGTCGTGTCGACGAGTTTCGCGATCGGGAAGGCGGGAACTTCGTGCGTCGCCTCGCCCTCGATGACG
>DASXGX010000154.1:0-100413 GCA_036488815.1 Roseiarcus sp.
GCATGAAATCTACATGGCCTCGACCGGCGTGATCGGCGAGCCGCTCGACGCGGGCAAGATCATCGACGTCTTCGATGCGCTGGTCGCCGGCGCGCGGCCGGACGGGCTGATGGCCGCCGCCAGGGCGATCATGACGACCGACACCTTCCCCAAGGTCGCGACGGCGCGCGTACAGCTCGGCGAGACTGAAGTGACCCTGAACGGCATCGCCAAGGGCGCCGGCATGATCGCGCCGGACATGGCGACGATGCTGTCGTTCGTCTTCACCGACGCGCCGATCGCCGCCCCCGCGCTGCAGGCGCTGCTGGCGAAGTCGGTCAACCGTTCGTTCAACGCCATCACCGTCGACAGCGACACCTCGACGTCCGACACGCTGCTGCTGTTCGCGACCGGCGCCGCCGCCGCGCGCGGCGCGCCTGAGATCGACGACGCCGCCGATCCGCGCCTCTCCGCCTTCCGCCGCGCGCTCGACAAACTGCTGCTCGACCTCGCCCAGCAGGTGGTGCGCGACGGCGAGGGCGCGCGCAAATTCATCGAAGTCCGCGTCGCCGGCGCCGCCTCGCGGAAGGCCGCCAAGCGCATCGCCATGTCGATCGCCAATTCCCCGCTGGTCAAGACCGCGGTCGCGGGCGAAGACGCCAACTGGGGTCGCGTCGTGATGGCCGTCGGCAAGGCGGGCGAAAAGGCCGAACGCGACAAGCTCGACATTTTCTTCGGCGACATCCGCGTTGCGCACGCTGGGCTCCGCGACCCCGACTACGACGAGGCGGCGGCGTCCGCCTACATGAAGCGGCAGAAGATCGTCATCAGCGCCCATCTCGGCGTCGGCACCGCCACCGCCAAGGTGTGGACCTGCGACCTGACGAAAGAATACGTCGCGATCAACGGCGACTACCGGTCGTGAAACTGCTGCTGGTCGTCGCCGCGGCGCTGGTCGACGCCGACGATCGGGTGCTGATCGCCCAGCGCCCCGAGGGCAAGGCGCTCGCGGGCCTGTGGGAATTTCCGGGCGGCAAGCTCGACCCGGGCGAGCGGCCGGAGGATGCGCTGATCCGCGAGCTGCGCGAGGAACTCGGCATCGTCGTCAAGCCTGCCTGCCTCGCGCCGCTCACCTTCGCCAGCCATGCCTACGACGACTTCCACCTGCTGATGCCGCTCTATGTCTGCCGGCGCTGGGAGGGCTTCGTGCAGCCGCGCGAAGGACAGGCGCTCAGATGGGCGCGCGCGAAGGAGCTGCGCGACTATCCCATGCCCCCGGCCGACGCGCCGCTGATCCCGCACCTGATCGATCTGCTGGGCTGAGATTGCCTCCCAAGGCCTTCGCGCGGCGGTCCGCGTCGATCGCCAATGCCTCGGCCGGAGCGTCAGTCGTCCCGTCGGCGCGATCCTTGTTTTCGATTGTCATATAACTGTCACAATAGTGTCATGTGATCGATCTGTCGGCGGAGATCGTCGGGGCGTGTCGCCCCGCGGTGCCGGCGGTTTCTCGTGATAGCTGGCGGCTCGTGTCGCGGCGGACAGCAACGCCGCAGAACTGGATTCGCCTGGGAAGGAGTTGGCCTCCGTCCCGAGTCTCTCCCTGGCGAGTCGCTGCTACGTCTCCTGGAGGCGATCATGAAAAGCAGCTGTGTCGCTCTATGTGCCTTGATGTTGCTTTCGGGCGCGGCCATGGCTCAAGGCTGGTCCCCTTACCTCGTGAGCCGACAGGATATCGCCTGGGCCGACAGGGCTTCGCCGTCGCTCTATCCCGCCGACCGTTACGTCCGAAATGCAAACAATTGCGGATCGGAACTGGTGCGGGCGGTCTGGGGCCGGTACGGGGAGCTTCTCGGCTACGCCTGCTACAGCAACCCGAACGGAAGTTGACCGCGCGCGTCGGTCGATGGGTCGGAACACGATCGAATGTCGCGCGACGAGCGACGGCCCATGCGCGACTGCGGCGAACATCGTCGAGCGAAGAGATCTATTTGGGAAAAAACGATTCGTCGCTGAATGGCGATGTCTCCAGCGGGGACAGCCTCGGTTCTCTAATCGTTATGAAGCCAAGCCCGGCGGCTTGATGACAGGTGTTGCACTCCACCGTAAGCCGATTGTAGGCCTTCGCAAACTCCGTGCTGTCCTTTGACCCGATCGCCCGCCTAACCTCGTCCGTCGGGGCCATCATCGAGGTCATGTCGGCCTTAGGAAGGTTTGGATATAGCCTTCTCGCTTCCCGAATCGTCGCTCTGATTTGGGTCAGTTCATAGTCTGCCAGTCCCCAATTCGCCACTTCGCCGGCATACCATAACTTGAAGTGTCTCAACTGAGTGGCGACCATGATGTCGGCGAGGCTCGGCTGGTACGCCGGTTGCGATGTATTCGGTTGCGATGTCTCCGGTTGCGACGTCTCCGGCTGTTGGTCCGCCGCCAAAACCGGAAAGGACAGTCCCATCGCCACGACGATAACGAGCATGTAATGTTTCATTGGGGTTGCTCACTCTTTCTAGAATGATCTCGTGGGCGCAGCGCCAGCGAACTCCGTAATTTCTTAGACTGTGCGCCGAATTGGACGGATTGTCGCGCCGTTTGGCGAAAAACCGGCCTCGGCTTGTTCGGCGCGCCCTCCACGCGGCGCCGGCTCATGCTTCGTTTTGTCGCACTTAATTTTATATTAGTTGTTACATAACTGTCATAGGCGCATCCTTGCGTAGCCAATGATCGGTTGCCATCGACTATAGCTCAAACACGATCGTCACTAGAGCGGTTTCTATACGGACGCCCGTATTGAAGCCTAACGACGATCCGCGTCAAAATCGAGCACTCTACACTGAACGGTGTCGATCGAATTACTGGTGTTAAACTTCGGGCCTGCCCCGAACCGCTCTAAGCGAGTGGAATGAAAGTCGTCAGGAGACAATTATGAAACGGATGATTATCGCAGGATTTGCCCTGCTTTCGATTTCTTCAGCGGCCTTCGCGCAGACTGCGCCCTATTCCAGGTCGATCGCCCACCAGCAGATCGCGCAGGCCGCCGCCAGCACGATGTCGCTGCATCCCTCCGACCACTACGTCCGGAACGCGAACAACTGCGGCATGGAATTGTCGCGCGCGGTCTGGGGGCCAAACGGGACCCTTCTCGGTTACGGCTGCTACCGCGACTCGAACGGCTGAACGCTTTCCATAAGCGTCGAGGAAGGCGGCCCACGCCCGGCCGCCCTCCGCCGCGTCCTTGCCTGCCGGAAGACGGCGCGCTCCCCGCTTCAAATTGCCGCACTAAATTTTCTATGAGTTGGCGTCGGCTCGAGCCAGAGCAATTATGCCAACAACAGCCAGGCCATCGGCGCACGATCGCAACGCAGTCGTTAAATCGTGCAGTTGTAATACTTGGATTGCGCGCGACACCCAACGATGAGAGCCAAGATTGCCGCAGGCTTCTGACTTCCTCCTGGGCGCCGCCGTTCGTGAACCGATACCCGGCCAGTTGCTTCATCCCGCAATTTTGATCCGGCGCGCCCGGATTTGAATTGAAGCCGCCGGATGACCTGCGACTATTCGCCTATATGAGATTTTGTGCGCGCGACAACCAAGGCGCGCGCAACCACGCGCCGGCCCCGCGCGTTCTCCGCGTGAATGGCGCCGATCTCGCCAGGAGGCGATCATGAAGGGCATTTGCATCGGTCTTGTCGTCCTGCTGTCGGCGTCCTCTGCGGCCCTTGCCGAAGGCGACGCCGCCCGCGCCCAGGCCAGCTTCCGAGACATTGCGCGCTACGACAACGAAGCGTTGACGCTCTACCCAATGCGTTACGTGCGCAACGCGAACAATTGCGGTCCCGATTTGTCGCGGGCGGTGTTTGGGCCGAACGGCGTCATCCTGGGCTACGCCTGCTATAGAAACCCCAACGTCCGCTGACGCCCGCTGCGCATCGCGAGGACGGCGCTCCACGCAAGCGGCGCCCTCGTGTTCCACACTTCTATTTGTTTTGAAATCGCCGGCTGGGCGTGCTCCAAAGCGCCGTCCACATTTGGCGACGATGACTGATCGGTTGGCCGACCGCCTCCCCGCATCGAATTGCATCAACCTCGCCAGGAGGCGCTTATGAAACGTATTTCCATCGCGGCAATCGCTCTGCTCTCGGTTTCCTCCGCGGCGTGGGCCCAGCAAGCCAACAGCGCGCCGGCCAGCCTGGACGAGATCGCGCGGGCCGACACCGAAGCGTCGACCCAATACGCCGACCGGTACGTCTACAACGCCAACGAGTGCGGCATGGAGATGTCGCGGGCGGTGTGGGGCAAGAACGGCGCGATTCTCGGCTACGCCTGCTTCAACAACCCGAACGGTCTCTGACACGCGCCCAAAGCCTTCGGCGCGTGTCAGCGGCAATCCTGGGTTAACCAGCCAGGCGCATCGTCGTGTGATGACCGACGACCTCGCGACCGCCGCTTTGCCCGCCGCCCCCGATTTGGCGGCGCATGTCGTCAACTGGCTCGCCCACCTGCGAAATGAGCGCCGGCTCGCCGCGCTCACCCTCGAGGCTTACGGGCGCGACGTCCGGCAGTTCCTCGCCTTCCTGGCGAAACGCTTCGACGCCCCGCCTGCGCTCGGCGACTTCGTCGGCCTCGTCCCCGGCGATCTGCGCGCCTTTCTCGCCAGCCGCCGCGCGGAGGAGATCGACGGCCGCTCGCTTCAGCGAGCCCTCTCGGCGCTGCGCTCGCTCGCCCGTCACATCGAACGCGAAGGCGCCGGCGCGGCGTCGGCCTTCGGCGCGATCCGCGCGCCCCGCGCCGCTGCGCGCCTGCCCCGCCCGCTTGGGGTCGCCGACGCCAAGATGGTCGCCTCGGCCGAAACCCGCGCCGGCGAGCCGCGCGAGCCTTGGATCCTCTCTCGCGACGCCGCCGTGCTCTCCCTGTGTTACGGCGCGGGCCTGCGCATCAGCGAGGCCCTCTCGCTGCGCCGCGCCGACGCTCCGATCGGCGACGTCGACGCCCTCAGGATCGTCGGCAAAGGCGGCAAGGCGCGCGGCGCGACGATCGTCAAGCCGGTCCGCGCGGCGATCGAGGACTATCTCCGCCGCTGCCCGTACATCCTGAAGGCCGACGGACCGCTGTTCATCGGCGCCAAAGGCGGCCCGCTGTCGCCGCGCATCGTGCAACTCGCCATGGAGCGGCTGCGCGGCGCGCTCGGCCTGCCCGACAGCGCGACGCCGCACGCGTTGCGCCATTCCTTCGCCACGCATCTGCTGGCGCGCGGCGGTGATCTGCGCACGATCCAGGAACTGCTCGGCCATGCCTCGCTCTCGACGACCCAGGTCTATACCGCCGTCGACGGCGCCCGCCTGATCGCCGCCTATCGCGCCGCCCACCCGCGCGCCTGACGGGCGGGCGCAAGCGGTGTAAGGTCCGCCCTCTTCCTGAGCGAGGGTGAAACCGCAATGTCCCCAAAACGCATCGTCTTCACCGGCGGAACCGGCAAGGCTGGGCGCCATGTGATTCCGCATCTGCTTCTCAAAGGCCACCGCGTCCTCAATGTCGATCTGAAGCCGATCGATCTGCCGGGCGTCGACACGCTCCACGCCGACCTCACCGACAGCGGGCAAGCCTTCAACGCTCTGACGACCCATTTCGGCTTCGACGGCTTCGACAGCGGCCGGCCGGCTCAGCCGCCGGACGCGGTGGTTCATTTCGCGGCGATCCCGCGCGTGCTGATCGCGCCTGACAACGTCACCTTCGACGTCAATGTGAAGAGCACCTACAACGTGATCGAAGCGGCGATGAAGCTCGGCGTGCGCAAGGTCGTGATCGCCTCGAGCGAGACGACCTACGGCGTCTGCTTCGCGGAGGGCGACAAGGACTTTCATAGCTTCCCACTCGAGGAGGACTACGACGTCGACCCGATGGACAGCTATGGCCTTTCCAAGGTCTGCAACGAGAAGACCGCGCGCGCCTTCGCGATGCGCTACCGCGCCGACATCTACGCGCTGCGCATCGGCAACGTGATCGAGCCGCACGAATACGAGCAATTTGCGACGTTCCAGACCAATCCGATGATGCGCAAGCGCAACGCTTGGAGCTATATCGACGCGCGCGATCTGGGCGAGATCGTGCATCTCTGCCTGGAGAAGGACGGCCTCGGCTTCCAGGTGTTCAACGCCGTCAACGACACGATCACGCTCAACACGCCGACCCGGGAGTTCCTCGCCAGCCATTGCCCGAACACGCCGGTCACTCGCCCACTCGACAAATTCGAGGCGCCGCTGTCGAACCGTAAGGCGCGCGAGGTGCTCGGCTTCAAGGAGGCGCACGACTGGCGCAAGTACGTGCGCTCCAAATAGGCTCGTTAAGGAACCTGGGTCGGAACAGTCGGCGCCGTCATCGCGCCTCGCAGCCGAGCCAGCCAGCATTGCGAGGAGCAATCCGTTTGCGCCGACGATGCAAGCGGAGAAACGGATTGCTTCGTCGCTCGCGCTCCTCGCAATGACGATCCAAGGTAATTGCGTACAGCTCTAAGGGCGCTACTGTCGCCCGGCGATCTCCACAGCAGGGGGGCTACCGTCGACTGCGTTGAGCCGCCGCGCTCGCAGAAAACGCGCCCTGCGAAAACGCCATGCAAGCTTCCACATGGCCGCGCGCCGCAATGGCCTACCGGCGAGGCCGACCGCGCTCCGTCCCAGCAAGGCGTTTCGCTCGCGCGCGGCGGCGATGAGTTCCAGCAGCGTATGCTCGTTGATCGCCTCGCGCATCGACTCGATGAGCGGCGGATAGTCCGCCGAATCGCCGCCGCTCGACGACAATTGTTGGGCGGCCTTCGCAATCCGCTCGAGTTCTTCGAGCTTCTCGTTCGTCAACTGCGACATCGCACACCTCCCGCGTTTGTGTCGGCGGCAGGCGCGCCCGCGCAAGACGAAGACAGATAGAAGCGCCGGCTGCTATGCGGAAAGCTTTCGAGTCTGGCCTAAGGGAGCCAAGTGCGACAACCCCCATATGGGGTGATTAGGAGCCGCTGAATATGAAAATTTTCGTGAATTCCCCTTATCGTAGCGCCTTCAGTTGAAGTGGAAAGTCGATTACGATTGATGAGGAGGCGGCAGTACTTGGTCTCGGGGCGCAGTCGCCCGAGATATACTCGCAAGGAGATGGCGACTAGGCTTAAGACCTTGATGCGTCCTCGAAAAACGACTTCGCGCTGGGGCGGCCGCGGGCGGCTCCTTGCAGGAGTCGACGGGGGATCGAATGTCCCGGGGAGACGTCCATGCCGGATTTTGCGCAGCTTGCCGGGATTGGAGAGGCGTTCGTCGCCGCGGCGATCGATCCGCTGCGCTGGAACGCGGCGATGGAGGTCGCGGCGCGCGCGACAGGCAGTTTCGGCGCCGCCCTCCTTCCGCGTCCCGAACTTCGCACGCCGGTCTTCCCCCACAGCGAAACGTTGGAACGCGCGTCGCAGGCTTATGTGAAGGACGGATGGATCAAGCGCGACCTGAGAAACAACGCGTTGCCGGCGCTCATACGTGTCGGCGCCGCCTCCGACTTCGATTTCATTTCGCCCGACGAAATGCTGCGGCATCCCTTCTATCAGGAGTTTCTTGCGCCGCTGGGGCTGCGTTGGTTCGCGAGCGTAAAGGTTGGCGACGGCGCCGATTTGTGGTGCCTGTCCCTCCAGCGCTCGATCGCGGAGGGACCGTTCTCGCCGAACGAATTGCGTCGGCTTGCCGATCTCTCGCGCCGCCTCTCCAGCGCGGCCGAACTCGCCCGCGCCTTCGGTTTCGCCCGCGCGGAGGCGGCGTTGCAGGCCTTCGAGACGAGCGGTTCAGCCGCCGCGATGATGGACAGCAACGGCGAGGTTCTTCGCCTCAACGGCTCGGCCGAGCGTCTCCTCGACGCGGATTTGAAAATCGTCGGCCGCCGCATCGTCTCGTTCGATCCGGACGCCACCGCGGCGCTCGACCGCGCCTTGCATCGCCTGATCTGGGCCCTTGAACCGGAAGCGTTGAGCCCGCCGATCCCGCTGCGGCGCCGCGGCCGACGGCCGATCCTCGCCTATCCCTCGCGGGCGCCGAGCGGGCTCGAAACGTTCGCGCAATGTCGCGGGTTCGTCGCCTTCGTCGATCTCGAAGCGCGGCTCGTGGTCGAAGCCGCCGACCTCGCCCGCGCCTTTGCGCTGACGCCGGCCGAGGCGCGCTTGGCGAGCCGGATGTTCGAAGACGACTCGATCGAAACCGCCGCCGACAAGCTCGGGGTCGCCTATGAGACGGCGCGCAAAATCCTGAAGAACGTGTTTGCGAAGACCGACACGCACCGTCAAGGCCAACTCGTCGCGCTCATGGCGCGCATCGGACAACGCAATCAAAAGGGCTGAGCCCGGCCGGGTCTGTCGCTCCTGTCACAAGGCGCGCTCTCGCAGCGCCCGACCACGGCTTCTGCTCATGACGCATGGCTTTCATCGGGACGTCGCCAGATACGCCGTCAGCCCCTTGGCCAAATGGTCGTACACCGCCCGCAGCCGCGCGCTCGCACGCAGGTCTTCGTGCATGACCAGCCAGGTCTCCAGTGGCACGGCGAACCCCTCCTCGGCAACGCGGATCAGGTCCGGGTCGCGGCGCGCTATGCCGATCTGGCAGACAGCGATCCCGTAGCCGGCGCGTAGCGCGGCGAGGTGGGCGAGGTCGTTGTCGATGCGCAGCGAGAACATCTCGCGTGAGATCTCGATGCCCCTGGCTTGCAGCGCGCTCGCCGGGGCCGGATTGCGGTCGAAGCCGATAAGGCGCAACCGCGCGGCCTCCTGAAGCGTCCGCGGCGGTTCGCGGTTGCCGAGATAGCGCCGGTGCGCGTAGAGGCCGAGCATCGTCTCGCCAAGCTTCCTGGCGACCAGCGCCGCCTGCGTCGGATGCACCATGCGCACGGCGATGTCGGCGTCGCGGCGCAAGAGGTCCTCGGTGCGGTTGGACAAATTGAGCTCGAACGCGATCTTCGGATAGCGGTCGGCGAACTCCGCGAGGATTGGGGGCAAAACCTCCGCGCCGATCACTTCGCTGGCGGTGATGCGCACGACGCCGGAGATCTCGTCGCTCCTCGCGGAGGCCGCTCGCCCCATCGCCTCGGCGGCGCTGGCCATGGCCTCGGCGATGGGGACCAGCGACAGGGCCGTCTCGGTCGGAGCCAGCCCCTGGGGCGAGCGCACGAAGAGCGGCGCAGCCAGCGCCGCCTCCAACTGGTCGAGATGGCGGCCGAGCGTCGGCTGGGTCAGGCCGAGCGCCCGCGCGGCGCCGGACAGGCTGCGATGGCGTGCGAGCGCCAGGAACGAACGGTAGAGCTCCCAGGGGACGGAATCAGCTGACATACGTTTTTGTATAGTGATCTGACGATTTTCGCCAATTCCGTTTGGGCGACCCGTGGGCCAACTTGGACGCTCAAAACGAGGAGCGGCGAGATGAGCGAAGCGAAAACAGCGCTGGTGCTGGGCGCGACGGGCGGGTCTGGCGGCGAGATCGCCCGAGCGCTGATCGCCCGCGGCTGGCGCGTGCGGGCGCTGAACCGCGATCCCGACAAGGCGGCCAAGCCGGGCGACGGGCTGGATTGGGCGAGGGGCGACGCCTTGAACGCGGGCGAGGTCACGGCCGCGGCGCAGGGCGCCTCGGTGATCGTGCACGCGGTCAACCCGCCCGGCTACCGCAACTGGAAGGGTCTGGCCCTGCCCATGTTGGAGAGCACGATCGCGGCGGCGCAGGCCTCCGGCGCCCTGATCGTCTTTCCGGGCACGGTCTACAACTTTGGGCCGGAGACCTTCCCGCTGGCCGCCGAGGACGCCCCGCAGCGGCCGCGCACCCGCAAGGGCGGAATTCGCGTGGCGATGGAGCGGCGGCTGCTCGAGGCCTCGCAGGCGGGTGCGCGCGTGCTGATCCTCAGGGCCGGCGACTACTTCGGGCCGAGCACCGCCAACAGCTGGTTCGGCGCAGCGATGGTGAAGCCGGGACGCCGACTGAAGGCGGTCGTCTATCCAGGTCGACGCGACGTCGGCCACGCCTGGGCCTATCTGCCGGACTTTGCCGAGACGACCATGCGGCTGATCGAACGTAGAGGCGAGCTTCCAGCCTTCGCCGTCTTCCACTTCGGCGGCCACTGGTTCGAGCGCGGGGTGGAGATGGCCGAGGCGGTGCGGACGGCGTCGGGAAAGCCTGTGCCCATCCGGAGCTTTCCCTGGCTCCTGGTGCGTCTGCTCTCGCCGTTCGTCGAGACCTTCCGCGAGATGCTGGAGATGACTTACCTGTGGCGCTCGCCGCTGCGGCTCGACAACCGCAAGTTGGTCGCCTTGCTGGGCGAGGAGCCGCACACGCCGACGGTGGAAGCGGTGCGGGCGAGCCTTCGGGGGCTGGGGTGTCTCGAGTTGTAAATCGGCTCCGAAGTTTGGCTCTGACGCTACGTCCCTCTCGGAGACACAGCTGGATCAGCCGTGGGCGCGAGAGACTTCAGCTCGGCCGGCGGCGCCCCCTTGCCCACGAGATTCTCCAGCGCCACCTGAGCCTCCGCGCGCACGCTCGGATCCTTGTCGTCGAGCAACTCGCGCAGCTCCGGCGCCACTGACCCGATTCCAGGGTTTCCCGGCCCAAGGCGCCCCAGGTGCCACACCGCCAGACTGCGGACGAAGGAGATCCCATCGCGGGTCCCGGCGACCAAGGCGGAGATGGCGTCGGGGTTCTCCGGTTGGACTCGCGCCAGTGCGGCGGCCGCCCATACGCGGACGAAATTTTCGGGGTCCCGCAGCGCCTCGATCAGCGCGGGGGCGGCCTCCGGCGCCGCGGATCCAATCTCCGCCAGCGCGTGCGCGGCCAGCCGCCGATCCAGCGAACCGCTGCTCTTTAGCGTTGCGACCCAGTCGCCGGCCGCAACTCCCAGGTACGACGGCTGCCCGATCATACACTCCCCCGTGCGCGTCAGGCCGCGCCCTGCAGACGGCGGTCCAAGTTGAACGCGGCGCTGATCAGTCCCATGTGCGTGAACGCCTGCGGGAAATTGCCCAGCGCCTCGCCAGACCGTCCCGTCTGTTCGGCGTACAGCCCCAGGTGGTTGGCGTAGGTTAGCATCTTTTCGAAGATGAAGCGCGCCTCCTCCAGCCGGCCAGCGCGGCTCAGCGCCTCGACCAGCCAGAACGTACACATGTTGAACGTTCCCTCGCCGCCCGTCAGCCCGTCGCCAGCGCCCTTACCCATCTCATATCGATACACCAAGCTGTCGGAAACCAACTCCGCCATCGTGCGGTCGATCGTGCCGATCATGCGCGGGTCGGTCGGCGAGATGAAGAACACCAGCGGCATTATGAGGTTGGCCGCGTCCAGCGCGTCGGTGCCAAAATACTGGACGAACGTCCGCCGCTCAGCGTCCCAGCCGCGCGTCATCACCGCCTCGTAGATGCGGTCGCGCTCCACCAGCAAGCGCGCGCGATCCAGCGGCAGACTGCGCTTTGTCGCCAGCCTGATCGCGCGGTCGAGCGCCACCCAACACTGCACTTTCGAATAGACGAACTGCTGCTGGCCGCCGCGCACCTCCCAGATGCCGTCGTCGGGCTTCGTCCAGTGATCGGCAACCCAGTCCATCGCGCCGCGGATGCGGTCCCACGCGTCATACGCGATCGGCGAACCGTACTTGTCGTACAGGTAGACCGAGTCCATCAGTTCACCGTAGATGTCGAGCTGAAGCTGCTCGCATGCTCCGTTGCCGATGCGCACCGGGTGAGAGCCGCGGTAGCCCTCCAGATGGTCGAGGGTTTCCTCAGGCAGTTGGTGGCGGCCGTCGATGCCGTACATGATTTGCAAGGGGCCAAAGCGGGCCCCTTCGATGGCGCGCTGCTCCAGCCAGCCCATGAACTGCTCGGCCTCGCTCGTCAATCCCAAGCGCAGGAAGGCGTAGAGGCTGAAAGCCGCGTCGCGGACCCAGGTGTAGCGATAGTCCCAATTGCGCACCCCGCCGATCTCTTCGGGAAGGCTGCAGGTTGGCGCTGCGACGATCGCGCCTGTCGGCGCAAAAGTCAGCAGCTTGAGCGTCAAGGCTGAGCGGTGAACCATCTCGCGCCAACGGCCCTGGTAACGACACTTGCGTAGCCAGCGTCGCCAGAAATCGAGGGTCTGCGTCAGCAGCTCGGTGCCGACGAGTCGCGCCTCCAACAGCCCAGAGTCGCCATCGCCTTCGATCTGGCGCAGGATGAACGTCGAGGGCTCGCCCGGATGCAACAGGAACTCCGTGGCCACTCCGTCTCCCTGACGCGCCAGCGGAAAGCGGCTAATCAGGGAGAAACGCATGCCCGGCGCCTCAAACACCGCGCCGCGTCCTTCCAGCGTGATCTGATGGGGCCGTCGCCCATAGTCGAAAGCGGGTAGGCATTCGAGCCGGAAGCGCACGGCGCCGCGAACGGCCCGCACGACACGCACGATCTGGTGTGTCTTCTTGCTACGGCTCGGGTCCTCGACCGGCATGAAGTCGACCACTTCGCCGACTCCTTCGGGGCTTAGGAAGCGCGTCACCAGCACGTTGCTGTCGGGCATGTACATCTGCTTGTGCTGGGACTCATAGAGGCTGGCGATCTTGAAGAAGCCTCCTTTGCGCTCGTCGAGAATTGCGCCGAAGATGCTTGGCGAGTCGAAGTGCGGCAGGCAGCACCAGTCGATCGAACCGTCCATCCCCACCAGCGCGACCGTGTGGAGGTCGCCGATGACGCCGTAGGATTCAATTGGCTTGTAGGCCATTTCCTCTCCGGTCTTTCAACGAGTGGATCGAAGCGCGGCGGGGACCATTTTCGCCGGTCGGAGCGAAAATCTCAAATCCGGCCTGCAGGCGGCATTCGCAAGGCCAAGTCGCGTCGGCCGTCGCCGGGCTTCGCGGCGTGTCACGGCGCCGTGCGACGTTCCGCCAGATGCATCATCGAGATTGCGGCAGAGCCGAACGTTGGCGCCGTTGGCGTCAAATGTATCAGAAGGTTAGCACGCCGACCGGCGTTGCGGCGCCCGATGGTCTTCGCCCGCCCCGGACATCGCAAGCGGCTCGCTTGACTTTGCTTTGTATCAGACTATCGTGACTGGTCTAGTTACCGGACCACCAGTGCAGTTCGACTGCGAGATGGGGCGATGGTGTCGCGCGTCAGTCCGAAGCACGTGTTCGCGCCGGCGCCGGATCTCAGGGCCGAACTGACGCGGCGCACTGTCCGCGAACGCATCAGCGACAAGCTCGCCTCGCTCATCGCCTCGGGAATTTTGCAGGTCGGCGACGAACTGCCGAGCGAGCGCGAACTCGCCTCGCTGTTGGCGGTCAGCCGCGAGACGGTGCGCGGGGCCATCCAGACGCTGGCGGCCAAGGGCGTCGTCGAGATCGCACACGGCGCGCGCACGCGCGTCGTCAGCCGCAAGATCGACGCCCTGAAGATCGGCGTCACGAGCCCGAGCGCGATCAATAGCTACGACATCGAAGCCGTCCACAACGCGCGCCTGCTCGTCGAGCGCGCCGTCGTCGCGGAAGCGGCCGCGCGCATCGACGACGAGACGCTTGCGCGGCTCGAGCAATCGCTCGCGATCCAGAAGCACACGATGCGCGATCCCGTGCATTTCCTGATTTGCGATCGGGAATTCCATATCGCGATCTATCGCAGCGCCGGCAATCTTCTGCTCGCCGACTTCGTCATCGACCTCTACACCTTCATGCTCGATCACCGGCGGGTCGCCGTCTCGCAACCGGGCGCGATCGAGCGCAGCTATCGCGATCATGTCGCGATCTACGAAGCGTTACGCGCGCGGGATCCGCAGGCCGTCGTCGAAGCGTTCGGGCGCCACATCGACCGAATCTATGAGACGACCGTCGAGATCCTGGCGGGTAGGCCGAAGGAGAAGAAGACAGGTTAGCGTTTCGCTCGAGAGACCGCCGAAGAATGCGGCAGAGCATGAGTTCACCGGGAAGTCCGGCAACAGGGAGGAAAACATGATGAACCGTCGCAGTCTCGTGTCCGCCGTCGCGGCGCTCGCCGTGGCCGCAGGCCTAGCGGTCGCCGCTCCGGCGCATGCGCAAACCAAAGAGATCGTCTACCTCACCCCTGGACTCGATCTGCCGTTCTGGCGGTATCTGTCCAAGGGCATCGAGGCCGAGGCGAAGAAGGAAGGCTATTCCTACACCGCGCTCGATTCCCACAACAGCGCCGAGACGCAGCTCAAGAACGCGCAGGACGCGATTGCGCGCGGCGTCGCCGGCATCGCGATCTCACCGACCGACAGTTCCACTGCCCCGAGCGTGCTTGCGCTCGCCGCCCGCGCTAAGATTCCGGTCGTCGTCGCCGACATCGGCACCAACAGCGGCGAATATGTCTCGTTCATTATCTCCGACAACAAGGAAGGCGCGCACGGCGTCGGCGTTGCGCTGGCCGAGGCGCTCAAGGAGAAGGGCTGGACCAACGGTTCGATCGGCCTCATCACGATCTCGCAGGCGCGCAAGAACGGTCAGGCGCGCACCGCCGGTTTCCGCGAAGCGATGAAGGAGGCCGGCATCACCAAGGAGGCGGGCCTGCAGCAGATGCAGTCCTACACCGCCGACGAGACGTTCAAGTTCACGCAGGACATGCTGACCGCGAATCCCGACATGCGCGGCATGTTCATCCAGACCGACCAGCCGACGATCGGCGCGCTGCGCGCGATCAAAGCGGCGCACCGCGACGGCACGCTGCTCGTCGCCGCGTTCGACGGCATTCCCGAATTCGTCGATCTGTTGAAGAAGGGCGAGATCGTCGCCTCCGGCATGCAGCAACCCTATTTGATGGGCGTCAAGTCGGGCGAAGCGCTCATGACGGCGCTGAAGGGCGGCAAGCCGGAGAAGGAAATCCTCGTGCCGATCGTGGTCGCGACCAGCAAGAACATCGACCAGATCCTTCCGACCATCAAGCAGACCGTGTTCGCCAACGAACTGCCGTAACCCCACGAGGCCGGCGCTGCGCGCGCCGACCCTGTCGCCTTGAGGGAAGACATGACGCAGGCGGGCGCGACGCTCCTGGAAGCGCGCGAAATTTGCAAGAATTTCGCCCAGACGCGCGCGCTCGCCGGCGCGAGCCTGCGCTTGCGGGCGGGCGCGACCCACGCCCTGCTGGGCGCCAACGGCGCCGGCAAGTCGACGCTCTCGCGGGTGATCTCGGGACACATTCGTCGCGACAGCGGCGAAATCCTCTATCACGGCCGCCCGCTGGACGTGCGGTCGCCGCGCGAAGCGCTCGACGCCGGCATCGCGATGGTGATGCAGGAGACGAGCCTCGCGCCTGATCTTTCCGTGCTCGAGAATATCTTTCTGCCGGACCTCAGGCGTTCCGGCCGTCTGTCGCGTTCGGCGATGCGCCGACGCGCGGGCGAGATCCTCGCCGACCTCGGCCAGGAACGCTCCCTGTCGCTCGAGGCGGAAGCGCGCGACCTCTCGGCCGCGCAGCGCCAACTCGTCGAGATCGCCAAGGCGCTCGCCCTCAATGCGAACCTGATCGTCTTCGACGAGCCGACGGCGTCGCTGAGTCCGAGCGAGGTCGAACGGTTGTTCGATGTGATTGCCCGGCTCGAAGCGGGGAATTGCGCGGTCGTGTTCGTGTCGCACCGGCTCGAGGAAGTGTTCGCGATCTCCGACGAGATCACTGTCATGCGCGAGGGCCGCACGGTCGCGGCGTCGCGACCGACCTCGAGTCTCAATCAAACCGAGCTCGTGCGCCTGATGGTGGGGCGGGACCTCGGGTCGATCTACGCCACGCCGGCCGCCGCCAGCGCGGGCCGCGGCGAACCGGTGCTATCGGTGAGGAACCTGAGGGCGCCGCCGGCGGTGCGCGATGTCTCGTTCGACCTGCACCGCGGCGAGATCCTCGGCCTTGGCGGCCTCATCGGAGCGGGACGCTCGGAGACCGTCGAGACCTTGTTCGGCCTGCGCCCACGCGCCAGTGGCCAAGTGCAGTTCGACGGCGCGTCCTTCGCGCCGCGCAACCCCGCCCAAGCGATCCGCGCGGGGCTCGGCTTCGTCGCCGAGGACCGACGGCGGCAGTCGATCGTACCGGATCTCTCGGTGCGCGAGAACCTTCTGCTCGGGCATCTCGGTGCGCACCGCGGCTTCGGACTCGGCTATGGCGCGCTGGCGGCAAAGGTCGACGAGCTGATGGAGCGGCTCGAACTTCCGCGTGACAGGCTGGCGGACCCCAATCTCCTGAATTTCTCCGGCGGCATGCAGCAAAAGATCATCATCGCCCGCTGGCTCCTGCTGGAGCCGAAAGCGCTGATCCTCGACGAACCGACCAAAGGCGTCGACATCGGCACGCGCGCCTCCATCTACGCGATCCTGCGCGACATTGCGGCGAAGGGCGCAGCGATCCTCGTCATCTCGTCCGAGTTCGAAGAGCTTCTGGGACTCGCCGACCGCGTGATCGTGATGAGCGACGGCGCGTCCATCGCCGACGTGCCGACCGCTTATCTCGACGAGGCGAAGCTGACGCTGCTCGCGGCGCCGCGAAGCTCGATGGAGCGCAACCGCCGCGTACTCCAGGAGCTTGCCAGCGAGCAGGACGGCGCGGCCTTCTGGGCGATTCTCGACGAGGACCGTGTCTTCTGCCTCAACGCGGCGGCCGCCAACGCGAAAGCCGATCCCGCGCTTCGCGCCGGCGCGACGCCGCGTTTCGAGGAGACGCAAATCGCAGCCGCCTTGCGCGCCCGCTCGCTGGATTTTGTGCTCGATCCCGTCAGCGGCCTTCGCAGCTTGCTCGTCGACGTGAAGAGCCATCGCGGCCACGAACTGGGTTCGATCGGACTGGTCATCGGGCCGGACCGGACCGCGCCGCCGGCCGACGCGACGCGGGCGGCGATCATTGAACGCTTCCGCCAGACCGTTTGAAACGAGGATGCCCGAGAGCATGAGCCCGCCCTCCCCTCTTTCCGCCTCTGACGAACGGCCGCCGCGTCGCGCCTTGAACCTCAAGTCCGCCCCGCTCGAACTGCGCATGCTGCTGCTCGCGCTCGTCATCGCGGTCGTGCTGTCGCTGCTCTCGCCGCATTTTCTCAAGACGGCGAATTTGCTCAATCTGCTCGATCAGTCCGTGGTCGTCGGCATTGTCTCCATCGGCATGACCTTCGTCATCCTGACCGGCGGCATCGATCTCTCGGTCGGCTCGGTCGCCGGTCTGACCGGCGTCGTCCTCGGGCTCTCGCTACACCACTTTTCGATTCCGGTCTCGGTGCTGCTGGCGGTTCTCTCAGGCGCGGCGATCGGGCTGTTCTCGGGGCTGCTGATCGCATATTTCGATCTCGCCGCCTTCGTGATCACGCTCGGCGTGATGGCGATCGGCCGCAGTCTCGCCTACATCTTCTCGGGCCAGACCTCGATCTCCGACATACCCCCTGCGATCAACGACCTTGTCTACACGACCGTCCTCGGCGTGCAGACGAACGTGCTGACGTTGCTGGCGCTCTACGCGCTGGCCTGGGGCTATCTCACCTACACCAAGGGCGGCCGCACGATCTACGCTGTCGGCTCCAACCGCGAGGCGGCGCGCACCGCCGGGCTCGACGTCCTCTTCTACAGCGTGCTGCCCTATGTCGTATCGGGCGCGCTTGCCGCCGTTGCGGCGACGCTCATGTCGGCGCAGATCCTCTCGATCGATCCGCTCGCGGGCACAGGACTGGAACTTGACGCCATCGCGGCGGTCGTGATCGGCGGCGCCAGCCTCTACGGCGGTCGCGGCACCATCGTCGGCACGTTGATCGGGGTCTTCATCATGGTGATGATCCGCAACGGCCTCAATCTGATGGGCGTCTCGCCGTTCTGGCAGGGTTCGGCGATCGGCGGCATCATCATCGCCGCGGTTCTCGCCGAACGTCTGTTGAGCGCACGCGCGCGGCGCTAGGTTGCGACGAAAGAAGGATGAGGGAGGAGAGAATGGCCGAGACGCTGTCGCGAGGCGTTCGCCTTTACGGAACCGATCAACCCGTGACCCCGCCGCGGGTACTACGCGCCGGCGCGCTGTCCGCCGAGTTCGAGGCGGGCAATCTTCGCTACATCCGCTTCGGCGGCGTCGAGATGATCCGCGCGGTCTCCTACATCGTGCGTGACAAGAACTGGGGCACCTACAATCCTGGAATCAGCGATTTGCGGATCGAGGAGAACGCGGACGGATTCTCCGTCGCCTATTCCGCGGTCGCCAAGGACGAGGCGCAGGAATTCGCCTACAGCGCTGAGATCGTCGGCCGCCCCGACGGCACGCTGCGCTTCGCCGCGCGCGGCCGCGCCATCACCGATTTCTTGACCAACCGCACCGGCTTCGTGGTGCTGCACCCGATCGAGAACGTGTCCGGCAAGCCCGCGCGCGTCACCGAAGTGACCGGCGAGAGCTTCGACACGCAGTTTCCCGACCTGATCGACCCCGTGCAGCCGATGATGAATCTGCGGGCGATCAGGCACGAATTCGCGACGGGGAACACTGTCGAATGCCGGATGGAAGGCGATACGTTCGAGATGGAGGACCAGAGAAACTGGACCGACGCCTCCTACAAGACCTATGTGCGCCCGCTCGCTCTTCCCTGGCCCTACACGCTCGCGAAAGGGACCGAGCTCGACCAATCCGTGACGCTGACCGCCTCCGGCCCGGCGCCCGTGCGGGCCGGCGGCGACGGCGCGATCCGTCTTCGCGTCGGCGAAGCTCGAGGCAAGGTCCCCGCGCTCGGGCTCGGCCTCGATCCTGACGACGCAGCGGGCGCGCTCGCCCATGCGCCCGCCTTGCGCGCGATCGGCGCCGCGCATCTCATCTGCCACCACGATCCGCGCCGCGGCCACGACGCGACAACCCTCGCAAAAGCGGTCGAGGTCGCGAAAGCGATCGGCGCGACCCCGTGGCTGGAGGCGATCGTCGCCGAGGTGGAGGGGTTCGAGGCCGAGCTGGCGGCCCTCGGCGAAGTCGTCGCACGCCTCGGGTCGCCGTTCCCGGTCGTGCTGGTCTCGCCCGCGTCCGACCTCAAATGCACGTTGCCGGGCAGCCCTTGGCCGCCCTGCCCGCCGGCTGTCGCGCTCTACCGAGCCGCGCGCCGCGCCTTTCCCCAGGCGAAGCTGGGCGGGGGCATGTTCAGCTATTTCACTGAGCTCAATCGCAAGCGTCCGCCGATAGCCGAACTCGACTTCGTTAACTTCACCACCTCGGCGCTAGTGCATGCCGGCGACGATCGCTCGGTCGCGGAGGGGCTCGAGGCGCTTCCCCATATCGCCCGCAGCGTGCGCGCGATCGTCGGCGATGCGCCCTATGCGGTCGGACCGAGCGCGATCGGCATGCGCGACAACCCGTACGGTCAGGCGACCGCGTCCAATCCCGGCAATATCCGGCAGGCGATGAACCGCAACGATCCTCGCCAACGCGGGCTGCTCGGCGCGGCCTGGAATCTCGCCTATTTCGCGCATTTCGCGCGGGGCGGCGCGCGCGAGATCGCGCTCGGCGGAGCGGTCGGGCCGTTCGGCCTGCTGCATACGCCGGCCGACTACCCGCAACCCGGGTTCGACGGCGCCGGCGGTTTCTTTCCCGTCTATCACGTGGTGCGCGGCCTGGCGCGGCTTCGCGGCGCGCCGATGCGCGCCGTGGAGATTTCCGCGCCGCGCGAAGTGCAGGCCTTCGCCGCCGGGACCGAACTCTGGATCGCCAACCTGATGGGCGAGACGCGGCGCGTGAAAACCGCCGCCGCTCTGTCGGGCCGCCTCGCGCGGCTCGATGCGGAGCATTTTTCCTCGGCCGTCCGCGGCGCCGAAGCGCTCGACCATATGGAGCAGCCTTTCTCGGGCGATGAGATCGAGCTCGATGCGCATGCGGTCGTCCGCCTGCGTTCCGCCTGAAACACATTTTCACACCAGCGAGAGCAGACCTATGCATATTCTGATTACCGGCGCGGCCGGCATGATTGGCCGCAAGCTGACCGACAGTCTGGTCAAGTCGGGTGGGCTCGGCGGCCGCCCGATCGACGCGCTGACGCTCGTCGATGTCGTGCAGCCCGAGGCTCCTGCCGGCTTTTCCGGAAAGGTGACCGCGCGCGCGGCCGACATCGCAGCGCTGGGCGCGAGCGAGGCGATGGTCGAGGGCCGGCCCGATCTCATCTTTCATCTCGCCGCGATCGTCTCCGGCGAGGCGGAGGCCGATTTCGATAAAGGCTATCGCGTCAATCTCGACGCGACGCGGCAGTTGTTCGACGCCGTCCGCGCGCTCAACGCGCAGTCCGGCTACAAGCCTCGGCTCGTCTTTTCGTCCTCGATCGCGGTGTTCGGCGCGCCGTTCCCCGAGAAAATCGGCGACGACTTCTTCACCACGCCGTTGACGAGCTACGGCGCGCAGAAGGCGATCAGCGAATTGCTGCTCGCGGATTATTCCCGCAAAGGCGTCTTCGACGGCGTCGGAATTCGCCTGCCGACGATCTGCATCCGGCCGGGCAAGCCGAACAAGGCGGCCTCGGGGTTCTTTTCGAACATCCTGCGCGAACCGCTCGTCGGGCAGGAAGCGGTGCTGCCGGTTTCCGAGGACGTTCGCCATTGGCACGCGAGCCCGCGCGCCGCGGTCGGCTTCTTCCACCGCGCGGCGACGATGGATCTCGCCGAACTCGGCTGGCGGCGCAATCTGACCATGCCGGGCTATTCCGCGACCGTCGCGGAGCAGATCGCCGCGCTGACCCGCGTCGCGGGACCGAAAGCGGCGGCGCTGATCCGGCACGAGCGGGACCCCAAGATCGACGCGATCGTGGCGGGCTGGCCGCGCGACTTCAATGCGGACCGGGCGCTCGCGCTCGGCTTCAGGGCCGAATCCTCGTTCGACGACATCATCCGCGTCCATATCGAGGACGAACTCGGGGGAAAGCTTTGAACGCTGGACGGCTGTCGGTTTCGCCGGAGACTCTGGCGCTACGGAGAACCGTCTTTGCGAGCGGAGCGAAGCCATCCAGCGATCGAGGCTTCGCCAGAATGTCGCAAGTCGTTCCGTAGGCGCATCAATCGGCTGGCGCTGCGATCTCTGGACCGCCGCGCTCCGCTCGCGATGACGACGGGGTCCGGTTCAACCAAAAGAGAGCGTGTTCTGTGATTGAGCTAGGGAGCGTCAGATGAAGACTCGCGATTTCACCACCCGGAACGGTTCGCGCATTGCTTTCACATCTGTAGGGCTCGGCACCGGTCCGCTCGGCGAATTGTTCGACAAGCTCGACGAGAAGACGTCGATCGCGACTGTCGAGCAGGCTTTTGCGGCGGGCGTCCGCCTGTTCGACTCCTCGCCCCACTATGGCAACGGCCTCGCCGAATCGCGCCTCGGGGCAGGCCTGCGCCACGCGCCGCGCGACGAGATCTTCGTCTCGACCAAGATCGGCCGCCTGATGGATCCGCGCGGAAAGAAGCCGGAGCCGGCGCCCGGCATCGTCTCGCCAGGCTTTGCCGGCGGTTTTCCGCACGCGCCGCGCTTCGATTATTCCTACGACGGGACGATGCGGTCGATCGAGCATTCGCTGCTGCGTCTCGGCATGGACCGGCTCGACATCGTGCTGATCCACGATTGCGACCGCTGGACGCACGGCGCCGAAGCCGCGCCAGCGCGCTTCAAGGAGGCGATGGACGGCGCCTATGTCGCGCTCGACAGGCTCCGTTCGGAGAAGGTGGTCAAGGCGATCGGCTTCGGCATCAATGAAGCGGACACCTGCGTCAAATTCGCCAAGGCGGGCGACTTCGACGTCGCCATGATGGCGGGTCGCTATTCTCTGCTGGTGCAGACCGGTCTCGAGGAATTCCTGCCGCTTGCGCAGTCGAAGGCAATGGCGGTGATGCTCGCCGGCGTTTTCAATTCGGGCATTCTGGCGACCGGCGCGATTCCGCACGCCAAGTTCGACTATGCCGACGCGCCGCCGGACATCGTCGCCAAGGTCAAGCGCATCGAGGAGATCTGCCTGGCGCACGCCGTGACGATCAGGCAGGCCGCGTTGCAATTTGCGATGGCGCATCCCGCAGTCGCCGTCATCGTGCTCGGAAGCGTGAAGCCCGAAGAGGTGACGGCCAATGTCCAAGACGCGCAGGCGCCAATCCCGAGCGCGCTGTGGTCGGACCTCAAGACGGCGGGGCTCCTCGACTCCTCCGCTCCCACTCCTGCTTGATCGCAGCGGAAACAAATTCACGAATTCTCTTCGTCCGCGTCGCCAGAGCGCAGAGCCGCGCGAAGGCATTGCACCAGATGCTCGTGATCGACTGGTTTGCTGAGGTAACAAACGACGCCATCCTTCAGAGCGTGCGCCCTGACGTCTTCATCGGCGTAGGCCGTCACGAGGATTGTCGGAATGGCGTGCCCCGCATCGATGAGGTGTCTGTGAAGCTCGAGGCCCGTCATCGACGGCATATGGACGTCAGCGATCAAGCAGGCTGTTTCGACAAGGCGATGTGATGCGAGGAAATCGGTAGCCGTCGGGAACGCCTCGACCGTGTAGCCCAAGGACCTTATCAGCCTTTTCATGGACTCCCGGAAGAATCGATCGTCTTCGACAATCGAGACCAGTGACGCTTTCGGCATATGGCCTCCAGCTCGTCGTCGTCGCCGACAAAAGTCGTCGCGCCCCAATGCGAATCCGTTAACCTTCGGCAAAGACCGGCGCGAAAGCAATGCCGCAGGCTTGTAAATTTTGGCCTATGCCGAACGCGAGCGTATCGATGCGCGGAAGCTACTTTTTTTGGCGGGCGTAAACCTTGGCTTACGCCGCGTCTGTCGTCCGGGGCGGGAATTAGTCTGTTCGTGTCCGCGGGTTGCGACCAGCTTACGGCCCCAACGACGCCGACTTGGACGAGACTAAGGCTCATCCCGCTGAGTCTTCATCATGGAAACATCTGCGATGCCCGACGCGAAGCCCACAGTCCTGGTCATTGATGACGATCCGGACCTGCGCGCCTCGGTTGGGCGTCTGTTGCGATCGCTCGACATGGATGCACGACTGTTTGCGTCTGTTTCAGAGTTTCTCGAGTCCGATCCGCCGGATGGTCCCTCCTGCCTGGTGCTCGACGTGAGACTGCCGGGCCAAAGCGGCCTTGATTTTCAGCGCGAGCTCGCCGAGGCGAATACGCAACTTCCGATCATCTTCATCACCGGGCATGGCGACATTCCGATGTCCGTGCAGGCGATGAAGGGCGGCGCCATTGAATTCCTGACGAAGCCGTTCCGCGATCAAGAGCTCCTCGACGCAATTCAGCTTGGCCTTTCTCGCGATCGCGCTCGGCGAGAGAACGAAAGCGCCTTGGCGGCGCTCAGGGAGCGCTTCGGAGCGCTTAGCCCTCGGGAGCGCGAGATCATGATTCAAGTCGCGCGGGGCCGTCTTAGCAAACAAATCGCCGACGAGTTCGGCATCGCCGAAGCGACTGTGAAGGTCCACCGAAGCAGAGCGATGCGGAAGCTGGACGCCCGGTCTCTTCCCGAGCTTGGCCGAATAGCCGACAGGCTCCAGTTGGCGCTCGATAGGCCTGGGTCCCGCGGGATTCGATAGACCTGCCGTTTCGAAGAAAGAAGGACGAGGGCGTCGCCGCGGCCCAGCCGCGCGCCTCTGGCGAACAACCCGCGTCCACTTTGCGCCGCGCGCTCTAAGCCAAGGTTTAGCACGCGAAACCATTACGATATCGGCCGCGACCTGTGCGCAATCGACCGCGGCAGTCCAAATCGTCAATTTGACTGCCAGCAGATCGAGGCGATGTGCCGGATCGGCTTCGGGCGGATCTCGGCGGCGCGCCGTCGAGGACTCTCTCTCGCATTCGCACGACTTTGATGCCGTGCGGTCGGCGCCAATTCTGGCGATACAGGAACGACAATGGACATGTCGGCATTGATGTTGTCGCGGATACAGTTCGCTTTCACTGTCTCGTTCCACATCATCTTTCCATCGTTCACGATCGGACTGGCGGCGTGGCTGACGACGATCGAAGCCCTTCATCTCGCGACCAAGCGGCCGGCTTATCGCATCGTCTTCGAATTCTGGCTCAAGATTTTCGGCATCGCCTTCGGGCTCGGCGTCGTCTCCGGCATCGTGATGGCCTTCGAGTTCGGCACAAACTGGAGCGAGCTCTCGCGGGTCTCAGGGCCGATACAGGGGCCGCTTCTCACCTATGAGACCTTCACGGCCTTTGCGCTCGAAGCGAGCTTCTTCGGCGTTCTTCTGTTCGGCCGGCAACGAGTCACGCCGTGGTTCTACCTGTTATCGACCGCGATGGTCGCGCTAGGCACGACGTTCTCTGCGTTCTGGATCATGGTCAACAACAGCTGGATGCAAGCGCCGGTCGGCTACGCGGTAGAGAACGGCGCGTTCGCCTCCACGGACTGGAGCGCGATCATTTTCAGCCCGGTCGTCTGGGTGCGCTTTCCGCACATGCTGCTCGGCTCGTATCTGACGGGCGCCTTCTGCGTCGCTGCGACGGGCGCCTGGTATCTGCTGCGGGGCGACTTTCGAGCGGAAGCTCGCATCATGCTGCGCATGGGCCTCTATCTCGCGGCCGTCCTCATTCCAGCGCAACTCTTCTTCGGCCATCTCGTCGGCGACTTCGTCCATGACGATCAGCCCGCAAAGTTCGCGGCGATCGAAGGGCGCTGGCATGACGAGCAGCCGGCGAGCGAGGTCCTGATCGCCATTCCCGATCCCGCATCGGAGACGAACCGCTTCGCCATCAATGTCCCGGTCCTGGGCAGCCTGATCGCCAGCATGAGCCTCGCGTCGAAGGAAACCGGCCTCACCGATTTTCCCCGACAAGACCGCCCGCCCGTGCTCATCCCGTTCTTCGCGTTCCGGATCATGGTCGGCTGCGGCGTCGTGATGCTGCTCCTCGCCTGGATCGGGACCTATCTCAGCATCAAGGAGCGCATCGAACAAAATCGCCTGCTGCTCTGGTGCCTGTTTCTCAGCTTCCCCCTGCCCTATGTCGCCATCCTGACCGGCTGGTTCACCGCTGAGGTGGGTCGCCAGCCCTGGACCGTGTTTGGCGTGCTGCGCACCGCCGACGCCCTGACGCCGTTCCTGACGACGCGCGAGGCGACGATCTCGCTGGTCGTCTTCTGCTCAGTCTACCTCTTCATTTTCTCCTTCGGCGTCCTCTACATCTATCGCCTGCTTCGCGCCGGCCCTCTTGGCAGTCTCGCTCTGCCCCCGAAAGCCGCGATCCCCAGCCGTCCGATGTCGGTGCTCGATCAAGCGGCCCTGCCGGCCTCCCGAAATTTCGCGGCCGGAGAACAGCCATGATCCTCTTCTGGGCCGCCATTCTCGCGATCAGCACGCTGCTCTACGTGCTTCTCGACGGCTTCGATCTCGGCGTCGGCATTATCAGCGCCGCAGCGGGCGGCCATGCGAGGCGCGACGCGATGATCGACGCCATCGCGCCGATCTGGGACGGCAACGAGACGTGGCTCGTCGTGACCGGCGTCGTACTCTGGGGCGCCTTCCCGCTCGTCTATGCGACGCTCCTGTCCGCCTTCTATCTGCCGCTCATTCTGATGCTCGCCGGGTTGATCCTGCGCGGGATCGCGTTCGAATTCCGGCATCGGACAGAGCGCTGGCGGTGGCTGTGGGATGCGAGCTTCGCCGCAGGATCGCTCGTCGCCGCCTTCATGCAGGGCCTGACGGTCGGCGCCCTGGTCGAGGGACTTCCGATCGCCAATGGTCGCTATGCGGGAGGCGATCTCGGTTGGCTTAGCCCATTCGCGGTGCTCTGCGGCGTCGGCCTGTGCATCGGCTACGCGCTGCTCGGAGCGTGCTGGCTCGTTCGCAAATGCCACGGCGATGTCCGCGAGTCCGCCTATCGGCTCATTCCGACTCTGTCGCTCGCGCTGCTGGTGTTTTTGGTCGCGGTGTTCAGCTTTGCGCTCATCGAGCATCTTCAGGTCATGAACAGATGGCTCGAGCGACCTTATCTCTTCATTTTCCCCGCCATCGGAATCGTAGCGGCGATCCTTCTGGCGGCGAGCCTCCAGCGGCGTAGTGACCACGCGCCCTTCCGCATCGTCGCGATCATCTTCGTCGCGGCCTTCGGCACGCTCGCGCTCTCCTTCTGGCCCTACATGATTCCCTTCTCGATCACGATCGAGGAAGCGGCCGCGCCGCATTCGAGCCTGGCCTTCATGTTCTGGGGCGCCGGACTCTTCGTCTTCCCGCTGATGCTGCTCTACACGGCGACCAACTACAGCGTGTTCAGAGGCAGGATCCGGCCGGATACCGATCACTACCATTGATGACAGCGAGGAGGCGTACACATGAGCAAACGAGTGGCGGATGTACTGATCGAGACGCTGCAAGCCGCCGGCGTGAAGAACTGTTACGGGATCGTCGGCGATACGCTCAACCGGATCGCTCACGCCATCGAGCGCAGCGAGATCGATTGGGTGCATATGCGGCATGAGGAAGCCGGCGCGTTTGCGGCGCAGGCCGAAGCGCAGCTCACCGGCCGCCTGACGGCCTGCGCAGGAAGCTGCGGCCCCGGCGGTCTCCACTTCATCAATGGCCTCTACGAAGCCAATCGCAACCGCGCCCCGGTCATCGTGATCGCAACCCAGATCATACGGCAAGATATCGGCTTCGAATCCATCCAGGAGGTCGATTTCAAGGAGGTGTTCAAGGGCTGCAGCGTCTTCTGCGAAATGATCCTGACGCCCGAGCAGGCGCGCCGCAAAACGGTCGCGGCCTGCCAGGCGGCCCTGACGAGACGCGGCGTCGCGGTGCTAGTGGTCCCCACGGACATCGCCAACGCCGCGGCGCATGACGAATTGCCCTATGCCGTCCATGCGTCGCGCCCGCTCATTCGCCCGAGCGACGTCGACCTCGATGCGATTGCAGCCGTTCTCAACCGGAGCGAGTCGATCGCGATCTACGCCGGCGCGGGTTGCGCGGGCGCGCACGATGAAGTCGTCGCCACCGCGTCGCGATTGAAGGCCCCGATGGCTCATACGTCTCGCGGCAAGGACTTCCTCGAGTACGACAATCCCTACAATGTCGGCATGACGGGCATCATCGGCGGCCCCGCCGCCTATCGCGCCGTACTCGACTGCGATGTGCTGCTGCTCCTCGGAGCCGATTTCGCCTGGCCTCAGTTCTATCCGAACAAGGCCACAATCCTCCAGATCGACGAGGATCCGACGCATATCGGCCGGCGTCATCCCGTGGCGATCGGAGCGGTCGGCGATATCAAGACGACCCTGCAGGCCTTGTTGCCGCGTCTTCAGCAACATGAAGACAACGCGTTCCTGGCGGGCCACGTTCAGAGGCATGAGAAGGATGTCGCGGAGGCGAAGGCCGAGAAGCCGTCCGGCTCGGACGCCATTTCCGGCACGTACCTCACGAAGGTGATCAACCAGCACGCGGCCCGAGACGCCTTGTTCGCCGCGGACGACGGGACGGCGCTGGTCTGGATGCTTCGCCACATCGAAACCGGCGGCGGACGCCGGACCTTCGGCAGTCTGCTCCATGGCACAATGGCGAGCGGAATGCCGTCGGCGCTTGGACTGCAAAAGTGCCAGCCCGGGCGACAGGTCATCTGCCTCGCCGGCGATGGCGGCTTCGCCATGCTGCTCGGCGACCTGATGACGACCGTCCAGGAGAACCTGCCGATCAAGATCGCCGTCTACGACAACAGCAAGCTCGGCTTCATCGATATCGAACAAAAGGCGGCCGGCATGATCCCCGTTTACACGGACCTGAAGAACCCGAACTTCGGCGACGTGGCGAAGGCGATGGGCCTTTGGGGACATCAAGTCACGAAGGCGGGCGACCTCGAGGAGTCCGTGCGGACCTGGCTCGCGCAACCCGGTCCCGCGGTGCTCGATGTGAAGGTGAAGCCGATGCAATTGGTGACGCCGCCTTCACCCTTCGTTTCGTCGGAAGCCGTCGTCGGGATGGCCGTCTACACCGCCAAGGCCATGCTGCACGGCAAGGGCCACGACGTCTGGGAGATGCTCGTGGAGAATATCTCCTGATCGAACTGGATCGAGCGTCGGCCTTCCAGACGCTTTGATCTTCGGCCCGCGCGGTACTCCGGGTCGCCGCCGGGTCCCTCCATCTCAGGCCCGCTCCGAGAATCAAAGGACAGCAAAATGCCAACGTCAACAGCAACAGCAACAGCGCCGCTCGCGGCAACGTCTTCCGGGAAGCAAGCGAAGGCGCTGCCGGCTCCGAACAGCGACTTCTACCAGCTCGTGGACGTCTTGACCGCCGAGGAAAGGGCGATCGTCAAGAAGGTACGCGACTACATGGAGACCAAGGTCCAGCCGATCATCAACAAATATTGGGCGGACGACGCGTTTCCCTTCGAGCTGCTCCCCTCGTTCAAGGAGTTGAAGCTCGGCGGCTTGGGGTACGAGGGCTACGATTGCGCCGGCGGAAGCCAAAAGCTGTTCGGCTTCGTCGCGATGGAGCTCGCCCGCACCGACGCCTCGTTCTGCACATTCTTCGGCGTGCACAGCGGCCTGGCGATGGGCTCGATCTATCTCGATGGCTCGGAGGAGCAAAAGCAGAAATGGCTGCCGCCGATGGCGCGCTTCGAGAAGATCGGCTGCTTCGGCCTGACCGAACCTTTGGTCGGCTCCGGAGCCAGCGGCGGCCTCACGACGACCGCCAAGCGCGAGGGCGACGTCTGGGTGCTCAATGGCCAGAAGCGATGGATCGGCAACGCGACGTGGTGCGACGTCTCGATCATCTGGGCGCGCGATGTCGCGGACAATCAGGTCAAGGGCTTCATCGTCGAGAACAAGAGCACGCCCGGCTTTAGCGTAGAAAAGATTGAGCACAAGATCGCGCTCAAAGTCGTCCAGAACGGCCAGATTACGCTGAAGGACGTTCGAGTGCCGGAAGCCAATCGGCTGCAGGGCGGCAATTCCTTCCGCGACACCGCGCGCGTCCTGCGGATGACCCGCTACATGGTGGGATGGGCCTCGACCGGCGTCCAGATGGGCGCCTATGAGGCGACGCTCAAATACGCGCAGCAGCGATTGCAGTTTGGCAAGCCGATCGCCTCGTTCCAGATGGTGCAGGACCTCCTGGCCAAGATGATTTCGAACGTGACCGCTTGCCAATGCCTGATGGTCCGGCTGGCGCAGATGGACGACGACGGCAAGCTCGGCGACCACCACGCTGCGCTCGCCAAGGCCTTCTGCACCGCGAAGTCGCGCGAGACCGTCTCCTGGGGCCGCGAGCTCCTAGGCGGCAACGGCATCGTCGCCGACTACAACGTCGCGCGATTCTTTTCCGACGCGGAAGCGCTCTACTCCTATGAGGGCACTTATCAGATGCAGAACCTGATCGTCGGCAAGGCGATCACTGGCCTCGGCGCCTTCGTGTGATCCCATCGGCGGGCCGGCGGTGACCAGGCCCGCCTCACTTAAAAGACAGGAGACTCGGACATGATTTCCGAAACGAGAACGCTTGCGCCTTCGGCAGAGACGCCGACCGCAACCCTGAACCTCGCGAACGTCCTCTACAACACCAAGGGCGCCATTGCCTATGTAACGGTCAATCGGCCCAAAGTTCTGAACGCCCTGAACACCTCGACTTGGGCCGACCTGCAACGGGCGTTCGAGCAGGCACGCGACGACGCGGCGGTGCGCGGCGTCATCCTGACCGGCGCCGGCGACAAGGCGTTCATCGCCGGCGCCGATATCAGTGAACTCGCGCAGGTGACGGCGTTCGAAGCGGAGCAATCGAGCCGGTTCGGACAGGAGGTTCTCGATCTCATCGAGGACCTCGGCAAACCGGTGATCGCGGCGGTGAACGGCTTTGCGCTCGGCGGCGGCTGCGAGACCGCGATGGCGTGCACCATGCGGCTCGCGGTGGAAACCGCGAAGTTCGGCCAGCCTGAAGTCCGGCTGGGGCTCATCCCAGGCGGCGGCGGGACGCAGCGACTGCCGCGGCTGGTCGGCAAGGGACGCGCAATGCATCTCATCCTCTCCGGAGACACGATCAGCGCCCAGGAGGCCTATCGCATCGGTCTCGTCAACGAGGTCGTTCCCGCGTCCGATCTCATCACCCGCGCCGAAGCGGTCCTGATGAAGATCGCCGCCAATGCGCCGATCGCCGTCAAGTTCGCGCTCGAGGCAACAAATAAGGGGATGGATACGAGCCAAGGCGAAGGCCTGCTGCTCGAGGCTTCCTACTTCGGCCTCTGTGCGGCGACCGAGGACAAGAAGGAGGGCACGACCGCCTTCCTGGAAAAGCGCGCGCCCCAGTTCCGCGGGCGGTGAGCGCACCAGCGTACACGACGATTAAGGAGCGAACCAATGGCAAACGACAATATTTTCTCCGGGCTGAAAGTAGTGGATCTGGCGAGCTTTATCGCGGGTCCGAGCGCCGCTGTGATCCTGTCCGACTACGGCGCCGATGTCATCAAGGTGGAGCCGCCGAACGGCGACCTCTGGAGGATAGGGCACGAGATCCCACCGCAGCCGCAGGCGAAGGACGCCTATCCCTGGCACCTGGCCAATCGCAACAAGCGCGGCATTACGCTCGATCTGAAATCCCCGAGCGCAGCGCAGGTGCTCGAGAAGCTCGTCAAATGGGCCGACGTGCTCATCGTTAATACGCCGCACCCGGCACGCAAGAAGCTGAAGCTCGAATATGACGACGTGGCGCCTTGGAATCCTGGCCTGATCTATGCGGATGTCACTGGGTTCGGCGAAAAAGGCCCGGATGCCGACCTCCCTGGATTCGACATCACGTCATATTGGGCGCGCAGCGGCCTCCTGTCGATGACGCGCGATGCAGGCGCGCCGCCGACGTGGCCGGTGGCTGGCAGCGGCGACAATGCGACCGCTGTCGGCCTCTATTCCGCGATCGTCACGGCGCTCTATCGGCGCGAGCGGACGGGCAAGGGATCGTACGTCACGACCTCGCTGCTCGCCGAGGGCGTCTGGTCGGCGAGCGTCTCGATCCAGGCCGCGCTGTGCGAAGCGAAATTCTTCGGCCTGCACGATCGTATGCATCCAGCAAATGCGGCGCTCAACGTATATCGCGCCTCCGACGGCGCCTGGTTCGTTCTCCTCGTCACGCCGGACAAGTTGGCATCCGTGGCGAAAGCGATCGGCCGCCCCGATGTTCTGACGGATCCGCGCTTCTCCGACACGGCGAAACTGATGTCGAACATGGATCAGCTCACCGCCATTCTCGACGAGGTCTTCTGCGCGCAGCCGATGGCGCATTGGTACGAAGTCTTCGGCGGCGTGCACGTCACCTTCGGCGTCGTGCGCGATCCACAAGAGGTGATCAACGATCCACAATTGCGAGCCAACGACGTCATCGTCCCACTCGAGGGCGCCGGCGGCAAGCTGACTTCGACGATCAGCAGCCCGATCCAGGTGCACGGCGTCGCCAAGGCGCCTGCAAGGCGCGCTCCAAGTCTCGGCGAGCACAACAAGCAGGTTCTCGAGCAGCTCGGATTCAGCGCGAGCGAGGTCGATGCGTTGCGCGCCAGCGGCGTCGTTCCGGACCAAAAGGAACATACGGCGTGACGTTCAGCCGATCGAAGCGAGGCGCGAGCTGCGGGACTGCGCAGCTCACGTCGACGAGGACCACAACGAGAGCAAACATGATGAGTTCGCAAACCGGAACGCTGTTGCGCATCGCGTCTTCCCAACTGCCGACCAGGTGGGGAATGTTCAACGCCATCGGGTTCGAGCGTGCGCTGGCCGACGGCGGGCGTGTCGAAACCGCGCTCGCGATCGTCATGGGCGATCTCGCCGCGGGAGTTCCGCTACTGCGGATTCATTCGCAGTGCTTCACCGGCGAGGTGCTCGGCTCGCTACGCTGCGATTGCCACGACCAACTGGAAATGGCCATGCGGGGCATCGCGAGCGAGGGGCGCGGACTCGTCATCTACGAGTATCAGGAGGGTCGCGGCATCGGTTTGATGGCGAAACTGAAGGCCTACGGGTTGCAGGATGGCGGCCTCGATACGGTCGAGGCCAACCATGCCCTGGGGTTCAAGGCCGACTACAGGGATTTTTGCCTGGCGACAGCGATCCTGCGCGACCTCGGCGTCAAACGCGTGCGCCTGCTCTCGAACAATCCGCGCAAGGTCGCGGCCTTGATGGACGGCGGCGTCGAGGTGGACCAACTCGCCTGCGAAGCTGCGCCGAACCCACACGCATTGGCCTACCTGAAGGCCAAGAAGGAAAGGATGGGTCACGCACTCAGCCTTGCGCCGAGCGATTTCGTGCGGGCGCCCGATACCGATGCCCGCGATGACCCCGGCGTCGCCGATCGTCGTTGCTCTGGATTGCGCCGCCGTCGCGGATTCCGAGCTGGTCATGATCGACACGCCGTAGGGCGGTCGCCTGCGCAACCATCCGTCGAGTGAAGGAAAGTCTCATGTCGAAAGTTCTTGTTCTCTATTACTCCGCCTACGGCCATATCGAAGCGATGGCGAACGCCGTGGCTGAAGGCGCGCGCCAAGCGGGCGCTCAGGTCGACGTCAAGCGCGTGCCCGAGCTGGTTCCCGAAGAGACCGCGGTTAAGGCGCACTACAAGCTCAATCAGGCCGCGCCGATCGCGAAGGTCGAAGACCTTGCTGACTACGACGCGATCATCATTGGGACCGGCACCCGGTTCGGCCGGCTATCGTCACAGATGGCGAATTTCCTTGATCAGGCCGGCGGGCTCTGGGTGCGCGGCGCCCTACACGGCAAGGTCGGCGGCGCGTTCACCTCGACCGGCACGCAACACGGCGGCCAGGAGGCGACGTTGTTCTCGATCATCGCCAATCTCTTGCACTTCGGCATGGTGATCGTCGGCCTCGATTACGGCTTTGCCGGACAGATGACGCTCGAAGAGATCACCGGCGGTTCGCCCTACGGCGCCACGACGATCGCCGGCGGCGACGGCTCCCGTCACCCGAGCGCGAACGAGCTCGAGGGAGCCCGCTATCAGGGCCGCAAGATCGCGGCGATCGCCAACAAGCTACGCGGCTGAGCATTGCGGCACAACTGAGAAGATCAGGAGACACACGATGAATGACATTGTGACGGAAAATTCCGAAGGAGTCCTTCGCATCGAGTTGAACCGCCCGGCCAAGCGGAACGCGATGACCTCGAGCATGTATGGGACTCTGGCGGACATCTTCGCCGATGCGGCCAGGGATGATCACACGCGCGTCGCGCTCTGGCACGGCGCAGGAGATTCGTTCTGCGCCGGCAACGATATCGAGGACTTCTTGAACAACCCTCCCGGGCCGGGAGACTCTCCGCAGGCTCGGCTGATGAACGCCTTGGTCGATTTCGACAAGCCGATCGTCGTCGCCGTCCACGGCGCCGCCATCGGAGGGGGAACGACCATGCTGACTCACTGTGACTTCGTCTACGCGGGCGAAAGCGCGAAGTTCCGCATGCCCTTCATCGATCTCGCCGTGCTGCCGGAATTCGGATCGAGCTACTCGCTTCCAGCGAGGATCGGGCACCTCCGCGCAGCAGAGTTGATCCTGTTGGGACTGCCCTTCGATGCGAAGCGCGCCGCGGAACTGGGATTGGCCACGCGCGTCGTGCCCGATCAGAACCTTCTGGCCACGGCGACCGAAGCCGCGCGGACACTGGCGGCGAAACCGGCCGCCGCGCTGCGAGCCAGCAAGAGACTCATGAAGTCTGCATTCATCGATCAGACCAAGGCTGCGATGAAGCTCGAGAACAAAGAGTTCAGCGTACAGGTCAGGTCTGAGGACGCAAAGGAGGCGTTCGCAGCGTTTCTGGAGAAACGCGCGCCCGACTTCACCAGGACCAGGAGATCCGCCCCAGCCGCATAGCCGCGGCCGACTGAACACACCCCGCCAACGCCCACTCGCAAAGGAGAAAGACATGAACCAGACTTCGCCGACCAATTCAAAAGCCGCCTCCGATCGCAATACCGCTGAAGGCCGTCTATTCGTCCTCGAAGTGAGCAGCAACCGCATCCACTCGATGCGGCCCGACGGCTCCGAGCGAAAAATCGTCGTCGCCGACTGTCATCTGCCAGACGGCGTCGCGATCGATGTCGAGGCCGGCCATATCTATTGGACGAACATGGGCCTCGGTGTCGCGACGAACGACGGCTCGATCGAGCGCGCCGATCTCGACGGAGGCAATCGGCGGATCATCGTCCCGCGCGGCGGCACGTACACGCCCAAGCAGATCCAGCTCGATAAGAAGAACGGCAAGCTCTATTGGTGCGACCGCGAAGGGATGCGCGTGATGCGCGCGAACCTCGACGGCTCGTCCATCGAGACGCTCGTCGAGACGGGCCGCGGCGACGCCGATCGCCGCGACCAGACCAAGTGGTGCGTGGGGATCGCGATCGATCCGGTGCGCAAGCAGATCTACTGGACGCAGAAGGGACCCGACAACGGCGAGCACGGTCGCCTCTCGCGCGCCGGGCTCGACATCCCCAAAGGCGAGACCGCCGCCAATCGCTCGGACATCGAAGTCTTCTTCGATCATCTGCCCGAGCCGATCGATCTCGAGCTCGATTTGAAAAATCGCGTCCTTTATTGGACGGATCGCGGCGATCCGCCGCGCGGCAATACGGTGAGCCGCGCCTCGATCGACGCCAAGCCTGACGCGCCCGAGATCCTGATCACGCATCTGATGGAAGGGATCGGCATCGCTCTCGATGTCCCACGCGACCGGATGTTCGTGACCGATTTCGCGGGTTCCCTCTATTCCGCGAAGCTCGATGGAACGGGCGAGCGCAACTTCCTCTATGCGCAAGGCAATCTCACCGGCGTCGCCTACGCCGAAATCTGAACCCATCAAAGTGGAGAGAAAGCATGTCTGACATCAGCAGGCCCATTCGGAAAATCGCCATCATCGGAACGGGCGTCATCGGCGCGAGCTGGGCGGCGCTGTTCCTGGCAAAAGGACTGGACGTCGTAGCGACCGATATTGCGCCGGACGCGGAGACCGCGCTGAGACGTTTCGTCAAGGCGGCGTGGCCCGCCCTCGAGCGATTGGGCCTTGCGGCGGGTGCGTCGCAATCGCGTCTCTCGTTCACGCCTGACCTGGCGGCCGCCATTCGAAGCGCCGACTTCGTCCAGGAAAACGGGCCCGAGCGAATCGACTTCAAGAAGAAGCTCTATCGCCAGCTCGACGAGTCCCTCGCCGCCGACGTGATCATCGCCTCGAGTTCGTCGGGCCTCACGATGAGCGCGATTCAATCGGATTGCCCTCTGCACCCCGAGCGCTGCGTCATCGGCCATCCCTTCAATCCGCCGCACCTCGTTCCGCTCGTCGAGATCGTCGGCGGCGCGAAGACTTCCGAGGCGACCATTCGGCGCGCGTCGGAATTCTATACAGGGCTCGGCAAGCAGACCGTCCGCCTTCGCAAGGAAGTCCCCGGCCATGTCGCCAATCGCCTGCAGGCGGCGCTGGCGAGGGAAGTCTACTATCTCGTCGCCGACGACGTCGTCAGCGTCACGGACGTCGACAAGGCGCTGTGCTGGGGACCGGGACTCCGCTGGGGCATCATGGGGCAAGTCATGCTCAATCACCTTGGCGGCGGCCAAGGCGGCATCGAGCATTTTTTCGAGCAATTCACCGGCCCCATGACCGCCTGGTGGAAGGTGCTCGGCTCGCCTGAATTGACGCCGGCGGTGCGAGACAAGCTCAGCGCCGGGCTCCACGAGGAGGCGGGCTCCCGCTCAATCGCCGAGCTCGAGGCCCAGCGTGACGAAGTCCTGCTGGGCTTGCTCGAATTGCGCAAGAAGGTCGAGAGCGCCGCAGCGTCGCGGTGAACACGGCACAGGCGCGTTCGCTCAAAGGGAATCAGCGAGCGCGCCAAGCCCGAACGAGGCATGACAATGAGCCGTACATTGCAAGACGTTCGTACACCTCCCTCGGAGGGTTCTCTGCAGCCCGATCGCGCGGCTTTGCCGCGCGCGGCGGATGATCCTGGCGGCCGAAAGCGCGTCGTGATCGTTGGCGGCGGCTTCGGCGGAGTCGCCGCGGCGCGCGCTCTCGCGCGATCCGAAGCCGACGTGACGCTCATCGATCAGCGCAACCACCACATCTTTCAGCCGCTGCTCTATCAGGTGGCGACGGCGGTCCTGGCGCCCTCCGAGATCGCCGCGCCCATTCGATACCTCATGAGCAGGGAGAAGAACCTCGGCGTGCTGCTGGGCGAAGCGACCGGCGTCGATCTCGACGCTCGAACGGTTGCTGTGAATTGCCCTGGCGTTGGCGCCCGCAACGTCCCGTTCGATTTCCTGGTGATCGCCACGGGCATGCGACCCAGCTATTTCGGCCATGACGAATTTGCCCGCTATGCGCCGGGCCTCAAAAGCCTAACGGACGCCGAGACGATCCGCACCAAGATCCTCAGCGCCTACGAACTGGCGGATGCGACCGACGATGAAAATGTACGCGCGCGTGCGATGACGTTCGTCCTGGTCGGGGCCGGCCCGAGTGGCGTGGAACTGGCGGCGTCCTTGGCGCAAATGGCGACGCTCACTCTGCGCAAGCAGTTTCGACGCATCGACACGGCGGAGAGCGCCATCCTTCTGATCGAAGGCGGCGCGCGAATTCTTCCGACCTTCGCCGAGAGTCTGGCCGAGAAGGCGGCGCGAAGGCTCGAGAAACTCGGCGTCAAGATCATGACCGGCGTCAGGGTCGAAATGGTCGACGAGAACGGCGTCGTCGCCAACGGAGAGAGGATTGCGAGCGCGACCGTGATGTGGACGGCGGGCGTCGCGGCTTCGCCACTCGTGAAGCTGCTCGGCGGCAAGACCGACAGAGCGGGTCGGGCGGCGGTCGGCCCGTTCATGGATGTCGAGGGCGCTCCAGGAGTGTTCGTCGTCGGAGACGCCTCCTCGGTGATGCGCGATGGACGGCCCGTGCCCGGCGTCGCGCAAGCCGCCATCCAGCAGGGGCGCTACGTCGGACGCCTGATCTCGCGCCAGCTCGAGGGACACGAACCGAAGCGTCCGTTCCGCTATTTCGACAAGGGCAATATGGCCGTCGTGGGCAAGAATTTCGCGATTCTGGAGAGCGGCCGCCTGCGCACGAGCGGGTTCCTCACATGGCTCGCCTGGGTCTTCCTGCATCTCATGTCGCTGCCGCAGCTGCAGAACCGGCTCAGGGTGCAAAGGCAATGGCTCTGGTCCTATTTCACCGGGCAACGAAGCTCGCGATTGATCCCCGAGCCGCCGGCCGCACCACAAGAACAAAGGCGTAGAATGGATACGTCGCCGTGACTCCGAACATGGTCGCGCCCTCGCGGCGCTGGCCGGCCCAGATCGGCCGCGTTCGCGAGCCTCCGTGCTGTCATCGGCCGGACGCGCGTCCCGTCGAGCTCCGCTGTCATCGATAAGGCCGCGGCCGCGGCGGATAAAGATCGACGCCGATTTCGCGCCCAGAGAGATGTTTTCCTGAGCTGCGCAAGTTGACGAGCAGCGATGCGATGGATCCGCCGCGCGCTTTCACCGAGCGGCGCCGCGAGGATGTGCGCAGCGCTTGGTCAACCTCGATCCTCAGCTTGACGAAATGAGCAATGACATGACTGCGATCACGTCGCATCGATTGAACGTCGCCGGGATTCCTACCGACGCTTGGCTCTTTGGAATCCGGATCTGGATCGCAGTCGTCTTTGCGTTAGGCGCGAGTTTCTGGCTGGAGCTCGAGGCGCCGGCCACGGCGGCCCTCACCGTTGCTGTCCTGGCGCTGCCGACGCGCGGACAGGTGCTGGAGAAGGCGTGCTTTCGCTTGCTTGCGACGATCATAGGCGTAGCGGCGGCGATCGCCATCGTCGGCGTCTTCTCTCAGGCGAGAGATCTGGAGCTCGTCGTCTTCGCGGGATGGCTTGGCCTTTGCGTCTACGCCTCCCGACTCTTGGACGGAAATCGCGCCTATGCCGCGGCGCTCTCCGGCTACACGGTGGCGATCGTGGCCATCCAGCAGCTTGATGCGCCGCAGCAAGTCTTCCAAACCGTGGTCGCCAGGGGCGCCGCGATCGGCGTCGGCATCGCTGCAATGGCCGTGGTGAATGACCTGCTGGCCGCCCCCGAAAACCACCTGCAGGTCGGATTTCAGCTAGCCGACATTCATCGCAGGATTCGCGCCTATGCGAAGGCCATCATCCGAGGCGAGACGGCGGATGCGGCGACGGCGGCTGGGCTCCTGCGCGACACGGCGCTGCTCCGCTCGGAAATGGCGAGCCTCGCCACAGAGTCGGGCGGCGGATCGTTCAAGAGCGCTGCTGCCCGCAGCACGGCGGTGGCGCTGGTGGCTGAACTGCAGGCCGCTCGCGCATTGAGCGCTTTGCCCGCGACTGCCCGCTCGACCTCGCGCGAATTGATCGCGTCAGCGCTGGACCGGAGGAGCCGCCAAGAACCGCCAACTTCCGCCGCCTCGTGGCGCGGCTATCAGTCGGATCCGCAAGATCCCATGTCGGCGGCAATCGCTTCGGCCGATCAAGAATTGCTGTGGCGAGACGACGAGGTGCTGGAGGGGCTCGCCGCCTTCAGATCCGGCGCCCCAGTGCGGCATGCCTGGCGCACGCCCCTCTACCGGTCGCAGCGCGCCGCAGTCGAGGCCGGCGTCAGGTCGGCTGTCTCCTTTTTTCTGGCCGCGCTCTTTTTCGTCATGGCGGGCTGGTCCTCGGCGGATGTCTCGCTGTCGATCGTCGCGGTCGTCATGGGGCTGGGAGCCATAACGCCCGATCCACGCCTCTTCACCACCGTGGCGCTCGTCGCGATGCCCATCGCGGCGGTTCTGGCCGGCCTCCTCGAATTTGGGATCCTCGATGGTGTCACCGACTTTCCGCTGCTGGCGATCGCTCTTGCCCCATTCTCGATCGGCGCGACGGTGCTGATGACGTGGCCCAACGCGATGATTTCGGCACTTGGCCGGCTCGTCCTGGTCCACACCCTGCTGATCTTCTCGCCGAGCAATCCGCAATCCTACAATCCGCAATCCTACTTAATCACCTGTTTGTTCCTTTGCGCAGCACCCGCGCTGTTGCTCGCCGCTCAGATGCTCATTCCTCCGGTCTCCAGCGAACGCCGACAACGCTGGCTGATGGAATCGGCGCGCCGTGAGCTGGACCAGACGCCGTCGCGCCGGGATGAGCGCATGGCGCCAGAAGAGGCGATGTTCCGCGACGCCACGCGAATCGGTCAGCTCGCGAGCGCCGGCGATAGCCGCCCAGGGCAGCGCGCCGTCCTGGAGGAAGCGCTTTGCTGTTTCGACCAGGCATCCGCAATCCGACTATGCCGCGAGCGCCTCGCGCGAGTTGCCCGGACCTCTCTGTCGCATCTCGCGTTCGAAGCGCGGACAGCGCTCACGCAGCGGGATACTCAGCGTATGCGCGGACTGGGCCAGGACCTGCAAGACGCCGCCTGCGCCGAGGATGCGTCGGCGAGGTCGGCGAGCGGGATGCTCATCCTCGCAAGCGCCGTCCTGGATGCTGCGAAACGCGACTTCGAGCCCGTGGAGAAAGGGGCATGACGCATCCATTTTCCGATGTCGCGTTTGGAGGCGTGCTCGTGGCGCCTTTTGCCGCCTATGCGGCCATGGCGCTGATTATTTTCCTGCTTCTGAGGCCGATCCTGCATCGTTTGCGGCTCGCAGACATGTTCAGCCACCCGTCGATCGCCGGCCTCAGCCTCTACGTGACGATCCTAGGGCTCGTCACTTTCCTTATTTAGGAACACGCTCATGTCTACGTCCGAAACAGCGGGTCCCGCAGTTGGCCAAACCGAGCGGGATTCGCCGGCTCCAAACCACTCGGTCGGCGGTGGCGTCGACGCCTCGCCCCAAGGCGCGGCGCTCGAGACTGCAGCGCGCACGGAGGCTGAGCGCCGGGAAACGACCCGCCACGAGGCGGCGATCGGTCGACGCACTTCGCCGCGCAAGCGAGGGTTTGCAATCCGCGGCATGCTTGCCGTTGCGCGAGGGCTTGCGACGCTCGCTATCGCGGCCGTCGCCATACTCACAGCCCTCGTGACATGGGACTACTATGTCACCTCGCCTTGGACGCGGGACGGCCGCGTGCGCGTGCAGGTCGCAAGCGTGGCGCCGCAGATCTCGGGCCAGATCACCGAACTGCGGGTCGGCGACAATCAATATGTTCATAAGGGCGACCTGCTCTATGTCATCGACGCCTTCGACTTCGGCACGGCGCTGCGCTCTGACCAGGCGCAATTGCAGCAGAAGGCAGCCGATCTCCAGGTCAAGAAGGTGCAGTCCGAGCGGCGCCAGCAATTGTCGAACCTCGCCACGACCGCGGAGGAGCAGCAGACCTTCGCAGGCGCCGCGCTCCAGGCGAAGGCGGCCTTCGATGCTGTCGAGCAACAGGTGGCGCAGGCGGAGATCAATCTGCAACGGACCAAGGTCCGGAGTCCCGTGAACGGCTATGTGACAAACCTTCAGATGCGGGTCGGCGATTATGCCCATGTGGGGAGCGCAAACATCTCGATCATCGACACCGACAGCTACTGGATCGACGGCTATTTCGAAGAAACCAAGATGGCGCACATCTGCGTCGGCGATCGCGTCGAGGCGAAGCTTCTGGGATATTCGCAGCCCATTCTTGGCCATGTGGCCAGCGTGACGCGAGGCATCGGCGTATCGGACGCCGCGGCCGGCCCGCAGGGATTGCCCAACGTCGACCCCGTCTATACCTGGGTCCGCCTCGCGCAGCGCGTCCCCGTACGCATCGCGATCGACAGCGCGCCCCCCGGCGTTCCGCTCGTCTCCGGCATGACGGCGACGGTTACCGTGAAGGACGCAACCGGCGCCAACCGGGGCGGCTGGCTCGACCGCGCGGTTGCCGCGGTCAAGGCCCCGCTTTCCGATGTGTTCGCGGGTCCACCGGCGCGGCCCGACTGCATTCCCGCGACGACCACCGACCAAACGGAAACGACATCCCTTCCAATCGATATGGAAGGACCGGCTCCTGGTCCGGACCAACTGAATCCGGGTCTCGCGCCCAGCATGACGGGGTCGCCACGGAACGATTGAGAGCCATGTTCAGGAGTGTTGCGGCTTCTCAAGCGCCAGCTTGAGCTTGACGGCCATGCGGCCGAGTTCGGGAAGCGAATGGGCGTTCATTTTCCGCATCGCCCTGCTGCGATGCACCTTCACCGTCGCTTCGGCGATGCCGATATCGCCGGCGATCTGCTTGCTCAGGCGACCGCGCACGACCTCGATCATGATCTCGCGCTCCCTGGCGCTCAGCGATTCGAAGCGATCCCTTAAGGTGGCCAACGCCTTGTCATTCTCGCGCCGAGCACGATCGAGAGACAGGCCAAGCTGAATGGCGTCGAGAAGTTCCTGATCACGGAACGGCTTCGTCAGGAACTCGATCGCGCCGCCCTTCATCGCTTGCACAGACATAGGGATGTCGCCGTGCCCTGTTATGAAGATGATCGGGAAAGCCCTATTCGCCGCATCGAGCTCGCGCTGAAGCTCAAGACCGCTTTGCCCGGGCAATCTCACGTCGAGGACCAGACAGGTGGGGCCGTCCCGCGGACCCGACTTGAGAAAATCGGAAATGGTCGGGAATAGCTCAACCTCTAGCCCAACCGATCGCAACAGACGTCCGACCGACGCTCGAAGATCCGAATCATCGTCGATGACGAGGACAGTGGGCTTTGAGTCAGGCATCGCCGCTGCTCAGGGTAAGATGATCCCAGACACGAGCCTTTCGTTTCGGCCGAAAGTTTGGCATAGCTCTCTGCACTATAGTTTAGCCCAAATATCTGGGCGGGAACAGCGCTATCTTTCGCGCAGGCCACTCATATCGACTCGGCTGTTTTTCGGATTCGGCTCACCAAATTCGCGGTCCGGCATAAGCCAAAATTTATGGGGCGGCGGCATTGCCGCAGATGACTCCGTGGCGCAGGCTACATCGCCCGCGCGCGAGCGCGGCAAACCGCCGGAGGCCATATGCTAAAAGCGTCATGGATTTCGGTCGTTGAGGATGATCGATTCTTTCGCGAGTCCATGAGCAGGCTCCTCAGGTCGCTGGGCTACAGCGTCGAGGCTTTCCCGTCGGCGGCTGATTTCCTCGCGTCCGGGCGTCTGGTCGAAACCGCCTGCTTGATCGCCGACATCCATATGCCTGCGATGACCGGACTTGAACTCTTCAAACATCTCACGGACGCGGGGCGCGCGATTCCGACGATCCTCGTCACCGCCTATCCCGATGACGACGTGCGGGTCCGCGCTCTGAACGATGGGGTCGTCTGTTACCTTGGCAAGCCGGTTGATGAGAAGCATCTCATGCGGTGCCTTCGTACGGCCCTCCGTTCTGGCGGGCAGCGTAAAAAGGATTCATGAGCTCCTTTCGGGGCTGGGCAAGGTGAACTGAAATACGGCGCCTCTAGGCTCGTTTGCATCTGCCCACAGCCGGCCCCCATGAGCGTCGATGATGGACCGGCAGATCGACAAACCCATTCCGATCCCGTTGGACTTCGTGGTGTGGAAAGCGTCGAAAACGCGCTCGCGATGTTCCGGATCAATGCCGGGTCCAGAATCCCGCACTGCGACGAGGACGCCGCTTGTCCCGCTTTTCTCTGTGCTGATCAGCAATTCTCGCGACCCGTCATTGACCGAGCTCATGGCTTCGACTGCGTTCAGGATCAAGTTCAGGACGACTTGTTGCAATTGAACGCGATCTCCCTGAGCAGGAGGCGCCCCCTCCATCAGGCGAGTCTGGACAGAGACTCCATGCTCGGTCGTTGCACTTAACGCTAGCGCAATCACCTCGGTGATCGCGTCATTGAGATCAATACAATCCTTTCGCGGAGCCGCTTTCTTGATGTGAGCCCGAATTCGATCGACGATCTCGCCGGCTCGATCCGCGTCGCCCACGACACACCCGAGCGCTTCCCTGACCTCGCGTAGGTCGCGCGGGCGCCTATTCAAAAAATTCAGAGCCGCACGGGCGTTGTTACGCGCGCTGCCGATCGGTTGCGTGATTTCGTGAGCCAGCGAGGCAGCCAGTTCTCCCATCATGCTCAGGCGGTTCGTGTGAGCGAGATCCGACTCCAGCTGGCGCAGCCTCTCATGCTCCTCCTGTGCGCGCATCGCAGCCGTCACATCGGCGCCGGTGCCGCGGTAGCCACGAAATTCTCCATCGCCGTCAAACACCGGCTTGCCGCTAGCCTTCACGTACATTGGCGAGCCGTCGCCGCCCATGAAGCAATATACGAAGTCGCGGAACGGTTTACGTGAATCGAGGGTTGCCCGAATGAGACGCCACTTCTCCGGTTCCGTTTCAAGATCGAGCGCGTTGTCCCAGCACGCCTTTCCGATTCGATCGGCCGGGTGCGAACCAAACGCATTCGCGGTCAGCATCGTGAATCTGTAGTCTGGACCAATTTCCCAGAACCAATCGGAGGCGCTTTCGGCGTAGTCGCGGAACTTCGCCTCACTCTCGCGCAATGCTTCATCGGCGCACTTGCGCTCCGTCACGTCGACTTGCGTAGTGACAATCTCGACAAGTTCCCCGCTCACAGAGAACACAGGTTGGCCGATGGATTCGATATGTTTGACCGTTCCATCGGGCAAAACGATTCTGTACCCGATCGAGTAGCCTCGTTTCTCGGCCAGCGCGCACTGAACCTCAACGTTCATCCGGTCGCGATCGGCCGGATGGATCCGTTGGAACACAGCCTCGCGGCTCGGAACACCCTGCGCGGGATCAAACCCCCAGATGCGGTAAGTCTCCTCCGACCCATAGAGAATCGTTGTCTCATTGTAGGCCGACACACCGCTGTGACTCAGACTCTGCGCTTGGGCCAGATACGCTTCACTCCGCCGTAGCCGGTCTTCGGCCTTCTTGGCTTCGTCGATGTCAACCGACAGGCCATACCACTGGATGATGCGTCCCTGCCGATCGCGCAGAGGCTCACAACGTGCATCGTGCCAACGAAACTGGCCGTCCGCGCGGCGCAGACGCATCACACCCTGGTACGAAGTTCCGGTCTGAATTGCGTGATAGTAGGCCTTTGCAGTTTTTGGAAAGTCATCCGGGTGGATGAACGGCTCCCAATCGCCATGCTGAAAATCCTCAAATCGCATGCCGCTATAGTCCAAATGGCGTTGGCTGACATGGGTCGGTTCGCCGTCGGGGCCCATCGACCAGAGGAAGCCCGGCACCGTGTCGATGATCTGACGGAGCTTGTATTCGCTTTCCCGAAGGGCCTCCTCCGCCCTTCTTTGATCATCGATATCGATCAGGACGCCGTACCAACTGAGCACCCTGCCATCGCCGGCTCGCAGCGGCTCCGCCCGTACAGCGAACCACCGATATCGGCCGTCGGAGCCTCGAAATCTGCAGGCTGCTTCGTGCGGATTTCCGGATTCGAGATTTTGGAGCCACGTCTTCACTTTGAATGCGACGTCGTCCGGATGGACTCTTTCCATCCATCCCCAGCCAAGGATTTCACCAAGCGGCGCTCCGAGATATTCGAGCACACGCTTGTTGACGTATTCAATACTGCCCTCCGGCCCAGCTCTCCACACCGCCGCAGGAATCGCCTCCACGAGCAGACGAAGCTCTTGCTCGCTGTTGGCTCGCGCCGTCTCAGCGCTGTCGCGCTCCCTCGATAGTGATCGCTCCATGGCCGATCCCGCAGATTGAGGTCTTCGTTTTACGGAAACGTCGCGTCGCACGTATACATTCAAGGCGCGCCATCTTACCCCGTCGCTCCGCAGATGGAAGGCGTCGGTTCGGCCCCCCTTCGGTGAATTGGCCGACTCGTCCGGTTTTGCAACCGTCGGTCTAAGGCGCTGAAATTGCTGGAGGTCCAGTCGTTCGGTTGAAGACGAGGCGCAAGACGCTTCCGAGCTTCAGCAGCGGGCAGCCACGAAGGCTAGCGGCCTACTCCGAACTGACAAGCATTGCCGAGCGTTCACGATTTGCCGGGGAGTAGTGTTGGCGGCGCTCGAAGATTGATCGCGCCGCGGCGCTGTCCATGTCGGCGCGCGACCGAGAATTCCGCGAGGGTCCGGGCGCCCGCGCGTTGTTTCCGTGACGCAGGGGCGCCTCTTATCAAGGGTTCTTTTTGTCGGCGTCGCGCCGGGCGCGAGCGCCGTCATGTCGGAAGGCGATTGCGGGGCAATCATCCGGGCCATTTGCGCGAAGATCGGAATCCGCGCTGATCTTGCCGCTGATGCTTTGGCCCACAATGCTTCGGCAAGGGCAGGTTCGGCTGCCCTCGCTTGCGTTGGCTCAGCCGCCTTATGCAGCTTTCGCTTGCCCAGATTCCGCGTTTTGCATCGCGCGGAGATAGAGGTCGAGCAGAGATTCCTGCTCGTCGCGCTCGTCTTTGTCTTGCTTCCGCAAGCGAAGGATTTCTTTCAGCACTTTGACGTCGAAACCCTCTCCCTTGGCCTCGGAGAAGACCTCTTTCTTGCCCTCATTCAGCGCCTTGAGTTCTTCCTCGATCTGCTCAATCCGCTCGATGAAAGACAAAATACGCTCACCTGGAATTCCAACCGTGTCGGTCATGCCGAGCCTCTCCTTAGCGAGAGCAAACGCTACGGCGGCGAAGGTTACCGAGAGGTTAACGGGCTGGTTCAAATTTCCCGCCGATCCCCTATGAGCTTGAGCCTGGGTGATCGTCTGTCGCGGCGCCCCTCGCCGCTTCGTCGGGCGGCCGCGGCGCCAACAATTTCGTCGCCAAAGCGCAACGAGATGGCTACAAAAATGCGCGCAATGAATTTCTTATCCAATTTGTCCGCATCAGCCAGCGCGGAGATTAGGCCCGCCTCAGAAAATTCCCGCGTGGACTGGCGACGCGAAGCGAGCGAACGACGATGAATCTTCCGATCTCCGGCGACAGTTCTTATTTCATGCACCTTTACGCCCGCTATCGGAAGGACCCGCAATCCGTGCCGTCCGACTGGATGGTGCACTTCGAGACGCTCGACGGCGGCCCCGAGCGCGGCGAGAGCGATCCATCGCTTTTGGGACAGGCGCTGGTCGACGCCTACCGGACGCACGGGCATAAGGAAGCCCGGCTCGATCCGCTCGGAATGACGTCGCCCAAGCGCGCGCAGGAGTTGGTCGCCGCCAAGGCGCGGGCGACCGCCGGGCGTTGCGAATTGACAATCGCCGGCAAGCCGATCGAAATGACTGGAAAGCGCGCGGACGAAATCCTTCGCGACATCTACTGCGGATACGCCGCGATCGAGGCGGCCCACATCGAGGATCCCGGCGATCGCGCCTGGATCTACGAGGCGTTCGAGAAGGAAGTGCTCGCGGACGCGGACGAAGGCGTGCTTTCTCTCGCTTTGGAAGCCGTCCTGCTGGCCGACGAGTTCGAGCGTTTCATCAAGACGAAGTGGCCAACCAAGAAGCGTTTCGGAATCGAGGGGTCGGAGTCTTCGACCGTCATTCTCCGAGAGATATTCCGTCAGGCCGCGCGGGCAGGTCAGGCGGAGGTCGTGATCGGCGGCATGCACCGTGGACGACTCGCGACGCTCGCAACCGTGCTTGGAAAGTCCCTGCCGATCCTGATCGCCGAGATCAAAGGGCGCGACATAACAGACGGCGACGCGGTTTTCACCGGCGACGTTCCCTATCACAACGGGCTGGCGACGAACGTCGAGACAGATTCCGGCGCTTTGGAAGTGCGTTTGCTGCCGCACCCCTCGCATCTCACGGTGGTGGCCGCTGTGGCGGCGGGAGCGGCCAGGGCTCGCCAAGAGTTGCGGGCGCGCGAGGGCGCCCCTGGAGAGGTCTTGCCCGTGCTCATGCACACCGACGCGGCGTTCGCTGGTCAAGGTCTGGTGAGCGAGTTGCTGCAACTGGGGGGACTTGACGGGTGCTCTCCCGGCGGGACCATCCATCTTGTCGTCAACAATCAAATAGGGTTCACGACAACGACGAGCGAGGGACGATCAACCCCATATCCGACGGACATCGGCAAGGCCTACGGCATTCCGATACTTCATGTGAACGGCGATCAACCATTGGCCGCGGCCGCCGTCGCTCGCGTAGCGCATGCGTGGCGGCGGCGCACCGGACGAGACGTCATCATCGATCTCGTCTGTTATCGCCGCAACGGCCACAACGAACTCGACGAGCCACGTTTCACCCAGCCTGTTGAATCTGCCGCCATCGAGAAACATCCGACATTGCGCGCCTTGTTCACCGACACTGTGCAGCAGCGATCCCGCAGGGCTTTCGACCTGGCGGAGGGGCGACGGGAGGAGTTTGCGAGACAATTGGAGGCGGCATACGCGACTTACGCCAATCTGCGCATGAATGAGATTGCGACGGAAACGAACGTCTTTCCAGAAACAAATCCAAAGCGCACATCGGAGGTCGAGCCTTCAACGGGGATGGATCTCGACACGCTTCTCTCGCTCGGAAAAACTCTGACCGACATTCCCGATGATTTTATGCCGGACCCGAAAGTCCGCGCGTTTGCCAGGGCGCGCTGGGACAGTTTGGCGCGGGGAACCGGCATCAACATGGCGACTGCGGAAGCTCTCGCCTTCGCCAGCCTGCTGCACGAGGGGACCTCTGTCCGGCTGAGCGGCCAGGACTGCGTGCGCGGCACGTTTACGCAGCGACATTTGGCCTTCCACGACGCCAAGGACGGCCGCACGATCGTTCCGCTCGCGAGTGTTGCGCAGGGCTTGACTCGGTTCGATGCGATCAACTCGCCGCTCACCGAGTATGGCGTGCTCGCTTTCGAGTACGGCATGAGCCTCGCGGATCCGAATCGGTTGTGCGTATGGGAAGCTCAGTTCGGCGACTTTCTGAACGGCGCACAAATCGTCGTGGATCAGTACATCGTTACAGCGGAATCCAAATGGCGAATGCAATCGTCCCTCGTCGTCGCCCTGCCGCATGGGCTCGAGGGCCAGGGGCCGGACCACTCGTCGGCGCGTATCGAGCGGCTCCTTCAAAGTTGCGCTGGTGGAAACGTGACGATCGCCGTTCCCTCGACGCCCGCGAATCTGTTTCACGTGCTGCGCCGTCAGCAGCGGGGGTCGCGCCGAACGCCGCTGTTCCTTATCGCTCCGAAGTCTCTGCTTCGCGAGAAGGACTGTCACGCCACACTCGCGGAAATGGGCCCGGGAACGCGATTCCGGCCCGTCATCGTGACAGAAGCGCCGGCCCGCTGTAAGCGGATCGTTTTCTGCTGCGGCAAAGTTTTTTATCCGCTCAACGAACTGCGTCTGCGCCAGAAGTTGGACGATGTCGCGCTGGTTCGGGTCGAGCAACTTTATCCATTCCCGGCCGACGAAATTCGAATCCTATTGGCCGAGCATCCCGACGCCGACCTGATCTGGTGTCAGGAAGAGCCACGAAACCAAGGGGGCTTTCCCTACATCTTCGAGCAGTTTTTTGAGATGACCGGCAGGCCGGCGATCCGCTTCGTCGGCAGGCCGCGCATGGCGGCGGCGGCCGGAGGCTCAACCGATCGCCACGAACGGGAGCAGACGGAGATCGTCGAAAGAGCGCTGGAAGGCGCCGCGTAGAGCCTACTGCTTTCCGGTCGACACAACGCTGCTGTCACCCGCGGGAAAGCGGGGTCCAGACAACCGCCGCAGGCCTAGCGCCCTTTGACCCCTGGATGCCCGCTTTTCGCGAGGATGACAGAGGCGCCGCATGGGTGTCCCGTGAAAGCGGCCAACGGGGAAAGCGAGAGGCCGCTTTAAGCAAAAGCAACGCTCTATAGGCGCGCATCGGACTTACCTCGATGCACCCCCGCCGAGGTACGTCTTGACGACCGCGTCGTCGTGAAGAAGCTCGGCGGCCTCGCCTTCGAGCGCTACGCGCCCCGCATCGAGTACGTAAGCGTAATCCGCATATTTCAACGCGACCTTGCTGTTCTGCTCCACCAGAAGGATTGTCGTCCCGTTCGCGTGAAGGCGCTCCACGATCTTCATGACTTCCTTCACCATCAGCGGCGCGAGCCCCATCGATGGCTCATCCAACAGCAACAGTTTCGGCTGAGCCATCAACGCGCGCCCGATCGCCAGCATTTGCTGCTCGCCCCCCGACAAGAAAGACGCGTCCTGGCGACGGCGCTCGACCAAGATAGGGAAAGTCTCGAAAACCAGGGAAAGCCGCTGTTCGCGTTGCGCATTGTCCGTGAGGGTGAACGATCCCAACTCCAGATTCTCCTGGACGCTCATGCCCCCGAAGATGTGGCGGCCCTCGGGAACGTGGACCAGGCCCAGATGCGGCACCTTGTGAGCGGGATGTCTGGTGATGTCCTGACCGAGCAGCCTCACGGTCCCCGAATGGGGCGGAAGCAATCCGGAAATCGCCCTCAAGGCCGTTGTCTTGCCGGCGCCATTGGCGCCCAGCAACGCGACCATTTGGCCGCGCCGGACTTCGAGATTGATCCCGTGCAGCACCGAAACGGCGCCATAGCGCGCGTGCAGATCGACGACGGTCAAAACGGCGTCGGACAATGCTATTCCTCCGCGCCGAGATAGGCTTCTATGACGTTGGGGTCGTGCTGAACGACGGCCGGCGCCCCCTCGGCGATCTTCTGCCCATGGTCCAGCACGATGACGTGCTCCGAGACCTGCATGACAAGCCCCATGTCGTGTTCGATCAGCAGCACCGTGACGCCCTCGTCGCGCACCCGCCGTATGAGGGCGACGAGATCCGCCTTTTCGCTCTGATTGAGGCCGGCGGCGGGCTCGTCCAGGAGCAGGATCTTGGGCTCGGAGGCCAGCGCCCGCGCCCACTCCACGCGCCGTTGGTCGCCGTACGACAGATTGCCGGCGAGCTGGTGCTGGTGTCGTTCGATTCCGACGAACTTGAGCCATCTCCGGCTTTCGCGCACGATGGACCGCTCTTCGCGTCTCTGCCCCGGCAGGTGCGCTATAGCCGCCAGAAGACCGTACGAGCTGCGGCAATGGCGCCCCGACATGACATTCTCCAGAACCGTCATTTCCCCGAATAGGCGGATGTTCTGGAATGTACGCGCGAGACCGCGCCGTGTGATCTTGTGGGGAGCCAGAGAGCCGATGTCGACGCCCTCGAGGACGATGCGACCCGCCGCGGGTCGATAGAAACCGGTCAGGCAATTGAAGAGCGACGTCTTGCCGGCGCCGTTCGGGCCGATGAGGCTGTGAATCACGCCCTGGTCGATGGAGAACGAGACGTTCGAGAGAACAGTCAGCCCCCCAAACCGGAGACTGACCTGGTCGACGGCGAGGAGCGCCATGGCTAGACTCTCCTGTCCGGCCAGAGGCCGTTCGGTCGAAACAGCATGAGCAGCAAGAGCGCGATGGCGGTGACGAGCGGGCGGTAGGTCCCGGCGCCTCGCATCATTTCAGGAATCAACGTCATGACCCCTGCCCCGAGGATGACGCCTGGAATCTTGCCCATGCCGCCGAGAACGACGCCGAGGAGAATCAGGATCGACTGGCTGAACGTGAAGCTTTCAGGCGAAATCGCGGTCATCTTCGCGGCGTAAAACACGCCGGCGACGGAGGCGATGATGGCGCCGGTGACATAGGCGTAAAGTTTCACCGCGGTCCGGTTGATTCCGATCCCCGCCGCCGCGTCCTCGTCGTAGCGCACATAGAACCACGCTCGGCCGATGCGCGAGCGGCTGATGCTGTGACACACAAACACCGTGGCGACGGCGAGAACGAGGAAGAGATAGTAGAAGTCCGTGATCTTCGTCAGCGCGATTCCGAAAATGCGTGGCCGGTCGATCCCGACGAGGCCGCTTGCGCCGCCGGTGATTTCAAGATTGCGCGCGAAGATGCGGACGATTTCGCCGAATCCGAGTGTAACAATGGCGAGATAGTCGCTCCGCAAGCGAAGGGTCGGGGCGCCGATGACGACGCCGGCGACCGCCGCGGCGACGATCGCCACCGGCAGCGTGAGCCAGAAGTTGACGCCGAACTGGGTCGTCAGGATTCCCGTCGTGTAAGCGCCCACAGCGAAGAACGCGGCATAGCCCAGGTCGAGCAGTCCTGCGTAGCCGACGACGACATTTAGGCCGAGGCAGAGAACGACATAGAGCAGCGCAGTCGTTCCAACCTCGACGATATAGGAATTGGCGAACGTCGGAACGAGCGCGGCCGCGACCAGGACGACCGCGCCGAGCGCCGCCGTCGCGCTGGGTCCGGTTTTGCGAACGACGCTTGCGCCTTCCGCTTCAAGGGGCGCCATTTCCATCAAACTCGGCCCACCAACGTGCGTCCGAGCAATCCCGTCGGTTTGAGCACCAGAAACGCGATGAGGGCGCCAAATACGATCACGTCCCGCCACTGCGAACTCACGAACGGCAGGGAAGAACCGAACGCTTCGAGAAGGCCGAGCACGACGCCGCCAAGCATGGCGCCGGGGATGCTTCCGATGCCGCCGATCACGGCCGCGGTGAAGGCCTTCAAACCCATCGTGAAGCCCATGAAGAAATGCAGGCTGCCGTAGTAGGCGCCGGCCATCACCCCACCGACGCCGGCGAGCGCTGAGCCGATAAAGAATGTCAGGGCGATGATCCGATCGACATCGATGCCCATCAGGCGGCTGGCGTTCATGTCGATGGCGACGGCGCGCATCGCCTTGCCATAGAGGGTCTTCGATACGAACAGCTCCAGCCCGATCATCAGCGCGACCGCGAGGCCGACCAGCACCATCTGGGTATAGGTGACATGGACGTCGGAGACGTCGAGGCCGGCGAAGCCAAGACTTGTCTTGAACGCCTTATATTGACCGCCCGTCAGCGCAAGGACGGAGCTGCTCAAAATCATCGACGCCGCGAGCGCAGTGATGAGAATAGACAGCCGCGGCGCGCGCCGCATCGGTCGGTAGGCGACCCGCTCGATGACGACGCCAAGCGCGCCAACGGCGAACATGCTGACGACGAGGGCGACGAGGATGCCGAGCCATCCTGTGCCTGTCCAAACGCCGACGAAGGCCAAAACGCCCGCGCCGACGAATCCGCCCACCATGTAGATATCGCCGTGCGCGAAATTCAGCAGCTTCACGACGCCGAAGACCATCGTGTAGCCTAGCGCAATCAGGGCGTAGAAAGAGCCTGTGATGAGACCATCGACAAGCTGCTGCGTCACCATTTCCAGCGTCATGCGCATGCTCTGCTTTGGGGCCTGCGGCGGGAGCCCGGGACGCCAGGTCCCGGGCGTTTACTGATTTAGAGCGCGTTGCGTTTTGGTCGAGGCAACCTGGGCGGCGCCTGTCATGCCCGCGAGAGCGGGCATCCAGGAGTCAAAGGGCGAGACCTGCGGTGGTTGTCTGGACCCCCGCTTTCGCGGGGGTGACAGCCGCAAAACGCTCTAGTTCACGGGCTTCCATTTCCCGTCCGAGACCTGAAGAATCGCGAAGTTCGATCCCACCAGCGTATTCTTGTCGGTAAACTTGATCCTGCCCGCGAGGCCTTGGAAATCGCTGGCCTTGAGCGCGGCCACGACCGCCTTGGAGTCCGTGCTCTTGGCGCGCGAAATCGCGTCGGCGATCAGGCTGGCGCCATCGTAGGCCAGTGCGGCATAGGCGCCCGGGTCGCGCCCGGCGGCCTGCTTGTAGTCCTGCGTGAACGCCTTTGCGTCAGGCAGGAACTCCAGCACGGGCGGCGACATCAGATAAGCGCCTTCCGCCGCGGAGCCCGCAATCTGAAGGTACTCCGGCGAATTGTTGCCGTCGCCGAGGACGATCGCGCCCTGGTAGCCCGACTGGCGAAGCTGTTTCGTCAGAAGCGCCCCGTCGCCGTAGTAGGCCGTCCAGAACACCGCGTCGGCCTTCGAGGCTTTGATTCTCGAAACCAGTGAAGAGAAGTCCTGCTCGCCGGACGCTACCGTTTCCTTCGCGGCGACCTTCCCTCCCGCCTTCTCGAATTCCGCTGCGGTGATCTTGGATAGGTCCGACGAATAGGCGTCGCCTTCGTCGACGATCGCGACCGACTTGAGGCCCTTCTTCTTGAGGAGGCCGATGGCGGTTAGCGCCTGCGCATCGCCTGTGGAATCGATCAGAAATGCGTTGCCGGGGTTTGCGGTGACGAGCTTGGTCGAATTCGCGGCCACGATCACGAAGGGGATGCCAGCGTCGCCGTAGATTTTCAGCGTCGGAAGCACGCCGCCCGAGCAGTATCCGCCCACAACCGCGACGACGCCGTCCGAGACGAGCTTGCTGGCCGCCGCGACCCCTTGCTGCGGGTCGCACGCGTCGTCTCCCGACACGGTCGTGATCGTGTTCCCGGCGGCGCCGCCTTTGGCGTTGACCTTCGAGAATGCGAGATTGATCGCATTCACCCAGTCCTGACCTTCGCTCGCGAACTGGCCCGACATAGGCGCCACAATGCCGATCTTGATTTCGGCCGCCTCGGCGGAGGCCGCGAGGCCAACCGCGAGGGCGGCTGCGGTCGCGAACAGACGAATACATACCGACTTCATTTCACTCTCCCTCATTGCGTCCCAGCGACGCGCTCAAGATCACTGACGAGAAGCCTGGCTCAGACATTGCGTTGCACTGCGGATCGGGCGACGACGCCGGGCCTGAGCCGCTCATTGGGGCCGTAGTCGCCGGCCGGGTGGAAGAAGAGCCTGGGCGCGCCTTCGAGATCGAGCAGGCGTTCACGATAGGCTTCGAGGTAGGCTTGGCGCCCTTCTGGTCCGACTCTTCCCGGCATGTACGCGACAAAAGGGGCCAGGACGTCGAAGCCGCAGTAGCGCAACAAGCCGTTGTGGATCGGCCAAAGAACGCTGAGGATGTCGCCGTCGATTCCATCTGGCGCGTAGGTGTCGGCGGAGGTTCCGGTCGTCGCGGCGACCATCGCGGTTTTCCCACGCAACATGCCGGTGTCGTATTTTCGGCCCGCGGCGTAGGCGAAACCGCGCGCGAACACGCGGTCGGCCCAACCCTTCATGATCGCGGGCATTCCAAACCACCAGATCGGAAACTGAAGGATCAGCAGATCCGCGCGTTGGAGCTTTTCCTGCTCAGCGACGATATCCGGAACGAGCGTCCCGGTTCTGACCGCATGGGTCTGTTCAGCCGCGATGCTGAGAAAATCCGGATCGGACCTCTCGCCGAGGAAATCGTCCGGTCCCACGACGGCGTGAAAGCGCATGGCGTAGAGATCGCTCACCACCACCTCATGCCCCGCGCCGCGCAGCGTTTGCGCGGCAAGGGTCTTCATCGCGCCATTGAAGGACTTGGGCTCGGGGTGCGCGTAGACGATCAGGACATTCACGCGTGGAGCTCCAATCAGGAAAAGCGCGGCAGACCCGAAACATGCTCGGCGAGATGGGACGGGATCAGGCCGGTCGAGATCGGCGCTACGGGATAAGCCTGCGTTCCACGAAACTTGCGCTCCCCGCCGCACGCGTCGGCGAAACCGAACCCGCAATGCGTCTGGAGGCAGGCGTTCGCGGCCTTGAAGGACGCGTCCGGGATCAGGATCGCGAGATGGTTGGGCTCAGTGAGATCGCGTTCGCGCCACGACTCTCCAGGGAACCGGGCGCAACGTTTGGCCACGCCCTCCCGAGTGTCCGACTCGTCTCCCACTGACCGGGTCGCCATTGCCGCGCTTGCCCTGGTGAAAGCAAGAGGATCACGGCAAAAGACCTTAACGACAATGAGATTTCTTGATGTACAGATATCGCATGATTCTATGGCTTGCCGGGCTTCCCGTCTAGCAGTTGGCCGACCCAGACGGCCCGCTCCACCCGATCGCTGACAATGTCGACGATCGCCTGCCCGGCAAAGCGCGCAAGCCGCGGGATGGGGCGGTCGGCGGGGAACGAGAGAACCAGACGGCGCACCGGGACAGGGTCGATCAAGGGCGCGGCGGTGAGCTTTCGATCGACGACGTCTTGGTGGATCGGCGCCAGCGGCAGGATCGTCCAGCCATGCCCGTGCCGAACAAGGTCTTTCAGGGTTGCGTAGGAGTCCGCCTCCACGACGACATCGAGCGAGATGCCAGCCTCGACCGCGCAGCGCTCGACGATCGTCCGCAGACCATGGCGGACACTCGGCAGGAGAAGACGCTTGCCATCGAGATCTTCGAAGGCGATCGCCCGGACCGTCGAAAAGTCCGCCTCCGGCGGCCCGATCAGGAACAGGTTTTCCAGCAACAGTGGCCGCGAGCGCAGCGAGCGCGCCGAACGGGGGTCGTAAAGGACCGCCAGGTCGATCTCTCCCCGATGCAGCCAGTCGAGCAGGTAGCCCGTGTACGCGCTTACGAGGCGCAGGACCGCGTTCGGGTGGGACTTTCCAAATGCCGCCACCAGCGGAACGGAAATGATGTCCGCGACCGTCGGCGGCAGGCCGATCGCGATCTGGCCGCTCAGCGGCGTATCGGCGTCCGAAGCGGTGGTGCGCAGTTCGTCGAGTTCGGCGACGATCCGGGACGCGTGCTTGAGCGCCTCGCGCCCGTGGTCCGTCAGCACCATGCCTCGCCCATGGCGCGTGAAAAGCGCGACCCCCAGTTCCTCCTCGAGCATGCGCACTTGGCGGCTGAGCGCCGGCTGCGCGATCCGCATGCGGTCCGCAGCCTTGCTGAGACTGCCGAGTTCAGCCACATGAATGAGGGTGCGAAGCTGGGAGAGTTCCATAGGCGATACAATATCAGCATATCTGATCACAAGAAAGAACCTGAGGCTTTCCCCTCGTGTCTAGCTATGCTGGCTCATCATTCAGGCTGCGCAGGATGGAGACCGGCCGTGTCGCAGGTTGACGCCGCAATTCGAACGATTCCCAATCCCGAACGCGCTTCCCCCTCCGAAGCGCAGGGCCGGTGGCCGGCGCGGCTATACGAAATCCTCAAAGCCGCAGACGTGCGTCAGATGGCCTATGTGCCGGATGCGGGCCACACGGCGCTAATCAACCTGTTCCTCCAAGACGCCGAAGTCGCCTCGAACGTCTTGACCACGGAAGAAGAAGGCGTTGCGATCGCGGCGGGAGCCTGGCTGGGCGGCCGGCGATCCGTACTTCTCATGCAGTCGAGCGGCGTCGGCAATTGCATCAACATGCTCTCGCTGCCGGTGATGGCCCGCTTCCCGCTCCTCATGCTGGTCACCATGCGAGGCGAGTGGGCCGAGTTCAATCCGTGGCAAGTCCCCATGGCGCAAGCGACGCAAACCGCCCTCGAAGCCGTAGGGGTCCGCGTCATGCGCGCCGATGCTGCTGAGGACCTGATCGACACCGTCGAGTCGGCGGCGGCGCTCGCTTTCCACGCCGATCAGCAGATCGCCGTGCTGATCGGTCAGCGCCTGCTCGGCAAGAAAAAATGGTGACGTTCATGTCTGACACCGCGCCACAAGAACTCTCGAAGCTGTCGCGGCGCGAGGCGGTCGCGACACTGCTGAGCAATCGCGACGACGTGCTCGTCGTCACGGGGCTCGGTTCGTCGAGCTACGACGTCCACGCCGCGGGAGACCGCGACGACAATTATTACCTTTGGGGCGCCATGGGCGGCGCGGCGCTCGTAGGGCTCGGCCTGGCGCAAGCTCAAGTGTCCAAGCGCGTCCTTGTCGTCACCGGCGACGGCGAGCAACTCATGGCCTTCGGCAGTCTGGCGACGATATCGGTCGCTAAACCGCGCAATCTCGTCATCGCCGTCATCGACAACGGCCATTTTGGCGAGACGGGCATGCAGACGAGCCACACCGGGCGTGGGATCGACTTTGAGAAGGTCGCCGCGGCCTGCGGTTTTGCCGAGTGTGCAACGCTCACCCGCATCGATGAAGTCGAGGCGCTGTCGCGGTCGATTCTGGAGCCCGCCGAGGGGCCGCGTCTCTACGTCGTTAAGGTCGCGGCGGAAAACCCGCCCCGCTCGCTGCCGCCGCGCGATGCGGTCTACATCAAGAACCGCTTCCGCAACCATCTCGGATTCGCCCCCAACTGAGGCTAGCGCAATGAGCTCCCTCGTCTCGTTCGCAAATCTGGTCGACGGCGTCTCGCAACCGGTCGGCGACACCTTCGAGAGCTACGATCCCTTCACGGGAGCGCCCTGGGCGAGCATTCCGCGTTGCGGATCCGAGGAGGTCGACAAAGCCGTTAGGGCCGCTCACAAGGCGCTCCGATCGAGCGCATGGCGGACGATGACGCCCTCGTCGCGCGGACGCCTGCTCGTCCGCTTGGCGGATCTCATCGCCGCGAACGCCGACAGGCTCGCCGCGCTGGAGACGCGCGACAACGGCAAGCTCATCACCGAGATGGGCGCGCAACTCAGATATATCCCCGAGTGGTTCCGCTACTTTGGCGGCCTCGCGGACAAGATCGAGGGCGCGGTGCTGCCGATCGACAAGCCGGGGATGTTCGCATTCACGCGGCGCGAACCGATCGGCGTGGTCGCCGCGATCGTGCCTTGGAACTCCCCGCTGATGCTGCTGACGTGGAAGCTGGCCCCGCTCTTGGCGGCCGGCAACACCGTTGTGATCAAGCCGTCCGAACACTCGTCGGCTTCGACGCTCGCCTTCGTCGAGCTGTTCGCCGAAGCGGGATTCCCGCCGGGCGTGGTCAACACGGTGACTGGCTTCCCCAACGACGTTGGCGTCCCGCTCGTCTCTCATCCGCTGGTCGCCAAGATCGCGTTCACCGGGGGCGAGGCGGGAGGCGTCGCGGTCTACAAGGCCGCGGCCGAGGGCCTGAAAACGGTCACGCTCGAGCTCGGCGGAAAGTCGGCGAACATCATCTTCGACGACGCCAATATCGAAAGCGCGATCAACGGGGCCATATCAGGTATTTTCGCGGCGACGGGACAGACTTGCATCGCTGGATCGCGCCTGCTCGTTCACCGAAAGGTTCATGACGAAGTCGTCGAGGGCGTCGTTGCTCTCGCCGCCGCCGCCCGCGTGGGCGACCCCTCCAATCCGCAAACGCAGGTCGGCCCCATTACGACGCAGGCGCAGCGTGCGAGGGTGCTCGGCTATATCGACATCGCGAAATCCGAAGGCGCGCAATGCGTGCTTGGCGGCGGAAAGCCCGAAGCGGCGGAGCTGTCCGCGGGCTGGTTCGTCGAGCCCACCATCTTCACGCGGGTCGCCAACACCATGCGCATCGCCCGCGAAGAAGTATTCGGACCGATCCTCTCCGTCATTCCTTTCGAGGATGAAGAGGAAGCCTACGCGATCGCCAACGACAGCCCCTACGGACTCGCGGCAGGGCTGTGGACGTCCGACATGGGCCGCGCCTTGCGCGGCAGCGCTGCGCTGGAGGCGGGAACGGTCTGGATCAACAGCTATAGGGCTGTCAGCTACATGGCGCCGTTCGGCGGATACAAGCGCAGCGGCGTCGGGCGCGAAAGCGGACAAGAGGCGATCGACTCCTATCTCCAGACCAAGACCGTCTGGATCGACACGGTCGGCAAGACCGCCAACCCGTTCATCATTCGCTGACGCCGATGCGGCGCCAGCTCCTTCCCTGGTCGGTCCCTCGCGTTCGTCGATCTGGCCAAGTTCCGCAGGGGCTGCGATGAAGCCCACCGGCAGTGAAACGATCGTCATCGTCGGCGGCGCCATTGTCGGCAGCTTCGTCGCCTATTTTCTTCAGGAAAAGGGCTTCACCGGCAAAATTCGAGTGTTGGAGCGCGACCCGAGCTATCGTCGGTCCTCCACAGCGCTTTCGGCGGCGTCGATCCGCACCCAGTTCGGCTGCGCCGTCAACATTCGTATGAGCCTTTTCGGCGCCGAGTTCTTTCGCAACATCACGTCTCACCTCGGTCCCGAAGCCGATATCGGTTTCGTGGAAAACGGCTATCTCATCCTCGGCTCGCCGGAGACGTCGGCGGCTCGCCTTGCGGGACTTGAAATGCAGCGAGGCGAAGGCGCCGAGATAGAGGGCTACGGCCCGGCCGAGTTGCTGGCGCGCTTCCCTTGGCTGAACGTCGAGGATCTCGGGCTTTCGACGTTCGGAATCCGAAACGAAGGCTGGTTCGACGCTTGGTCGTTGTTGTCTCTCGTTCGCCGTCGAGCGAGAGACAGAGGCGCGGAATACATCGAGGCGGAAGCGCAGTCGCTCGCGGTCCGGAACGACAGAGTCGCCGGCGTCAAGCTTTCCTCTGGCGAGACGCTCGAAGCGGACTGGTGCGTGAACGCGGCCGGCGCCAATTCGGCGGCGCTCGTCGCAGGCCTCGGCATTCCGCTCCCGATTTCGCCGCGCAAGCGGACCGTGTTCTCGCTGAAGGCGCCGCTCTCGAGGTTAGGGTTTCCGATGCTGTTCGATGTTTCGGGCGCCTGGATCCGCCCGGAAGGCGAAGGCTTCATCGGCGGCATTGCGCCTCCCGCAGACAGCGACCCGGAGGCGTTCGGCGATTTTGAACCGGCGCACGATCTCTTCGAGGAAACCGTCTGGCCGGCGCTCGCGCACCGCATCCCAGCGCTCCAGCAATTGCGCGTCGAACGCGCCTGGGCGGGGCACTATGAAATGAACGCTCTTGATCACAATGGCGTCGTTGGACCGCACGACGAAATTTCCAATCTGGTCTTCGCGACAGGGTTCTCGGGCCACGGCGTCATGCACTCGCCCGCTACGGGACGCGGCGTGGCGGAGCACATCCTGTCCGGCGGCTACGAGACCATCGATCTCACGGAACTCGGCTACCACCGTATTCGCGCCGGCGAGCCGCTGCACGAAACAATCGTCTATTGAGAGCGGGACAAACCCGATAAAACTGGCGGGAGGATCCATGCGCATCTTCGACAAGATCCATCACATCTGCATCGTGGTGCACGATATCGACAAGTCGCGCGCCTACTATGAGTCGGTTGGAATCGGCCCGTGGCAGGAATATCCTCCGCTGACCGAATATACGGATCTGCGGGTTCCCAACCGCGACGCCTTCATGAAGATTCGCTATCAGGTCTGCAACATCTCGAACTTGCAGATCCAACTGTGCCAGCCGCCGCAAGACGATTGCCCGCAACGGGCGTTCCTGAACGAAAAAGGCGAGGGCGTCTATCACCTCGGCTTCGAGGTTCCCGACTGCGACGCCGCGGAAGCTGAGGGGATAGCGGCAGGCTTGCCGGTGAAGATGCGCGGACGCCGCCAAAACCGCAGCGGCTTCACCTATTTCAACACCGCCGATAAGGCGGGCGTCACGCTCGAAATCAGAGCGACGCCGCCCGGCGCAAGGTAGCCCGACATGACGCGCACAATCGATCTCAACTCCGATCTCGGCGAAAGCTTTGGCCCGTGGACGATGGGCGACGACGAGGCGATGCTCGCGCTCGTCACCAGCGCCAATGTCGCCTGCGGCGGCCACGCGAGCGATTCCGAGACGATGTTCGCAACCCTACGCGAAGCGAAGGCGCGCGGCGTCACGATCGGCGCTCACCCCGGCTACGCCGACAAGGAGGGCTTCGGACGGCGGGTCATTCCGATGACCGAAGCCGAGATTCAGCGCTTGATCGCGGCGCAGGTCGGCGCCTTGATGGGCGTCGCCGCTCTGGCCGGAGCCCAGGTGCGTTACGTGAAACCGCATGGCGCTTTGGGAAACCTCGCCGCCGACAACGCGGGCGTCGCCGCGGCGATTGCGCAGGCCGTGCGGGCGATTTCCCAGGACCTTGCCCTGCTCGCGATATCGGGGACTGCGCTGGAGCACGCCGGCCGCGACGCGGGGCTTGCGGTCTACAGCGAGATTTTCGCCGATCGCGCTTATCTGAGCACGGGCCGCCTTGTGCCGCGAAGCCGTCCCGGGGCGATGATAGAGGACACCGGCGCGGCGTCGGATCGGCTTATCGCCTTTCTCGAAACCGGTCTGATGCCGACCATCGATGGAGCGCCGATCCGTCTCCAAGCGGAGTCCATTTGCGTCCATGGCGATAGCCACGGCGCCGTCACCATGGCGCGAAGGATTCGCGAGCGGCTTGCGGCGAGCGGCGTCGGCCTCAAGCCCTTCATCGAGTCCGTTCCGTGACCGTCCCGCAAAGCTCGACGTTTCCTCGCTTTCAGCTCGTCGCCGACCATTCGGTGCTGGTCGAATTCGGCGAGACGATTGGCGCGGAGGCGCACGAGCAGGTTCTCGATCTGGACGCGGCGCTATCACGAACGCCGTTCGCCGGCTTCATGGAAGCGGTTCCGGCTTATGTAAGCATCCTAGTGCGGTTCGATCCGCTCGTGACGGACCACCAGGCCGCGCTGAGCGCGGTCGCGGCCCTGCTTGCGACTGCGGAAAGAGCGGCGCGGACGGCTTCCGCTCACGAAGTCCTCGTTTGCTATGACGACGATCTTGCGCCGGACCTGCCCGCGGTCGCGGCGCGGGTGGGCGCTTGCGTGGAAGCGGTCATCGAGGCGCATCTCTCGGGCGCGTACAGCGTCTTCATGTACGGCTTTGCGCCCGGCTACGCCTATCTCGCGGGCGTCCCTGAGCGAATCCAAATTCCACGCAAGGCCGCCGCCGTGCGGGGGGCGGCTGCGGGCAGCGTCGTGATTGCGGGACCGCAGTGTCTCGTCACGACGCTGAGGATGCCGACGGGCTGGTGGAACATCGGCCGGTCTCCCACCCGCATCTTCGACGATGGCGGCGACCGACCTTTCTTGTGCGACGTCGGCGATCGCGTGACGTTCAAGCGGATCAGCCGCGCCGAGTTCGACGCCATGGCGGGCGCCTGAACCATGGCCGCCGCCGGCTTAGTGGTTTCGAGCGTCGGCCCGCTTGTCACCATCCAGGACCGGGGCCGTCCCGGCCTGATGCGCTATGGCGTCCCGGCCTCGGGCCCGATGGATCGGGCGGCGTTCGAGATCGCGAACGCGGCTCTCGGCAATCCATCCGCCGCGGCGGCGATCGAAATTTCAATGGGCGGCCTGGCTCTGGAATGCGTCGAGGGCGCTGTGACCGTAGCGCTCGCCGGCGGAGGCTTCGTCACATCGATCGATCGGACGAGGCACGACTCCTGGATCGTCGCGACGATCCGCGCCGGCTCCCGCCTGACCGTGCGGCCCGGTCCCTGGGGAAGCTGGACTTATCTCGCCTTCGCGGGAACGCTGAAAGCGAAATCATGGCTCGGCAGCTGCTCGACTCTCGCGTACGCCAACCTCGGCGGCGGGAGCCTCGTCGCCGGCCAGCGCCTGGAAGTCGAGGACGCCGACATCCGGGACGAGCGCGTCGGCGAGATCCCCTGCCCCGTCTGGTGCCGGCCTCACACAGACATCAAAGTCGTGCTCGGACCACAGGAACGCTTCTTTGCGCCCGAGGCGCTCGAAAATCTGCTGTCCCTACCGTTTGCGCTGACCGACGCCTACGACAGGATGGGAGTGCGCCTCGCGGGACCGATGCTTCCGCTCAACACGGCGCCCGACATGCCTTCCGAGGCCATTTCCCGCGGGTCCATCCAGGTTTCGGGCGATGGAGCGGCGACCGTGCTGCTATCGGATCATCAAACGACGGGCGGCTACCCTAAGATAGCCACCGTCGTTTCCGATCAATGGGACGGCTTGGCGCAACTGCGCAGTCGCAGCCAGATAACGTTCGCAAGCATGGATCCGGCCGCCGCCATCGCATGCGCCAGAACCCGTCACCGTCTCCAACAGGAGTTCCTCGCCAATCTCAGGGCCAAGCCGGCGACGCTCGCTCAGCGGCTCATGGCCGCCAATCTCATCGATGGCGTCGTCAGCGGCGCAGAGCGTTCCTGATGAACCCCTGTCGTCATCGCGAGCGAAGCGCGGCGATCCAGAGACCAAGGCGTCAGTCGATTGACGCGCCCACGGAACGACTCGCGACGTGCTGGCGAGACCTCGATCGCTGGATTGCTTCGCTCCGCTCGCAATGACGGCGACGGTTCAGACAAAATCAATTCGGCGACGCGGCGGCGCCTGCGCCGTGAAGTTCGTGTTCGAGCGTCACGAGCCCCGAGCCGCCGGCCATATGGTACATCAGGTTCTCGAGCGAGAGGTCGGACCTGGGCGCATCAAGTTCCACCTCGCCGCGCGACAGCACGATGAAATGGTCGCCGACGAGAAAGGCGTGATGCGGGTTGTGGGTGATGAAGATCACCCCGATGCCCTGCTCCCTCGCGGCCTGCGCGATGAACCGCAGCACGAGGCCTGACTGCGCGACGCCCAGCGCCGCGGTGGGTTCGTCGAGGATGAGAACACGGGCGCCGAAATGAACCGCCCGCGCGATCGCCACCACTTGGCGCTGACCACCCGAGAGGGTGCCGACCGGCTGTTCGAGGTCCTCGAGATTGATCCCCATCCGATGAAGCTCGTTTTGGGTCTCGTCCCACATCTTGCGCGTGTCCAGCCGGCGGAGCGGGCCGCTGCCCTTGACGATTTCCGAGCCGAGAAAGAAGTTGCGCGACACCGGCAGGACGGAACCAAAGCGAGCGTCTGGTACACCGCCGCGATGCCGAGATCGAGCGCCTCGCGCGGCGAGGAGAAACGCCTGGGTTGATCGTCGACCAGATACTCGCCCTCGTCATGCGAAAAGAGGCCGGCTATGATCGAAATCAGAGTCGATTTTCCAGCTCCGTTGTCGCCGAGAATGCAGGTCACTTCGCCCTGTCGAACCGTCAGGTTCACGCCGCGAAGCGCACTCACATTGCCGTAGTTCTTGCCAACGCCTTTGAGTCGGATGATCGGCGTATCGGTACAGACCATCTCATTTCCCCTTTATGGCTCGTGCGCGGAAATCTTCGATCCGGCCGAGCATCATGCCTTCATGCTCGATCGACAGCGCCATGCGCTCGTCTCCATCCCGATCGTTTCGATCCGCCGCCGTCTGTGACGGTCGCTTCTATGTCGGTCCCCACCGATCGAGGTGGGAACCACGTTGTCAGAGAACGAGGCGACGATCGGTTATCGGAGCAAGCCGCACCATGTCGGGCGTCGGATGGCGAGAACGCGGCTGAGTTGAAATCGCTTGTGGTGTTCCAGTCGAGGCGGCCCTTTCGATTGCGATCAGTGCGCGCATGTCCGCTAACCCCTCCTCGCCATCGGCTTCAGGCGGCGTTCCCGATTTGATGCAATCCGAGAAATATCCGACCTGCGCGCCAAAATGGTCGATCTGCGGAAACCGGGTCTCGACGATCTTTCCGTCACGGCGCAGCCGCAGCCGTGTCGCGGTTTCAAACTTGAATCCCGGGTCGAGTTCGAGATCGCCCGAGGTTCCCACGACCCGGTAATTGTCGACCGGCGACGCTCCGAAGCTGGCGACGAATTGCGCGAGGCCGCCCGATGGAAATCGCAACGTCGCAGCCACAGACGCGTCGATATCGCCAAAGCGCGGGTCGTCGCCCGGACGGTGCGACATCGCCATCGCTTCGATCGGTTCTTCCGCGAAGATATGACGGGCCGCGTTGATGCAATAGACGCCGACATCCTGAAGCGCCCCGCCCCAGGTCGATGCTTTCAGCCGATGATTTCCCATCGCGGACTGGAAGCTGAACACAGATTGAAAGAACAGCGGCCGCCCGATGGCGTTAGCGCGGATATGTTCGAGAACGGCGACGGTTCCCGGTTCGTTGTGCAATCTGTACGCGGTCATCAGAAATACGTTCGCGCTGCGCGCCGCGGCGATCATGGCGAGCGCCTCGTCTTCGCTCACGGCGAGCGGCTTCTCGACCATGACATGCTTGCCGGCGCGCGCCGCCCGAATGGCGTAGTCGGCATGCATGTGGTTCGGCAAGGCAATGTAGACCGCGTCGATCGCAGGGCTCGCCAGCAAGGCGTCGTAGCCGTCATAGCCGACAATCGCCTTGATGCCGTAGAAGTCCGCGAGGCGCGCCGCCTTTGGGCGATCGCCAGTCACGATCGCGGCGACCCGCGAATTTCCGGACTGGCCCACCCCCGGCAGGAACGCCTCCTGCGAAATCCAGCCAGCGCCGACGACGGCATAATTGATCATCAATTTTCTCCAGAGCTTCGCCGTTGGAACGCATTCGCCCCGCGCGGGGGCCTTCTGTTCAGTCGTACAGCGGCGGACGCGGCGCGTATTTCAGCGCCGTCGCTCCGGAATTGGCGAGACCCGCTACGATCTGCTCGGCGATGGCGGAGGCGACGTAACCGTCCCAGGCGCTCGCCCCGACAGGAGTTCCTGTCGTCAGCGCGCCAACCCAGTCGGTCAATTGCCTGCGATAGGCGTCGGCGAAGCGCGGAACCCAATTGTCGGGATAGGAGACCCCGCCAATGCGGTCCTTGTTGCGCGTCGTGAGCGACGGCGGCGCCAGCGCGACTGTTCCCTGCCGGCCCACCAGTTCGGCATGGACATGATAGCCGTAGGCGGCGTTCATATAGACCTCGGTCGACACGATCTCGTCGTGGTCGGTCCGCATCGTGATCATAAGCGGATCGCCGCCGGGCCCGCTGGCGACATGAGCCGAAACCATTTCCGATCCGGTCAGCCATCGGCTGATATCGATCTCGTGCACGAACGAATTCGTCACCGCCATCGGTCCGGTAAACCACTCCGGCGCGCGCGCGTTTCGGTGCACGTTGTGCAGCAACATGGTTGCGCCCACGCCGCCTTCGTCCTTTGTCCGCTTCATCTCCTGATAGCCGGGATCGAACCGGCGCATGTAACCGACCTGGATCAGCCTGCGCTTCAATGCGACTTCGGCCTGAACCACTCGCTGGGCTTCCGCGGCGGAGGAAGCCAGCGGCTTTTCGCAGAGGACAGGCTTGCCCGCTTCCAGGCAGGCTAGCGCCAGCTCGGCGTGGGTTGCGTCCGGCGAAGCGACGATCACCGCTCCAACACGGTCCGACGCGATCAGAGATCGAGGGTCAGGAAAGACAGCAGCGCCCGCCGCAGCCACTTGCGCGCGGGCGGCGTCGGCATCGAAAACGCCCGCGAGATGCGCGGCGGGGATCTCGCGACTGAGAAGGCGCGCATGTTCGGATCCCATCACGCCCGTTCCAATGACACCCACGCCGACGCTCATGTCTTCGCTCCTTTTGGGTTTTCCCGGCCCAACGCGGTCGACTTCCTCGAGGTGCGGACCGGCCAGCAGGCTGCGTCACTTCGCCAGTTTCATCGGGCGGTCGGCAACAGGCATTGCTCCCGCGACCGCGCCCCACACCGACTGGTCGAAGTTGACGATCGCGCCCGTCATCAACCCGGCGTCGTCGGATACGAGGAAGTTGACGGCGCGAGCGGCCTCTTCGGGATCGATGAGCCGGCCGAAGGGAAGTCGGCTCGCGGCCTTTTCCATCCAATCCGGATCGCCGCTCTCGGTAGCCTGCAACGCCTTCTCGTTGTCCGAGGCCATCCAGCCGACATTGAGCTGATTGACCCGGATGCGGTTGTGCATCACCGAGAAGGCGGTGTTCGCGGTGAGAGTCGTCAACGCGCCTTTGGATGCGCTATAGGGGTTGATGAACGGCTGCCCCGCGAGCGCTGAAATCGAGCCGATGTTGCAGATCGCACCTTCGACGCTGTCGCGGATCATCAGCTTGATCGCTTCCTGCATCAGAAAGAAGGGTCCGCGCACGTTGATGGCGAACATTCTGTCGAACAGATCGGGAGTGGTGTCGAGGATCGTGCCGCGTTCAGTTGACGCGCCGGCATTCACAAGCACGTTCACGCGGCCAAATCGCTTGTCGGTTTCCGCGATCATGCGTCGGCAATCCTCGACGGATGCGAGATCGCCGCGCACGAAGAGTGCGGGAACGCCAGATGTCGCAGCGATTTCCTCGGCAACCGCGGCGCCACGATGCTCGTTGCGCCCGGTCACGACAATCCCCGCGGCGCCGGCCGCCGCCAATCGCCGCGCGATCGCTGCGCCGAGACCCTGTGTCGCCCCGGCGATCACGCAGACCTTGCGATCCATGCGATTCATTGCACGACCTCATAGCCACTCAACGCCATCACGCGCACCAGTTCCGCGTGTCCTTTCTTCGCCATTGCGAGCGGTGGGCTGATCTTTGGATCCTGCTCCGCCTCGACGACGAACCAACCCTCATACCCGTGGGAAGCGAGCCGGCCGACAATGGCGGCGAAGTCGAGCGAGCCATCGCCCGGCACAGTGAAGGCGCCCTTGACGACAGCATCGAGGAAGCTCTCCCGCGTTCGGTCGAGCTTGTCGATGACGCCCTGGCGGACGTCTTTCGTGTGCACGTGGCTGATGCGCTTGTGGTGCCTGTCGACGACCCGCAACACGTCGCCGCCGGCGAACGCCATGTGACCGGCGTCGAACAACAGCGGCAGCGCCTCGCCCGAGTTGGCCATCAGAAGGTCGAGTTCCGGCTCGGTCTCGATCGCGGCCGCCATGTGGTGATGGTACGAGATCGGCATGCCCTCGCCGGCGCACCATTCGGCGAAAGCCGTCATCTTGCGTCCGTACGCCTTGATCTCGTCCTCCGAGAGCTTCGGCTTGGTCGCGAGGGGCGCGGCGCGCACGCCCTGGATCGAGCGGGCGGTCTCGCCGTAGACGATGCAGGGAGCCTTCGCTGCGATGAAGAAATCCATCTGGGCGCGGACGCGATCCTTCTCGCGCTCGATGTCGCCGTCAAGCAGCAGGCCGGAGAACCACCCTCCGCAGACGGAGACGCCATAGCGGGCGAGGATCGGCCCGAGTTCGCTCATGTTCATCGGGAAGCGTCGTCCCGTCTCCATGCCGGTGAAGCCTGCGACGCTCGCCTGCCGCAGGCATTCCTCGAGGCTCACGTCGTCGGAAAGTTCGGCGAGATCGTCGTTCCACCAGGCGATGGGCGCTATTCCAAGTTTGGCTTTCATGGTTCGTCACACTCCGATGCGCTGCTTGGCGCGGATCTGTTCCTGCTGTTTGCGCGCGTTCTGAACCGATTCGTGCGAGGAGACTTCAGGCACGCCGACATCCCAGTCGGCGTCGCCGGGAACCCAGGCGTAGGCGTCCGAAGCAATCGACAGAACGGTCGTCCGGTCGTTGCCCTTGGCCCATTCGAGGGCGGCCGCCAAATCGGCCAAGCTCGCGCAATGCCTCGCGGAAGCGCCCATGGACTCCGCATGTTTGGCGAAATCGACGTGCAGCGGCGCGGCGGGATCCTTCACGCGGCAATCGGTGAGCAGATTGTTGAAGCCCGGCACGCCCTTGGCTTGTTGCAGCCGGTTGATCACCGCGAAGCCGCCATTGTCGCAGACCACGACGATCATCTTGTGACCGCTGAGGACCGTCGAATAGATGTCCGAGTTCATCATCAGGTAGGTGCCGTCGCCGACCATGACGATCGGCGTGCCGCCGAGACCGCCCGGCCCGGAATTCGCCATCGCATGTCCCCAGCCAGCCGAGATCTCGTAGCCCATGCAGGAGAAGCCGAACTCGAGGTCGAACGTGTTCGGCGCCTTGACGCGCCAGCCCTTCGCGACTTCGCCGGGCAGCCCTCCGGCCGCCGAAATCAGCGTATCTTTCTCTCCCGCCGCCGCGTTGACGGCGTGGACGACCTGAGCGTAGGTCGGAAGCGGCGCGTTTGTCGGCGCTTGATGCGCATCGAGCAGAGCGTCCCATTCTTTGAAGAGCGTCTTTGCGCGCGCCATGTGCGCGGGATCGACGCGCCACGAGCCGAGTTCCGCGTCGAGTTCGGTCACCGTCTCGAGAGCGTCGCCGACCACAGCGAGCGCGCGATGCTTCACGGCGTCGAACCGTGCGGCGTTGATCGAGATGAACTTCGCGTCCGGGCCGAACGCCGTCCATGAGCCGGTGGTAAAATCCTGGAGGCGCGTGCCGACGGCGAGAATCACGTCGGCTTCCGTCGCGAGTGTATTGGCCGATGTGGATCCGATGATCCCGATCGGGCCCGCGTGCGCCGGATGATAGTGCGTAAGGCCGCCCTTGCCCGCGATCGTCTCGACGATCGGGATGCCCCGCTTGACGGCAAATTCAGCCACGGCGTTCTCGGCAAGCGAATAGCGCACGCCGCCGCCGGAGATCAGGATCGGCTTCTTCGCGGTCTTGAGAAGCGCCGCGGCTTCAACGAGTTTTCGCCGGTCAGGGCGAGGTCGCGGCACAGTCCATGTCCGCGGCTCGAAGAAAACCTCGGGATAGTCGAACGCCACTTCCTGGATGTCCTGAGGCAGGGCGAGGAACGCCGGGCCGCAATCGGCGGGATCGAGCATCGCGGCGACCGCCTGCGGCAGCGACGAGAGAATCTGCGCCGGATGGGTGATCCGATCCCAGTAGCGCGTCACCGCCTTGAACGCGTCGTTCACAGTGACGGTCGGGTCGCTGAAATGCTCCACCTGCTGAAGCACGGGGTCGGGCAGCCTGTTCGTAAAGGTGTCGCCTGAGATCAGTAGCACCGGCAAGCGGTTCGCATGAGCCGTTCCCGCCGCCGTCATCATGTTCAGCGCGCCCGGGCCGATGGAGGAGGTCGCGATCATGATCTGCCGGCGCCGCTTGGCCTTGGCGAAGCCGATCGCCGCGAGCGCCATCGACTGTTCGTTTTGTCCGCGCCAAGTCGGCAGAAGGTCCTTCGCTGTTTCGAGGGCTTCGGACAAACAGGTCACGTTGCCATGTCCGAAAATGCCGAACACGCCGGCAAACAAGGGGACTCGAACGCCTTCGATTTCGGTGAACTGTTGGGTCAGCCAACGCACCACGGCCTGGGCCATGGTGAGTCGAATCCTGGCGCTGGACATGCAGTCTCCTCCCTCGACGGAATGCGTGAAGCATCTTCGTGCGCATCGTATATTGACAATCGCCGTTCGATGCAACAAAAATTGCAAATACGACAAGGGAGGAACATCGATGATCCGTATCGCTGTGCTCGGCTGCGGGCGCATCGGCGTCATGCACGCCGCCAATATCGCGGCGCACCCGAGCGCCCGCCTGGCGGCTGTGCTCGACATCAATGACGCGGCGGCCCAAGCTGTTGCGGCGTCCACAGGCGCACGCGTGATGAATACCGCCGCCGAAGTGTTCTCCTCGCCCGATGTAGACGCCGTCCTCATCGCGACGGCGACCGATACGCACGCAGATCTCCTCGAACAAGCGATCGCAGCCGGAAAGCCTGTTCTCTGCGAGAAGCCGATCGACCTGAGCCTGGCTCGGGTGAACCGTTGCGCCGCCGTTATTCGCGGGGTCAAGATTCCAATTCAGCTTGGCTTCGTGCGCCGCTTTGATCCAGGTCACAAGGCCGTTCACGACGCGGTCAGGGCCGGCGACATCGGCGTTCTGCACCAAGTCGTCATCACCTCGCGCGATCCCGGTCTGGCGCCAGAGGCCTATCTGAAGGTTTCCGGCGGAATTCTGAGGGATATGACGATCCATGATTTCGACATGGCGCGGTTCATTCTCGGCGAAGAACCAGACACGGTCATGGCGACCGGCTCGCGGCTGGTTGCTCCAGCGCTGATGGAGAAGCTCGGCGATTTCGACACGGTCACTGTCGTGATGACGACCGCCTCCGGCAAGCAGGCCATCATAACCAACTCGCGCGAAGCTCTCTACGGCTACGACCAGCGAGTCGAAGCCTTCGGCTCCAAGGGAATGGCGTTGTCGGAGAACCGGCGGCCGAACCAGATGCTTTTGTCAGGCGCCGGCTTCAGCAATCGCGCTGCGCCCTTGCTTCACTTTTTCATCGAGCGCTACCGGGAGGCGTTTGATGCGGAGATCGACGCTTTCGTCAAAGCTGTCGAGACCCATCAGCCTCCGGTCGTCGGCTTCGAGGATGGACGGCGAGCGCTGGCGCTCGCAGAGGCGGCCCTCAAGTCGATCGCGGAAGGCCGCGCCGTGAAGGTTTCGGAGGTCGGCTGAAATGTACCAACGCTTCGGGCATTTCGTGGCGGGGGAATGGCGACAGGCCAAGAGCGGAGCCGAGGCGCCGGTGATCGGCCCCGTGAGGGCATCCGCGACTATCTCGATGTGAAACTGGCGCAGGTGGTGTTCTGAGATGACCCCGAACAAACTCAAACAGCTCTGGTCCGAGGGCAAGCCGACGATCAACGGCTGGTGCTCGATCGGCAACGCTTTCACCGCGGAAATCATGGCCGCTCAGGGATATGACTCCGTCACCGTCGATGTGCAGCACGGAGCGCTCGATTATTCGAGCCTGTTGCCGATGCTGCAGGCCATGCGCGCTTCCGGGGTCGTTCCGATGGCGCGTGTGCCGTGGCTGGAGCCCGGCATCATCATGAAGGCGCTCGACGCCGGCGCGTTTGGCGTCATCTGCCCGATGGTGAACAACGCGCGACAAGCGGCGGAGTTCGTCAGCTACATGCGATACCCGCCGCTTGGGCAACGCAGCTTCGGCCCGACGCGCGTCACGTTCGCCGCCGGCGCGGACTACGGCGCCCACGCCAACAATGAAATCCTGGCTTTCGCGATGATCGAGACCGCCGAGGGTATGGCCAACCTGTCGTCGATCGCCGCGACGCCAAGCCTGGACGGACTCTATGTCGGACCGGCGGATCTCACGCTTGGCCTCACGCAGGGTCGCCTTCCCCCGGGGTTCGATCGCGAAGAGCCCGAGATGATCGCGGCGCTCAAAGAGATCGTGGCCGCGTGCAAGGCGAATGGGATCCGCGCCGCGCTCCATTGCGGCACGCCCGATTATGCGGCGCGCGCTATCGAATGGGGCTTCGACATGACGACGGTGTCGGGCGACTCGAGGCTGCTCGCCGCTGCGGCGGGAGCCAGCGTGGCGAAGTTCCGGCAACTGACCGGCCAGCTCGGTTCGAAGCCCAAAAAGGGAGCTTATTGATGCCGCATCTGTTGATCGCGGGAAAGCTTCATCCCGCAGGGCTCGCGCTGCTCGAACGCCGCGACGGATTCACTTACGACTACGTGGAGGAGGTGTCAGAGCCGAGCTACGCGCCCCTGATCGGCAAGGCCGATGCGCTGGTCATCCGCACGCAGCCGCTGTCTTCAACCACGATTGCCCAGGCGTCGCGGCTGAAGATCGTCTCGCGTCACGGCGTCGGCTACGACTCCGTAGACGTCGCAGCCTTGAACAAGCGGCGCATTCCTCTCTGCATCGTCGGCGACGTGAATTCGCTGTCTGTCGCCGAACACGCGATCATGCTCATTCTCGCCAGCGCAAAGCGTCTCATCCGAGCCGATCGCTCGGTCCGCGAAGGTCCTTGGGGCTGGCGCAACACGCTGGAGGGCGGCGAAATCTCGGGCAAGAACCTGCTTATCATCGGTTATGGCCGTTCGGGACGCCACTTGGCGCGTATGGCGCAAGGTTTTGGGATGCAAACGCGCGCGTTCGATCCGTTCCTCCTCGAGCAGGGATGGCCGGACGGGCCGGCCGCGCCGGTCGCGTCGCTGGCCGATGGGCTCGCCTGGGCGGACGTGATCTCGGTGCATGCGCCGAAAGCGGGGCGACCAATATTGGGCGTCGAGGAGTTCGCGCAAATGAAGCCCGGCGTCATCATCGTCAACACCGCGCGCGGCGGGATCGTCGATGAAAGCGCGCTTGGGACGGCGCTCGCTGAGGGACGGGTCGGCGCCGCGGGTCTCGACGTGTTCGACGACGAGCCGCCTGCGAAGGATCACCCGCTCCTCGCCTTCGATCAGGTTCTGCTCACGCCGCATATTGCGGGTCTGACACAACAAGCAGGCGAGCGGATGTCGGTGTCTTCCATCCAAAACGTACTCGACTTCTTCGCCGGGCGGCTCGACACCGGTCTCATCGTCAACAAGGACTTCTGACATGACCAAACCGAAGCTTCGCATCGGCCTTATCGGCAGCGGCTTCATGGGCAAGGCGCACGCCTTCGGTTACGCCACGGCGACGCGCGTCTTCGACCTGCCCTACGAATTGGAATTGCATACGATCGCCGACGTCGACGACATGACCGCCACGAAGGCCGCCGCCGCGCTCGGATTTTCGCGTGCGACGTCGGACTGGCGCTCGCTGGCCGCCGATCCCGCAATCGACGTCGTGAACATCACCGCGCCGAACGCCCTGCACAAGGAGATGGCGCTGGCGGCGATCGCCGCAGGCAAGCACGTCTATTGCGAAAAGCCTTTGGCGCCGCTCGCGATCGACGCCCGCGAAATGGCCGAGGCCGCCGAGGCGGCCGGCGTGAAGACGCAAGTGGGTTTCAACTATCTCTGCAACCCGATGCTCGGCCTTGCGCGCGAAATGATCGCCGCCGGCGAACTCGGCGAGATCAGGGGCTACCGCGGCGTGCACGCCGAGGATTACATGGCCGACAGCGCCGGGCCATTCACCTTCCGGCACGACCCGGCGGGCGGCGGCGCGCTCGCCGACATCGGCAGTCACGCGCTCGCCACCGCCGAATTTCTTATGGGCCCAGCAGCCGGACCGATCACCAGCGTCATGGGCGATTGCGTCACGATGATCGGCGAGCGCCCGGATGGCAAAGGCGGCAAGCGTCGCGTCGAGGTTGACGACGTCGGCCGCGCATTCCTGCGTTTCGACAACGGCGCCACCGGCTCGATCGAAGGCAACTGGATCGCGACCGGACGCAAGATGCAGCACGACTTCGAAGTCTACGGGACGAAAGGCGCGCTCGCCTTCAGCCAAGAGCGTTTCAACGAGCTGCATTTCTTCTCCACCGAAGATCGGCGCGGCCGTCAGGGATTCCGCCGCATCGAGGCCGCTCCGGACCATCCGCCCTACGGCTTGTTCTGCGTCGCGCCCGGTCATCAACTCGGCTTCAACGACTTGAAGGCGATCGAGGCCGCTGGCTTCCTCGACGCCGTCGCCGGCCGCCGGCCGGAGCCGTTCAATTTCCGCGCCGGCCTGCGCATCCAGACGCTGGTCGAAACCATCCACGCGTCGAGCCGCGCGGGCGCGTGGCAAGACGTTCGCTAGAGCTACGTGGAACGTCTTTGCGAGCGGAGCGAAGCAATCCAGCGATCGAGGTCTCGCCGGAAAGTCGCGAGTCGTTCCGTGGGCGCCTCGATCGGCCGACGCCTCGATCTCTGGATCGCCGCGCTTCGCTCGCGATGACGACAGGCGTCCAGTTCAAGCTAAAGACAGGACACTCCAAACCTTCGCGCCGGCGCGGATCTGCTCGTGCTTCGGCGCGCGCCGGCGCCGAAGCGGCGCCGCCTCATTGTTCGGTGACCGTCGGTATGCGCGGGTTTACCGAATTCCTTTGAAGCCGCGCCGCCAAGGCGACCGTCAGCGCCTGCGCGAGGCACATTGGCGCGGCCAGGGACCGTGAGAACGTATATTCGTGCTCGGGAACCGCGAACAGAACGCTCGCCGCCTTCGCGATTGGCGAGAGCGTGCTGTCCGAAATTGCGATGATCGGCGCTTTCCGACTGGCCGCTTCGTCAACGATGTTGACGACCTCGGTGGCGTAGAAGCGGAACGAAATGGCGAACAGCAGATCGGTCTCTCGGATCGCTCTCGCCATGTGCGTCGCCAGACCGCCGCTGGGATCGAGAAGCACGCAGCGCTTGCCGAGCATCGTCAGGATGTATCGCAAGAGATCGGCCACCGGGGAGGAGCGGAGCTGGCCGAGCACGTAAATGACCTCCGCCGCTTCCAGCAGCGTCACTGCCTTTATGAGATCCGCTTCAGACACTTCGACCAGTAGATTTTGAAGGGACGCGATATCGCGGACGATCAGGTCGCGAAGAAACCCGCCTTCGCTGCGGTCCGTCCGTGCGCCGAGTTCGCTTTCCAACGCCTTGACGCGCGCTTCGAAGCCGGGCGCCGCTGTGGAGAGCCGCTTCTGGAACAAACCCTGAAGCGTCTTGAAGCCGTCGTAGCCGAGAGCCTGGGCGAACCGGACGACGTTCGACGCGTGAACCTCGCAGCGCTCCGCGATCGCGTGGACCGAGAGCACGGCCACATCGTTGGGATTCTGGGTCAGGTAAACCGCGATCCGCTGGTACGACTTACTCATGTCGTCGTAACGCTCATGAATAGTGCGGATGAGCTCCTCGTAGTTGGACGGAGGCTTTGATTGCGGCATCGCTGGATTCTTTGACCTTGGCGGCGGGAAGACTTGGCGAACAATAGAATTGGGAACGGCGCGCGACGCCAGGCGACGACCACCATGCCGGCCCAATGGGTGATTTGCAACAAATATTGCGTCACGAGCATTGTAGCAAGAGATGCTGAGACACGTGAGCGCCTTTGCGAGGGTCTGGCCGTATCAGCGGCGCGCGCAAGCAGCGAACGACGAAGGGGCCCGGCCGAACGGTTCTGGCGAAGGTCGGCGCCTCGTTACGGGCAATTTTGGGCGACGGCTTCGCGCCGCGCGCCATCGCCGCCGCGCGAAGCATGCGATCGGTTCGAGCTGAGGTCAGACGGCGTTGGACATCGCGGAGCAATCGAGAACTAAAGTCCTTCACGAGGGCGAATGGAGCCTCGCGCGGCGACGCAACGTCGTTCCTCCTGCAAGCGCAAGGACGGCGATGATGACGATTCCCTCCACGACGTCCTGTGCGCCGGGCGGCAATTGGGCGATCTGCATCGTCGTGACGATCAGCACCAAAAGGACTGAACCGAACAAGGTTCCCGCTGCTGTCGGCGCGCCGCCGAAGATCAGAGTGCCGCCCAACACGACGGCGCCGAGCGATTGCAGCAGGAAAGGCTGCCCCATTTCAAGAAAGGCGCCGCCGACATAGGCGCCGAGGAGCAGCCCCGCGAAGGCGGCGAGAACGGAGGACGCCAGGAAGGCGACCGCGGCGACGCGGATCGTCTTGACGCCCGCGAGACGCGCGGCCGTCGCATTCTGCCCAACCGCTGAGAGCGTCCGCCCATAAGCGGTCCGGTTGAGCGCGAACGACGCGGCGCCCACCACGAAGGCCGCGACGAGCGCCATGATCGGAACGCCGGCGATGCGCGCGGTCGCGATCACGCGCAAGGTCGGCGCGATCGTAAAGCCCGGAATCGCGCGATTGGCGAGCAGCGAGGCCGTCGCCAGGACATAGCCGGTCGCGAGAGTCGCGATGATCGCCGGGATGCGGGCGAGGAGAACCAGCGCCGCGTTGATCGCGCCGATCGCCAGGCCCAAGCCTAAAGTAACGGCGACGCCGAGGAACAGGCGCCCGTCGTGGCCGCCGATCACGATCAGCGCCGCATAGGCGCTCAGCGTCATGACGCTCGCGATCGAGAGATCGATATTGCCGCCGCCGGTGGTCACAACAGCCATTTGCCCGATCGCGACCACGGCCAGAAACGAACTGGAGATCGCGACGCCGGAGAGGCTGCTGAAGCTCAATTGGCCTGTCACTGCGGAGAGTATCGCCCACAGGATGACGACGCCCAGCATCGACCATATCCAACGATTGCGCGCGGCCCAATCCGACAGATCCGCCACCTCGGGTGTTTTCATCGCTCGTGGCTCCGCCTGGTGGTGGCTGTCTTCAGCGCCAGGATCGACAGGAGTAGGAGACCTTGCACCGCTGCGTTGTAGTCGGGGCTGACGTTAAGCATGCCGAGCAGCGCGCCGATCAACGACAGCGTGACCGACCCGGCGACGACGCCAAGCGGGGAGATCATGCCGCCGGCGAGAGCGCATCCGCCGACGACGACGGCGGCCACCGACAGCAGCGTGTAGCCGCCCCCCGAATTGTAGTCGCTCGCCGTGTTGATGGCTGTCAACGAAAGACCCGCCAACACCCCGAAGGCTCCGGCGATGAGATAGCGCAGCGCAGCGTATTTCGGCGCGGACCAGCCGGCCCGGCTCATCGCTGTGGGATTGGCGCCGAACGCGCGCAGCGCGACGCCGAGCGGCGTGGCGTCGAGCAGAAACGCCGCGGCCGCGATGACAAGGAGCACGACCAGCGACGTCGGCGCGCCGCGGATCGACCAGCTTATCGCCCACGTCAGCCATGCCGGGCTCGACCCGCCCGGGGTCGGCTGCATGGTATAGGCGATCCCGCTCCAGATGAACGATGCGCCGAGCGTTACAACGATCGCCGGAATCCTCCGCAATTGGATCAACGCGCCGAGCGCGCCATAGGCGAGAAGAGCGCCGGCGACGGACAAGGCGCCGGCGGCCGGCGCGTCGACGAGCAAGGTCGCGCTCACGACATTGACGAGACCAGCGAAAGCGCCGACGCCGAGATCGATCTCGCTGCCGCCGACGACGAACATTTGCGCCAGGGCGACCAGCGCGACGGGAACGGCGGGCCAGAGCAGCAGATCGAGCCCGAACGCGGAGGCGATCTTGGGATTGCGGCTCATCATCACCGCCAGCACCACGGCCAAGCTGATGAAGGGCGCACCGCCGATCAGAGCCTTCGTCCATCGGCCGCCGGGCGCCGAAGCATCGCCGACGCCCGCCGCGCGCGCCGTTGCGGCGCGGAACGAGGCGTCCACGATGTTTTGTTCGGTGATCTCATCGTCGCGAAGCTCCGCGACGATGCGCCGGTTGGCGAACACGAGCACGCGATCACACTCCAGGAACTCGACGTCCTCGGTCGAGTGCCAGACGATCAGCCGGCCCGACCGCGCGATCTCGGCCGTCAACTGATAGAAGTCGCGCTTGGCCGCGACATCGACGCCACGGGTCGGATCGTCCAAGAGGATGATCGGCGCGTCGGCGACCAGGGCGCGCGCGACGAGCGCCTTCTGCTGGTTGCCGCCGCTGAGTTCGAGAATGCCCGACTTCAGCCGCGCGACGTCCAATCGCAGGCGTTCCGCCGACGGCGAGGCCACGCGTCTTTCTTCTTCGCCGGAGAGGAAACGGAACATCGGCAGACCGGCGATGCGGCCGAGGCCGACGTTCGCCAGGACGCTCCAGAGCGGGAAGACGCCCTCGCGCAAGCGGTCGCCCGAGACGAAGCTGGCGCTTCCGCTTCTATCGATCGATGCGAACCTGTCGCGCCCCGGCGCGAAGATGAGATGAAGCAGCTCCTTCTGACCGCTTCCCTCGAGCCCCGCCAGTCCGACGACTTCACCATCGCGCAATTCGATGTCGCGGCCGAGCGGGCCGACGACGTCGCCTCCGATTCGAACCCGAACGGACGCCGAAGCGAAATCCGGCTTGGCGCGCAGCGTTTCAGGCAGGGCCGCCGCTTCGCCGCCCATCATTCGCACAAGGTCGGGAACGCCGACGTCGCGCGTTTCGCCATGCCAGACGAGCCTGCCGTTGCGTAGCACGGCGATCCGTTTCGCGACGTCGACGATCTCGAACAGCTTGTGGCTGATGAAAATGAAGGAGACGCCCCCCATGGCCCGGCGGTGAATGTAGGACCGCAACTGCTGGCTTCGTTCCGGGCCGAGCGAGGACGTCGGCTCGTCGAGGATGATGAGCCTCACGTTCGGCGTCGCCGCCGCGCGCGCGATCTCGACCATCTGGCGTTCGCCGATGGGCAGCGCGCTCACTTCACGATCGACCTCGATCGCATTGCCGGGGAACACCGCATCGAGCGCGGCTCGCGCGCGCGCTTCGTAGGCCTCGCGCCACCCAGGCAGCGGCGTGGCCGCCTCCGGGGCCTCGAGGAAGAAATTCTCCGCCACGGTCAGGTTCCCGCAGAGCGAAAGCTCCTGGTGGACGATGCGGATGCCGATCGCCTGCGCGTCGCGCGCGTTGTAGAAGTCTAACGAAAGCGCCTTGCCCAAGAATTCGAGCCGGCCGGCGTCTGGCTTCGTCACGCCGCACAGAATGCGCATCAGCGTGCTCTTGCCCGCGCCGTTTCCGCCGACGAGGCCGAGCACGTCGCCGCGCGCGATGGCGAGCGAGATTTCCGAATTGGCCGTCGTTGGACCAAACGATTTGGTGACGCCGCTGAGCGACACCAGGAGCTCGAGCTGGCGCGGCAGGCCGGACGACGGCTGCGAATGTTCGGCGAAGGTCATTTCCGGGATGGTCATCTCTCGCTTTCAACCCAAGGCCGCTCCCTGCCGGGCGGTGGGAGGAGCGCCCGGCAGGGAGCTCGAGCGTCGGTAGCACCGGCGCCCGAAATTCCCTATCTCATTTCGCGCTTACTTCTTGTCGACCAAGTTCTTTGCGACCCAATCCTCGGAATAGGTCGGGCTGACGATCATGCCAGACGGCAGATCGGCGAAATCCTTGAGATTGTCCTGGGTGACCGTCGCGACCGGCATGATCATCAGTTTCGGCGGCTGAGCGCCCTTGACGAGCGCAAGGCTGAGCCAGAAGGCGGCGCCGCCGATGCCGGGCGTCGTATTCATGGAAATCGTCGTGTAGCCGCTTGCGCTCTTGGCCGCCCACCATTTGATGAAATCGGTGCTGCCGCCGCCCTCGATGATCGGCGGCTTGTCCTTGTAGGGCCCGCCAAACTGGTCGAAGGCCTGTGCGATGCCGAAGTCGTCGCTGCCGCCCTGGCCCAGCACCGCGTCGACATGCGGCAGGCTGGGAAGCACATTGGCGATGGCGGATTGCGCCACCGAAGCGGTGGCCTGGCCGTAGACCGTCGCAACGACCTTGATGTCGGGGAATTTCTTAAGCGCCGCTTCCTGCGCGTTGAACATGTCGTTATCGGGCGCGGAGCCCTTCACGCCGCGCACCTGCAGCACGGCGCCCTTGCCGCCGAGCTTGTTGAACACCCATTCGGCTTCCTGCTGCTTGTAGCCCTTGAAGTCGAAGTTGAGCTGGTAGTTGCACGGGGCCGAGGCGACAGAATCGAAGGTGACGATCTTGATGCCGGCGGCGCAGGCCTTTTGGATCGTGCCGTTGACGGCGGTTTCCGACGCCGCGTCGACCGCGATCGCGTCCACCCCTTTGAGGATCAACTCCGCCAGCTGGCTGTTCTGCTGCGCGACGCTGCCGTCGCCGTTGAGAACGACGTAGTCGGCGATCTTGCCCGCCGCCTTGGCTTCCTTGGCCGACGCCTCGAAAGCCTCGACCATCTGATGGCGCCACGTGTTGCCGTAATAGGCGTTCGACAAGGCGATCACCGGCTTATCGGCCGACGCGTCCGCCGATGTCGCCATCGCCGCGATCATCGGAATTGCGGCCAGACCCGCCATCACTGCCGTCAGACTGACCCTCATCGCCTCTCCTCCCTTGGATTGTATTGGACGCGAAGTCATCGCACAGACGTTGACATGATGCAAGTTATCTCATTATACCAGCATCACGAACATGGAGGAACGGCCAGTGACAACGATCGCACTCTTCGGCGCGGGCGGAAAAATGGGTTACCGCCTCGCGAGCAACCTCAAGGGCTCGCGGTTCGAGGTTCGCCACGTCGAGGTGGCGCCGGCCGGCCAGGCGCGGCTGAAGAGCGGCCTCGACCTCGATTGCGTCGCGCCCGACAAAGCGTTGGAGGGCGCCGAGGTCGTCATTCTCGCGGTTCCCGACACCCACATCGGCAAGGTCGCCGCCGGCATCAGCGACAAGCTCAAGGCGGGCACGATGGTCGTCGCCCTCGACGCCGCGGCGCCGTTCGCGGGCCATCTGCCGACGCGCAAGGACCTGACCTATTTCGTCACCCACCCGTGCCATCCCCCGATCTTCAACGACGAGACCGAAATGGCCGCCAAACACGATCACTTCGGCGGCGTCCTGGCCAAGCAGCACATCGTCAGCGCGCTGATGCAGGGCCCCGAGAGCGCCTATGCGCTGGGCGAGGAGATCGCGAAAGTCATCTGGGCGCCGGTGATGCGCTCTCATCGCGTCACCGTGGAGCAGATGGCGCTCCTCGAACCGGGCCTTTCCGAGACCGTCTGCGCGACGCTGCTCGTCGTGATGCGCGAAGCTCTGGACGAGGTGGTGGCGCGCGGCGTTCCGCAAGCCGCGGCGAGCGACTTCCTGCTCGGCCACATGAACGTGCTCGGCGCCGTCATTTTCGGCGAGGTCGAGGGCGTGTTCTCCGACGCCTGCAACAAGGCGATCGAGTTCGGCAAGCCGACTCTCATGCGGCCCGACTGGAAGAAGGTGTTCGAGCCTCAGGAAATCGCCGACAGCATCCGGCGCATCACCTGAGCCGAGAAACGACGATCGCCTGACGATCGTCGTTTGCAGCAAAGCGCAAGGACGAGCCTGAACGCCACAAAGGGAGGACTCTATGGGTTTGAAAACAGTGTTGCTGAGCGCCGCGCTGGCCGGCGCGGCCGTCTTCGGGACAAGCGGCGCCGCCTCTGCGGCGGATCTCATCGCCGTCATCACGCCTTCGCACGACAACCCGTTCTTCAAGGCGGAAGCCGAAGGCGCTGAAGCCAAGGCGAAGGCGCTCGGCTACGACGTCCTCTCGCTCGTCCACGACGACGACGCCAACAAGCAGTCAGAGCTCATCGACACGGCGATCGCGCGCGGCGCGAAGGCGATCATTCTCGACAACGCCGGCGCGGACGCGACAGTCGCCGCGGTCAAGAAGGCGAAGGACGCGGGAGTTCCGTCCTTCCTCATCGATCGCGAAATCAACGCAAGCGGCGTTGCCGTCGCGCAGATCGTCTCGAACAACTACCAGGGCGCCCAGCTCGGCGCGCAGGAATTCGTCAAGCTGATGGGCGAGAAGGGCAACTTCGCGGAGCTCGTCGGCAAGGAATCCGACACCAACGCCGGCATCCGCTCCAAGGGCTATCACGACGTCATCGGCGAATATCCCGACCTGAAGAGCGTAGCCAAGCAATCCGCCAATTGGAGCCAGACCGAGGCCTACGCCAAGATGGAGACGATCCTTCAGGCGAACCCCAACATCAAGGGCGTCATCTCGGGCAACGACACGATGGCGATGGGCGCGATCGCGGCGCTCGCGGCGGCCAATCGCAAGGACGTCATCGTCGTCGGCTTCGACGGATCGAACGACGTCCGCGACTCGATCCTCTCCGGCGGCATCAAGGCGACGGTCCTGCAGCCCGCCTATCAGCAGGCGCAGGACGCGGTCGATCAGGCCGACGCCTACATCAAGACCAAAAAGGCGCCGGCGCAGGAAAAGCAGTTGATGGACTGTGTCCTGATCACCCCGGCCAACGCCGGCAAGCTCGAAACCTTCTCCCTCAAGAAGTAGCCAAACGAGATTGCGGCGGCTCGATCCCCCGGGACGTCCGCCGCGTCCAGCCTTTCTGCGCGGTGCGGAGACGATTGTGATCAGACGGCGCCTACTGGTCGCTTTGACCGCTCTCCCGTTCGGGCTGGCGCTCGGAGGCTGCAAGATCGTCGCAACGGCGAAGAAGCAAGCCCCCGGCGCGGACGAGGGGACCGGCGGGGGCTTCGATCCCAACGTCATGGTGGACGCCATGTGGGATTCGAAGGTGGTCCCCTATCTCCAGGCGAAGGCGGGGAACCTGCCGGACGTCCTGGCGCTCGCGCGCGCCAACCCCGACGAAGCCGGCCACAAGTACGGCAACCGCGCGAAAGAGGGCAACGAGCCCTGGACCTTTGCGGCGCGGATCGAAGGGCGCGTGATCGCGGCGGAGACCGCGTCGCGCGCGGCGACGATCAGCGTCGACAACGCGGGCGACGGCAAGATCGCCGCCATCGTCCAGATTGGCCCCGCCATGCGCGGCACGGCGCTGCGCGACGCGCTCGACTTCGTCTCGTTCAACGACTTCAAGAACCAGATCGACTACGCCCAGTTCGGCAAGGCGTTCAATCAGCACGTCGCGCGCACGATCCTGGCGCAACTGCCCAGAGACGCTCTCGTCGGCCGCAAGGCGACGATTCTGGGGGCGTTCAGCCTCGAGTCCGGCGATCAGCCGCCGTTGGTCGCGCCCGCCCAGATCGCGCTGGGGCCTGCGTCATGACGCAAGAGCGCGACGACGACGTCGTCCTTCGCCTCGAAGACGTCACCAAAGTCTATTCGGGCACGGTCGCCGTCAAGCAGGCCGACTTCGAGGTCCGCCGCGGCGCCGTCAATGTGCTGGTCGGAGAAAACGGCGCCGGCAAGTCGACCCTGATGAAGATCGTCGCGGGCGTCGAGCGTCCGACGCACGGCAGGATTCTGCTCGACGGCGAGCCCGTCGAGTTCGCCGACGCCGCGGACGCGGCCAAACACGGCGTCGGCATCGTATTTCAGGAATTGAATCTGTTCGGCAACCTCTCGGTCGCGGAGAACATCTTCGCGGGGCGCGAGCTGACGCGTTGGCCCCTGGGCATCGATCATCGCCTGCAGGAGCGGCGGGCCGGCGAATTGCTGGAGCGGCTGGAGGCTGGCGTCGATCCGCGCACGCTGGTCCAAGACCTTCGCATCGGGCAGCAGCAGCTCGTCGAGATCGCCAAAGCCGTGTCGCAAGATACGCGCATCCTGATCCTCGACGAGCCGACCTCCGCGCTGAGCGCGGCCGAGGTGGAGATCCTGTTCCGCATCATCGGCGACCTGAAGGCGCGCGGCGTCGCCATCGTCTACATCTCGCATCGTCTGGAGGAGCTGGTCAGGATCGGCGACTTCATCACTGTCCTGCGCGACGGGCGCGTGACCGGGCGTGAGCGCATGGCGGACGTCGACGTCGCCTGGATCGTGCGGCAGATGATCGGCTCGTCGTCCAAGGACTTCGCCAAGACCGAGTATCATCCCATCGGGGAGGAAGCGTTCCGAGCCGAGGCGATCTGCCTGCCGCGGCTGACCGGCGGCTACGAAGTCGATCACGTCTCGCTTTCCGTGCGCAAAGGCGAGATCCTCGGCGTCTACGGTCTGATGGGGGCGGGCCGCAGCGAGTTCTTCGATTGCGTGATGGGGCGGCGGCCGCACGCGACCGGTCAAATCTACGTCGAGGGGCGGCTCGTCCACGAGCGCGACGTGACCGGGCGCATCCGGCGCGGCCTCGCGCTGATCCCCGAGGACCGGCAACGCGAAGGCCTCGTCGCGATGCTTTCGGTCGCCGCCAATCTGACGATGGCGAGCCTCGTCAAGTTTCTGGTTGGCTTTCACATCGTGGGCGCGCGCGAACGCGTCGCCGTTAACGGCGCCATTCGCGACCTTGCGATCAAAGTCGCCGACCCCGTGCAGGAGGTCTCATCGCTCTCCGGCGGCAATCAGCAGAAGGTCGTCATCGGCAAGGCGCTGATGACGGACCCGAAAGTGCTGCTGATGGACGAGCCGAGCCGGGGCATCGACGTCGGAGCCAAGGCCGAAGTCTTTCGCACGATGCGGCGGCTCGCCGCGGACGGACTCGGCATCATCTTCGTGACGTCGGACCTCGACGAAGTGATGGCGCTCAGCGATCGCATCGCTGTCATGAGCAACGGGCGGGTGACGGCGATGGTCGATCGCGCCGAGGCGAGCGAGGCCGCGCTCGTCGCCGCCTCCGCGCTCGGGCACGGGCATGACGGCGCCAAACTGACGGAGATTCGGGCATGACGGCGGCAGGTCAGACGCTGAGAAGAGGCGCGGCGGGATCGGGATCGATCACCCTCAATCTCATGAAGTTGCGCACCTTCATCGCGCTCTTTGCGGTGCTCGCCTTCTTCTCGGTCGCCGCGCCGAACTTCCTCTCCGCCGCCAATCTCATTCTGATGTCGAAGCACGTCGCACTCAACGCGTTTCTCGCGATGGGCATGACGTTCGTGATCGTGACCGGTGGCATCGATCTGTCGGTGGGGTCGATCGTCGGGCTATGCGCCATGGTGGCCGGCGGCCTGATCCTGAACGGGCTCGATCTTCTCATCGGCTACACCGTCTACTTCAACGTTTTCGACGTCATCGGCATCACGCTTTGCGTGGGCCTGGCGATCGGCGCCCTCAACGGCTTCCTGATCACACGGCTCAACGTCGCGCCGTTCATCGCGACGTTGGGAACGCTTTACATCGCTCGCGGTTTCGCCTTGCTGTCGTCGGACGGCGCGACGTTTCCCAATCTCGTCGGCAAGGAGGAGCTCGGCACCACGGGCTACGGCTTTCTGGGCGCCGGCCGATTGCTCGGACTGCCCGTGGTCATCTGGATCCTGATCGTCGTGGCGCTGGCCGCGGCCTATTTCGCGCGTTACACGCCGCTTGGGCGACAGATCTTCGCGGTGGGCGGCAACGAGCGGGCGGCGGCGCTGTCGGGCATCCGCGTCGTGCGGGTCAAGATGTTCGTCTATATGTTCTCGGGCTTCTGCGCGGCGATCGTGGGTCTCGTCGTCTCCTCGGAACTGATGGCCTCGCATCCCGCCACCGGCGAGAGCTTCGAGCTCAACGCCATCGCGGCCGCCGTTCTTGGAGGAACCTCGATGTCCGGCGGGCGCGGCACGATCGGGGGAACGATCGTCGGCGCCTTCGTTATCGGCATCCTTTCCGACGGCCTCGTGATGATGGGCGTCAGTTCGTTCTGGCAGATGGTCATCAAGGGGTTCGTCATCATCGTCGCAGTCGTCGTCGATCAGGCGCAGAGGCGCCTGCAACAGCGAGTGGCGCTGCGACAAATGGCGCGGTTGGGTTGAACATGAGCGAATATCGCGGCGCATTGATCGGATGCGGCTTCTTCTCGATCAACCACCTGCACGGCTGGCGCGACGTCGACGGCGCCTCGATCGTCGCGATCTGCGATCGTGATCCGGCGCGGTTGGCGATCGTCGGCGATCAGTTCGACATCGGGCGCCGCTATTCCTCGGCCGAGGAGATGCTCGCGAGCGAGAAGTTAAACTTCGTCGACATCGCCACGACGGCTTCCACGCATCGCCCACTCGTCGAACTCGCCGCCAGTCGCGGCGTCGCCGTCATCTGCCAGAAGCCCTTCGCGCCGTCGATGCAGGACGCCCGAGCGATGGTCGCGGCCTGCGAGAACGCCGGCGCACCGCTCATGGTGCATGAGAATTTTCGCTGGCAGAGCGCGATCCGCGCCCTCGCCGCGGTGATCGAACGCGGCGAGATCGGCGCGCCGTTCTGGGGCCGCGTCTCCTTCCGTTCCGCATTCGACGTGTTCAGCGGTCAACCCTATCTCGCCGTCGGCGAGCGGTTCATCATCGAGGATCTCGGCATTCACATCCTCGACGTCGCGCGTTTCCTGTTCGGCGACGTCGTGACGGCGACCGCCCGCACGCGCCGCGTCAATCCGTCGATCCGCGGCGAGGACGTCGCGACGATTCTGCTCGACCACGAAAACGGGATCACCTCCGTCGTCGACTGCAGCTATGCGACGCGGCTCGAGGTCGAGCCGTTCCCTCAGACGCTGATCGAGGTCGACGGGTCGTCGGGAAGCGTCCGGCTCCTTCAGGGCTACGAGCTCGTGGTCGCAGGAAAGAACGGCGTCTATCGCAAGGACGTGTCGCCGCCGCTGCTGCCTTGGGCGTCGCGGCCGTGGCACAATATCCAGGAAAGCGTCCAGGCGATCCAGCAGCATTGGATCGACTGCCTGCGGGAGGGCCGCGAACCGGCGACCTCCGGCCGCGACAATGTGAAAACGCTTGCGCTCGTCGAGGCGGCCTATGCGTCGGCTCGAAAGCGGGAGACGCTGGAAGTCGCCAAGCTATGAAATGGAAGAAGCCGACCCGGTCGCTTAGGGCCGTTTGCCCATGGGGGCGCCGGCTCTACCCCTGCCCGCCGACTTGATGGACATAGAGGGCCGCGGATCGGTCGAGATGCTTGGTCATAGCGTGCTCGGCCGCGTCGGGATCGCCGGCGGCCACGCATTTGATGATCTCTTCGTGCTCGGCGAGGGTCAGATTCTCTTTGCCGCTCCAGATCAGCATCTCCGTGTGATATTCCCGCAGCCAGCTCAGCATGGCTTCGCTGACCGCTTCGAACAGCGGATTGCCGGTAATGGCGGCGATCTGCGTGTGGAAGTGCATGTCCGCGCCAATGAACGCGTCGGGATTGCCGAGATTCGCCCGCTGCGCCTCCAGAGTTTGGCGCAAAGTCGCGATCTGGGCCGGCGTCGCCTTGGTCGCCGCCTCCCGCACCATGCCGCGTTCGAAGAAGCGCCGCGCCTGCTTGAGATGCTCAAGCGAGGCGGGCGAGGTCGACAGCATGACGTGGGCGGCCGCATCGACCTGCTGAAATATCGACTTCGCGGTGGGCTGTCGCACCTTAGCGCGCTCGCCGTGCGAGATCGTCAACAGCCCCATGTTGCTGAGCTGCTGCATCGCCTCGCGGATCGCCGGGCGGCCGACGCCGAAGCGCTCCATCAGATCCCGTTCCGACGGCATGGCGTCGCCGGGCTGCAATTCGCCGCTGGTGATCAACGACTTCAGCCGGTCGAACACCTCGTCGGACAGTTTTCGGCGAATAATGGGATCGGAAATAAGCGTCATGGCAGTCGTTCCGGGAGACGCGTCGCCTGTAGTCGTCGAGCCGTTTCGATTCGTGGATTTCATATCAGGAATGGGAAGGATGTCATCGCGGCCGGCTCCCGGAGGCGACGTAGTTCGGTTGATTTCATCTCGTCAGATGATATAGTCATCATACCTCTCGATGCCAATGCCTCGAGGCTTCCCAAGAGCGCCTGACTCCGGATCGCCAAACGAAATGTCACAGTCCGTCGTTCGCATGACCTATCGCATCGAGACAGCGGGCGATGTCGCGGCTCTGGCGGAGAAAATCGCCAGCGACCAGTCGACCGGAACCTTTGTCGCAACGCCTGGCGAGACGCCCGAACTGAAAGCGCGCGTCGGCGCGCGGGTGGTGGCTCTCCGCAAGCTCGACCCCGTGGCGATCCCTTCGTTTCCCGCGACCGATCCGGATTTTCGCGGCTCGTATTCCCGCGGTGAGGCCGAGATCGAGTTTCCCTTGGACGCGATCGGGACCGATCTCGCGGCGTTGACCACGATCGCGATTGGCGGCGTCTTCTCGATCAAGGGCTTCTCCGGCATCCGCATCGTCGACATGAAGCTGCCCCCCGAATTCGGCGCAGCGCATCCCCGCCCGCAATTCGGCATCGCGGGGAGCCGCGCGCTGACCGGCGTGAGCGACCGGCCGATCATTGGAACCATCGTCAAGCCGGCGCTCGGGCTGCGCCCGGGCGAGACCGCGCAGATGGTGCGCGAATTGGTGGACGCCGACGTCGACTTCATCAAGGACGACGAGAAGTTGATGAGCCCGGCCTATTCGAGCCTCGCCGATCGCGTGAATGTCATCATGCCGATCATCCTCGATCGACAGCAGAAGACGGGCAAGAAGGTGATGTACGCCTTCGGCATCTCGCATGCCGATCCCGAGACGATGCTGCGCAACCACGACATCGTCGCCGACGCCGGCGGCAATGCGGCGGTCATCAACATCAATTCGATCGGCTACGGTGGCTTCGCCTATCTGCGCAAGCGCTCGCGTCTCGTCCTGCACGCCCATCGCAACGGCTGGGATATCCTCACCCGCCATCCCGGCCTAGGCCTCGATTTTCGCGTCTACCAGCAATTCTGGCGGCTGCTTGGGGTCGATCAGTTTCAGATCAATGGCATTGGCGCGAAATATTGGGAGCCGGACGCTTCCTTCGTCCGGTCGTTCGAAGCGCTGAAGGAACCTTTGTTCTCGCCGCGCGACCGCCCGCTGCCGGTGGCGGGGTCGGGGCAATGGGGCGGTCAGGCGCCGGAAACCTTCGCGCGCACCGGCCGCACGCAGGACCTGCTTTATCTCTGCGGCGGCGGAATCGTGAGCCATCCCGGTGGACCGGCGGCGGGCGTGAGAGCGGTGCGACAGGCGTGGGAAGCCGCGGTCGCCGGTATTCCCCTCGACGTCTACGCTCGCGATCATCGCGAGCTCGCCCAATCCATCGCCAAGTTCGGCGGGGCCAAGAATGACGCATGAGCTCACCGCCAATGCCTGAGCTGTTGCTCTCCTACTACGGGGACGATCTCACCGGATCGACCGACGTCATGGAGGCGCTCGCGTCGCGCGGCGTTGCGACCGTTCTGTTCACGCAGCGACCGACTGCGACGCAGCGTGCGAGGTTTCCCGACGTGCGCGCCATCGGACTCGCCGGTTCGAGCCGCAGCGAGACGCCCGCGTGGATGGACGAGCACCTGACGCCGGCGCTCGCCTGGCTGAAAAGCCTCGACGCCGCGCTATGTCACTACAAGGCGTGTTCGACATTCGATTCCAGTCCCGAGATCGGGAGCATTGGCCGGGCGATCGACATTGGCCAACGGCTCTTCGCGCAAGCGATCGTCCCGCTCGTCGTCGGCGCCCCGCAGTTGAAGCGCTATACGGCGTTCGGCCATCTGTTCGCGGCCTATCAAGGTCAGGCTTATCGCATCGACCGGCATCCCGTGATGTCGCGTCATCCCGTCACGCCGATGAGCGAAGCGGATATTCGCCTGCACCTCGGCAAGCAAACCGACAAGACCATCGGCTTGGCGGATCTCGCGGCGCTCGGCGCCAGCGATGTCGATGCGCGCGTCGACGCGGTTCTTTCGAGCGGCGCCGAGATCGTGCTGTTCGACGTCGTCGACGTCGCGACGCAAATCGAAGTCGGCCGCCAGCTCGGCCGCCTGCAATCCGATCGCGGCCTCTTCGTCGCCGGATCCTCGGGGATCGAATACGCGCTCCTGAGCGAATGGGCGTCCGCGGGCTTGATCCCCGGGACTAGCCGGTTCGCGGAGCCAGGACCGGTAGAGCGGATTGCAGTCGTCTCCGGGAGTTGCTCCCCGACGACCGCGCGCCAGATCCGGCACGCGGAGGCGAACGGCTTCGACGGTTTCCCCGTCGATCCGCAAGCTCTCGCGAACGGAGAACAGGAGGTCGTCGACCAGGCGATCCGAACGGGCCTGCGGAGTCTGACCGAAGGGCGCAGCGTGATTGTCTATTCGGCCCTCGGACCGGAGACGGATGTCGGCGCTGAGCTTGCCGGCGAAGGCGCGCGCCATGCGATCGGGAAAACGCTAGGCCGAATTGAGCGCGCCCTGATCGAGCAGGCGGGACTTCGCAGGGGCGTCGTCGCCGGAGGCGACACATCGAGCCATGCGCTTCTCCAACTCGGCGTCTATGCCCTGACGACCCTCCTGCCCCTGCCGGCGACGCCCGGATCGCCGCTCTGTCGCGCCCACAGCGACGAAAAGGCCTTGGACGGCCTGGAGATCGCCCTCAAGGGCGGCCAGATTGGCGGGGATGACTATTTCGAAAAGATTCGGCAGGGCGTTGCTTGAGTGCGGCTCGGCGAGGAGTTGAGCGCACGAGGCCGGCACGAGCGCGAGACTTCCCTGTCATGCCCGCAAGCGGGCATCCAGGAGGTCAAGGGCGAAGGCCTGCGGCGACTCCTCTCCCCGCGCGCCGCGCGGGGAGAGGAGATCCTCTGCGTCAACCTAACAGCAGCGCGTGGGCGTCGACCAAAAAGCAAAACGCGCTATATTAGACGGTCGAGCGTGATCGGGAACTGGCGCACGCGAATCCCGGTTGCGTGCCAGACGGCGTTGGCGACTGCGCCGGCCGTCCCCGTCACTGCGATCTCGCCGACTCCCTTGATCCCGAGCGCGTTGACGTGCGGATCATGCTCCTCGACAAGGATCGCTTCCAGCGAGGGCACGTCCGCATTCACCGGCACGTGGTATTCGCCGAGATTCGGATTCATGAGCCGGCCCGAGCGCGAGTCCATAATGGCTCGCTCGTGCAAGGCGAATGATGCGCCCCAGATCATTCCGCCGAAGTATTGGCTGCGCACCAGGCGCGGATTGATGACCCGGCCCGCCGCAAAGGCGCCGATCAAGCGGGTCGCGCGGATCTGCCCAAGCTCGGGGTCGACCTTGACCTCAGCGAAGACGGCCCCGTGCGCGTGCATCGCATAGCTGGATCGCGCCGCCGGATCGCCCGCGCTCGCCCCGCGCGCCTCGATCGTCGCAAGACCGGCGCGGGCGAGAATTTCTCCATAGCTCTCGCTTCGGCTCTCATCATCGCGACGGAACAACCGGCCGTCCCGCGCGACGACGCCGGCGTTCCCGGCGCCATAGAGCGGCGATCGTTCGTTGCCTGTTGCGAGATCCGCCAGCTTGGCGATCACGTTCGCGCCAGCGCTATGGATCGCCATGCCGGCCGTCGCGGTGTGACCCGAGCCGCCGGCGATCCCTCCGTCGGGCAAGTCGGATGAACCGTACCGGAACTCGACTTCATCGAGATCGAGCCCGAGGCCATCGGCGGCGATCTGGGCGAGAGCGGTCGCAGCGCCCTGCCCCATGTCGTGGGCCCCGATCTCCATGACGCCTCGGCCGTCGGCGCCAAGGATTGCTCGCGCCTGAGCCTGGAACATCAGCGCCGGGAAGGTCGCGGTGCCCATGCCCCAGCCGACGAGGAGCCCGGCCTCGTCGCGCATTTGACGGGGCGCGAGCGGGCGCCGGGGCCACCCGAAGCGTTCGGCGCCCTGGGCGTAGCATTCCCGCAACGCCTTCGAGGAGAACGGCTTGCCGGAAATCGGCTCCACATCGGCATAGTTCTTCAGGCGGAAGGCGAGAGGATCCATGCCGCAGGCCTGCGCCATCTCGTCGATCGCGCTTTCGAGCGCGATCGAGCCCGTCGCCTCACCCGGCGCGCGCATGAACAGCGGCGTGCCCGTGTCGAGCCTGACCGCTTCATGCGAAGTGGCGATGGCGGGGCTCGCGTAGAGGGTATGCGAGCTATCCGAGGCCGGCTCGAAGAAATCGTCGAATGTGCTCGACGACGTCTTCGTGTGATGGTCGATAGCCGTGAGCGCGCCGCTGCCATCTGCGCCCAAGCGCAATGTCTGCCGGGTCGGCGCCCGGTGGCCCACAGGACCGTACATCTGCTCGCGGCGAAGCACGAGCTTGACGGGCCGACCGACCAGCTTGGCGGCCATGATCCCGAGGATCTGCGGCCCCGAGACCAGGCCCTTCGAGCCGAAGCCGCCGCCCAGGAAGGGGCTGCGAATATGAATGTTGTTCGGCGAAACGCCGAAGAGGCCGGCTATGCGCCCCTGCGCCATGATCAAGCCCTGGCTCGGCGTATCGATGGACAGGCGCTCGCCATCCCACGCCGCGACGATCGCGTGCGGCTCGATCGCGTTGTGATACTGCGGCGCCGTCTCGTAAGTCGCCTCGATGCGTCGAGACGCGGCGGTGAGACCGGCCTCGACATCGCCACGACGCACGACGGCGGGGTTTCCGATGCCGACGGCCGGCGGAACGAAGCTTTCGGCGTCTTCGAGACCAACCCGAGCCGGCTCGGTTTCATAGCGCGGAGACAGCAGCGCGGCGCCTTCGGTCGCGGCCTCCAGGGTCTCGGCGATCACCACGGCGATCGACTGGTTCGCGTAGCGTACGCGATCGTTTTGCAAAAGATCGAGCCGGAACACGAAGGGGTTCGTCTTCGCGTCCGGATCGAGCGCCAGCGGCGGCTTGTGCGCGGGCGTCATGACCTCGACGACGCCAGGGTGCGCCTTTGCCGCCGCGACGTCCAGAAACGTCACGCGGCCACGGGCGATGGTGCTCGTCGCCAGAACGGCATAGAGCATCCCGGGGGGATGGTTGTCGGCGGCATAGCGGGCGGCCCCGGTCACTTTCAGGATGCCGTCGCGTCGCGTCAGCGGCTGACCGATGTTGGAGCCATGCCGGACGTGGGCCGGAGCATGAGAAATCGCGATCTCAGACATGGAGGACTCCGGGGACTGTGGCGAAGGGAGAGGCGGGAAGCGCCGGGATGCGCTCGGGCGTTCCGGCCGCGGCCACCGCGAGCGCACGGGTCACGACCCGACGTCCGAGTTCGATCTTGAAGGCGTTGTCGCCGGACGGTTTCGCGTCATTCAGCGCGACCTCCGCCGCGCGACGAAAGGCGGATTCGTCGAGGCGCTCGCCGGCCAGCATTTGCTCGGCCGCACGGGCGCGCCAAGGCTTCATTGCGACGCCGCCGAGCGCGATCCGCGCCTCCACGATTTTCCCCCGCTCGATGCGAAGGGCTGCGGCGGCCGACACGACCGCAAAGGCGTATGACGTGCGCTCGCGAACCTTGAGATAGCGGGCGTGAGCCGCGAAGCGGGCAGCTTCCGCCGGCAGACGAACGGCGACGATCAACTCGCCCGGTTCCAGCACGCTGTCGCGTTCGGGCGCGTCGCCCGGCAGACGATGAAAGCTCTCGACGGCAACTTCCCGCTGGCCAGCTTTGCCTTCGATTTCGACGATGGCGCCGAGCGCAGCCAGCGGCACGCAAAAATCGGACGGGTTGGTTGCAATGCAGCTCTCGCTCCAGCCCAACACGGCATGCAACCTGTTGTCGCCGCCACGCGCATCGCAACCCGAGCCCGCTGTCCGTTTGTTGCAGGCGCTCGCAACGTCGTAGAAGTAGGGGCAGCGCGTACGCTGAAGCAGATTGCCGCCGACAGTCGCCGCGTTGCGAAGCTGCGCCGCCGCTCCGGACAGAAGCGCTTCCGCCACCGCGGGAAAGCGCCTCGCGAAGTCCACGTCGTGCGCCAGATCGGCGTTGCGCACGAGCGCTCCGATGCGAACGCCGCCGTCCGGAAGAGGCTCGATCCGATCGAGCCCGGCAATGCGATTGACGTCGACGAGACGGGTCGGGCGCGCGACGCCGCCCTTCATCAGATCGACCAGGTTGGTGCCGGCGGCGAGATAAGCGGCGCCGGGCGCTGAAGCCGCCGCGATCGCCTCGGAAATCGTGTTGGGTCTGACGTATTCGAAAGTGTTCACGCCACATTCCTCCGATCGCGTTCGATCAGTTCCCTTTGCACGTCCAGCACCGCGTTGGTGATCCCGGCGTAGGCGCTGCATCGGCAAAGATTTCCGCTCATGCCTTCGCGGATGCGTTCGGGATCGTCGCCGGCCTGCCCTTCCTGGATCAGACCGATCGCACTCATGATCTGGCCGGGCGTGCAGAACCCGCACTGAAAGCCGTCGTGGTCTATGAAGGCCGCCTGCAGGGGATGGAGCGCGTCACCCTTCGCCACGCCTTCGATCGTGAGGACATCCGCGCCGTCGTAACTGAGCGCCAAAGCGAGGCACGAATTGATCCGCCTTCCCCCGACAAGGACGGTGCAGGCGCCGCATTGTCCGCGGTCGCAGCCCTTCTTGGTTCCGGTCAGATCGAGGCGTTCCCGAATGAGATCGAGAAGCGTGACGCGAGGGTCGTCCAGTTCGACTTTTCGCGCCACGCCGTTCACAGTAAGAGAAATTGATAGGGTCATGCGTAGCTCCCGTCAGGTTCTCGTCAAAGCCGCGCGGCTTGAAGCCGGGTATCGAAGGGCCTCGCCGCGCAAGGTTCCGCGCAGGTTCATTGCCTCGGGAAATCAGAGGGCTGGAATTCGAATGATGTGGATGGCGCGGCCTTGCCGCCGACGCTATCATTATACGGAGGATGCCTCCGCTTTGCAAGTGGCTTCGGAATGGCGATGGACAAAACAGGGAATCGTTTGGCGAAGCCCGCTCGAGGTCCGCGTATCGACGCGGTGCGCAATCGTGAGCGCGTCCTGGAGGCGGCGAAGGCGGTATTCAGCGTGGGCGGCCCTGAGGCGAGTCTTGAAGCGGTCGCGCGACGCGCAGGCGTTGGCATCGGCACGCTGTACCGGCATTTTCCGACGCGCGAAGCCCTGTTCGAGGCGGTCTATCGTCGCGAGGTCGAGCAGCTCACTGAGTTCGCCGAGCAGTTGAAGGCTGACAACGTGCCGCCGACCGACGCCTTGCGGCGCTGGTTGCGCTCGAATGTGGAATTTGTCGCCACCAAGAAGGGGATGTCAGCCGCGCTCGCGCTCGCTGCGCACAGTTCCTCGGAACTCTCCGCTTACTCGTTCGAACGCTTGACCAAGGCCGTGGGAGCGCTGCTGGACCGCGCGGTCGCGACTGGCGAGATCCGCGCCGACATCAGTCCCGAAGACCTCATGCGCGCGCTGGTGGGAATGTGCTACATGCATGGTCAATCAGGCTGGCAGGCGAGCGTACTTCGTCTCCTCGACGTCTTTATCGACGGGCTGCGCGCGCAATCCACCACGTCCTGACGGCGGCTGCGCCCCACGCGGTCTTCTGTGCCGCCCGGATCCGACGCCAAATCAGCGGGCGCCGGGTTTGAGCTCGACGAACTCCAGGGCGTCGATCGCCGCGTTCCTTTCATCCTCCTTCTGCTTCAGGGAAAGCTCCAACTGCTTGGTGCTCCCTACGCTGCTGCCCATCAGGACCAGCCCGCCAAGCGCAACGGTTATCCCGACGATCATCCGAATCGGCGTGAAGGTCGCCAGATCAAGCATCAAGCAGATAAACAACGCTGAGCCGGCGAAGGCGCACGCGCGTCCCGCTAGGGCGAGCCTGCGGCTACGCTGGATCGCCTCTCGCAACTCGTCGATCTGGTCCTCAAGTCGCTCGATCTGCTCGGCTGGCGTGGGATCCGCTTCGAACATTGAACTCTCAGGCGGTGTGGCGGGTCGGAGCGAACTGAAATGACTTTTCTAACCCAGTCAATCGAATGTCCGCGCCGGGTCAATGCCGGCTGTTCGCGGTGAGTCGGCCAAGGTCGCAATGGGGAAGAGCGGACGTTTCGAGTCGCGGCGCAGAGGGGCGCTTCGCGCCCGTTGCGGTTGGCGCCGACGTGTGGGCGTGCATCTGGCGCCCGCTACACGACGGGTTCAGCCGCGAGCATCCCTGGACGATGTGCCGCGTCCTTCAGTTCGTCGAAGCGCGCACGACGCGCCCGACGCCATATTGATCGCCGACGCGGCTGACCTTGCCGTCGGTGAAATCGATCTCGATCATCTCCTCCGACGAGCGGATCAGCCCCAGGGATTTGTGCGTGTGAGCGTCGAATATCTCGGCGCCGTCGTCGCTGCCCTTATTGGGCGCAACATAGGCGTAGTCGCCATCGATGTCGAAGGTGATCCAGTGCGCCCCGCGGCGGCTCTTCATGCTGACGCGCCCCGCCATGACCGGCGCCATCGGATCGCGCATGTTCCACACATAGATGTGCGGATCGCCCGCGCTGCTGCTCTGCCACACCTCGCGCTGGTCGGGCGTCCACCCAATCCCGTGCAGCAGCCCGGGCCCGCCGGCCGGATGCTCCGCAACTCGGGCTGTGACGATGCGGCCGCTGCTGAGTTCGGCAACCTGCATCCCCCACACGCCGGTCACGTTGTTGACCACGTAGCGGCTCATGCCATCGACCGCGTAGGGGCCGAGAATGCCGGCGTAAGGGCCAATGCGCGAGACTGCGTAGCTCTGCGGGTCGATCATATAGAGGTATTTCCCGCTTCCGTCCTCGGACTTGGTCTCCTGAAAGAGCGGCCCAGACACCGGAAACAGCGCGTCGTGCGAATGATTTGAGAAATGCACCTTGCGAACGACATCGCCGCTGCTGGCGTCCAGGACGTTGATAAAGTCAGCCGAGCGGCCTTCATAGGTGGGAGCGTACAAGAGCTGCCCGCCCGGATGAATCGCCAGCCGGTCGACATCGGGATCGATCGCCCGATTCCAGAGCACCGCATCATCGTAGACATTGAGGCAATAGATCATCCCGACGTCTGCGCGGGTGCGGTAGGCCACGTAGAGCCGGCCCGTCGCCATGCTGGCGGCGACGCCCCTGACGTCGTCCACGTCGCGAACAGTCTCGATGGTCTTAACAAGGCGATGACCCGCGCCAATGTCGTAGACCGATATCGAACCGCCCGTGGCCGCTGTCTGATTGACGGCGTAGAGGAAACGCCCAGTGTGCATTTCGTGTGCGGCAAGCGCCGGGCTCTCCGCCGACGTGCCGCCAGTTGACGCCGCGGGCGGCGCGGCCGCGCCGATCCTGGCCGCAAACCCAATCGTCACCGTCGCGGCTGCCGCCGCGCAGGCCAATCGAATCCAGTGCGCTCGAACTGCCATCCGCTCCACTCCCCGAAAGGCGAAAGCGACGAGAGCAAGTCCTTTAGGGCCGCATGTCTTCACGGCGAACCGCGCACCCGAGGAACCCAATCTTCTTGGCCAAAACATGGCCGCTCGATTACCGATCCGTATAATGGCGAGTCGTAAAGTCATGATAAGATAGACGTATTATCCCGACGAGGAGGTTGCCGGTGATCTTCGCTCGAAGTTCTTTGTTGGTCGCCCTCGCGGCCTTGTCGGCGACGTTGCTCGGCGCTCCAAGCGTTTCGGCTCGCACGCTCTGTAGGCCGGACGGATGCTGCTTCAACACGAGCGGCGAGCCGATCCCCGATCAGCCGCGCTTCTGCTATCACCACCACCATCATCACGACGAGGGGGGACCGCCATATGGTTGGAGGCCCTATCACCATCATGATGATGAAAACTATTATCAAGGCGAGCGGGACTGACGCCGGGCGACGCAGCCGGTTGCGAGCGTAGCAGAGCAATCCTTGCCGTCGCGGAGCATGCCGCCCGCTCCACGTGGCGATAGGGCGGATCGTCGAACGGTCCCCCTTCACGGGAACGGCGGTTTTCCCTGGCGCATGGCGCCGGTCCGGCCTAGACTTTCCCGGGCCATGATATGCCTTTATTCATATCCCGCGTTGTTCGGCGTGGCCGACAACAATGGCTACGGGCTGAAGGTCTTCGCATTCATGCGGCTGGCCCGCCTGCCGTTCACGCATGAGCACATTTTCGATGCATCCGCAGCGCCGCGCGGCCAGCTTCCCTACCTCGTCGACGAGGGCGAGGTCATCGGTGACAGCGAGACCATCATCGCCCATCTGATCAGCAAGCACGGGCTGACGATCGATGCGGCGCTGGGCGCCCGCGAGCGCCGGTTGAACCTCCTCGTCACCCGCCTGCTCGACGATCTCTACTGGGTGATGTCCTACTCGCGCTGGAAAGACGAGCGCTTCTGGCCTGAGTTCCAGGCCGCGCTTCTGCGCGAGCATTCGAGCCTGACCGAAGCGGGGTTGGTCAAGGCGCGCGAATTCAATGCGCAACGTTATTATTTCCAGGGCATCGGCCGATACGCGCCGGACGCCGCCTATGCGCGCGGCCTCGCCGATCTCGACGTCCTCGACGATCTCGTTTCAGCCGGCGCATATGTGCATGGCGCAGATCCGACCAGCGTGGACGCCGGCATTTACGGATTCATCGCCAACATCTATTTCTACGACATCGAAACACCATTGAAACAGATGGTTTCCTCCCGGCCAAACCTCGTGCGCCACTGCCTGGCGATCCATGAAACCGTGACGCGGGAATAGGCCGGCCCTCGTCCGAACGCGGCGACGGCCGCCAAAGAGTCCGATGCAGTCAAATGGGAGGGGGCAATGAGAATGGCCTTCCCGTCGAATCAGTTCTCGATGAGGAGGTTCGACGAAGACAGGCTAGGCGACGTCGGCCAGCTTCGTCATGGTCGCAACTCCGTGGGAGGGGCAAGGGACGTCGGCGACTCGCTCGCGCAAATCGTCGCCGACGCCCCGATGTTCGTGGGATCAATTGCAGACTTGGGTTCCGTAGGCATTGACCCAGCAGTGAGGTGCAGCAAGCGCAGCGCCAGCGGCGAGCCCAGCCGCAGCGCCGCCCACGATCGCCGCGCCGCCGTAACCGTAGCCCCGATAGCCGCCGTGATACGCGTAACCCCCGCGATAGCCGCCGCGATAGGCGTAGCCGCGGTGATAACCGCCACGATAGGCGCCACCACGATAGCCACCACGATAATAGACCTTATCGACGTGTGCGGAGGCAGCGGGTGGAGCGAGAGATGGTCCTGAGAGGGTGAGAGCTGATGCCGGGCCCGAAGAGAGGGCGAGCATCGCCGCGCCAGCGAGAGCGGCAACTGAATACGCCGGAATGCTTCTCAACGACATAACGTCCTCCGTTAGTCGACCCAGCCCCCGAATGTAACACAGCCAAAATGAACGGGGGATGACCGGACTGTCAGGAAAAGCCCTAGTTTTCGGAATTTCATACCTGGCAATTACTGGGCGGCCGGCGTCGACTTTACTGCCGCCTGGATCACCGGCAGACGAATTTACGAACTTTCCAGGTGCGATGTCGCCGGGCGTTATTAGTCGATTGCATGGACAACGGCGCCAATACCGATGACCTCGGGCGAGCCGTTGAAAATGTTGGAACGGGCTCCGAGCCTGATACGGGCGGTGCGCCCTAGGCCAACAATTTCATAGCGGCTTCGACGAGGTCGCCCCTCAGGTCGCCCGGCTTCTCCATCAGGCCGGTGACGTACGCGCCGTTGATGATCAGCGCGATCTGAGACGCGACACGGTTGGGATCGCCAACGCCCAGCCTGGCGACAATGGCTGCGAGTCTGGCCCGCATTTCCTCCTTGTTGGCCCGGGCGGCGATCCGGCCCGGATGGTTGTTGTCAGGAAACTCCGTCGCCAGGTTCAGGAACGGACAGCCGCGATAGGCGGGCCCTCCGATCCGCCGCGCGATTTCGGATAGCAACGCCTCGAGCAAAGCACGCGGATCGTCAGCGTGCTGCTCTTCGATGCGATCCCACCACTCCCAGTTCAACCGATCCCGCTCTGCAGCGAAGGCCGCGATCAAAGCGTCTTTGGACTCAAACAGGCGATAGAGAGTCGTCTTCGACACGCCGGATCGCTCGACGACCATGTCGACGCCGATAGCGCGGACGCCTTCGCGGTAAAACAATTCATTTGCCGTCGCGAGGATCCGCTCGCGGGCGCTCACCTCGCCTTTTGGCGGGGCTCCTCGGCGCCGCCGGACTCCATCGTCCATATCCGCTCGCTCCTGCCGCCTGATTCGTCGCTTGACAAAGTTACAGACCTGTGCGTTATATTGCAACTAAGTTACAGGTCCGTCACTTTAGGGGACGCCGATGCGCGCGATGCAGGCGGAAGCCTTCTCCGGCTACGACGGACTGCGGCAGATCGAATTGCCCAAACCCCTACCGGCAAAGGACAAAGTGCTGGTGCGCGTAACGGCCGCCGGCGTCACGCCGCTCGATCATACGATCCTGTCGGGAGGACACCCTCGAGCGAAGGCGCCGCTGGTGCTCGGCAACGAGGGCGCCGGCGTCATCGAGGACGCGGGCGACTCCGAACTCGCGGTAGGAAGCCGCGTGATGTTCACCGGGCTCTACGGCGTTCGCGAGAATGGCGCGTGGCAGGAATGGCTACTAGTGAGGCCCGATGATCTGGCGCTCGTGCCCGACGCGATCGACGACGTCGTCGCGGCGAGCCTGCCAGTGGCCTATCTGACGGCGCAGATCACGCTGACGCTGGCCGGGTTCGAGCCGGGCAAGACGGTGCTGGCGCCGGCGATTGGCGGTTCGGTCGGCAGCGCGACCTATCAGCTCGCGCGGGCGCAAGGCGCCGGCAAAGTGATCTCGACGGCCGGCAGTGCGGCAAAGGCCGCCAGGGCGCGCGAGCTTGGCTTTGAAAACGTGATTGACCTCACCACCGAAGGTCTCGCCGACGGCGTTCGCCGGATAACGGCTGGCAAGGGCGTCGATGTCGCAATCGACAGCGTTGGCGGCGCCGTGACGGGTGAGGCGCTGAGCAGCCTTGCTCTCGGCGGCGCCCTTCTCACGCTTGGCTATTCCGCCGGACGCAAAACGACGATCGATGTGACCGACCTGATCTGGAAGGGCGCGCGAATGGCCGGTTTCTCTCTGTTCGCCCAGTCGCCGACCACTGTCGCCGCCGCCTGGCGCGACATCCTCCCGCTGATCGTCGGCGGATCCGTCAAGCCGATCGTCGAGCGGACCTATCCGCTTGGCGAGGCGGCCCAAGCTTTGCGCCATCTGATCGAGGATCGGCCGTTTGGCAAAGTCGTCCTCGCGGTGTGATCGACCTGACGGCCGTTTCCGCGCAATTGAAGCTCGGTGTGAATCGAACTCGGCGCTTATCTATTCGTGTCTCGTTGCATCGAGCGCTCGGACGTAACCCAAACGGTCCCCGAGACCGCGGCCAACCCCAACACGATGTTCTAACCCAGGAGAACGTCCATGTCGGAGACCAACAAGGACATCGCCGTCGCCTTCTACAAAAAGGTCCTGTTCGAGGGTCAAGTCGAAGAGGCCTTTCGGCTTTACGCCGGCGCCCCCTATCGTCA
>DASXGX010000003.1:0-22851 GCA_036488815.1 Roseiarcus sp.
TTCATCTCGTCGAAAGAGGGCGGAACGCCCTCGGCCTGGAGGCGGTCATGGATGAAGCGCAGCAGTTCGCTTTGCTTTTTGGTCAACATGGCAGGCTCCCCAAGCGGCTCTCGCCGCGATTCGACCGCGAGGAGAATCGCGGTCGTGCGTAAACAAATCGCGAACAATGCCTATCTGTTCGTGTTGCGTTCCACAAGGGGGAAGAGGAACTACATCGTTCATGAACCCCCCGACTCGAATGAGGGCTTCGCAGCGCAGATCGTCCAAGAGAAATCCTTGGCTCCACGCCCAGGCTACAAGCGCGACGACAAAGCTATGCGGGGCGGCGTCAGGCGCCAACTCTAACCCGGCTGCTCACCGCTTCGCCCGGCACTCCGCGGCGACCGTCCAGGCCGCCGGATTGGCCGCCATGTCGATCATGAAGGCCTTTTGGCCACTGGTCGGCCCGGCGAGGTCGTTGGTGAGCGGATTGTGCGTCAGCGTCACGCCATGGTCCTGGGCGAGCCCTTGCGCGCGGGACGGGAAATCGGCGCTTTCCGCGTAGAGGCGAAACGCTTTGCCAGCGTCGGTGAACTGCACTAGATAGAGGTCCTCGCCCGGCGCCTCGGGGTGCGCTACGGCGGCGATGTAGAGATCGTTGACCGCCTTGTAGAGCACGAACGTCTCGGCGGGCGCCTTCTCGACGTCGATGAACGCGTATTGGCTCCTTTGGTTTCGACGAAGGACGATGACGCGCCCCGACTTTGCGTCAGTTTGCCGCTTGCCCCTCACGTCGAACGAATCGCAGACGTAGCCAGCGGCGGCCGGCGAAACCGCGACCCCGCCGTCGAGCGGGAAGGGCTCTTCATTGGTCGAAACGCAGCCGGCCACAGCCAAAGCGGAGAGAAGCGCAAGAGCGCGCGTCAGGGTCATACGGTCCTCCGGCGCCGTCGCCGCGGCGGCGGCGCCTCGGCCGGCTCTCGTCGGCGGCGCCGGGCGCCACAAGGCCATCGCGCCGCCGCGCGGTCAAGCCTCGTCACCGGCGCCGCCGCGAGAACGTTGTCTTTCTGATAAGCCGAATATGTGCTAATGTTTTTTGGCGCCGAAACGCTGCCGACGAGCGAAGCCTTGACGATCGGCCCGCGGCGCTTGACGCGCTCGTAAGTCATTGAATTTTCATGATTTCATCGCTTGCTTGTCAAGCAAAAGCTTGACATTCCTTGACATGACTTGACGAAACGGGCCGAAGATTTGACAGGATTGGCCGCGATCCTCGAGGGGGCTTTCAGCGGGACGGCTGGCGATGAGCGAACCAACTCGGATTGAAGCGGCAGGCGGCAAAGCCGCGATGTGGGAACAGCGCTACGCGGGCGAAGGGTGGGCTTACGGCGATCAGGCGAACGCCTTCCTCATGAGCCAGCGCCCGCGGCTGAGGCCCGGGATGCGCGCGCTGGTTCCGGGCGACGGGGAGGGCCGAAACGGCGTCTGGCTCGCGAGCCAAGGGCTCATCGTCGACACCCTCGATCTCTCCGCCAACGGCGTCGCCAAGGCGCGTCGGCTCGCCGAAGCGCGCGGCGTGACTGTCAATGCGCGCCAAGCGGACGCGCTGACGTGGGATTGGCCGCGCGAGGCCTACGACGCGATCGCGCTGGTCTACGTTCACCTGCCCAGCGCACAGCGGCGCGCGCTGCACGCCAAGGTCGCCTCGGCGCTGAGGCCAGGCGGCGTCGTCATCCTCGAAGCGTTTCGCCCCGAGCAAATCGTCCGCCAGGCGGCCGGCGCGCGCGGCGGCCCGCGCGACGTCGACCTTCTCTACCGGCTCGACGATCTCGCCGCCGACTTTGCGGGTCTGGAAACCCTCGAAAGCGCCGAGGCGGAGACCGTTCTCGAAGAGGGTGCGCTGCACGTCGGGCCGAGCGCGGTGGTGCGGATCGTCGCCCGCCGCAAGGCGTGACGAAGGATCTCTGTCAGAGGTGCTTCAACGTGACGCGCACGGGCACATGGTCTGAGGCCTTTTCCCGCCCGCGCATGTCGCGATCGATATCGACGGCGGCCAGCCGGTCCAGCGCCTGCGGCGACAACAGCGCATGGTCGATGCGGATGCCGTTGTTGCGCTGCCAGGAGCCCGCCTGGTAGTCCCAGAACGTGTAGAGACCGCCGTCGTCCGAGGTCGCGCGCAGCGCGTCGGTGAGGCCGAGGGCGATCAGTTCGCGGAACTTCGCGCGGGTCGCCGGCAGGAACAGCGCGTCCTGCACCCAGGCCTCCGGATGAGCGGCGTCCCGCGGGTCCGGGATCACGTTATAGTCGCCGGTCAGCACGAGCGGCTCCTCGTAAGTCAGCAGCAGCCGCGCGTGCTGGATCAGCCGTTCCATGAAGGCGAGCTTGTAGGCGTATTTTTCGCCCGGCGCGGGGTTGCCGTTCGGCAGATAGATGCTGGCGACGCGCACCGCTCCGCGCTCGGTCGGGATCACCGCCTCGATATAGCGCGCCTGCTCGTCGTCCGGGTCGCCCGGCAGGCCGCGCGCCACCTCGATCGGCCGCTTGGCGAGGATGGCGACGCCGTTGAAGCCCTTCTGCCCATGCGTCGCGATATTGTAGCCGAGCTCCTCGATCTCCATGCGCGGAAAGGCCTCGTCGAGGCACTTTGTCTCCTGCAGGCACAGCGCGTCCGGGCTCTTCTCCCTGAGGTAGTCGAGCAGATGTGGAAGGCGCTGGCGGACGGAATTGACGTTCCAGGTGGCGATGATCAGGAGCGACTCCTACAGCTTTCGACGCGGCAAGCTTGCCATGTTTCGCCGGGCGGCGAAAAGCGGCCTCTCAGTCCCATCGGCGGTGCGCCCACATCCATTGCTCCGGGGCCTCGCGGACGAACTCCTCGAATTGCGCCTGCAACGCGGTCGTGGCCGCGAGCACGTCCGCGTCGCGATCGTCGGTCTCGGGCACTTCGATGCGCTCGATGCGAACCGTAAAGCGCACGTCGGGCAGGCGCATCGTGCGGGCGGCGTAGAGCGGCAGGCCGGTGACGCGGGCGATCAGGGCCGGGAAGGGGTTCGAGCGCGCAGGTTGGCCGAAGAAAGGCGTCAGGAGGCCGCGCCGCTCGCGCAGATCCGAAACGAAAGCCGGGAAGCCGCCGTCGCGCGCGAGCTTCAGCAGGGCTCGGGCGGTCGCGGGCGATTTGTCGAAGAGGCCGCCGGGGTAAAGGGGCGAGCGGACCTTGAGCAGCCATTCGTCGACGTAAGGGTTGGTCAGCCGCTGGTAGACGCCCGCCAGCGGCAAGCCGAATCGAAGGCCCGCCTGAGAGAGGATCTCCCAATTGCCCATGTGGAGCGTGCAGACGATGAAGGGGCGCTTCGCGATCTCCTCGAAGCGCTCGAAGGGCTCGAGCGCGATCCGGCCGTCGGCGACGATCCGTTGGATGTGGAAGAACTCGGCGAACGTGCGCCCGAGGTTGTTCCACATGGCGAGGGCGATCCGCTCCCGTTCGGCCGGCGTGGCCTCGGGGAAGGCGCGTGCGAGATTGTCGAGGGCGCGCTGGTGACGGGGCAAATGAGGCGCGACCAGCCGCCAGCCGGCCCCGCACCACCGCGACGCGAGTTCGAGCGGCAGCGCCCCGATCAGCGCCGCGACGGAGCGGAACGCGAGATATTCGGAGTACTGGCGCGCGCGCGCGATACGGCTCATCGATCCGAGGGTCCCTAGCGGCTCGCGGCCGTCGAAGCCTGATGGCGGACCGAGCCCCGGCCGTCAAGAGCGTCGCCGCGGTTCGCTTGTGCGCTGCGACGAGACGGGCGTTCATGCTCGCTCTCATCAGGGAAAAGCGCCCGCAGACGCTCGGCGCGGCGGCGCGCCTCCACCCCGGCCTCCGCAGTCCCGCGAAGTCATCTTTTGGCTGGCGCCGAGCCTACTGACGCGAGGGCTTCGCCGGCGCCGCCTCGCGTCGACGAGGGCGCCAGGGGTCGATCGGGGGCCAGCAGCATGACGCCGCTCAAATGGCGGTCAAAGCATTAAATCCTTTGACTGCCGGCCTGTCCCGCGACCGGGCGAGCGCTCTGAGGACCAGCATGAGAGAGCGCTCGGGGGCCAACGCTTGCTTTGCCGTCGTCCCGTGGTATCAAGCCGCGCTTGGCGATCCCGCCGCTGTCACGAGGCCCGCATGTTGTTCAGCCGTCGCGCTCTGGTTGCGCTTCCGTTCATCGCCGCCGCCGGGGCCGCCCTGGCCGAGGACGACGCGCAGAACACGCTCATCATGACGACCAAGTACGGCAAGACCGTCATCAAGCTGCGGCCTGACCTCGCGCCCAAGCACGTCGCGCAGATCAAGGCCCTGGTGAAGCGCAAGTTCTACGACGGCCTCGTCTTCCATCGCGTCATTCCCGGCTTCATGGCCCAGACCGGCGATCCGACCGGCACCGGCACGGGCGGATCCGATCTGCCAAATATTCCGGCCGAATTCTCCAAGGCGCATTTCAAGCGCGGCACATTGGGCATGGCGCGGTCGAGCGACCCCAATTCCGCCAATTCGCAGTTTTTCATTTGCTTCGGCGACGCCAGCTTCCTCGACGGGCAATATACCGTTTTCGGCGAAGTGACGTCGGGCATGGACGCCATCGACAAGATCAAGGCGGGGACGCAGGAGAACAACGGGGCGGTTGAAAACCCCGATAAGATCCTCACCTTGCGGCTGGCGAGCGACGCGAAGTAACGCGTCGCGGGGGCCCCTTCAATCAGGAGCGCATGATATGAGCAGCGAAGGCAACACGCTCACTCTGGAAACCACCAAGGGGCCGGTCGTCATCGAAATGAACCCGGAAATCGCCCCCGGACACGTCGCGCACATCAAACGCCTCGTGAACGAGGGCTTTTATGACGGCATCGTCTTCCACCGCGTGATCGAGGGCTTCATGGCCCAGACCGGCTGCCCGCACGGCACCGGGACCGGCGGCTCCAAGTACCCCGATCTCAAGGCGGAGTTCAACGCCGAGCCCCATGTGCGCGGCACGGCCTCGATGGCGCGCGCGCAGAGTCCGAATTCGGCGAATTCGCAGTTCTTCATCTGCTTCGACGACGCGCGCTTCCTCGACCGGCAGTACACGGTTTGGGGCAAGGTCGTCTCCGGCATGGAGAACGTCGACCAGATCAAGCGCGGCGAACCCGTGCGCGATCCCGACAAGATCGTCAAGGCGACCTTGAGCTGAGAAGCGCTCCCCGCTCTCGCGCATAGCCCGTCGTAAGACGGGCTTTTTTCGGACGCCTCTGCGAGAGAGCCGGGCGAGGGCGTCCCGCGAGGCGAATGCACGCCATTCGTCCGCCCGAGGCGAATGCAGGGTGTTCGCCCGCTCCCGCGAGCGGGAAGGATTTTAATGCGCGTCGACCTTTTCGACTTCGATTTGCCGCCCGAGCGCATCGCGCTCGCTCCGGCCAGTCCGCGCGAGGCCGCGCGCATGCTCGTCGTTGGGCCGGACGGCTCGCTCGCGGACCGGCGCATCGGCGATCTACCAGACGTGTTGCGTCCGGGCGACGCGCTCGTCGTCAACGACACCAAGGTGATTGCGGCGCGCCTCGACGGCGTCAGGGCGCGCGGCGACAGCGTGGCCGCGATCGAGGCGACTCTCATCAAGCGTCTCGACGCCAGCCGATGGCGCGCGCTCGTCCGCCCCGCAAAGAAGCTCAATGTCGGCGAGCGCGTTCGGTTTGGCGCCACGCGAGAAAGCGGCGTCTGCATGCTCGGCGCTCTCGACGCGGAAGTCGAGGCGAAGGGCGAGGCCGGAGAGGTGACGCTCGCTTTCGCTTTCGCCGGCGCAGCGCTTGACGAGGCGATCGACCGGCTCGGCTCGCCGCCGCTGCCTCCTTATATCGCATCGCGCCGCGCCGTCTCGCCGACGGATCGGACCGACTATCAGACCGTCTTCGCGCGCGAGGAAGGCGCGGTCGCCGCGCCTACCGCCGGATTGCACTTCACGCCTGCGCTCCTTTCGCACATCGAGGCGGCGGGCGCGAGCCTGCATCGCGTGACGCTGCACGTCGGCGCCGGCACTTTTCTGCCCGTGAAAGCGGACGACACGCGCGATCACGCGATGCATTCGGAGTGGGGGCGTGTCGAGGCGGCGACCGCGGATGCGCTCAATGCGACACGCGCGCGCGGCGGCCGGATCATCGCTATCGGCACGACCTCGGCGCGCCTGCTCGAAAGCGCCACCGACGAGACCGGCGTCATTCGGCCGTTCGAGGGCGAAACCGCCATCTTCATCACGCCGGGCTATCGGTTCCGCGGCGTCGACGCGTTGCTCACGAATTTTCATCTCCCGCGCTCCACGCTCTTCATGCTGGTCAGCGCCTTCAGCGGTCTCGAGACGATGCGCGCCGCCTATGCGCACGCCGTCGAAGCGGGCTATCGCTTCTATTCCTACGGCGACGCCTGCCTGCTGCTCGGTCGTCCAAGCGCGCCTGAGGCGCAAGGATAGTCCGACGAACAGAGCGTTGCGTCCGCGCGCCTGTCGTGCTTAGGGCTGCGGCGCCGAAGCGAGCGATGGCGCTCGACGGGCCGAGCAAGGCGACATGCGCGACGATTTCTTCTTTTCCATCCGCGGCGCCGACGGGGCCGCGCGGACGGGCGCGATCACCACGCCGCGCGGCGCCATTCGCACGCCGGCCTTCATGCCGGTCGGCACAGCCGCAACCGTGAAGGCGATGTATCCCGGTGAAGTGAGCGCGCTCGGCGCCGACATCGTTCTCTCGAACACCTATCACCTGATGCTGGCGCCGGGGGCGGAGCGCGTGGCCACGCTCGGCGGCCTGCATAAGTTCATGAATTGGTCGCAGCCGATCCTGACCGATTCCGGCGGCTTCCAGGTGATGAGCCTGGCCAAGCTGCGCAAGCTCGATGAGCGCGGCGTCGTCTTTCAATCGCACATCGACGGATCTCGGCACGAACTGACGCCCGAGCGCGCGATGGAGATCCAGGACCTGCTCGGCTCCGACATTCAGATGCAACTCGACGAATGTGTGCGCCTGCCGTGCTCGCCCGAGGAGGCCGAGCGCGCCATGCGCCTGTCGTTGCGCTGGGCGGAGCGTTCCAAGGCGGCGTTCCGGGCAGGGACGGGGAGAGCTGTATTCGGAATCGTGCAGGGCGGGGAGGACCGCAACCTGCGCATCGCCAGCGCACGCGCGCTCGCAGACATCGGCTTCGACGGCTATGCGATCGGCGGACTGGCCGTCGGCGAGCCGCAGGCGGTCATGCTCGCGACGATCGAAGCGATCGAGCCTTACCTACCGGCCGACAAGCCGCGCTATCTGATGGGCGTCGGCACGCCGGACGATCTGCTCGAGGCCCTCTCGCGCGGCGTCGACATGTTCGATTGCGTGATGCCGACCCGAGCGGGCCGTCACGGCATGGTCTTCACACGCCGCGGGCGCCTCAATCTGCGCAATGCGAAGTTCGCTGACGATCCGCGGCCGATCGACCCTCTATCCAGCGCCTCCGCCGCGCGGGATTATTCGCGAGCCTATTGGCGCCACCTCGTCAAGTCAGGCGAGATCCTCGCGATGATGGGACTGACGGCGATCAACATCGCCTACTACCAGGACTTGATGGCTGGCGCGCGCAAGGCGATCGCTGAGAAGCGGCTGAGCGACTATGTCGCGCAAGTCAAAGCCGGCTGGGCGGAAGGCGAGCGGGCGGGCGCGTAACGCGGGCCCCAAAAAAAGAAAGCAAGACATGGGACCGTGTCCCAAGCCTTGCCTCTTTTACACCTACTCCCTGTATCGCGAGTCTGGTTTTCTGCGTCTTTTGCCCTGCAATCACATGCGAGCCGCGCTATCAACCAGTCTTCCGCTCCGTCCTCCCACAGACTCGGCCTATCCGACGCCCACTTAGAGGGCGACGGCCTCCTTTTCGCGAGGTGAAAATAGATAGTCCAAAAATTCCGCGATGTCACCAGCATCAGCAGGGCTGCCATGCAAAAATTTTCTGCCTCTCTTTCGACCACTTTGTCAGCAGGCGGGGGCACGAGGCGCGGTCGAAAAAGCGCGCCGGCGACGCGCCGACTTTCGCCTGTGACGACATTGGCGTAAGAGCGCAGCAAGGGTCGGCGATCCTCTGAGGATTGCGGCCCGCGACCGCGACGAGGCGACCCTCCCGTCCGATCGAAAATGGCGCGCGCCCGGCGCGCCGAATTGCGCTTCGTGTGGGGAGCATGAGGATTTTAAAATGACGGCCATTGTTGACATCATCGCCCGCGAAATTCTCGACAGCCGCGGCAACCCGACCGTCGAAGTCGACGTCGTGCTCGAGGACGGTTCGATGGGCCGCGCCGGCGTTCCCTCCGGCGCCTCCACCGGCGCCCACGAGGCGGTCGAACTGCGCGACGGCGACAAGAGCCGCTATGGCGGCAAAGGTGTGCTGAAGGCCGTCGAGTCGGTCACGCGCGACATCTTCGACGCTATCTCCGGATTCGAGGCTGAAGAGCAGATCAAGATCGACGAAGCGATGATTGCGCTCGACGGGACGCCCAACAAGGCGAAACTCGGCGCCAATGCAATTCTCGGCGTCTCCCTCGCGGTCGCCAAAGCCGCGGCGGAAGCCTCGGGCCTCCCGCTTCACCGTTACGTCGGCGGCGCGACGGCGCGCGTCCTGCCGGTGCCGCTGATGAACATCATCAACGGGGGCGTGCATGCGGACAATCCGATCGATTTCCAGGAATTCATGATTGTGCCGGTCGGGGCGCCCTCTTTGCGCGAGGCGGTCCGGTGGGGCGCTGAAGTATTCCATACGCTGAAGGGCGCGCTCAAGAAGGCCGGCCACAACACCAACGTCGGCGACGAGGGGGGCTTCGCTCCCAACCTGCCGTCTGCCGAGGCGGCGCTCGAATTCGTCGTCAAAGCGATCGAAGCGGCCGGTTTCAAACCCGGCGACGACATCGCGCTCGCGCTCGACTGCGCCGCAACGGAATTCTTCAAGGACGACGCCTATGTCTATTCGGGCGAGGGCAAGACGCGCTCGATCGAAGAGCAGGTCCAATATCTCGCCCAGCTTGCCGATTCCTACCCCATCCTTTCGATCGAGGACGGCATGGCGGAGGACGACCGGCGCGGCTGGTCGCTGCTGACGCAGACGATCGGCGCGAAGCGCCAGCTCGTCGGCGACGATCTCTTCGTGACCAACGTGACGCGCCTCTCGCGCGGCATCAAAGACGGCGTCGCCAATTCGATCCTCGTCAAGGTCAACCAGATCGGCACGCTGACGGAGACGCTCGCGGCGGTCGATATGGCGCACCGCGCCGGTTACACGGCCGTCATGTCGCACCGCTCGGGCGAGACGGAGGATTCGACCATAGCCGATCTCGCGGTTGCGACCAATTGCGGCCAGATCAAGACCGGATCGCTCGCGCGCTCCGACCGGCTCGCCAAATACAACCAGCTTATCCGCATCGAGGAGGAGCTCGGCGATCAGGCGCGCTACGCCGGACGGGCCGCGATCAAGGCGATCTGACGCCAAGGGCGCGCCGGGGCTGAGGCTCCGGCGCGCTCTCGTTTGGCTCGCGCGAGCGGCGAGCGCTACGGAAAGTTAACGACGCGCGGGCATAGTCGGACTGTCCATGAAGACTCGCGCGCGCGCCATTCTCTTTCCGATCGTGTTCTACCTCGTGCTCGGGGTCGCGAGCGGCTATCTCGTCTGGGGCGCCTCGCAGGGCGATCGCGGCCTCAAGGCGAAAGCCGGCTACGACGCCGAGGCCGGGCGACTGCAAATCGAGCTCAGCCAATTGCAGGGCGAACGCGAACGCTGGCGGCGACGCGTGGAGTCGATGCGTTCGGAAGCGGTCGATCGCGACCTCCTCGACGAGGAGGCGCGCGCCGTGCTCGATCGGGTGGGTAAGGACGACGTCGTCATCTTCACCGCCGACGCGAAGCCTCACTGAGAGGGCGCGACAATCGAAAGAGGCCGCACGTAAGGCCGCCTTAACCCAGCAGCTCTAGCGTCGCGCGCCAATTCGTGGCGTCGCCAGGCGCGGTCTCATGATTTTCGCGGTCGTCTTTTTCGTCAATTCAGCGGCGAACTTCGCCATCGGCCTCACGCTCAGCGCGCTGTTGGGGCCAGCGGAATTCGGCCGCTACGCGACCGCGATGCTGGCCGCGATGACTCTGGCGACAGCCCTGTTCGATTGGCTGCGCCTGTCGTCCCAACGTTTCTCCGGCGATGTCGAGGGGAGGGCGCGCATCGCCGCGAGTCTCGATCTCGCCTTCCTCGCCATGATGGCGCTCGCAGTGCTCGCCGTCGCGATCGGCGCCTTGGCGGGGCTTCGCTTCAGCTTCGGGCCCGTTCTTGTCGCTTTGATCCCCTTCGTCGCCATCGCCAACGCGCGCTGCGACTATTCGGGCGCGCAATTCAGGGCGCGCGAGCAGGCCGCCGCCTTCGCCGCGCTCTACGCGATGCGGCAGACGCTGACCTTCACCGTGGTCGTCGCCGTCGCGATCTTCACGCGCGACGCGACGTCGGTCATCGCGGCGATGGCCGTTGCGAGCCTCGCGCCCGCCGTCGTATTGCGCGCGGCCATGCGCACCCCGGGCGCGGCGCTCTCGCAGGCGAGCCGCGCGCGGCTGCGTCAATTCATCGTCTACGCCAAGCCGGTCGTCGCCTCGACCGTGATCTACCAGCTCATCGGTCTGATCAATCGTCAGACGGCGCTCGCTCTGTTCGGCGCCGCGGCCACCGGCAAGCTGTCGCTGGCGACGGACCTTGGACTGCGGCTTTTCCTGGTCGTCAATGTCCTGCCGGAGATCCTGCTGTTCCAATACGCGCTGAAGCGCGATCGTGAGGACGGAAGCGACGCGGCGCGCCGTCAGATCGGCGTCAACAGCGTCATCGTCTTCGCGATTCTGGCGCCCCTCACCGCCGGATATATGGCGATGGCGCCAACCTTCGAGGCGCTCGTCGTGCCCGCCGCGTACCGCGGCGATTTCGCCCGTCTCAGCCTCGAACTCGCGCCGGGATTCTTCGCCTATTGCGCGCTCTATTCGACGCTGAATCCGGTGTTCCAGCTCGCCCAGCGCACGTGGCCGCTCACGATCGCGGCGCTGGCGGCGCTCGGCGCTGACGTGGCGATGTTGCGCTTCGACGCGTTTACGCGCGATGTCGACGCGCTCGCGGCCGCCTATGCGGCAAGCTTGGGCGTCGGCTTCCTCGCGGCTGCGATTCCCGGCTTTCGCGAGCGCGCTTCGCGGCCCTCGCTGCGGGATCTGTTCGTCATCGCCGGCGCCACGGCCGCGATGACCTTCGCGATCCGGCCGCTCAATGGCATGGCTCCGCCGATCGTCGTCGCGGCGCTCGCCGTGACTATCGGCGCCGGCATCTTCGGCGCTTGCCTGATGGTCTTCGATGTCGCGGGACTGCGCGCCGCGGCGCTGGTGCGCCTCGGCGAGCGGCGGTCCGGCTTGGCGCGGTTCGCGCGGCCCAATTCCTGACAGGTCCGGCATGAATCGCTTCCTCGCCCTGCTGACCGCCGCGCCGTCCATTGGAGGAGCGTCTGCCACCAATGCGCTAGAGCCGAGTGGGCGGGCGTTCGCGGCCGAGAAGAGAAAGCGAGGCGGCCAGGCTCCCGCGCGCTTCCAGGCCCTCGATTCCTGGCGAGGCGTCGCCGCCGTGCTGGTCGTCCTCTACCACGGCGCCTTTCTCGGCGCGCTCAACGACAACGCCTTCGTGCGGGGCGGCTATCTCTTTGTCGATTTCTTCTTTGTGCTGTCAGGCTTTGTCATTGCGCACGCTTACGGCGACAAGCTCGGCGAGCCGAAAGCGGTGCTCGGCTTCATGATCCGCCGCTTCGGCCGCCTCTGGCCGCTGCACGCCGTGATGCTTTGCGCCTTCGCCGCAGCGGAGGCGCTCAACACGGCGCTCCATGCGCAAGGCGGTGACGCCGAGGCGTTCCGGCTCTCAGTCAACGACAATTCATTTTATTCCTTCGTCACCAATCTCGTCATGCTGAACGCGGTCGGCCTTCACCGCTCGATCACCTGGAACGGAGCGAGCTGGAGCATCGGCGCGGAGTTCTACACCTATCTCGCCTTCTCGGCCGTGATGATCTTCGCGCGCCGCAGGGCGCGCATCGCGTCAGCCGTCCTCGCACTCGCCGGCGGCCTCGCGGTCCTCGCCTTCTCAGCGCATCGGCCACCGATGGATGCGACCTACGATCTCGGCGCCGCGCGGTGCCTCTATGGATTCTTCGTGGGCGTGATCCTGGAGGCGGCGTTCTCGCGCGAACGCGTCAGCGCGCTGCCCTACGCGACCACGCTCGAGGCCTGCGTTCTCGCCGCCTCGGCCGGATTCGTCGCGCTTGCCGGGCAGGGGCGTCTCGGCCTCGCCGCGCCCCTGGTCTTCGCGCCGCTCGTCTACGTGTTCGCTCACCAGCGCGGCGCGATCTCGCGCCTGCTCGCCGCGCGTCCCTTTGCCGCGCTCGGGGCCTGGTCCTATTCGATCTATATGACCCAGGGATTGATCGGCAACGCCTACGATCGCGCGATCCTTATGCTCGACGATCGCGCTGGCTTGTGGGGCCTGGAGCGGCTGCAGATCGGAGGACGCGACTATTGGAGCGCCCACGCAAATGGCTGGACAATCGACGCGCTCAACCTCGCCCTCATTGGCGCGGTCGTATTCGCCTCCGCCTTCAGCTTCCACTGGATCGAAGAGCCGGCGCGAAAAGCCTTCAATCGGCTTGCGGACGCGGCGCCGTCGCACCTCGCACGCTTCTGGCGTCGGAAGACCGTCTCTATCGAGGCCGACGGCGGCGCTTAGCCCGCCAACCGGCCGTCCTCGACCGGTGCGACGCGGACCTCACTCCTGACAGAATTCGCGATGTAGCAGGCCTCGTGCGCGGCGTGATGCAGCGCCGCGCTGTCGGCGGCAGTCGGCCGCTTCTCCCCGGAAAAGACAATGTGCGGCCGCAGCACGACTTCGGTCATCGAAATGCGTCCCTCGGGGCCCGCGCCCATCGTTCCCGTCGCCTCGTCGGAGTAGGAATCGACGACGAATCCCTTACGCTTGGCGAAATCGAGAAAGAACAGCATATGGCAGCTCGACAGCGCGGCGACCAAAGCCTCCTCGGGATCGACGCCGGCGGGATCGGAAAACGGCGGTCGCACCACTTGCGGCGAGGCCGAGGCCGGCACCCGCGCCCCGCCGTCGAACGCCCATTCGTGCGCCCGGCTGTAGCGTCCGTCGAGAAAACGCTCTTCGGGCTTGCGGCTCCATCGAACAGTTGAGGTGTAGGTCGCCATGACCGGCTCCTGAGTGGCGGAGGGGCGGACCATGCGGCCGAGGGGCCGGGGAGTCTAGAGGTCAGGGCGCAGCTGGGCGACCATGTCCTTCCCCCCCGCCGCCCAGCATGCTATGCGCGGCGTAGCCCCAATCTCTCCAGGTCCGCCATGTCCGACGCCTTGAAGCCAGCCATCCGCTCCAATTCGTTCTTTTCCGCCGACCTCGCCGACGCCGATCCCGAGATCGCGCGCGCGGTGGAACTCGAGCTCGGCCGGCAGCGGGACGAGATCGAGCTGATCGCTTCGGAGAACATCGTCTCGCGGGCCGTGCTCGAGGCGCAGGGGTCGGTGCTGACCAATAAATATGCGGAGGGCTATCCGGGCCGTCGCTATTACGGCGGCTGCCAATTCGTCGACATCGCCGAGAAGTTGGCGATCGAGCGCGCCTGCAAGCTCTTCTCGTGCCGCTTCGCCAACGTCCAGCCGAACTCGGGCAGTCAGGCCAACCAGGGGGTGTTCCTCGCGCTGATGCAGCCGGGCGACACGTTCATGGGGCTCGATCTCGCCGCCGGCGGCCATCTCACTCACGGCTCGCCGGTCAATATCTCGGGCAGGTGGTTCAAGCCGGTTTCCTATACCGTCGATCGCGAAACGCATCGCATCGACATGGATCGGGTCGAGGCGCTGGCGCGCGAGCACAAGCCGAAGCTGATCATCGCCGGCGGCTCGGCCTACGCGCGCCACTGGGATTTCGAGCGCTTCCGCGCAATTTGCGACGCGGTCGGCGCCTATTTCGTCGTCGACATGGCGCATTTCGCCGGGCTGGTGGCGGGCGGCGCGCATCCCTCGCCGTTCCCGCACGCCCATGTGGTCACGACGACCACCCATAAGACCCTGCGCGGGCCGCGCGGCGGCATGATCCTCAGCGAGGACGAGGAGATCGCCAAGAAGATCAACTCCGCGATCTTCCCCGGCCTCCAAGGCGGTCCGTTGATGCATGTGATCGCCGCCAAGGCGGTCGCCTTTCACGAGGCCTTGACCCCCGAGTTCCGCAACTATGCGCACGCCGTGGTCGCCAACGCCAAGGCGCTGGCGGCCCCTATCCTCGCGGCGGGCTACAAGCTCGTCACCGGCGGCACCGACAATCACTTGATGCTGGTCGATTTGACGCCGAAGGGCCTCACCGGCAAGGCTGCCGAGAGCGCTCTTGGCCGCGCCCACATCACCTGCAACAAGAATGGCATTCCGTTCGACCCGCAGAAGCCGGCGATCACGTCAGGCATCCGCCTCGGCTCACCCGCGGCGACGTCGCGCGGTTTCGGCGCCGACGAGTTCAATAAGGTCGGCGAGCTGGTCGTCGAGACCCTGGACGGCTTGGCGGCGAGCGGCGAATCGGGGAATGCTGCCGTCGAAGCGCAGGTGCGCGAAGCGGTCGGCGAGCTGACGCGACGCTTCCCCATCTACTAAGTCGGTCTTCAGGAGGGGTTCCGTCCAATGCGTTGCCCCTATTGCGGCGGCCTCGACACACAGGTCAAAGACTCGCGCCCGACCGAGGACGCATCCTCGATCCGGCGCCGGCGCATCTGTCCGGATTGCGGCGGCCGTTTCACCACCTTCGAACGCGTACAGTTGCGCGAATTGATGGTGGTGAAGCGCAGCGGCCGGCGCGCGCCTTTCGATCGCGACAAGCTGCAGCACTCGCTCGACGTCGCGCTGCGCAAGCGCGCCGTCTCGCCCGAGCGGGTCGAGCGCATGATCAACGGCATCGTGCGCCAGCTCGAGAGCCAGGGCGACTCGGACATTCCGACCGAACGCATCGGCGAGTTGGTCATGGAGGGGCTGAAGGGCCTCGACGACGTCGCCTACGTTCGCTTTGCCTCGGTCTATCGCAATTTTCGCGAAGCTAAAGATTTCAACGCGATCGTCGGCGAGCTTGAAGCGGAGCCCGATACCCCCGCCGACGAGCCGCAGGGCGGGCGCCCGCCTCGCGTCTCCTCGCGATGACCTCGCCGCCATGGGTGGAGAGGGGGGACGATGACGAGCGCTGGATGGCGGCCGCGTTGCGCTTGGGCCGGCGCAACATGGGCCTCGCCGCGCCCAACCCCTCTGTCGGCGCGCTTCTCGTCAAGGACGGCGCGGTCGTCGGACGGGGCGTCACGGCGCCTGGCGGGAGGCCGCACGCCGAGACTCGGGCGATCGCCGAGGCGGGCGCAGCGGCGCGCGGCGCGACCCTGTATGTGACGCTCGAGCCCTGCGCCCACCAAGGGGCGACGCCGCCCTGCGCGCAGGCCATTGTCGCCGCAGGAATCGCGCGCGTCGTCTGCGCGATCGGCGATCCCGACATTCGCGTCGCGGGGCAAGGCTTCGCGATTTTGCGCGCCGCGGGGATCGAACTTCTCGTCGGCCCCGGAGCGGAGGCCGCGCGACGCGATCATCGCGGCCATATCCTGCGCGTCGTCGAGGGCCGGCCGATGACTACGCTGAAGCTGGCGCGCACCGCCGACGGCTTCGCCGCTGGCGACGAGCATGACTCGCGTCTCGCGATCACGGGTGAGGCGGCCAATCTGCGGGTTCAGGTGATGCGTTCGCTGCACGACGCGATCATGATTGGCGTCGGGACAGCCATCGGCGACGACCCGCTGCTGACGGTCCGGCTGCCGGGCGTCGAATCCCGGCCGCTGCGGGTCGTGCTCGATTCGCGCCTTTCGCTGCCGCCGGGCTCGCGCTTGTGCGAGACTGCGCGCGAGTTTGCGACCTTGGCGATCGCCACCCGCTCGGCCTCGCCGGAGCGCGAGGCGGCGCTGGCGGCGACCGGCGTCGAGGTTGCGCGGGTCGACGCGGACGAATCAGAGCGCGTCGATCTCTCGGCCGCCCTGAAGCTGTTGGCGCGGCGAGGCGTCACGCGGGTCTTCAGCGAGGGCGGTCCGAGAGTCGGATCGCGGCTGGTCTACGCCGATCTTGCGGACGAGGTCGTCCTTTTCACCGCCTTGAAGCCGCTCGGCCGGCCTGGGCTGCCAGCGCTCGAGCCCCAAGCGCTGGCCGCGTTGGCGGAGGCGGGGCGCTATCGGGAGATCGAAGCCGCCGCCTATGGCGACGACGCTTTGCGGCGCTGGGAGCGGGTGGGGTAGAGTGCTGCGGGCTCAGGCGGAGCGGCCGCCGGCGTCAAAGCAGGGAAAGCCATGTTTACGGGTCTCGTCACAGACGTCGGCGAACTTCTTCATATTGCCGAGGCGGGGGAACTTCGTAGGTTCTCGGTCGCCTGCGCCTATGAGGCGGACACGATCCCGATCGGCGCCTCGATCGCGCACTCCGGGGTCTGCTTGACGGTCGTCGACATCGGTCGTCACGGCGACAGCGCCCGAATCGCGGTCGACGTCGGCGCGGAGACGCTCGCCGTGACGACGCTCGGGGCATGGAAGCCCGGCCAGCGGATCAATCTCGAGCGCTCGCTGCGGGTCGGCGACGAACTCGGCGGCCATATGGTGAGTGGCCATGTCGACGGCGTAGCGGAGATCCTCGCACGTCGCGACTTCGACGGCATGGCGCATTTCACCATTCGCGCGCCCTCAGCGCTTTCGCGCTTCATCGCCGTGAAGGGTTCGGTCGCCCTCGACGGGACGTCGCTGACCGTCAACGCTGTCGAAGGAAACACTTTCGAGGTGCTGCTGATCCCGCATACGCTCGCGGTGACGACCTGGGGCGAGCGCAAGGCGGGCGAGCGGATCAATATCGAGGTTGACCAGATGGCCCGCTACGCCGCCCGCCTGATCGAGACGGAGAGGGAGCGGCAGAGGAGCGCTTAAAATCAGCCGAGCAGCGGCGCGACCCCTTCGCGCATCACCATGCGGCGCAGCGGGCCGACCGAGCCCAGCGCCGCGAGTCCGACCGCGCGAGCCGCGTCGATCGGCGCGAAATGGGCGAGTAGCGAGCGGTTCAGCCCGTCGACCGCGAGGGTGCGCATCGCAATGTCCGGACGGCGCGCGCGCTGATAGGCGTCGAGCGCCGCTTCGCCGCCGATATCCGCGCCATTGGCCTTCGCCTCACGCGCGGCTTCGATGATTCCCCTGACGTCGCGCAGGCCGAGATTGAGGCCCTGCGCGCCGATCGGCGGAAATCCGTGAGCCGCGTCCCCGACCAGCGCGAGGCGAGGCGCGACGAGCCGCGAGACGATCTGGCGCGACATCGGGAAGACGCCACGGCCCCCCTCGATACGCACCGCGCCCAGCATCGAGCGCGCCTGGCGCTCGATCTCGCCTGAGAGCGCCAGATCGTCGAGCAAGGCTCGGCGCTCGGCCTCGGCGGGCGACATGACCCAGACGAGGCTGGACCGGAAGCGCGGATTCGGCGTCGGGGGAAGCGGGACGAGGGTGAAGGGACCCGCGTGGGTATGAAACTCGGTCGAATAGTCCTCATGCGAACGCGTATGTTCGAGAAAGACCGTCAGCGCGCTCTGTGGGTAACTATGCGTGCGCGCCTCGAGCCCCGCCGCCTTACGAGCCACCGAATTGCGCCCGTCGGCGCCGACGACCAGCCGGGGCGCGAAACCGCGGCCGTCGGCAAGGCGCAGTCTCGCGCGGCCGCCCGCAAAATCGAAATCGACGACCTTCGAATCGATTCGCTGGAGATGATTCTGGCGGCCTGCGGCGACAGCGAGCCTTTCGGCGAGAACGGCGTTCTCGATATTCCAGCCGAACGCCTCGAGGCCGATCTCATCGGCGTGGAAGGCGACCGGGCGAGCGGGAAAAAGGCTCCCCGTGTCGTCGACAATCCGCAGCGAGCGCAGCGGCGCCGCGAGCGGCTCGATATCGCCCCAGACTTCGAGATCTCTAAGAAAATCGATCGATCGCCCAAGCAGCGCGACGGTGCGGCCGTGGCCCAGGCGGTCCGCCGCGCCGCAGGAGACGACGGAGAAGCCGGCGCGCGCCAAGCCGATGGCGGCGCAGAGTCCCGTAAGAGCTGCGCCCACGACGAAAACGTCGCAGGGTTCGAAGTCGTCCAAGTACGATGCGGCCATTGCTCAATTCTGGCATGCGTGCTTTCTAGCTGTCCAGGCGGCCGGCCAAACGCCCGGCTTCGCGGCGCTGCCAAGCTGCAGGGGAGCGAATGAGCCGAACGCGGTGACGAGCGCCACGCCGATTGATACGAATTGGCGGCGGCATGAATGGGAATCCGGAGCATTCGCATGTCGATCCAGAACAGGGCGATCCCGGTTCGACGCGCCGCCGGCTTCTCCGTCCATATGTTCACCGCATCGGGCGGCGCGGTTGCGGTCCTGGCGCTCTATGCGGCCATCGAACGCGATTTCTCGGCCTGCTTCGCGTGGCTGGGCCTCGCGTTGTTCATCGACGGAATCGACGGCACGCTGGCGCGCGCCGCGCGGGTGACCGAGACCGCGGCGACCATCGACGGCGCCGTTCTCGACCTCGTCGTCGACTTCCTGACCTATGTCCTCGTCCCAGTCGTCGCGCTTTGGCGTTCCGACCTCATGCCGACTTCGGTCGCCTTCTGGATGGGACTCATCGTCACGATCGCATCGGCGCTTTATTTCGCCGACACGCGGATGAAGACCCGGGATCATTGGTTCCGCGGCTTTCCCGCACTCTGGAACGTGTTCGTCCTCTACCTCTTCGTGCTGCGCGCTCCCTGGGCGCTGAACGCTGCGCTTACGCTCGCCGCGACGGCGCTGATGTTCGCTCCGGTCGTGTTCGTCCATCCGCTGCGCGTCGTCAAAATGCGCATGGTGACGCTCGCGGCGACCTTGGCCTGGTTCGTTCTCGCGCTCGTCGCCTTGCTCCAGGGCTTGCAGCCGCAGGTCTGGGTGAAGATCGGCTTCGTTGCGATCGCCGCCTATTTTCTCGGCTTGCCCCTGCTGCGCCATTCGCCCTGGTCGAACGACTGAGCCCGATTCATTCGGGATTTTCCATGTTCGTCAGATGGCGGCTTGCGGCGGCGGTTCGAAACTTGCTATAGGCGCGTCGCCAGAGCGGTGCGACTGCTTCGGCATGGCCTCGTGGCGGAGTGGCTACGCAGAGGACTGCAAATCCTTGCACCCCGGTTCGATTCCGGGCGAGGCCTCCATTTCATAGATGTGATTGTGCGTTAGGGGGCGGACTCATCGCCCGCAACAGGCAGGGCGACTCGAATGGCTCCGATTGTCTCGAAGCAGGACTTCCTCGAGCGGCGCCGTTATATGGTTGAGGGCCAGTTGCGCACCGGCGGCGTAACGGATCTGAATTTGCTCACCGCCTTTCTCGACGTGCCGCGCGAAGCGTTCGTCGCGCCGGCTCAGTCCGCCTTTGCTTATCTCGACGGCGATTTGCCCTCGCTCGGCTCCAAAGTCCGGCGTCTGCTGCCGCCCCTGACGCTCGCGCGCCTGTTGCAGGCCGCAAGCATAGCGGCTGGCGAACGCGCGCTCGACGTCGCCGGCGGCGCTGGGTACAGCGCCGCGCTGCTCGGGCGGCTCGGCACGCGCGTCGTCGCGCTCGACTCGGACGCCGAGGCAGCCGAATCGGCGAACACGATTCTACCCGGCTACGGTGAAATCGAAGTCGTCGTCGGCGACCTCGCCAAGGGCGTTCCCGCCAAGGGCCCTTACGACGTGATTCTCGTCAACGGCGCGTTCGAGGTTCTCCCCGAGGACTTGATCGGCCAACTCGCAGAAGGCGGGCGCCTGGTCGGCGTCCAGATCTGCCCGCTAGCCCAGGAAGCGGTCCTGATCGAGAAAGTCCCGACCGGCTTCAGCCGCCGGGTCCTGTTCGAGACCCGAGCGGCGACGCTCGACGCGTTCCGTCGCGCCCCCAGCTTCGCCTTCTGATCCGCCTGGTCCGCGGCCGCTGATTCGCAATAAAGCGAAAGGGCGCGGCGCTTTTCACGCCGCGAAGTCCTTGATTACGCTCGCCGGCGCGGGCAGGTGTCGCATGTTTGCGACGCTCAACGGAAATCTTGCTGACAAACGGAACAAACCCTGGCGGGACCTAGCCGATTCCTGCAAAATGCCTGTAAGAAATGAAGGATTAAGGAAGTTCTTGGAAAATCGCCAACGGCGCTATCTCAATGGGACGCCGCCGCGAGGTTCCGAGCAAGTACGAGTTCGCCGCGTTCACGGGGGGTCGGAATGACGCCACGTCTGTATTTCATGGCGTCCCGAGAGGTTGCGATGAGCCGTTTTGGAAGATTCAGAAAGCCATACCTTTCGCGCCGAAAGGTATGGTTCGCGTCTGCGGTGATCGCGCTGGTCGCGGCAGCGCCGGGCGCGGAAGCAGAGACGATCGGGGGGGCGCTCGCCAAGGCATATTTGGGCAATCCCGACATTAATCAACAGCGCGCCGCGGTGCGCGTCTCGGACGAGAACATTCCCAGGGCGAATGCCGGCTTCCTGCCCACCGTCTCCGCGGAAGCCGACGTGGGCGTTTCGAACATTCAGTCGTCCGGCCTGGGCCTCGGGACTTTGCCCACCAACATCACCGACGCTCCGCGCGGCTATGGCCTCACCGTCCAGGAGACGCTGTGGAACGGCAATCGGACGATCAATTCGGTGCGCCAAGCCGAATCTGGCGTGCTCGGCGCGCGGGAGCAGTTGCGCAACACCGAGCAGAACGTGCTGCTCAACGCCGTCACGGCTTACATGGACGTGATGCGGGATAGCGCCATCCTGGATCTCGATCGCAACAACGTCGAGGTGCTCCAGGAGCAACTGCGCCAGACGCAAGATCGGTTCAACGTCGGCGAGGTTACTCGCACCGACGTCGCGCAGGCGGAAGCGAGCCTGGCCGGCGCCCGCGCGACTGCCTTGACTGCGGAATCGACCCTGCAGGCTTCGGTCGCCCGCTACCGTCAGGTCATTGGGGAAGATCCTAAGCGCCTTTCACCTGTCGCGCCGATCGTGAAGCCTATCCCCAAGACGTTGCCCTTGGCTATCGGGGTCTCTCAGGTCGAGCATCCCGCAATCACCGCGATGCTGCACGGCGTCGACGCCGCGGCGCTCGCCATCAAAATCGCCGAAGGCCAGCTTTATCCGACCGTCGGTTTGACCGGCTCGATCAGCAAGCGCTTCGACGTTGCCGGCGAAGCCTCCGGAAGCCAGGTCCTCACCGGCACCGTGTTGACGCAGATCACCGTTCCCATTTACGAGGGCGGCGCCGTCTATGCGGCGACGCGCCAAGCCAAGGAACAACTGGGCCAGCAAGAGCTTCAGACCGACCTCCAGCGCGATCTGGTGCGCTCGGCCGTGGTCGCCGCCTGGGGCCTCAATCAGAACTCGCTAGGCATCTTGCGGGCGGCCCAGGCGCAGGTTGAGGCCGCTGAAGTCGCACTCGCGGGCGTACGCGAAGAAGCCAAGGTCGGCCAGCGCACCACGCTCGATGTTCTCAACCAACAGCAGACGTTGCTCAACGCGCGGGTGCAACTCGTGATCGCGCAGCATGACCAGGTCGTCAATTCCTACAGCTTGCTTTCTGCGGTCGGGCGCTTGTCGATCGGCACCTTGGGCCTCGCCGTCGCCGAATACGATCCGCGCGTGCACTTCGATCAGGTCAAGAACAAGTGGATTGGCTTGCGCACGCCCGACGGCAGGTGACGCCGCGAACGCGGCATGTGGATGAACTGCGATTCTCGCAAAGAACCTTAGCCGCGCGCCTTGCGCGCGCGGCCTAACTCAGTCAGATTCGGGGGGCGGCGGATATTGGCGACGTCGACCGACGGAGGCGCCTTTCCCGCGACATCACAAAGGCGCGCCGACGGCGCGGAGGCGGAGACGATGAACGCACCCAATGCCAATGCGGGCGACTTCGACGCATTGCGTCGCGCACAGCGCGCCCATGAGCCCTCGATGGAAGAAATCCTCGCCTCGATTCGCTCCATCATCGCCGACGATCGCGAGCCGGCCCCGAGGCCGGCGGCGAAGCCTGCGGCTGCGCCCCAGGGGCCGCAGATAGTTTATTCGAAGGACGATCCGGCCCTTCGCCCCGGCGAGGCGCCGTCGCGCGCTGAGGAGCCCTCTGGGCCGAAGGTCGTCTGGCGACAACCGGAGCCCGAGGCCGAAGTTGCGCCGGCTGAACGGGAGGCGGAGCCCAACATGAAGGGCGCCGAACAAGACGAGCCGCTTCTGTCGACCCAGACCAACCAGGCGGTTGCCGGCGCTTTTGAGGCGCTTTCCGCCAGCCTCGCCCTGCAGGGCGCGGAACTTGCCGAGAATATGACTCGCGAGATCTTGCGCCCGATGCTCAAGAGCTGGCTCGACGAGCATCTGCCGAGCCTCGTCGAACGGTTGGTGCGGGCGGAAATCCAGCGTGTCGCGCGCGGCGGCCGCTGACGCCAAGGGGCGAATCTCAAGCCTGAGAGGCGTGCGGCTCCCGGCTATGCGCGCGCCCATGCGTTCCAAAAGTTGACTTTCGGCGGCGCGCTGGCATTAAGCGGGCGCGGCCGCCGTCGAGCTTTCGGTAGGTCTTCCGCCTCGGCGGGCGACCCTTCAGGCGCGCCATAATCCTCAACCCGCCGACGCGCCATAGCGGCGTGCTCGGCCCGAGCTAGCCTGGGCCACGCCATGGATAAGTCGTTCGATGCCGCCGCCGTCGAGTCGCGCGTCGCCGCGCTCTGGGAGCGGGAAGGCGCCTTCCGCGCCGGCCGGCC
>DASXGX010000054.1:0-38067 GCA_036488815.1 Roseiarcus sp.
AGGTGATGGTTCCAGCGCCGATATTGGCGCCCGCCCCGACTCTGGCGTCGCCGATGTAGCTGAGATGGTTCACCTTGGCGCCGGCCTCGATCGAGGCGGCTTTGATCTCGACGAAATTGCCGATCTTCGCCTTTTCGGCGATGTCCGCGCCGGGGCGTAGGCGAGCATAGGGACCGATCGACGCGGCGGCGGCGACATGGGCGCCTTCCAGGTGCGAAAAGGCGTGAATGACCGCGCCGTCCTCGATGGCGACGCCTTTGCCGATCACGACATGCGGCTCGATCAGGACGTCGCGACCGATCTGCGTATCCATCGACAGGAAAACAGTTTCCGGGGCAATCAGCGTCGCGCCGCCTTGCATCGCACGCCGGCGCAGGCGGCGCTGCATCGACGCTTCCGCCTGGGCGAGTTGGACGCGGTCGTTGACGCCCATCACCTCTTCTTCGCTCGCCATCCGCGTCTCGGCGCGCAGGCCTCGTTCGCGCGCGATGGCGACGAGATCGGTCAGGTAGAATTCGCGCTGCGCGTTGTCGCAACCGACGGCCTCCAGCATCGCCAGCGCCGGCGCGCCCGCGAAGGCCATCGGCCCGGCGTTGCAGCGCCTGACCGCCCGTTCGGCCAGGCTCGCGTCCTTCTGTTCGCGGATCGCATAGAGCCCGTCGTCGTTCTCGAGCAGGCGTCCATAGCCGGTCGGGTCGGCGGCTTCGAAACCGAGCGCCACGAGCCCGGCGCCCTGCCCGAGGCCATCGCGCAGGCCAGCGAGCGTGTCACCCGATATCAAGGGCGTGTCCGCGTAGGAGACGATGACGTCGTCGTAGCCGCGTGCGATCGCCGCACGCGCGGCGAGGACCGCGTGGGCGGTGCCGCGCCGCTCGTTCTGCACAAAAATCTCAGCGCCCGGCGCGCGCTTCAGCACCTCTGCGGCGACGTCGTCGCGATCCGGACCGATGACGACGGCGATCGCCTCCGCCCCGGCCGCCGCAAGGGCGTCGAGCGCGTGAGCCACCATCGCACGGCCGGCGACTTCGTGCAGCGCCTTGGGCCGCGCGGAGCGCATGCGCACGCCCTCGCCCGCTGCGAGCAGGACGCCGAGACAAGTCCGGCGCGGTCGCGTCATCGCCGGCTGCGTCGCGTTCATCGCTGTCTCCTCGAGAGGTTCGGCCCGTCCGTCAAGCGCTTATCAGGCTTTCATCGATCAGTCGAAAAAGCGCCTCGCGGCGCGCCCGGAATCGGATATAGAAAGAGCGCCGCACGACGCCTCGGTCCTACGCAAAATCGGTAGGATTTCGGATAAACGTTTGATATCGAATGCGGTTTAGGGAAGCAAAGCGCCCCTCGCCGACGGCGACGACCGGCGAGCGGGTGAATGCGCGCAGCGTGAACGATGAGCGGCATGGGTAATAGCCCGAGACGGGATTTTCTCAAACTGGTGCTGGGCGGCGCGTTCGCCGCGGCGGGCGGCGCGCTGGAAATTGCCGCCGCGCGCGCCGAACCGCTCGCCTCTCCGGCGCCGTTTACGCCAGGGCTCGTGCTCGACATGGCGCGCGCGCTGGCGAAATCGCCATTCAAGCCGCCCAAGGCCACTCTTCCCGACGTCCTGACCAATCTCACTTTCGAGCAATATTCGGCGATTCGCCGTCTTCCCGGCACGGCGGTCTGGAACGACGACAAGATCGGTTTCGCGCTCGAACCGCTGCATCGGGGCTTCGTCTATGCGACGCCGGTTCAGCTCTTCGTCGTCGAAAGCGGCGAGGCGCGCCGCATCCTCTACGACCGCTCCGTATTCGACTTCGGCAAGTTGCAGCTTCCCGCCGACATGCCCGATCTCGATTTTTCCGGCGTGCGTGTGCTCAAAGGCGGTGCGGGCGCCGGCTGGCAGGATCTCGCGCTTTTTCAAGGCGCGACCTTCTTCCGCAGCCTCGCCCGCGGCCAGGCGTACGGCGTCGACGCGCGCGGCCTGTCGATCCGCACCGGCGACGCGCAGGGCGAGGAATTCCCCCTGTTCCGCGCGCTCTGGATCGAGAAGCCCAGCCCGGCGGCGGGGGCGCTCGTCATTCACGCTTTGCTCGATTCGCCGAGCCTGACCGGCGCCTTCCATTTCACGTTGCATCCGGGCGATGCGACCATCATCGATACCGAGCTCACGCTCGTCAGCCGGGCCGAGGTCGATCATCTCGGCCTCGGCGTGATGACGGCGACCTATCTCTTCGGGCCGCTCGACCACCGCCGTCCCGACGACGTGCGGCCGAGCGTTTACGACATCGGCGGGCTGCAGATTCTCACCGGCGCCGGGGAATGGCTATGGCGGCCAGTCGCCAATCGCGAGACGCTGCAAATCTCGGCGTTCGGCGACGTCAATCCGCGCGGCTTCGGCTTTCTGCAGCGCGCCCGGTCGTTCGATACGTTCGACGACGACGACAGCCACTGGGAGCTGCGCCCCTCGTTGTGGATCGAGCCGATCAGCGACTGGGGCGAGGGCGAGGTGGTCTTGCTCGAGATCCCCTCCGACTCGGAAAACAACGACAACGTCATCGCCCAATGGCGCCCCAAGGCGGGACTCGCCGAAGGCGCGACGGTGTCGTTCGCCTATCGCCAGTTCTGGTGCTGGGCGCCGCCGGCGCGGCCGGACTTGGCGACGGTCGTCAGCTCGCGCGAGGGCAAGCTCGGCAAGCGGCGCCGTTTCGCAGTGGAATTCGTCGCGGATCAGTTCGCCGACCCGGCGAAGACGGCCGGCGTCAGCGCGGCGATCGAAGCCGCGCCGGGGCAGATCGTCTCCAACCGCATTTTCGCCTACAAGGATCGCCGCTCGGTTCGCGTGGTGTTCGATCTCGATCCCGGTTCGGAAACCTATTCGGAGCTGCGGCTTGTTCTGAAAGCGGGCGGTCAATCCGTCAGTGAGACATGGCTCTATCGATGGACAGCCTGACGCCCCCGCCCGTGGTGGCCCCGGCGATGCCGCACGAGGCGCCGCTGGCGATGCCCATCCAGTCGCTGTGGCGCTTCAAGCGCTCCGAGCGCCGCCCCTGGAGCGCGCCGCAGCTCGCGCGCACGCCGTGGTTCGCGCGGCTGCTCGTGTTCGGCGGCGCGGCCTGCGTGACGGTCTATGGCGCCGGCGAGATGTACGGGGTCGTCAAAGTCGGCGAAGTGACCCCGCTCGAATGGGCGCTCGTCGTCCTGTTTGTGATCAATTTCTCCTGGATCGCGCTCGCCTTTACCTCGAGCGTCTACGGCTTCTTCTGGCTGATCACGCGGGCGCCGCATCGCGGCCCCCTGCCCGACCGCCTCGAGACCAAGACGGCGATCGTCATGCCGATCTACAACGAGGCGCCTTCACGCGTCTTCTCGGCGGTGCAAGCGATCTACGAGGACGTCGCAGCGACCAGTCTCGACGACGCCTTCGATTATTTCTTTCTCTCCGACACGACCGATCCCGACATCTGGATCGCCGAGGAGCGCGCCCTGCTCGCCATGCGCGAGCGCTTGCCGGGCGCGCGCATCTACTATCGGCGCCGCCGCCGCAACGTCGCCCGCAAGGCCGGCAACATCGCCGACTTCGTCACGCGTTGGGGCGGCGCCTATCCGCAGATGGTCGTGCTCGACGCCGACAGCCTGATGACCGCCGACGCCATCGTGCGCCTGGCGGCCGCGATGGAGGCCGATCCCGACGCGGGGATCATCCAGAGCCTGCCGCTGATCGTCAATCGCAACACTTTGTTCGCCCGCCTGCAGCAGTTCGCCGCCCGGATCGCCGGCCCAGTCATCGCCGCGGGCCTTTCCGCCTGGAGCGGGCGCGACGGAAACTATTGGGGCCACAATGCGATCATTCGCACGCGCGCCTTCGCCGATCACTGCGGGCTTCCGGACCTGCCCGGCCGTCCGCCGTTCGGCGGCCACGTCCTCAGCCACGACTTCGTCGAGGCGGCGCTGATTCGGCGGGCGGGCTACGCGGTCTACATGCTGCCGACGCTCGGCGGCTCGTTCGAAGAGAGCCCTCCCTCGCTGATCGACCTTGCGGCGCGCGATCGGCGATGGTGCCAGGGCAATCTGCAGCATCTTCGCATGCTGCCGACCGCGGGCCTGACGCTGCCGAGCCGCCAGCACTTTATGACCGGCATCATGAGCTATCTCGCCTCGCCCCTGTGGATGGCGCAGTTGCTCGTCGGCATCGTGCTCGTCCTGCAGTCGAAATACATCCGGCCGGAATATTTCACCGCCGACTTCTCGCTGTTCCCCGCCTGGCCGCGCTTCGACTACCTGCGCGCTTTGCGCCTGTTCGAACTGACGATCGGCATCCTTCTGGCGCCGAAGATTCTGGGGCTGATCGCCGCTTTGTTCCATGGTCCGACCCGGCGCGGATCCGGCGGCGCGATCCGGCTCGTGATCTCGATGCTGATCGAGATCGCGATGTCCGCGGCGCTCGCCTCGATCATGATGGTGATCCAATCCGGATCGGTGCTGCAGATCCTCTCCGGCCGCGACACCGGCTGGAACCCGCAACGGCGCGACGACGGCTCGATTCCCATTTCGAGCATCGTGCGCCGCCATCGCTCGCACACCGCGCTCGGCGTCGTCACCTTGCTGGCGGCAGGCCTCATCTCGCCCTCGCTCGTCATCTGGATGTCGCCGACGATCGCGGGTCTGATCCTGTCGATCCCGCTCTCGTGGGCGAGCGGGCAATTGTGGATCGGCTCCGGGCTGAGACGCATCGGCCTGTTGACGACCCCGGAGGAAACCCGCACCCCGCCGATCATCGTTCGCGCCAATGCGCTGGCGGAGGAACTCGCGCGCACCGGCCAGGACGACGAGGACGGATTGCGCGCCGTCGCCGTCGATCCGGTTTTCCGCGAACAGCACGAAATGTTCCTTCCCGACGCCTCACGGCATCGGCGCGGCGAGATCGACGTCAACGTTGCGGTGGCGATCGCCAAGCTCAACGACGCGCGCTCGATCGACGAAGCGCGCACCTGGCTGAAGCCGAAAGAGCGTCTGGCAGTGCTGAACGATCGGGCGCTGATCGCGATGCTGGCGCGCTTGCCGACGACTTGCGACCCCGTCGCGGAGCCGGAGAGCGGCGCGGATCCGCCCCATCTCGCGCGTCCGGCCTAAGGCAGTTCCGGTCGACGGCGCTGGGGCCGATCGAACAGCGGAAAGGCCAGCAGCCCGGCGACGAACCCGCCCACATGGGCGATCCAGGCGACCGGCGCCTCGGATGCGCCGAGCGTTTGCGCGCCCGCGCCGAACACGAAGTTCGTCGCCATCCAGATCGCGATGAACACCAACGCGCGGCGCTGGGTCAGCAATTCAAAGAGGGTCGGCACCCGCGGCTCCTCGCCGGCCTCAGTCATCAGATGCGACAGATCCTGTCTGCCGCTCAGTGGCGCGCCGGGCTGGAAGATGAAACGCGCCGCCGCCGCCATCATTCCCGAATCGGCCGCCGAGGCGCCGATCAGCGGCGAGAAATCCATCGGATTGACCGCCCAATGCGCGAGCGCGCCGGCGATCGCCGTCATCGCGAAAAACATCAGGAATCGGAACGGGCCAAAGCGGCGCGCGACCGGCGGCCCGAAGGCGACAAGCCAGATCGAATTGACGAGAACATGCGCCCACGAACCGTGCAGCAGCGCGTAGGTCAGCAGGGTCCAGACCTTGGCGCCCCCTTCGAGGTCTCCAAGCCTGGAGTTAGGCCAGATCGAGAGCGTCAGCCTGCCCGGCATGAAGGCGAACTCGCGCAGCAGCGCGTCCTGCGTCGCCTCGCTCAGCGCGCTTGCGACCGCGTAGATCCCGATAAGCGTCGCGATAAGAGCGACGACGACGAACGGCATGAAGAACATCGGCTCGCGCCGCCGCGCGCGATCGGGAAAGGAAGAATCGGTCATCAACGGCGGACTCGCGCTTTCGAGGCGGGGCTCGTTAGAGCGCGCGGCGAAAAAAGCGTACGCCGGTTTTCGCCAAAAGCGCGCGACAACTGAGGAATCTAGACGGTGCGGCGATTTTATCAAATCGCTGCTCGGTCTAGCACGATCCCGCGCCCCTGGCGACGCGGAAAGCCGCGACGATTTCGGCAATTGCCAGAACGCAAAGGGAGAGCCCGGAGCGGAGCTCTCCCTTCGCCTTTCGACCGTCGGCGCCGATCCGTCGGGCGGGAGCACGCCCGTTGGATTCACTACGCCGACTTGCGACAGAACGGTCTCGCCCAATTAGCGCCGTGTTCCGCCGTCCGCAACGCTGGAGCAAGCGCGGCGGACTTGTCTTCGTCGACGTGCAGACTATGCCCGCGAGCCGCTCGCGAGGCAACGCAATCCCTAGCTTAATCTTAACGGCGCGGCGGCGCCCGATGGCACGCAGTCTGCAAGATTACGTTAAGGAAGCCAATCGTGCGGCAAGGCGCGCCAATTTGGCACACGAACGCCACCGCACGGCAAGGGGAAGCAAGACGTGAAACTCGCCGCCACTCGAGAACTGTTCGCCTACTGGACGGCGTTGCGCGCCGCGCGCAGCGCGCCCGAACGCAACGACGTCGACCCCGGCGCGATTCGAGGGATTCTGGCGGACACGTTCATCCTCGAACACGACCTGGCGCGCGACTTTCCGATGCGCGTCGTCGGCACGCGCACCAACGCGCTGTTCCTTCGCGAATTGCGCGGCTCGCCCTTTGCCGGACTCTGGCGCGAGCAGGACCGCTCCGAGATGCGCGCCATTCTCGCCAGCGTCGCGGACGAAGCGCAGCCATTCCTGATCGGCGCCGTCGGCGCGCCGCGCGGCTTCGCGCCGATCGACCTCGAGATCCTGCTGCTGCCGCTTCGCCATCACGGCGACACCCACGCGCGCCTCCTCGGCTGTTGCGCTCCCGGCTCCTCGCCGCCCTGGCTTGGCCTGGCGGGGTTCGAATCGCTCGCGCTGCTGACGCTGCGCGCAATCAGCCCGCGTGACGGCGCGGGACCTTCCAGCGGAATGCCGGAATTCGCGCGGGGGCCACATTTGCCGCGCCGCGGACACCTTTTCTTAGCCCTCAACGGATAGCCGATCGTAACTGATCACGGACCCGTAATCGTCCATTAACCGAGTTGGCATTACAATTGGGCGGTTGCATACCGTGCGACATTCGATTATCACGTGTGGACCGTTCAATTATGGACGATTTGGCGGAACGCGGGAGTGCGCCGAAGTGAGAACGGCGACAGCATTCGCGATCGACGCGAGCCGTCACGAACGGCGGCGGCATCAACGCGTCAAGGTTCGCCTCACCGGCCAGTTCATGCGCCAGGATCGGCGCGAGTTTCCTTGCGCGACGATCGACATTTCGCCCGGCGGCATCGCCTTCGAGGCCGAGGCGAGCGGCGAAGTCGGCGAACGCATCATCGCATACCTCAACCAAATCGGACGCGTCGAGGGGACAGTCGCGCGTCATTTCTACGGCGGCTTCGCCATCCAGATGAAGCTGCCTCCCCTCAAACGGGAAAAGCTCGCCGACCAGCTTACCTGGCTCGCCAACCGGCAAGTCCTGGGGATGCCGGAAGACCGCCGTCACGAACGCATCGTGCCGCGCAACCGCCACACTACGCTGACGCTGCCGGGCGGTCGTGAACTCGTCGTGCGCCTCATCGACGTTTCGCAGTCCGGCGCGGCCGTGACCGTCGACGCCAATTCGCCGATCGGCACGCCCGTCACGCTCGGAACCCGGCCGGCGCAGGTCGTGCGCCTGTTCGCCGGCGGCTTGGCGGTGGAGTTCAATCGCCTGATCCCCGCCGAGATGTTCGACGAGGACATCCGGCTCTAAGTCCACGTGCAGGCGCTGCTATCGTCGCGCACCGCCGCGCCAGGCATCCGCGCTGAGCCGAGAGCAGCCGAAGACCCAGGCGCCAAGCGCAACCTTCTCTTCACCTTGATTGCGTTCGCCCCTTCGCACGCGGTGGACGGAGCGGCGGAATTAACCCTGTTGGACCCAGGCCGCCGCATGCCGCAGCCCGCAAACCCCGGGAATCGCGTGAGGAAGCGGGACTGACGCACCGCCGCCAATTCTGAACTCGGTTCGTTAGAATTGTCGGATTTCCGTTCGACCGACGGCAAACCGGCGTCCCTATCGTTGCGTCCCGGAGCGATCGGGGACGACGATGATTTCGGGCTTTCTCAAATTATGCGCCGCCGCGGCGGCGCTGGCCGGCGTGCTGGCGGCGCTGCAATCGACGCCGTCGGCGAGCGCGTTCGACGGAGCGACCTACGCCTCGGTCGGCGCGAGCACGAGCGTCCCGTGGGGCTGGGTGGATTTCTGCCAGCGCTACACCGGCGAATGCGCGCAGAGCTCCATGCCGCCGCTCGACGTTAATCTCACGCGGAAGGCCATCCGCGACATCGCGCGCGTCAACCAATGGGTCAACACGCATGTCGAGCCCGAGACCGACATGGACCACTGGGGCCTCGCGGACCGCTGGGATTATCCGCTCGACGGCAAGGGCGACTGCGAAGACTATGCGCTGCTCAAGCGAAAGATGCTGATCGATCTCGGCTATCCCCGCCAGGCGCTTCTGATGACGGTCGTCAAGGACGGCGACGAAGAGGGCCACGCGGTTCTAACGGTCAAGACAAACAAGGGCGAATTCGTCCTCGACAACCTCAACGACGACATGCGCCCCTGGACCGCGACGGGCTACCGCTTCGTCAAGCGCCAGAGTCAGACCGATCAGAACGTCTGGCTGATCATAGGACCGTCGATGCAGGCCCGCCTTTAGCTTAAGCGCGCAACGCTGAGATCGGCGCGCATTGCCGCGGGCAAAATGAGTTATCGGAGCGGACGTTAGCCCCGTCCCGCTTCGTGCTGGGGCCGGCCTTCACAAGCCGGCCTCTTTTTTTAGCCGATCGCGACCAGCCCGGCGGCGAAGCGGCGTCCGTTTTCGACATAGCGCTGGGCCGACGCACGGAGAGCCGCGACGGCTGCGTCGTCGAGCGTGCGCGTCGCGCGCGCGGGCGAGCCGACGATCAGCGAACGCTCCGGAAATTCCTTGCCCTCGGTGACGAGCGCTCCCGCGCCGACCAGCGAGCCCGCGCCGATCCTCGCACCGTTGAGGATGATCGCGCCCATGCCGACGAGCGAGCCGGCGCCGATCGTGCAACCGTGAAGAATCGCATTGTGGCCGATCGTGCAGTCTTCCCCGATCTCGAGGGGGGAGCCCATGTCGGTGTGCAGGGTCGAGCCTTCCTGGATGTTGCTGCGCACGCCGAGCGTGATCCGCTCGTTGTCGCCGCGCAGCGTCGCGCCAAACCAGATGCTGCAATCCTCGCCGATTGCAATGTCGCCGATCACGCACGCGTTGGGGGCGATCCAAAACCGTCCGGCTAGGGGCAGCAGAGGCTTGCGGTCGTTCAGGGCGTAGAGGGGCATGCTCGTTCACTCCGGCGGTTGAAGCGATCGATATATCGCGGCCTCGCGCGATCGCCTATGCCGCCTTCGCCCCTCCTGTATTCTCACAAATCCTCGAGATCGAAGTCGAGGATCGCCATCTGCAGCGTGAAGGTCTTGCCCGCGGCGTCGTCCGCCGACGCAACGCCGAGGAAATCGTCGCCATTGTTGATCTCGACCGAATCCGTCTTCTTGACGCGGCCGACGACCTTGAGCTTGTCGTTCTCGAACAGGCGGCGCAGGTAGTCCTGCAGCACGGGTCGTGCGACGGGGATTTTCATCTCGAACGAGAACGAGCGGTCGCCGTCCTCGTCGTCGACGACGATCGTGCCGATCTTGCGTTCGCCCAAACTGACGTCGGCCGCTTCGCTGTCCCGCGAGCTCGGCGTGACCGTCAGCCCCGGGGCGCCGAAGCAGCGCCGCAAATGGGCGCGTAGTTTGAGAATCTCGTCCTTTTCCATGGCCCCTCGAAGGTCTGATGGAGCGAGGCTTTGCCACGAAGGGCGAGTGCCCGCAAGCACACACCCCTCAATCGCGCGGCTCGCCCACAGCGAGTTCGGCGTCAGACGTCGACCGCTTTGTCGGCGAGAATCTGGTTCATGTCGCGCGCCGGCTCGGCGCAGCCCGCCTCGCCGACAATTCGCGCCGGAACGCCGGCAACCGTCTTGTTGTGCGGCACCGGAGCGAGCACCACCGAGCCCGCGGCGACGCGCGCGCAATGGCCGACCTCGATGTTGCCGAGGATCTTTGCGCCCGCCCCGATCAGCACGCCGTGACGAATCTTCGGGTGGCGATCGCCGGTCTCCTTGCCGGTGCCCCCGAGCGTGACGCCCTGCAGAATGGAGACGTCATCCTCGATGACGGTCGTCTCGCCGACCACGAGCGAGGTGGCGTGGTCGAGGAAGACCCCCTTGCCGATGCGCGCCGCCGGATTGATGTCGACGCCGAAGGCCGCCGAGCACCGGCTCTGCAGATAGAGCGCGAAATCGCGGCGCCCGCCGCGCAGCAGCGCGTGGGCGAGACGATAGGCCTGCAAAGCGTGGAAGCCTTTGAAATAGAGCAGCGGCTCCATCAACCTTAGGCAGGCGGGATCCCGGTCGGCGACGGCGATGATGTCGGCGCGGAACGCGTCGCCGATCGAGGAATCGCGCGCGACGACATCCTCGTAGGTCTGACGAATGAGCGTGCTGGGCGCGTCGACGTGATCGAGACGCTCGGCGACGCGGTGAATGACGGCGCTCTCGAGCGTATCGTGATTGAGAATCGCCGTCATCAGAAACGCGGCGAGAGCCGGATCGTTGTGCGCAGCCTGCTCCGCTTCGACGCGAATGCGCGCGAACAACGGATCGTTTCGCCCGAGCCCGACCAGCCGGGCGGGTGAACCATGCGCCATCGAAACCTCCGGCCTTGCCTGAGGGGCCACTATAGCACGGAACCGCCGGCGCCCGAAACAGCGCGGTCGCGGCGCTTACCAAGCGCGCCGGAGCGAGACGGCCACATGCGAGAGAGAACCTCGTCGCGCTTCACACACACGTGCCAGACGACGGCGGCGAAGTGGAGCGCCAGGACGCCGATGATGGTCCAAGCGAACACCAAATGCGCGCCGCCGGCCCGGTGCGCGAGGGCGCCGTTGTGGGGCAGCAAGCTCGGAAAATCGAAGACGCCGAACCAGGGAACTTCGTGCCCGCCGGCGGACGAACCGATATAGCCGGCGATGGGCAAGGCGAGCATTAGGACATAGAGCGCGAGATGCCCTGCTTGCGCCGCTTTTTGGGTCAGCCAACCGAGCGGCTTGGCGTAGGGCGGCGCGCCGACCGCGAGCCGGTAGGCGACCCGAAGCACGCCGAGGACGAGCGCCGTCATGCCGAGCGACTTATGGATGAACACCACCTGTCCGTGCGTGGCGTTGTTCCCCAGCAGATAATGAGCGACCAGGCCGAGGGCGAGCGCGGTGAGGACCACTGCGGCCATGACCCAATGGAACGTACGCTGCACGCCATCATAAGAACGAGGATTCGACCTGACGACCATGGAAGGCTCCGAATGCGCGGCTTCCCGTCATCGCGCAATTTCGGGCCTGTATTGCCGGATCTCGACCGGATTGCGGCGCACGACGCGAAGCGGAATGCCTCAATCGTCGAACACTGCCACAGCGCGGGTCCATCCGGCGGATGCGCGTTCGATTTTTCACGCAAAAACACGCGATTGTGAAGGCTACGCCCCCGCCCTTGCGGGCGGAGCGAAGCAATCGGGCGATGCAAGCGGAGGAATCGAATGTTTCGGCGTTCATGCTCCTTGCAATGACGATGCAACGGAATTGCAGATGGCTCTCTAGCCCTGACGAAGCGCGCTGGATGGCCACATGCGCGAGAGAACTTCGTCACGCTTCACGCAAGCGTGCCAGAATACAGCCGCAATGTGGATCGCGAGGACGCTGGCGATCGCCCAGCCCAACCAGAAATGCAGGCCAATGGCTTTTTGCATGAGGGCGTGGTCGCGCGGCGCCAAGCCAGGAAAATCGAACAGGCCGAACCAGGAAATTTCATATCCGCCCGCGGACGAAGCGATATAGCCGACGATGGGCGTGGCGAGCATCAGCGCATAGAGCGCGAGATGCCCCGCTTGCGACGCTTTGTGTATCAGCCGGCCGAGCGGAACTGCGTAGGGCGGCGCGCCAACGGAGAGCCGATAGACGATACGAAGCGCGCCGAGAATGAGCGCCGTCATGCCGAGCGATTTGTGGATGGTCAGCATCGGTACGCGCAAGGGGCCATCGCCCACCACGAAGTAGACGACGAAGCCAATGGCGAGCGCGCCGAGGATGAGCGCGGCCATGATCCAGTGAAACGAACGCTGCACGCCATCGTAAGAACGAAGGACCGACTTGACGACCATGACAAGCTCCGAAACGCGCGGCCTTCACTTGGTCGCGCTATTTGAGCCGGTACGGTCGGAATCAGACCGGATTGGGGCGCAGGACTTGAGGCAAAATGTCTCAGTCGTCGAGTATCGCCACTGCCCGGGTCCATCCCGCGGATGCACGCTCGATTTTGACAGGAAAGCACGAAATCGTGAATCCCGTCGAGGGCAGCGCCTCGAGATTATGAAGCTTCTCGATGTGGCAATAGCCGATGTGGCGCCCCGCCTTGTGGCCCTCCCAAATGAGCGAAGCGTCGTGCGTCTCGGCGTAGCGCTTCGCGGTGTGCACAAAGGGGGCGTCCCAGCTCCAGCCGTCGATGCCGGTGAGGCGCACGCCGCGCTCGAGAAGATAGAGCGTCGCCGCCGCGCCCATGCCGCAGCCTGATGCAACATAGTCGGGACGTCCGTACTTCGCGCCCGCGCTGGTGTTGACCACCACGATGTCGAGCGGCTTCAACTCGTGGCCGATGCGCTTCAGCTCCGCTTCGACGTCGCCCGGCGTCGCAACATAGCCGTCGGCGAAATGGCGGAAGTCGAGCTTCACGCCGCGCTGGAAGCACCATTCGAGCGGGACTTCGTCAATCGTCCAAGCGCGCTCGCCCTCGTTCATCGTGGGATGAAAGTGCCACGGCGCGTCGAGATGCGTGCCGTTGTGGGTCGAGAGCTGGACACGCTCCACCGCCCAGCCCTCGCCGTCAGGAAGATCTTCCGCCTTGAGGCCGGGAAAGAACGGCAGAATTTGCGGCAGGCTCTGCTTGTGGCCGATGTATTCGATCGTCGGATGCAGGCCGGGCGGATCGGCGGGAACGTCGTTTTGCAGCGGCACGGAAATGTCGATCAGGCGTCGGACCATGGTATTCCTCCTGTTAGTATCCGCGGCGTCGGCTCAGGCTTGCCGAACCACCGTGTTGCGCAGGACGCCGAGCGTCTCCACGTCGATCTCGATCACGTCGCCGCTGTCGAGAAAGCGCCCGATCTCCAGTCCGCAGCAACCGCCTACCGTTCCCGAGCCAAAGAACTCGCCGGCGTGAATCGTCTCGTCCTGCGAGGCATAGGCGAGGATCTCCTCGAAGGAAAACAACATCCCGCTCGTGTCCCCGGTCGATCGCGTTTCCCCGTTGATGCGCACGGCGACCTCGAGGCCCTGCGGATGGGCGACCTCGTCGGGGGTGACGATGTAGGGTCCGAGGGCGTTGCTGCCGTCGAAGCTCTTGCCCTTGGACGGTCCGAGGCGCCCCTGCATCTCGAGCAACTGCCGGTCGCGCGCCGAGAAATCGTTGAAGATCGTGTAGCCGAAGATATGCGCTCCGGCCTCGCCCGCGGGGATGTTAGCGCGCGTGCGCCGCGTCACGATGCCGAACTCCGCCTCGTAGTCCATCACCTCGCTGTAGCGGGGCCATTTCACCGTCGCGTCCGGCCCGGTCACGGTGAGGCGATTGGTGATGTAGAAGATCGGCACCTGACGATAGACGTCGGCCAGTTCGCCGAGGGGCGCCTGCAGTGCAGTGCGAAAGGCCTCCTCGCCGCCTTGCTGGCGCGCCGCCAGCGCCTGCATGCCCCGCCCCGACTGCCGGATGTGGGTGGTGAACGACATGGCGTCGCGCATCTGACGCGGCTCGGGCAAAGGCGCGAGCAGCTCGACGGAGGCCGTCGCCGTCGAGAGGTCATCCTCCGCGCCGCGCTTGGCCAAGAGGCTCTGCGCGAGATCGAGGCCCGCCTCGTCCGCGTCGATCAGCGCCAGCATAGACGCGAACGGCGCCGGCGAGACGCCTTCTCGTTGAGCCGCCGCTGCGAGATCGAACAGCTTCGCATCCATCCCGTGCGACACGCCGATGCGAACGCTGTTTCCCTGTCGATATGTCGCGAGCCTCATGCGCCGTCCCTCTTGCCAATTGGAAAAATATATACGATCATACATTTTATCGACAATCAAGCAGGGCGTCGAGACGCTCCGCAACCTAAGCGAGGAAGCGCGCGATGAGTGGAGGAATCGGTTTCGGTCGTCGTTGGCGAGAAGGCTTGCTCGGCATTGGCTTGGCGCTTTGCGCTGTGAGCAGCGCTTCGGCGGATAACGTCAAGCTGCATGTCGCCTGCACCGCGACGACCGACTGCGCGTCGGCCATGGTGGCGCGCGACGAAGGCATCTTCGCCAAGCACGGTCTCGACGTCGACATGACGCTGATCGGCATCAACACCAACATTCCACCGGCGATCGTCTCCAACTCCATCCAGATCGGCGGTCCGACCGAGACCGTCTTTCTGCAGGCGGTCGATGGAGGACTCGACCTCGTCGCAATCGATGGCGCCTCGGTGATGGACCCGGTGGCGAACAGTCTGATCGCCGCCGTCGCGCGCAATGGCGTCGTCATCAAGGACGCCAAGGACTTCGTGGGCAAGAAGGTCGGCGCGCCCGGTATCGGCGCCTTCCTGCACGTGTTGTTCCGCAAGTGGCTGATCGACAACGGCGTCGATCCCAACAAAGTCAACTTCGTCGAGGTGACGTTCCCGACCATGAGCGACGCCCTGAAGTCCGGCGCCGTCGATGCGGTGCTGACGGCCGAGCCCTTCATCTCGCGCATGCAAACGGCCGGCACCGGCACGGTCGCCGTGCGCTACGCCTCCGAACTCGGCCGCACCGAGCCGATCATCTCCTACGTGACGACGCGCAGCTTCGCCGAGCAGAATCCAGACGCCATCAAGGCCTTTCGCGCTTCGATCGAGGAAGCGGCGGCGATCGTCAATTCCGATCGTGAGAAGGCGAGCGTCTCGATCGCGAAGTTCACCCATCTGCCGCTCGAGATCGTCAGGCTCAACCGACCCGGCCTCTCCGAGCCGAAACTCAAAGCGGGCGACTTTGCATGGTGGATCGACGTGATGAAGCAACAGGGGATGCTGCAGAGCGAAATCGACGCCAGCAAATTGGTCCTTCCGTAAGGAGCAACATGCCGCCCGCACTAATGGTTTCCGCCGACACTCTGAGCGAGCGCGCCGCAGCGCTCGTCGAGGCCGACATCCTCTCCGGCGCCCTCGCGCCGGGGGCGCGGCTCGGCATCGCAGAGCGAGCGGCCCACTACGGCATCGGCGCTACGCCACTGCGCGAGGGGCTGTCGCGCCTCATCTCGCGCGGCCTCGTCGATGCGATTGGCCAACGTGGCTTTCGCGTCAAAGAGATCTCACACGAGGATCTCTCCGACATCGTCCGCATCCGCACCGTGATCGAATGCGAAGCCCTTCGGCTCAGCATGGCGGCCGGGCGCGGCGAATGGGAGGGCGCCATCGTCGCCGCCTTGCATCGCCTCAAGCGCTACGTGCGCGACGCCGGCCGGGACTTCGGCGAGGGAAGACCGGAGTTCGACGTGCTTCATAAGGCCTTCCACACCGCCATGATCGCCGCCTGCGGCTCGCCGCGCATGCTCGCCGCCCATTCGGATCTCTACGACCAGGCTTATCGCTATCGTCGCCTGATGATGGCGAAGTTTGTCGACCCCGAAGATTTCCTCAGCAATCATCAAGCGATCGCCGATCTCGCGATCGCACGCGCGGGCGAGAAGGCCTGCGCCAGCCTTGCCGAGCATATCGCTTCGACGCTGGCGCACGTCTATGGCGACGCGCAGGGAGCCGCTCTGTGAGCACCGCCTGCAGTCCGCTGATCGCCTTCCGCGACGTCGATGTTGCGTTTCAGAAACACCTCGTTCTCGGCAAGCTCTCGCTCGACGTGCGGCGCGGCGAGATCGTCTGCGTCGTCGGGCCCTCGGGCAGTGGAAAGACCACCGCTCTGCGGGTCGCCGCCGGCTTGATCGAGCCCACGGGCGGGATGGTCTCTTTCGACGGCGCTCCGATGCGAGGACCGCGGCGCGACGTCGCCGTCGTCTTCCAGGACTACGCCAAGGCGCTGCTGCCGTGGCGCACGGCCGCCGGCAACATCTCGCTTGCGCTCGAAGCCGCTGGGGCGCCACGCAGGGGCCGGGCCGACCGCATCGCCGCGCTGCTCAAGAAGGTCGGCCTCCCGAATCAAGGCGGCAAATTCCCGTCCCAAATGTCGGGCGGCATGCAGCAGCGATTGCAGATCGCCCGTTGTCTCGCCCAGGAGCCCGCCGCGCTTCTGATGGACGAACCGTTCGGCGCGCTCGACGCGATGACGCGCCAAGCGCTGCAGGACGAAATGCTGGCGATCGCAGAGGCCAGCGGCGCCACGATCTTCTTCGTCACCCACGACCTCGAAGAGGCGATCTATGTCGGCGACCGCGTCATCGGCCTCTCCCCGCATCCAGGCCGCATCGGCCTCGATCTCAAGGTGACCCTGCCCCGCCCGCGCGATCAGATCGCGACGCGCGAATGCGCGGAGTTCCTGCGCCTCAGGCGCGAGCTTTACGACTTCATCCGAACCGCAGAAGGAGGCGGACGTTGAGGGCCTGGCGCGCGCTCGCCTTGCCGGCGGCCCTGCTGATCCTCGCCGAGATCGGCGCCCGCCTCGCCGGACCGAGCGACACCGTCGCGCCGCCATCGGCGGTGGCGGCGGCTCTCGTCTCCGCTCTCGCCGACGGCTCATTGCTGATCGCGACGCGCGACACGCTCGCAGGCGCCTTCGGCGGCCTCGCGATCGGCGCGGCGATCGGCCTCTCCCTGGGAATCCTGTTCGGTAGCCTCAGCGCCCTCGACCACGTGACCAAGCTCAGCGTCGAATTGATGCGGCCTATCCCCTCGGTGGCGGTCATCCCGATCGCTTTGGTCGCGCTCGGCTTCGGCTATCGTTTGGAGATCGCCATCGTCGCCTTCGCCTGCCTGTGGCCACTGCTCGTTCTTTCGCGCGCGGCGGTCGCCGAGGTCGAGCCGCGTCTCATCGAAGTCGCGCAGGTGCTCAGACTCGGACCGTTCGCCCGCGTCTTCAAGATCATCGCGCCGGCCGCTCTGGCGCGCATCTTCGTCGCCTTCCGACTCGCGGCGGGCATCTCGCTCGTCGTCGCGGTGACCGTCGAAATCGCGGTCAATCCCATGGGCCTCGGCAATGGCGTGATGACGGCAGGCCAGGCGTTGCGACCCGACGTGATGCTCGCCTATTTGCTGTGGATCGGCATTGTCGGCTTCGGCCTCAACGCCCTGCTCGTCCTGGCGCAGAAGCGACTGTTCGGCGAAGCCGCGCGATTGGGAAGCGAGCCATGAGGACTTTCGCGTGGCGCGTGGCCAGTGTCGCGTTCCTGCTCGCGCTCATCCTGGGATGGCGGGAGATCGCAGCGTTCAAGCTCGTCCCGCCCGTTTTCCTCCCCTCGCCGGAGCGCGCGTTCGCCGCTCTCTGGACAGGTTTCACGCGCGCGGACCTCTCGATCAAGCTCGCCGGTACGATCGAGCACATGATCGCCGGCTGGCTGATCGCGTCGGCGGTCGGCGTCGTCCTCGGGGCGCTGATCGGTTCGAGCGCGACGGCGCGGGCTTATATCGGCCCATCGCTCGAGTTCCTGCGGCCCCTGCCGGCCTCCGCCGTCATTCCGGTGGCGATCGCGATCTTCGGCCTCTCGAGCGCCATGGCGCTCGGCGTGATCGGCTTTGGCGCGGTCTGGCCGATGCTGCTGGCGACGATGCACGGCTTCTCAGCGGTCGAGCCGCGCCTCAAGGAGGTCGCGCGCGTTCTGGGGCTCAACGGATGGGAGACCGCAATCAAGATCTCCCTGCCCTCGGCGGCGCCCGACATTCTCGCCGGCCTGCGGCTCGGCCTCACCGTCGCGCTCATCCTCGCGGTCGTCTGCGAGATGATCGCCGGCCTCGACGGCCTCGGCCAGTGGGTGCTGCTCGCGGCGCGCGCCTACCGCTCGGCCGATCTCTTCGCCGGCGTCATCGTGCTCGGCGCGATCGGCCTCGTCGCCAATGGCGCGCTGTCGCTCGTCGAGGCGCGGGCGCTGCGCTGGCGAGCCCACAGGCGCTGAGCATGGGCCAGGGGCGCCGCGCTCAAGCCATCGCCAGCGCCGCCGCGCGGTGTTCGGCGATCAAGGCGGCAACGTCGACGCCGACCGGCGCGCCGTCGATCACGCGCCACGTCCCGCCGATCATGACGCGGTCGGCGCGATGCGCGCCGCACAGGATCAGCGCCGCGAGCGGATCGTGCGCGCCGCTGAAGCGCAACTCGTCGAGCGTGAAGAGCGCAAGATCGGCCTGATAGCCAGCGGCGATGCGTCCGATGTCGTCGCGGCCGAGGCAACGCGCCGAGCCTTCGGTCGCCCAGCGCAGCACGTCGAGATGCGTCACCCCCGAGGCGCCGTAGCGCAGGCGGCCGATCATCAGGGCGTGTCGCAGCGCCTCGATCATGTTCGAGGCGTCGTTGGAGGCCGAGCCGTCGACGCCGAGACCGACGGGCGAACCGGCGGCCTCGAGATCGCAGGTCGGGCAGATGCCCGAGGCGAGCACCATGTTGGAGGCGGCGCAGTGGCAGACGCCCACGCCGGCGCGTCCGAGCCGGCGGATCTCTTCCGGATTGAAGTGGATGCCGTGCGCGAGCCACGTGCGCTTCGACATCCAGCCGGTCTCTTCGAGAAAGTCGACCGGGCGCAGGCCGAACCGCTCGAGGCAGAACCGCTCTTCGTCCTTGGTCTCGCACAGATGCGTGTGCATCTGGCAATCGTAGCGCTCGGCGAGCTTGGCGGTTTCGATCATCATTCGCTTGTCGCTCGAAAACGGCGAACACGGCGCGAGCGCGATCCGGATTTGCGCCCCAGGCTTGGGATCATGGAACAGCTTGAGCACGCGCTCGCTGTCTTCGAGGATCGTGTCCATGTCCTGCACCACGCTGTCGGGCGGCAAGCCGCCGTCCTTCTGGCCGAGGTCCATCGAGCCGCGCGTCACCGTCATGCGCATGCCAAGCGCGCGCGCTTCTTCGACTTCGATGTCAACCGCGTTCTCGAGCCCGCGCGGGAAGAGGTAGTGATGGTCCGAGGCCGTCGTGCAGCCTGAAAGCATCAATTCGGTGAGCACGAGGCGCGCCGCGACGCGCAACTGGCTCGGCTTGAGCCGCGCCCAGATCGGATAGAGCGCGGTGAGCCAGGGGAACAGTTCCTTGTTGATCGCGGCCGGATGGGCGCGCGTCAACGACTGGTAGAAGTGATGATGCGTGTTGACGAGGCCCGGCAGAACCACATGCCGCGACGCGTCGAACGTCGCCTCGACCGGCGCCGTGGGCGCCCGTCCGCTCGCCACCGTCTCGACGATCCGTCCCCCCTCGACGACCAGACCGCCGCCCGCGTCGTCGGCGAAGATCGCGAGCGGGTTCTTAATCCATGTCCGCATGAAAACTGGGCTCCCATCGGTGGTGCGCCAGGCGCGCCGAGGCGCCGGTTCCTCCCCTTAGCCGCATTTGGGCCAGCCGAGATACCCCCTAAGTTGCGACCTGCAGACGCAGGCGGCCCGAGACCCACGTTCGCAAGGCCGTGGCTCCAAATCCCGGGCGAAGCGATTTTGCGTCCGCGATCGAACCATTTGCGGAGTCGTGCGTTGAGAACCTTGGCCGGCCGGGATTCGGTATCAACTAAGACGTGGAGGCTAGATGCCCGCATCGGATTCGTCCGACAGATTGAAGGTTCGCTGCGCGCGCGGCGAACCTCGGCAGCGCGCCCCTGCGCCTTTCTTGTGCTGGATAAAGGCGCATCAAGGGCCGGCGCTGCACCTTGGAGTTGTCGATGGCGGGTGACGTAAACCAATTGGAGAAGGCGGCCACGGGCATATCCGGGCTCGATAACGTCCTCGCTGGCGGCCTAGCGCGTGAGCACGTATTCCTCGTCGAGGGCCAGCCCGGCACGGGCAAGACCACGATCGCGCTGTCCTTTGTGCTCGAGGGGGCGCGGAAAGGGGAGCGCTGTCTCTACGTGACGTTGTCGGAGACAGAGCGGGAGCTACGCGCGGGGGCGGCCTCGCACGGCTGGACGATCGACGACCATATCGACGTCGTCGAGCTTGCTCCCGCGGAGAGTCTGCTAGACGACTCCCAACAGCAAAGTCTGCTCTATTCATCCGACCTCGAACTCGGCGAAACGACGCGATTGATCATTTCCGCGTTCGAGCGCGTACGGCCGAGTCGCGTCGTGCTCGATAGCCTGTCGGAGATCCGTCTCCTCGCGCAGAGCTCGTTGCGCTATCGGCGGCAGATCCTCGAGCTCAAGCACTATTTCGCGCGAAACAGTGCGACCGTCATGTTGCTCGACGACATGACCTCCGACGTAATGGACAAAACCGTGCACAGCGTCGTGCATGGCGTCATTCAACTCGAGCAGGCCACTCCGGCTTACGGCGCCGAGCGGCGCCGTTTGCGGGTCGCGAAATACCGGGGTCAGGCGTACCGCGGCGGGAGCCACGATTTCACGATCAAGACAGGGGGCGTCGCTGTTTTTCCCCGGCTGGTCTCGGCGGAACACCGCGCGGATTTCGTGCGGACCTTTGTGAGGAGCGGCATCGCCGAGTTGGACGCATTGCTGGGCGGGGGCGTGGAGCAGGGATCGAGCGTCCTCGTGCTCGGCCCCTCCGGCACAGGTAAGAGCACGATCGCAATTCAATTCCTGCAAGCTGCGGTCGCGCGCGGCGAGAAGGTCGCCTTTTTCGCGTTCGACGAGGAACTCGGCCTTCTATTCGATCGCACCCGCGCGATCGGCATGGATTTGCGCGGCATGCGCGACAAAGGGCTGCTTCACATCGAGCAGGTCGACGCCGCCGAGCTGTCGCCGGGCGAGTTCGCCTATCGGGTGCGCCAAAGCGTCCAGACGGTGCAGGCCAAGATCGTGCTGATCGACAGTCTCAACGGCTATCAGGCGGCGATGCCCGAGGAAAAATATCTCGCTCTCCATATTCACGAATTGCTTCTCTATCTGAACCGTCAGGGCGTAACCTCGTTTCTGACGGTCGCCCAGCATGGCCTGATTGGCGAAATGGCGACGTCTGTCGATGTCACCTACCTTGCCGACACGGTCATCTTGCTTCGCTATTTCGAGGCGTTTGGAAAGGTCCGCCGCGCCGTTTCCGTCATCAAAAAGCGGACCGGAAAGCACGAGGACACGATCAGGGAGTTTCGCATCGACGAGAATGGGCTGACGCTCGGCGGCCCCCTCATCGAGTTCCACGGCATCCTTCGCGGCGTCCCGACCCATATGGGGGACGCAGGCAGGCTGTTAAATCCGTCATCCGCAGGTCAGACCGATTCTTAGCTCCAAGGCCTCCAAGGCACTCATTCTGGCCCCACATGGGCGTGACGCGGTGGTCGCCGAGTCCCTGCTGCGGGAGGCTGGCGTCTCCGCGGCGATCTGTGGCGACGTCGCCGAATTTGAACAAGCCTTGGGCGAAGACGCGTTTTTCGCGGTCGTAACGGAAGAGACTTTCCGGTCGGTCGATCTGAGAGGCGTCGCTGCCCGCGTCGCCGCGCAACCGGCCTGGTCGGACATCCCCTTCGTCATCCTCACACAGAGAGGCGGCGGGCTCGAGCGCAATCCGAACGCGGCCCGATTGTTCGAGCTGCTGGGCAACGTGACGTTCCTGGAGCGCCCCTTCCATCCCACCACTTTCGTCAGCGTCGCCCGCACCGCGTTCAACGGAAGGATGCGACAATACGAGGCGCGGGCGCGCATCCTCGAGTTGCGCGAAAGCGAAGAGCGGCTGAAGCGGCTCAACGAGACGCTCGAGGAGCGCGTCGCCAAGCGCACCGCCGAATTGGAGCGAGCGCACGCGGCGGTGCTGGCGGAGATCGAGCAGCGCGAGGTGGCCGAGCGCAAACTGCGACACGCTCAGAAAATGGAGATGATCGGCCAGCTCACCGGCGGCGTCGCGCACGACTTCAACAATCTGCTCATGGCTGTCATCGGCAATCTCGATCTGTTGCGCAAGCACCTGCCCAGCGACGCGAAGACGGCGCGGCTGATCGATGGCGCGGTGCAAGGCGCACAGCGCGGCGCGGCGTTGACGCAGCGGCTGCTGGCGTTCGCCCGCAAGCAGGATCTGAAAGTCGAGCCCAAGAGCATCGTCGAACTCGTTGGCGGCATGACCGATCTGATCGAGCGCTCGGCCGGCGCGCAGATTGAACTCCGGATCAACCTTCCCGAGAGCCTGCCGCTCGTTCTCGTGGACGCCATACAAATCGAGCTCGCTCTGCTGAATCTCGTCGTCAACGCGCGCGACGCCATGCCGGAGGGCGGCCTGCTCACGATCGACGTCGAGGAGCGCCGGGCGCGTCCCGGCAGCGATCTGGCGCCCGGCCGGTATGTGTGTCTGACGGTCTCCGACACCGGCTGCGGCATGAGCCCGGAGACGCTCAAGCGGGCGACCGAACCTTTCTTCTCGACCAAGGAATTGGGCAAGGGGACCGGCCTCGGCCTCTCTATGATCCAGGGCCTGGCGGCGCAGCTCAACGGCGCCTTGCGTCTAACCAGCGAACTCGGTCGCGGCTCCCGTGCGGAATTGTGGCTGCCGGCGACCACAGTGGCGGTCCAGCCCGCCAAACCCCAGACGTCCCGGACCGTGGCGGACCAGACCAACATGCCTAAAATCACTGTTCTAATCGTCGATGACGACGCTCTGATCGCGATGAGCACCGTCGAAATGCTGGAAGATCTCGGCCACGACGTCATCGAGGCCAACTCCGCCTCGCGCGCTCTCGAGATTTTGCAGAATGGCCGCGTGGTCGATTTGCTGATCACGGATTATTCGATGCCGAAGATGAACGGCGCCCAGCTCGCCGCCGCGGCGCGCGAACTGCGCCCGGGCCTGCCGATCCTGCTTGCGACAGGCTACGCGGAGTTGCCGTCGAATTCCGGCGTCGACCTGCCGCGGATCGCCAAGCCCTATCGCCAGGACCAGCTTGCAGCCTCGATCGCGAAGGTGTTGACTCATTCCGGTCCGTCCTAGGCCCCAGCTGGCGGCGGACGCCAAAGCCCGAAAAGGCTGACGATGACTATGGGAGGACGCCCGGTGAATGCCGAAGCGATTGTTGCGCAACGCGCCGCGCGCGTGTGGTTGAGCGCGCAAGCCTGCAAGTTCGACGACTTTCTGACCATCGTGGATCGACGCACCGATCCCGCCGACTATCCTCTGGCGGCCGCGATTCGCTCCAACGTGCCGATCTACGACGGCGACGCGATCCGTGCTGCGGCGGAGGATTCCGTTCAGCGCAAGGCCCTGATGGCCGAATGGGCGGAGGCGATGCTGAGCGGCCCCGGCGTCGTCGTGTTCCAGAAGGCGTTCGCGGACCTGAGCGTCATCGACGCCGCGACCCGCATCTTTCGCGAGATCATCGAAGAGCAGCACCTCGACCACAATGGCGGCGGCGATCAGCTCGCCAGGCGTGGTGCGAACGACCGGGTGCGGAATGCACTGGAAAAGCTGTGCCTTGCGGCGCCGGATGTCTTCGCGCGCTACTACGCAAGCGAGCCGATCGCGATGGTCGCGCAGGCGTGGCTTGGGACCGGCTACCAGATCACCTCACAGCTCGTCGTCGTCAATCCCGGCGGGGAAGCGACGTCGGTTCATCGCGACTATCCCATGGGCTTTCAGACCGAGGCCGAGATCGAGTGCTTTCCCGCGCACGCCCACCGGTTGTCGCCGGTGATGACGCTGCAAGGCGCGGTCGCCCATTGCGACATGCCGGTCGAAACCGGGCCGACGCTCTATCTGCCGTTCTCGCAGAACTTCGCGCCCGGCTATTTCGCCTGGCGCAGGCCCGAGTTCATCGCCTATTTCGAGCGCAATCATGTGCAACTGCCGCTCGCCAGGGGCGACGCGGCCTTCTTCAATCCGGCCCTGTTCCACGCGGCTGGCCAAAATCGCACCAGCGACGTCAAGCGCATGGCGAATCTCTTGCAGATTTCCTCGCCCTATGGCCGCGCGATGGAATCGGTCGGCCGGATGCGAATGGCCAAGGCGCTCTATCGGGTCCTGCCAGGGATGAGCGACCTCAGCGAGCGCGAGCGCGCCAATGCGATCGCCGCCGCCGCCGAGGGCTACCCCTTCCCGACCAATCTCGACCGCGACCCGCCGATCGGCGGCCTCGCCCCGCAGACCCAGGCGCAGTTGATGGCGCAAGCGTTACGGGAGGGCTGGCCGCCCGCCGCCTTCGCCGACGCGCTCGACGAGCGCGCATCGCGTCGGCTGACCTGACGGGGCTCAGACGCGCAACGCCTTGTTGGTTGGCCCGCGGGCGGCGACGACCTCCGCCCGGTTAGCGCGGATGATCGCCATTTCCGCGACGCCGGTGTTCCCCGATCCCGCGTCGAGGTTGAGACGGAAATGCTCGATCTGGTCGGGGTGCGAGGCATGCGGCTTGGCGTCGTTGGGCGTGTGGCCATGCACGACGAAATAGCCGCTCCAGCCTGCTGGGCCTGGGTCATGCTCGAGGAACGGCCAGCGCACCCAGGCCCAATGGCGCTCCTCGTCGACCAGTCGCAGAGGGATATTCCAGGGCGTGGCGAGGAAGGCGTCGAGCTCGAAGCGCGGATTGACGCCAGCGTGGACGAACAGGAACTCATTGCTTCGCCAGGAGACGCGCAGGCCGGCCAGCCATCGGGCGAAGCGTGGCGGCAGAGCGTCCCGGATCGCCCTCGGCCGCTCCTGTGGTGCGACCGGGAGGCGATCGAGATCGACGAATTGAGCGACGATCTTGTCTGCGCCGTTGCGCCGCCACGTCTCGAGCGCCTCGATCGCGTCCGCCTGCGCGATCGCGGGATCGACGGTCAGGCGCATCATCACCTCGTGGTTGCCCATCAAGCAAATGGAGCGCTGGGCGCCGACGCGCGCGGCCGCTTCGATCGCAAGATCGATCGCGCCGAGGCTGTCGGGTCCGCGGTCGATCAGGTCGCCGAGAAACACGATGGCGCGCTCCGACGCCAGTCGCGGTTCGCGGGCCGCTTCGTCGAGGAGCGCGGCGAGGAGATCGCTGCGGCCATGGATATCGCCGATCGCGAAGATTTCGAGATCGGGCGCGGCCGAACGCGGCAAAGCGAAGGCGTGGCGATCGATGAGGACGGTCATAAGCGCCTCCGGCTAAGCGTTTGACTAGCTTGGCGCCGCCCAATCCCTTCTCGCGCGCATAGGCATCATCAGAACGCACGACTCTCGACGAGCGATACGCGAAGAGGGAAGATTGCTGCGTAAGGCACTATCGCGCGGCAAGGCGACGATTTCCAGGCGCCAGGCGCGCTTGCCCCCATGACGTTGCGCCGTCTCGCCGCCACGACTAGCATCGCCCCATGTTCCTCTCCTTTTTTGCCGCCTTGCGGGAAGCCCGCGTCCCGGTGACGCCGCGCGAATATCTCGATCTGATGCGGGCGCTCGAGGCGGATGTGGCGGAGACGTCGATCGACGACTTCTACCGCCTGTCGCGCGCCCTGCTCGTCAAGGACGAGCGCAACCTCGACAAGTTCGATCTCGTCTTCGCCGCCTCTTTCAAGGGCGTAGTCTCGCTGTCGCAGGCGGTCGAGCAGGCGGAGCTGCCCGAGGAATGGCTGCGCAAGCTCGCCGAGCGCTATCTGTCGCCTGAGGAAAGAGCCGAGATAGAAAAACTCGGCTTCGACAAGCTGATGGAAACGCTGCGCCAGCGCCTCGCCGAACAGAAGGAGCGCCACCAGGGCGGCTCGAAATGGATCGGCACGGGTGGCACGTCGCCCTTCGGCGCCTATGGCGACCACCCCGAGGGCGTGCGCATCGGCCAGGACCGAGGCCGCCGCGGCAGCGCCGTGAAAGTGTGGGACCGCCGCGATTTCAAGGATTTCTCCGGCGACGAGGAGCTTGGGCCCCGCAACATCCGCATCGCGCTGCGCCGCCTCAGGCGCTTCGCCCGCGAGGGCGCCGAGGAGGAGCTCGATCTCGACGGCACGATCCGCTCGACCGCCGACAAGGGCTATATCGACGTCAGGCTGCGCCCCGAGCGTCGCAACGCGGTGAAGGTGCTGCTGTTCCTCGACGTCGGCGGTTCAATGGACTGGCACGTCGAGGCCGCCGACAATCTTTTCTCGGCCGCCCGGTTGCAATTCAAGCGCCTCGAGCATTTCTACTTCCACAATTGCCTCTATGAGAGCGTGTGGAAGAACAATCGCCGGCGGTTCGAGGAGCGCACGGCGACCCACGACATCCTCAACAGCTACGGGCGCGACCATCGCGTCATCTTCGTCGGCGACGCAGCGATGAGCCCGCACGAGATTCTCACCCCCGGCGGCTCGGTCGAGCACCTCAACCCCGAGCCGGGCGAGGTCTGGCTAAAGCGGGCCGTGGCCGCCTGGCCGCGCAGCGTCTGGATCAACCCGACGGCGCCCGAACAGTGGGGCTATTCGCATTCGACCCGCATCGTTTCGGCATTGTTCGGCGAGCGCATGTTTCCGCTCACCCCCGACGGCATCGAATCGGCGATGCGCGCCCTCTCGCATTGATCACTCGCGAACGACGAGCACCGAGCATTGGGCGTGGCGCACGATCGTCTTGGCGTTCGAGCCGAGGAGATAGTCGGACATCACGGGCCGATGGGATCCGACGACGATGAGATCGGCGGCCCACTCCGTCGCCTCCCGGAGCAGTTCGTGATAGACGCCGCCGCTGAGGACGACAGTCGAAACCCGCTCTTTCGGCAGTTTAACCTCGGCGGCGACCTCATGCATAGCGATCTGAGCGCGCTTTTCCTGCTCTTCGTCGAAATCGGCCGGAACATATTCCATGAAGGTCGCGGGAAGGAGCGGCTGAACATTGACGAGCCTCAGTTCCCCCCCGCTCAAGGCCGCGAGTTCGACCGCCTGATCAAGCCCTTTTGGAGATGCGGCGGGATCGGCGAGATCGACGGCGAGAACAATCCGGTGGAACATGGATTCCCTCCTGGAATTCGCGGCTTGGCGGCGATCCGGTAGACTAGGCCTAGCTTTCGCCGGGGCGCAATGAGGGTCTACCCGCTTCGAGCGCGCCGCAAGCCCCAGAGTAGTTATTGTTCCGTCACATCGAGATCGCTATAAGGGCGCCAAGCTCAGCAGGGAACCGAGAATCATGGGCATTGTCGGCGTTATTGAGGACGGCTACAAACCCTCGGACGATGAGCCGTTCATGAACGAGCGCCAGAAGGAATACTTTCGGCGCAAACTCATAGTCTGGCGTGAATCCATTCTGGCGGAAAGCAAAGAAACGCTCGCCGCGCTGCAAAACGAAAGTGAAAACCACCCCGACATCGCCGACCGCGCCTCCTCGGAAACCGACCGGGCAATTGAACTGCGGGCGCGCGATCGTCAGCGCAAGCTGATCGCCAAGATCGAAGCTGCGCTGGCGCGAATCGACGATGGTTCCTACGGGTTCTGCGTCGAGACGGGCGATCCGATCTCGCTCAGGCGCCTCGACGCCCGACCGATCGCGACGCTTTCGGTCGAAGCGCAAGAACGCCACGAACGGCGCGAAAAGATCTACCGCGACGAATAGCCAGACGAAAAGCGAAAAAACCAACAGCGCAGGGCGCGCCGATCCGGAAGGGTCGGCGCGCTTTTTCGCGTGGGATAAGAGCTTGTTGTCGTTGGAGAGAGACTCACGGGGCCGTCCGTCCCGCTCCCGCTGGGAGAGGGGAGAAAACTAGTTGTCGCGCCCCAGCAGGCGCGCCATCTCCGCCTCGAGCGATTCGAGTCCGGCGAACGGATCGTCGACCCCCGTCTTCGTCGTCTCGGGCGCGGAACCCCGCGACGTCTCCGGCCGATTCGGCGTTGCAGGCGGCGGGGGCGCCGGCGGGGCTCCTGACTGGCCTGACGGCTGTGGCCCCTGCGCAGGCGCGGCAACCGGCGCGGACGGCGGCGCCGGCGCGAAGACCGGCCCGGGCGTCGAAGCCGCTGGCTCGGGCGTCGGGCCCGAGCGCTGCGCGGCGGCCGGCGGCGCGGCCATAGGCGTCGGCGTCGCGACGGCAGCCGGAGGCGCCGGCGCTGCGGGCGTCTCCTGCGCCGGGAGCGGCCGGCCCCTCGTCACAGCCGCGGGACCGATCGGCGGCGGCAGCGGGGGGCGCACATAAGGCGCCGGGCGAACCGGCGGCGGAGCGACCGGCTTGCCGGCCGGCGCAACCTCGGGCGCGACAGCCCGCGACGGCTCGGGCTGGGCCGGCGCGGGACGAACCGGCGGCGGAAAGTCCGGCCTTGCAACAGGGGTGGGTCGGGCCGGCGGCGGCTCGGCCCTGAGCATGGGCTCGACCTTCGGCTGCTGCGGCGGCTCAGGGCGAATCGGCGGCGGCGCCGGATTGGCGGGCGCGGCGCGGCTCGGGGCTCGCGCCGCCGGCGCGGGCAGCTCGGGCGGCTTCGCAACAGGCGGCTCGATCCGCGGCTCGGGCGGGGGCTCGCTCGCCGCCGCCGGCGGCTCGATCGGCATGGTGGGCGGAGCGGCCGCGACCCGCGGCGACGGAGGTTTACCAGCGCCAGCCTCGCGGACCGATTGCGCGACGGCGCGAACGATCTGCGCCTCGACGACCACGTCGTTGGGGCCGCCGATCATGATGAGATGCTCGACATTGTCCCGCCGCACCAGGACGAGCTGACGCTGTCCGTCCAACGAAAAGGCGTCGACCAGCCCGAGCCTCGGCTGGCGCGTCCGCCCGCCGCCGGGAACGCGCAGGCGATGGCCGAACGCGATGCGGTAGACGATGGCGACGATCAGAGCGATAGCGACGACCAGGCCGGCGATGACGACGATTTGCATCGCGCGATTGTCTGGCGACACCAAATTGCTAATCCATTGCATGCGATACCCAGACCTCGGCGACGGGCGCCTCTCTTAGTTCTCGTTGTTCTCGTTCGTTGTCGCCATGGGCGATGAAAAAGGTCAGTATCAGACTGGACCGTTTTGTGCGACTCAGTGGACCATGAAAATACGGCGTACAAGTGGGATGCGCAAAGTTGAGGCCATATCGAGCGCGCTCCCGGGCGCCTCGTCAAGCGGCAGTTCGTCGCCTTACGCCGCCCTTGCGGGGCGAGCTCGCCGCGCCTTCGCAGCCCGGCGCCGCCAAGGGAAGCTTTCGCAATGAGTTCGACGCCAAAGCCGGCCGCCGTCGACCGCGTTGAGCGCGGCGCCAATCCGGCGCTCCTCTTGCTGCTCGTCGCGTGCCTCTGCGGCGCTGTCGCGGCGTTTCTTCTGCTGCCGGGCGAGTTCGGGGTCAAGGCGATCTCGTGGACCATCGCGGGTCTGGCGATCTTCGGGGTGTTCTCGATTCTGCTCTATGCGTTCGGCCAGCTGCAGTTCGCCGGCCAGGCCGGGCGCTACGACACCACCAAGGCGATCGCCGACAACAACACCGACGGCCTGATCGTCACCGACGCCGATTCGCGCATCATCTACGCCAACGAGGCCTATCGGGCGCTGTCGGGCGCCAAGGGGGCCGCGGACCTCAAGCTCGTCGAGCGGCTTTTCACCGGCGCGCCGGAAATCTCCGAAGCGGTCTACCGGCTCGCGCAGGCGGCGCACGCCGGCAACCGCGCCGTCGAGGAGCTGCGGATGGCCCCTCCCCTCGCCGGCGAGGGCGCCGCCGCCTGGTATCGCATCCGCGTTCGCCCGCTGGAAGGCATCGCCAAGGCCGGCGCGACGCTGTGGAGCGTCTCCGACATCACGCGCGAGCGCGAACGGCACGAGAGTTTCTTTCAGGACCTGCAGCACGCGATCGACTATCTCGACCACGCGCCGGCGGGTTTCTTCTCGGCCGAGCCGGACGGATCGATCGCGCATATGAACGCGACGCTCGCCAATTGGCTCGACTACGACATCGCCCAATTCGCAGCCGGCCAGCTCAAGCTCGCCGACATCGTGGCGGGCGACGGCGCGGCCCTGCTCAGCGTCGTCTCCGGCAAGCCGGGCGAAGTGACGACCGAGCGCTTCGACGTCGACCTCAAGCGCCGCCAGGGTCAATTCCTGCCGGCGCGGCTGCTGCATCGCGTCGCCTTCTCGAGCGCCGGCCTGCCGGGCCCCTCGCGCACCTTGGTTCTCAACCGCGCCCCCGGCGAAGACCATGGCGAGGATTTGCGCGCGGCCGAAGTCCGCTTCGCGCGCTTCTTCAATTCGACCCCGATGGCGATCGCTTCGATCGACGCCGAGGGCGTCGTGTTGCGCGCCAACGGCGCCTTCGCCCGCCTTGCGCCGCAGGCGCTGAAGCCCGGCGGCGGAGAGGCGCGACCCTCGATCTATCGCGGCGTCGTCGAGCGCGACCACGCGATTTTGCGCGAGGCGATCGCGGCCGCCGGACAAGGCAGGGGCGACATCGCGCCGCTCGACGTCGCGCTGGCAGGCGACGGGGCGCGCGCGGCGCGCTTCTTCGTCTCCGCCGCCGATCCGCGAGGCGACGAGGGCGCGAGCGCGATCGTCTTCGCGCTCGACACCACCGAGCAGCGCACGCTGCAGGAGAACTTCGCCCAGAGCCAGAAAATGCAGGCGATCGGCCAGCTCGCCGGTGGCATCGCGCACGACTTCAACAACGTACTGACGGCGATCATCGGCTATTCCGATCTTCTGCTCGCCAATCACCGGCCGACCGATCCGTCCTTCCAGGACATCATGCAGATCAAGCAGAACGCCAACCGGGCCGCTGGCCTAGTGCGCCAGCTGCTCGCCTTCTCGCGCCGGCAGACGCTGCGGCCGCAGACGCTTCAGCTTAGCGAGGTGCTCTCCGAATTGCAGATGTTGCTGCGCCGCCTCGTCGGCGAAACGATCGAACTCGACGTCGTGCATGGGCGCGACCTGTGGCTCGTCAAGGCGGACCTCAACCAGTTCGAACAGGTGATCGTCAATCTCGTCGTCAACGCGCGCGACGCGATGAGCGACGGCGGGCGCATCGTGCTGCGCACTCGCAACGTCGCCGCCGCCGAATGCGCGAGCCTCAACGAGAAGTCGCTCGTGCCGGCCGAATATGTCCTCATCGAGGTCGAGGACACTGGCCACGGCATCCCCGCCGACGTGCGCGACAAGATCTTCGAGCCCTTCTTCACCACCAAGGAAGTCGGCAAGGGCACCGGGCTCGGCCTCTCGATGGTCTATGGCATCGTCAAACAGACGGGTGGCTACGTGTTCTGCGAGAGCGAGCCCGGCGTCGGTACGACGTTCCGCATTCTGCTGCCACGCTACATTCCCGAGGCGGTCGCCGAGCCCGTCAAGAAGGAGGCGGCGAAACCGGCGGCCGACCTCACCGGACGCGGCGCCATCCTGCTGGTCGAGGACGAGGAGGCGGTGCGCGCCTTCGCGTCGCGCGCGCTCGCCTCGCGCGGCTACACGGTGCTCGAAGCCGATTCGGGCGTCGACGCGCTGCGCGTGGTCGATTCCGCCGATGGCGAAATCGACCTGATCGTCTCCGACGTCATCATGCCGGAAATGGACGGGCCGACCATGCTGACGGAGCTCAGACGGCGCGGCCTGACGGCCAAGATCGTGTTCGTCTCCGGCTACGCCGACGACGCCTTCTCGCGCAACTTGCCGGAAGGACAGGAGTTTCTCTTCCTGCCGAAGCCCTTCACGCTCAAGCAATTGATCGAGACGGTGAAAAGCGCGATGAATTGAGCGGTCTGCTCGCCTCTTCGATCGCGCGGCGGTTTGCTTCGTTCGCCGAGACGTCTAGGCTCCTCAACTCCTCCTCTTGGCTTTCGGCGATCGGTTTTCGCCGCGCGCTCTCGAACTCCTGAGGCGATCATGCGTTTTGAAGGCACCGCCAGCTATATCGCCAGCGACGAGCTGAAAGTCGCGGTGAACGCGGCGATCAAGCTCGAGCGGCCGCTGCTGATCAAAGGCGAACCCGGAACCGGAAAAACCATGCTCGCCGAGGAAATCGCCGCTGCGCTCGGCGCGCCGCTCATCGCCTGGCACATCAAGTCGACCACGCGCGCCCAGCAGGGGCTCTATGACTACGACGCCGTTTCGCGCCTGCGCGATTCGCAACTGGGCGATCCTCGCGTCTCCGACATCCGCAACTACATCCGCCGCGGCAAGTTGTGGGAAGCCTTCACCGCGCCGGAGCGCCCGGTGCTGCTGATCGACGAGATCGACAAGGCCGACATCGAATTTCCCAACGATCTGTTGCTTGAGCTCGACCGCATGGAATTCCATGTCTACGAGACCGGCGAGACGGTGCGCGCCGCCGTGCGACCGATCGTCGTCATCACCTCCAACAATGAAAAGGAGCTGCCGGACGCGTTCCTGCGCCGCTGCTTCTTCCACTACATCCGCTTTCCCGACACGGAGACGATGCGCGCGATCGTCGAAGCGCACACCCCCGGCATCAAACCGCGGCTCGTCGAGGAGGCGCTACGCGTTTTCTTCTCGGTGCGCGAGACGCCGGGCTTGAAGAAGAAGCCCACTACATCCGAGCTGCTCGACTGGCTCAAGCTGCTGCTCAACGAAGACATTTCGCCGGAGGCGTTGCGCGAGCGCGACCCCAGGAAATTGATCCCGCCGCTGCACGGCGCGCTGCTGAAGAACGAGCAGGACGTGCATCTCTTCGAGCGGCTGGCCTTCCTCAACCGGCGCGAGCGCACGTCGTGACGGTCTCGCGCGCAACAAGCGGCAAACGCTGAGCGTTTCGATGCGGTGGCTCCTCCTCCTCAGACACGGCAAAGCGATCCCCGCCACGGGACGCGACGATCACGAGCGCTCGCTCGTCGAGCGCGGCCGTCGCGACGCCGCGCGCATCGGCGCCTTCGTCGCGGCGATCGACATGATCCCCGACCTGATGATCGATTCGGGCGCGGCGCGCACGCGCGAGACGGCGGCGATCGTCGGCGCGGGCTGGCCGCGTCCGGTCGAACGGCGCGTCGAGCCGGCGCTTTATGAGGCGAGCTGGCAGGCCATCCAGACGATCGTGCGCGCCCTGCCCGACACGAAGCCGCATGTGATGCTGGTCGCACACAATCCTGGCCTCGCCGACGTCGCGACCCACCTCGCCGGCCGCGGCGCGCGTAGCGAGATGCAACGCCTGGCGGGCAAGTTCCCGACCTCGGCGCTGGCGATCCTCGAATTCGACATCGACCGTTGGCGAAACGTCGAGCCCGGGGGCGGATTGCTGGCGCGCTTCGTCACTCCGGACGATTCCCGCTTGAAGGATGATTGAAGGCAAGAGCGAAGGTCACCGGGGCCCTCCCGTTTGCCGGAGGGTGACGGCAGCTCCGCCAGACAGCAGAAAGCTTTAGCGCCCCATCTCCAGACGGGCAAATGCGCTACGCGAATGCGTCATCCGCCGCCGCACGGTCGGTTGGACGCCGCGGAAGGGGTGGCGTTCACGCTCCCGCCTTTTCTCGAATCGCCTGCTCGACCGCCGCCAGCGCTTCCCCCGCCTTGGCGCCGTCGGGGCCGCCGGCCTGAGCCATATCGGGGCGGCCGCCGCCGCCTTTGCCGCCGAGTGCGGCCGAGCCGAGGCGGACAAGATCGACCGCGCTGAAGCGCGCCGTCAGATCCGCGGTCACGCCGACGACGAGGCTCGCCTTGCCGTCCTCGCTCACCGCCGCGATCGCGACGACGCCCGAGCCGACGGTCTGCTTGGCTTCGTCCGCGAGCGACTTGAGGTCCTTCATTTCGACGCCGGAGACTTCGCGCGCATAGAGCTTGACGCCGCCGACATCGCGGACCGCATCGGACGCGCCCGATCCGCCGCCCATCGCGAGCTTGCGGCGGGCGTCGGCGAGTTCGCGCTCGAGCTTCCGCTTGTCTTCGAGCAGCGCCTCGAGCCGCTCGGCGGCCTCCGGCGCCGGAGCGCGCAGCAGGGCGGCGAGTTCGGCGAAGGCGCGCGAATCCTCGGTCAGGCGCTTGCGCGCGTCGTCCCGCGTCTTCGCCTCGATGCGGCGCACGCCCGCCGCCACAGCGCTCTCGCCGATGATCGTCACGAGGCCGATGTCGCCGGTGCGCGCGACATGCGTGCCGCCGCAAAGCTCGACCGAATAGGGACGCGGGCCGTTGTCGCCGGCCTCGATCGTCCCCATCGAGACGACGCGCACTTCCTCGCCGTATTTTTCGCCAAACAGCGCCCGGGCGCCGGAAGCGCGCGCCTCATCGAGCCCCATCAGCCGCGTGACGACCGGCTCGTTGGCGAGCACGACGCGGTTGGCGATGTCCTCGACCGCCGCGATCTCCTCTGACGTGATGGGCTTGGGATGGGCGATGTCGAAGCGCAGCCGGTCGGGCGAGACGAGCGAACCCTTCTGCGCCACGTGGTCGCCCAGCACGATGCGCAGGGCTTCGTGCAACAGGTGAGTCGCCGAATGGTTGGCGCGAATCGCCGCGCGCGCCGCGTGATCGACCTTCAGCTCCAGCGCGTCGCCGACCTTGAGCGTCCCCTCTTCGACCTCGATTTCGTGGACGAAGAGGTCGCCGAGCTTCTTCTTGGTGTCGAGCACGCGCGCGCGCACGCCCGGGCCGACGATGGCGCCGACGTCGCCGACCTGGCCGCCCGATTCGCCGTAAAACGGCGTCTGGTTGAGGATAAGCCAGCCGGTTTCGCCGGCTGCGAGCGAGGCTGCTTCGGCGCCGTCGCGCACCAGCGCCTCGGCGACGCCCTCCGCGCTCTCGGTCTCATAGCCGAGAAACTCGGTCGCGCCGATCCGCTCGCGCAGCGAAAACCAGACCGTCTCGGTGGCCGCTTCGCCGGAGCCGGACCAGGCCTTGCGCGCCTCGGCGCGCTGGCGCTCCATGGCGGCGTTGAAGGCTTCGACGTCGACGCCGACGCCGCGCGGGCGAAGCGCGTCCTGCGTCAGGTCGAGCGGAAAGCCGTAAGTGTCGTAGAGCTTGAACGCCACGTCGCCCGCGAGGTTGCCTCCCGAAGCGAGGTCGCGCGTCTCGTCCTCGAGGATCGCGAGGCCGCGCGCCAAAGTGGTGCGAAAGCGCGTCTCCTCGAGCTTCAGCGTCTCGGTCACCAGCGCTTCGGCGCGAAGCAACTCGGGATAGGCCTGCCCCATCTCGCGCGTCAGCGCCGGCACGAGGCGCCACATCAGCGGCTCGCGCGCCCCGAGGAGCTGGGCGTGGCGCATCGCCCGGCGCATGATGCGGCGCAGAACGTAGCCGCGACCTTCGTTGGAGGGCAGCACGCCGTCCGCGACGAGGAAGGCGGCGGCGCGCAGATGATCGGCGATCACCCGGTGCGAGACCTTGTGCGGGCCATCGGGATCGACCCCGGTTGCTTCGGCGCTCGCGCGAATGAGCGCGCGCATCAGGTCGATGTCGTAGTTGTCGTGCTTGCCCTGCAACACCGCGGCGACGCGTTCGAGCCCCATGCCAGTGTCGATCGAGGGCCGCGGCAGGTTCACGCGTTCGCCGCCCGGCATCGTCTCGAACTGCATGAAGACGAGATTCCAGATCTCGATGAAGCGGTCGCCGTCCGCGTCCGGCGAGCCGGGCGGCCCGCCGGGGATCGTGTCGCCATGGTCGAAGAAGATCTCCGAGCAGGGTCCGCAGGGGCCGGTGTCGCCCATCGCCCAGAAATTGTCGGAGGTCGCGATCCTTATGATGCGCGATTCCGGAAGGCCGGCGACGCGCTTCCACAGATCGAAGGCCTCGTCGTCGTCATGGTAGACGGTGACGCACAGCCGATCCTTGGGCAGGCCAAATTCGCGCGTGATCAGCGACCAGGCGAGCTCGATGGCGAGCGGTTTGAAGTAATCGCCGAACGAGAAATTGCCCAGCATCTCGAAGAACGTGTGGTGGCGCGCGGTGTAGCCGACGTTGTCGAGGTCGTTGTGCTTGCCGCCGGCGCGCACGCATTTCTGCGCGGTGGTCGCCCGCTGGTAGGGCCGCCGCTCGACGCCGGTGAACACGTTCTTGAACTGCACCATGCCGGCGTTGGTGAACATCAACGTCGGATCGTTGCGCGGCACGAGCGAACTCGAGGGCACGATCTCATGGCCGTTCTTAGCGAAGAACTGCAGAAAGTTCGATCGGATCTCGTTGACGCCGCTCATGAACGCATGGCCCCGGGCTGGATTTCTCCCGAGCTTTTAGAGCATGGCAAGGGAAAGGCAAACCCGAGGGACGCCCCGGATTTGCCGCGCGGCCGCGCCGGCTCGAAGGCCGAACGCGGCCGCGCGCTCCGCGCGACGGTGAAGGCGGGCTCCTTGGCGGTTGGGCGCGCTTTTGAGGGGACGCGCGCGCCCAAAGGAGAACTTCAGGCGTCGGCGTCGTCTGCGTCGGAGGGTTCGACGTTGTCGAGAATGCGCTCGGCGATCAGGCCGGAGTTTTCGCGGATCGCCTTTTCGATGCGCTCCGCCGCTTCCGGATTGGCCTTCAGATAGGTCTTGGCGTTCTCGCGGCCCTGACCGAGGCGCTGGCTGTCGAAAGAGAACCAGGCGCCGGACTTCTCGACGACGCCGGCTTTGACGCCGAGGTCGATCAGTTCGCCGTTCTTGGAGACGCCCTCGCCGTACATGATGTCGAATTCGACCTGCTTGAAGGGCGGCGCGACCTTGTTCTTGACGACCTTGACGCGGGTCTGGTTGCCGACGACCTCTTCGCGGTCCTTGATCGCGCCGATGCGGCGGATGTCGAGACGCACGGAGGCGTAGAATTTCAACGCATTGCCGCCGGTAGTGGTCTCGGGCGAACCGTACATCACGCCGATCTTCATGCGGATCTGATTGATGAAGATGACCATGGTGTTGGAGCGCGAGATCGAGGCGGTGAGCTTGCGCAGCGCCTGGCTCATGAGCCGTGCCTGGAGGCCGGGCTGCGATTCGCCCATCTCACCCTCGATTTCGGCGCGCGGCGTCAGCGCCGCGACCGAATCGACCACCAGCACGTCGATCGCGCCCGAGCGCACCAAAGTATCGGTGATTTCGAGCGCCTGCTCGCCCGTGTCGGGCTGGGAGATCAGGAGGTCTTCGAGATTGACGCCGAGCTTGCGGGCGTAGACGGGATCGAGCGCATGCTCGGCGTCGACGAAGGCGCAGACGCCGCCCTTCTTCTGCGCTTCGGCGATGACATGCAAGGTCAGCGTCGTCTTGCCCGAGGATTCCGGTCCGTAAATCTCGATCACGCGGCCGCGCGGCAGGCCGCCCACCCCGAGCGCGATATCGAGACCCAGCGATCCGGTAGAAATGGTCTCCACCTCCGCCGCTTTGACGTTCTTGCCGAGGCGCATGATCGAGCCTTTGCCGAACGCGCGTTCGATCTGGGAGAGCGCGGCGTCGAGCGCCTTGGTTTTGTCCACGAAAGTTCCTTCCACGACGCGAAGATTGGGTTGGCTCACGGCACTCATCCTTCTCTCACGGTCGGCGCTCTCGAGGCAACTGAAGTCCTCGGCGACCCCCTGAACGGAACTATGTGCATGGTTTGTTCTCGTCCGCAAGTTCTTTTTTTGTTCTCATCGAGTCGTTCGCGGACTTGCCGACTTACATCAAGCCACCAGCCCTACCGCACGTAGCAGGCAGCGTCGCTGTAGAGGTCGCCGCGACCGCAGCTATAGGCGATAGAGCTGAAATGGTAGCCTTTGGCCGCCATGCAGGATTTCTGGGCCTCGCTTATGGCGTCGGAATCGCCTGGGAAATCGCGCAGCGCCGCTTCGCGGCAGCCGGCGAGATCGGCCGTGCCCTCCTTGGAGGGCCCGCAGGCGGAGAGGAACAAAAGAAGAGGCGCAACGGCAATGGCCTTCATAGGGAAGCCCCGGCTGCACAGAAATCTATTGGTCCGAAATGATGCGTAGTCCTTTTCCGCAACCAATGGTTACGTTACGATAATATAAACACAACGACGCGACAATATTAAAACTGATTCACGTACACGCCGTAGAAAAGCATCCATTTACACGATGAAGGCAATTTATATTGAACTGTCGGCATCGCCGCTCTCAC
>DASXGX010000025.1:0-81008 GCA_036488815.1 Roseiarcus sp.
TCCAGCAGCGCTTCGATCTCTGCGATCGCGCCGTGCGCGCCGGCGGCGACGAGCGGCGGCGTCAGGTGGCTGATGACGACGGCCGACGTGCGGCGCTTGGCGGGCGCCGCCTCGCCGGGATTGTTGACGATGAAGGGATAGACGAGCGGCACGGCGCCGAGCACAACCTCTGGCGCGCAGTCTTCGCTCAAGGCGACCGACTTTCCGGGCAGCCATTCCAGCGTGCCATGCGCGCCGCAGTGGATCATCGCGTCGATGCGCTCCAATTCGCGCAACCAGAGATAAAAGGCGACATAGGCGTGTCGCGGCGCCAGCCCAGCGTCGTGGTATTCGGACTTGCGCGCGTCGCGCCGTCCGCGGTCGGGCTGCGTCGCGACGAGAAGATGCCCGAAGCGCACGAAGCGGAAGCAAAACGCGCCTTCGCGCAGAGCGGGATCGTCAGCGGCATCGCCCCAATCGGCGACGACGCGCCCGACGAAACTCGGGGGCAAATCCTGCAATCGGTCGCGATAGTCGGCGAGCGTCATTGTCGGGGTGAGCGGGCCGCTCGTCAGCGTCGCCATCAATTCGGCGGCGCTTGGCAATGGAGAGAGGCGATAGCCTTCTTGGGCGAGGCGATCGGCGATCGTCAACGCGCTCTGCGGCGTGTCGAGTCCGACCGCGTAGCCCGTGCGCCCGCCCTTGGCGGGATAGTCGGAGAGGATCAGCGCCAGCTTTTTCTCGCTACGCGGCTTGCAGCGCAGCACGGCCCAGTTGGCGGCGAGCGCGGCGACGAAATCGATCCGCGAGCGCTGCGAGCGGTGCGCGAGCCGGGTGAACTCCAGTCCGTCGTCGCGCTCCGCCTCCGCTTTGAACGAGATGGCGCGCGCGATGATCCGTCCGTCCATCTCCGGCAGCACGACGTTCATCGCGAGATCCGCGGCGCTGAGCCCGCGCTGAGCGCTCGCCCATTGCGCCTCGCTGGAGCCGGCGAGAATGACTTGCAGAACCGGCGCGTCGGCGGAATCGAGGACGCTCGCGCCGTCATCGAGCCGCGCGGAAAACGCAGTCGCATTGAGGATGACGTCGGGACGCCAATCCGCCACCGATTGCAGAAGGGGTCCTGCGGCGGCTCCGTCCTTCAGGCTGGAGACATAGACGCTGGCGACGTCGAGGCCGCGCGCGGCGAGCGCCTCGGCGAGGGCGTCGATCGGCTCGGCGTCGCCGGCAAGATATGCGGAGCGGTAGAAGACGATCAGCGCGCGGGCCCTCGCTCCGGGCGCCTCGATGCGCCCAGGCGCATAGTGGCCGAAGGCCTCGACCTTGTGCGGCGGCGCGGCCTCGCGCTCAACGCCGATCTTCGCCGCGACAAAATCGAGGCAAGCGGCGAGATTGCTCGAGCCGCCCTCCTGGAAATAGGCCCAGAGGCGCCGAAGGTCGCCGCGCTCCAGCGTCGAGGCGTCATCGAGCCGCGGGTCCTCCATTGCGTCGCCGGGTACGATGGCGAGATGAAAGCCTTCGCGGCGCGCGACGGCGGCGAGTTCGTCGACGCCGTATCGCCAATAGTCCATTCCACCGAGCAGCCGAACAAGCACCAAGCGCGCTTTTGCGCACACCTTCTCGACATAAAGATCGACGGAATAGGGATGCTTGAGCGCGCCGAGCGAGGCGAGGCGCAGGCTCGGATGCGATTGCGCATCGTGCGCCGACGCAAGCGCCGCAAGATCGCTGTCGGTGAAGGAGAGGAACACGATCTGCGCGCAGGAGTGATCGAGATCGACGGCCTCGGCCGTCTCGTCCAACGATCGCATCTCCGTGCGCAGCAGGTGCATGACGTTAGGCCATGAGCGCGGCGGAAATCGCCGCTTTGTCGACGCCCCTTTCGCCGATCACGACGAGGCGGCCTGCGCGGCGTTCGTCCGCCTTCCAGGCGCGGTCGAACTGGTGCGAAAACCGCGCGCCGACCCCTTGCACGAGCAGACGCATCGGCTTGCCCGCGACTTCGGCGAAACCCTTCATCCGCAGCACGTCGTGGTCGCGCGCGATCTTCGCGAGCTTCGCCACCAGCGCGCCGGCGTCGGGAATGGCCGGCAGATCGAGCACGAAGCTGTCGAAGTCGTCGTGGTCGTGCTCCTCCTCGGCGTCGTGATGGGAGGGGCGCGCGGCAAGATCGTCTTCGGCGGCGGCGTGGAGCCCGAGAACGAGGTTCGGGTCGAGGCGACCCTCCTTGGTCGCGACGACTTTCACCTCGCGCGGGATCGAGGCGACGATCTCGGCCGTGACGCGCTCGAGCGCGTCGGCGTCGACGAGATCGGCCTTGTTGAGGATCACGAGATCGGCGCAGAGGAGCTGGTCTTCGTAGACCTCCTCGAGCGGGTTGTCGTGATCGAGCGAGGCGTCCTCGGCGCGCTGGGCGGCGATTCTCTCTTCATCGTCTGCGAAACGCCCCTCCGCCACCGCGGCGGCGTCCACCACTGCGATGACGCCGTCGACCGTGAGCTTCGAGCGTACCGCCGGCCAGTCGAACGCCTTCACCAGCGGCTTCGGCAAGGCGAGGCCCGACGTTTCGATGATGATGTGGTCGGGCCGCGGCTCGCGCGCGAGCAGCGTCTCGATCGCCGGCAGGAAATCGTCGGCCACCGTGCAGCAGATGCAGCCGTTGGCGAGTTCGACGATGTTCTCTTCGGGGCAGGAGGCGACCCCGCACGAGCGCAGGATTTCGCCGTCGACGCCGACATCGCCGAACTCGTTGACGACGAGGGCGAGGCGCCGGCCATGCGCATGGGCGAGTACATGACGGATCAGGGTCGTTTTGCCCGCTCCCAGAAAGCCGGTGATGATGGTCGCGGGAACCTTGGCGAGAATCGTCATGCGCTGTGCTCCAGATCGGCGGAGAGAGGGGGAATGCGGGCGATCACACCCTTTTTGAGAGAGTCCGGACGCTGCTTCCACGGGATGAGCCCGTCGGGCGCATGGGCGTAGAGTTCAGCCGCCGCGAGGATCGCCGGCGCGGAGTCGGGGGTAAAATCGCCGTAGATGTAGGTCCACTTGCCTGCGGCGGCGAAGCCGATGGTGCAGGGGCGCTTGCAAACGGACAGACATTCGACCGGCTTGACGCGCACGCGATCGTCGGCGATCGCCGACAGGGCCGCATGCAAGCGCGCGCCTGCGCGCTCAGCCTTCGGCTCCAGCGGCTCGTCGGCCGCGCGGCACGTCACGCAGATGTGGATTGTGGTCTCCGCCGTCATGCAACCCGCTTTCTCCAACGCGGGCGCTGACAGCGAAAGCTCGCTGATCCGGCTGTCGAATCGTTCGACGCCGAACCGCTCCGGGAGCACCCCGCCCGTCGCGTGATATCCGGCTGACGGCAGGTTTCCTGGCTCGTGGATCACCGCCTCGCGCCGCCTTCCCGATCCCAATCCGATCAGTGGCTTATCGGCGTCCGGCTACCCACTCACAGTTGCGGGGGCAGCTGCGGTTTCAGGCTTTCGCCGTACCGCATTCCCTTTCGAACCCTCGTTCCAAGAGGGACCGTCAAGTCGACTAGTGTTAGGCAGGGGAGCGAGAGTCTGTCAATCTCGCGACGGCCAGTTTGCGCTGAGTTCGCCGCGAACTTGCGACGGGAGGGGGCCTTGCAGCGTGAGCAAAGCCTCGCGCAGCGCTTTGGGCAAAGCGGTCGCCTGCGCCGCTGCGACGAAGTCGGACCGCGTGGCGGAGCGAGACTTGGCGCCCTGAAACACGAGCAAGCCTTTCGGCGTCATGATCGCATCGCCCTTGCGCAGGGTCGGGTCGCTCAGCGACGCCGCTGAGAACGCGCTGGCCGGCGATCGATGGCACGTGCAGGCGTTGTCCAGCGCCGTTCGATAGCGAAAAGCGGCTGGCAGGGCGGAGTAGGACGCCCCGCGCGTCGAGACTGCATCGTCGATGCGATCCGAGCCGGCCCTTTCTGTGTAGCGCGCGGTTGGCGCGTCCGGGCATTGCGCCGCGCAAGCGTCGTCGCCGCCGCTTGCGCCCGCCGCGCTCGGAAAGAAGTATCCGTCGCACAGACGCACGCACACCGCGAGGCCTGTGGCTCGCGCCTCTCCGCGCGCGCGTCGCACCACGGGTTGCGGGCTGAGGGCAGGGGGCGCCACGCCGGCCCCTCGCAGATCGAGAGCGGGCGCGTGGAAGTCCCGCCCGATGCCGCCGTCCGCCCAGGCGAACTTGACCGCGAGCAGGAGCGCCCCCGCCAGAAGGATGACGATGGCTGCGAAAACGACGAAGTGTCGAGGCCGCGTCTCGCCGCTCACAGCCGCCCCAGACTGGGACCGCGTGGGAGCCGCGATCGCTTCACCGCCGACGACCTGCGCATTGCATTGCTTGCGCAGCGCGTCGACTTTGGCGAGGAGGCTTTCGATGTCGCGCTCGAGCGCCGCCGAGAGTGGCGGCGGCTGCGTTGGAGAAAGTCGTTTTTCAGCGTGCCAATTGCGCATCGCAGCACCTGCGTTTGTGGCGATGCAGTCTAGGCTTGGCGGCGAACGACGATAGCCTCGGATTCTACTCAACTACCCGCGTTGGCGAGCGCCAGCGCGGGTAGGCTGTCGGCGCCGCGCTGCGACGCCAACCGACGTGACAATCATGGCCGACTTAGACAAGCGCGGGGTTTTGGGCCCCGAGCTCGATCATTCGGCCGGAGCGAACGTCTTGCTCCGCGTCGGCGCCGTTTCGGCGTTCGGGGTCGCGGGGGTGGTCTCGGGAGTGCGATCCCGCGTCGTGCGGCGCCAGGCCAGATTAATGCGTCGCAGAATCCTCTGGAACGCATTGGGCGCCTGGAAGTGCGATGCGAATTCCCGGTTGATCTCTACCGGACGCCAATAGACCTCGCGCCAGACTTGAAATTCCTGCCAGAGCTCTCGGCTCTGTTCGGGCGCGACCGACAATGACGCGCAGTCACAATGCGCGTCGATCGTCACATTGCCATACTTGTCAAATCGGAACCTGTGTCGACTTGGCGCGTGCTTCAGCCACCCGCGGCTGAGTTCGAAGTCGCTCGATTGCGTTCGAAGAGCCGTGATCATCGGGCTTACATCCAAGTATGCCATGACTGTCTCCTCCGGAGTTCCTCCTCTAGCCCAGCAGGGCTATCCAAAAGCATCAGCTACAAATGGCGCCATTTTGCGCCCGACTCAGGGCAGAATGCCGTCGGCGGGGAGCCAGGCGGCGGGGGTGAGAGGGGACGTCGCCATCCCCCTGGGACGCCGGGCGCGCGGCCCGTTCGGGCTACTCGGCAGGTCGTCTCAAAACCCCAAGGGCGCCGCGCACGCCGTTCATCGCGTAGCGCGCAAGTTCAAATCTTCGTCAGGTTGCGCGACTTGCAGGATGCTCGCGTCCGGTCTCAGAAGCGCGCGCGTGGGGCGAAGTTCGTCGGAGCCGAATAAATCCACGCGCCGATGTTGGATAAGGCTTGCCGAGATCGTGACAATTGGACCCCTCTGTCCGGGCACGCCGGTCATCGTTGTCCCGACGACAAACGCCAGTGAATCAGGCGGTCCGCGGGCGGTGCAACGCCAATGGCGGCCGGCGTCGGCGGCTCTTGACCTTCCAGCGACTGGAAACCCTATCTGCGTTCTAGCTTACTGGAAGGAAGTCCATCCTATGAAAATTCATGCGTCAAATGCCGGATCTGTCGCCCTATCGATCTCGGGCATGACTTGCTCGGGGTGCGCCAATGCGGTGACTCGGGTTCTCTCTCGCGTTCCGGGCGTCGCGAGCGCCCGCGTCGATTTGGCGAGCGGTCGCGCCGTCGTGGTGGGCGAAGCGCGCCCGGAGGACCTCATTGTCGCGGTCGAAGCCGCCGGCTTCGAAGCGCAACGCGCGCCGGGCGAGGCGTCAGGAGATCTGCAATGAGCGCGGCCGCAGCCGGCGCCGTCGAACGTGAGCATGTCGTTCTCCCGATCGAGGGGATGACATGCGCGACCTGCGCCGGGCGGATCGAAAAGGTTCTTCGCGCTCTTCCCAGCGTTGAGGCGACGATCAACCTTTCGACCGAGCAAGCGGACGTGCGGTTCGATCCGGCGCTCACCGCTCCGTCGGCGCTCGCCGAGGCGGTTGGACGCGCCGGCTTCGACGTCAGGCGCGAGACCAGGGAGTTCGCCATCTCCGGGATGACCTGCGCGACCTGCGCCGGCCGGGTCGAGAAGGCGCTCCGCTCGGCGCCGGGCGTGACCCGCGCCGAAGTGAACCTTGCGACCGACAGGGCGTCGGTCGAGGGCGTCGCCGGGCTCCTCAAACCCGCCGACCTGCTCGCCGCCGTCCAGCGCGCCGGCTACGACGCCGAATTGCTCACTGGCGACGAAGTGCGCGACCGGCAAGTGACAGCCGCCGAGGCGCGGCGTTTCAAGCGGGAGACCTGGCGGGTCGCCGCGGCCGTTGCGCTGAGCGCTCCGCTGCTGCTGCCGATGTTCGGCGTGCCGCTGCCGGCCTGGCTGCAATTCGCATTGGCGACGCCGGTGCAGTTTGTGATCGGCGCGCGGTTCTATATCGCCGCTTGGAAGGCGCTCCGTGCTTTCGCCGGCAATATGGACCTGTTGGTGTCGATCGGCACATCAGGCGCTTATTTCTACAGCCTCGCCTTGATGATGTCTCGCGGGCCGGAGACGCATCTGTACTTCGATGCGGCGGCGGTCGTGATTGCGCTCGTCGCGCTCGGAAAGTGGCTGGAGGCGCGCGCGAAGCGCTCGACCACCGCCGCCATCCAGACGCTGATGTCGCTGCGGCCGGACCGCGCGCGCGTCGAACGAGGAGGGGGCGAGATCGAACTGCCCGTCTCCGCCGTCGCGATCGGCGACATCGTCGTGGTGCGCCCGGGCGAACGCCTGCCGGTCGACGGCGTCGTGACCAGCGGCGCCAGCGAGGTCGACGAGAGCCTCCTCACCGGCGAGAGCATGCCTGTCGCCAAGAGCCCTGGCGACAAGGCGACCGGCGGTTCGATCAACGGCGGCGGCCTGCTGCGCATCAAAACGACGGCGGTCGGCGCGCAATCGACCCTGTCGCGGATCATCGCCCTCGTCGAAAGCGCTCAGGCGAAGAAAGCGCCCGTGCAACAACTCGTCGATCGGGTCGCGGCCGTTTTCGTGCCCGTCGTGACGATCGTCGCCCTGGCGGCTTTCCTCGGCTGGTGGCTGGTCGTCGGCAATTTCGCGGCCGGAGTCGTCGCGGCGGTGTCGGTGCTGGTCATTGCCTGCCCCTGCGCGCTCGGCCTCGCGACCCCTACTGCGCTGATGGTCGGAACGGGCGCCGCGGCGCGGTCCGGCATACTGATCCGCGATGCGGAGGCGCTCGAACGCGCCCACCGGATCGACACGATCGTTCTCGATAAGACGGGCACGCTAACCGAGGGCAAGCCGGCGGCGACCGAGGTCATCCCGATCGGCGTTTCCGAGACGGAGTTGCTGAGGCTCGCCGCCGCTGCGCAAAAGGGCAGCGAGCATCCCCTGGCGCGGGCCTTTCTCGAGCGGGCCGAAGGGCTCGCGCTGCCCGCGCTCGAGGCGTTCCAGGCCTACCCCGGCATGGGGCTTGTCGCGCAGGTCGAAGGACGCCGCATCGCCATAGGCAACCGTCGCCTGATGACCGAGAACAGCGTTCCAATGGAAGCGTTGGAGATACAGGCGGCGCGTCTCGAAAACGCGGGGCGCACGGTGATGTGGGTCGGCGCGCTCGAAGCGCCGGCGCGCCTGATCGGCGTTGTCGCGGCCGCCGATCCGGTCAAACCGACTGCCGCGGCGGCAGTGCGGCGTTTGCACGAGATCGGCGTCGAGACCGTGCTGCTGACGGGCGACAACGAGCGGACCGCCGCCGCAGTCGCGGCTGAACTCGGCGTCAAACGGGTTCTGGCCGGCGTGTCGCCGGAGGGCAAGGCCGCCGAGGTCCAACGCCTGCAAGCCGAAGGTCGCCGTGTCGGCATGGTCGGCGACGGCGTCAATGACGCGCCCGCCCTCGCTGCCGCCGATGTCGGCATCGCAATGGGCACAGGCGCGGACGTCGCGATGCAAACGGCGGGGATCACGTTGATGCGCGGAGACCCGATGCTGATCGCCGACGCCATCGCCGTGAGCCGCGCGACCTACAAAAAGATTCGCCAGGGCCTATTTTGGGCGTTCGTCTATAATCTGATCGGCATGCCCGCGGCGGCGTTGGGCATGTTGAACCCGATCGTCGCCGGCGCCGCCATGGCGCTGTCGTCGGTCAGCGTGGTGTCGAATGCGCTGCTGCTGCGACGCTGGCGGCCGGGCAACCTATGAAGGTTTGAGATGACGGAGATTGCGAGGATGACGATTGGCGAGGCGGCGTCGCTCTCGGGCGTGCCGCCGAAGACGATCCGCTATTACGAGGAGATCGGTCTCATCGCGGCTCCCGAGCGTCTGGAAAACCGCTATCGCGCCTATGACGAGAGCGACGTTCGCACGCTGCGCTTCATTCAACGCGCGCGAAGCCTGGGATTCCCGCTCAAGGAGGTTGGCGAGCTGTTGGCGCTCTATCGCGATCGCAGCCGCACCAGCAGAGAGGTGAAGCGCCTCGCGCTGGCGCGGATCGCCGATCTCGATCGCAAGATCGCCGAGCTTACCACGATCCGCAACGCGATCGGCGATCTGGCGGGACATTGCCATGGCGACAACCGGCCAGATTGTCCCATCCTCGACGAACTCGAGGCGCCCACGCATTGACGCTGCGGGGTCCCCTGAGCTCGTGAACAAAAGTTGTCATCGCGAGGAGAGCGCAGCGACGAAGCAATCCATGCATCCGCTTGCATCGCCGGCGCCGCTGGATTGCTTCGCCGCGCTCGCAATGAGGCGCGCCGCTCAGCTCGCCCTAGGGCCGCGCGCCAGGGTCTGCTCCAGGAAGTCGCAGAACCTCTCCCGGTCGGCGTCGAAGGCCACGTGGCAATTCGGGTCCTTGAGATTGCGGCGGTGCGTATCGACGACCGTGCGGCCGAGGGTGAGCGCGCCGTGGCACTCAACGTCGACGTGGCGGAACAGAGTCGTGACCACGGTCGGGTCGATCATGTAATTAACGCAGAGCGCGTCGTGGACCGGCGCCGCGTTGCGTTCGTCCATCGGCTGATTGTCGTCATACGCGCGGATGCGCTGGTCGATGAAACGCGACGCCGCGAGGCCCGCGTTCGTGCCGAGCGCGGCGAGCTTGCGAGAGCGCTCGCTCGAGACCAGCGCCTTATGCGTGGCGTCGAGCGGCAGCATCGTGACTTTTCGAAACCCGGCGGCGAAGACCTTCGCGGCGGCTTCGGGGTCCGCCCAGATGTTGAACTCGGCCGAGGGGGTGATGTTGCCCTTGTGATGGGCGCCGCCCATGATGATGACTTCGGGTACGTGATCAACGAGCTTCGGATAGACCGCGAGGGCGGCGGCGATGTTGGACAGCGGTCCGACCGGCATCAGCACGATCTCGTCGGTCGCGTTCCGGTATCTGTCGATCAGGAAGTCGACCGCATTCGTCTCCTGCTTGCGAAGCGTCGTGTTGGGGATCGGCAGTTCGCGGCCGTGCACCCCGTTGTCGAATTTCTGTGCTCGCGGGATCGGGAAGTCGGGCCGCGCGAGAGGCCGGTCGAGGCCCTCAAAAACGGGAATGTCGCCCCGGCTGACGAATTCGAGCGCCCGCAGCGTGTTGTTGGTGCAGTATTGGACTTCGACGTTGCCGTTGACGGAAGTGCAGGCGACGAGGTCGAGATCGGGGTGCAGCGCCGCGCACATGATGGCGACGGCGTCGTCCGTGCCGGTGTCGACGTCCAGAATGAGTTTACGCTTAGGCATCAAAGATCCTTTCGGGGTGTTGGGTTCGCTCGTTGCGCGCTGCGCGGCGCGCATATCATGTGTCAAAGCGCCAGGACGTCTGGGTTGACGAGCGATTGGCGCGGACGCCGACGACGACGAGCGCCAGGATTGTCGCCGCGTAGGGAATGATCTGAAGCAGCTGCGGCGCGGTGCCGGTGACCTCGGGCAGGCGCACGGCGAGCGCGGTGGCGACCCCGAAGAGGAGCGCCACAACGGTCGTGGGTCCCGGCCGTCCCTTGGCGAAAAGGATTGCGGCGAGCGCAATAAGGCCGCGCTCGGCCGTCATCTGCTTGGCGAAGAGGGAGACGTAGCCGAGCGACAGATAGGCGCCGGCGAGACCACAGAGGAGGCCGCTGATCACCATCGCCTGGAATTTGATCGCGTCGACATTGACCCCGGCCGCAAGCGCCGCATCCTCAGCCTCGCCGATCATCCTGACGCGCAAGCCCCAGCGCGTCCGGTACAGCGTCCAGGAGACAAAGGGAACCAGCAGGTAGGCGACATAGACGAGCAGCGTGTGGCCGCTGACGATGGCGCCGAGCACCGGAATGTCTTCGACGCCAGGGATGTGAAGCACGGGAAAGGCCGGAATGCGGGGCGAGGCGAAGACGCCATCCTGATCGAACATGGACTTCAGCAGAAGCGCCGTCAGTCCATAGGCCAGAAAAGTGACCGCGATGCCGGCGATGAAAATGTGCGCGCGGAAGCGCAAATTGAACAAGGCGAGCACGACCGCGAGGAACATGGACGCCGCGACGCCGGCGAGAACGCCGATCGTCAGGCTTCCGGTGGCGTAGGCGGCCCCGACGGCGGCGAACGCCGCCACGATCATGAAGCCGTCGAGCGCGATGTTTAGGATGCCGGCCTGAAAAGTGTAGAGGCCACCGAGCGCCGCGAAGACCAGCGGCGTCGCAATCCGGATCGAGGAGAAGGCGATGTCCTGAAGCATGGGGATCAGGCCTCTTTTGCGCCGTGTTCGGCGGGCGGCATGGTCGGCAAGGCGGCCGTCGGCGCGGCCGCGACGAGCGCTTTGCGGCGGATCGGCCAGGTCAACGTGAAGCGCGCCGACAGGATCAGCACGATGATGAACTGCAGCACCTGCACGAGATATTTGCTGATGCCGAGTTCCATCTGCAGGACGGAGCTGCCGCTGTTGAGCGCGCCGAACAGGAACGACGAGAACAGCACCCCGATCGGATTCGAATTGGCGAGCATGGCGACCGCGATGCCGTCGAAGCCGTAGCCGGGTGAGAAATTGTCGTAGAAGGCGCCGTAGACGCCGAGAACTTGCTCCGCCCCGGCGAGCCCGCCGATCGCGCCGCTCGTCAGCATCACGCCGATGACGTTTCTGCGCACGCGGACGCCGCCATAGTTGGCGAAGCGCGCATTCAACCCGATCAGATTCCACTCGAAGCCGCGCACTGTGCCGACGTTGAAGAAGGCGCCCAGCCCGCAGACGGCGAGCGCGATGAAAATGCCGGAGTTGAGCTGCGAGTAGAGCGTGAAGGTCGTCAGATGCGCCGCATCGACGATGTCGGGCAACTTGTTGGTCGGCCCCGGCGCCTTCAACACGCGCGCCGAAACGTAGCCCGTCAGCAGCAGCGCGATCGGGTTCAGCATGAGGCAGAGCACGAGCTCGTTCACGCCGACATAGGCGCGCAGCAGAGCTGGGATGGCGGCCCACGCCGCGCCGCCCGCGAGCGCAGCGAGGATCGAGGCGGGCGCCATCGCCCAGTCGGGCAGGGGGGCCGCATAGCCCACGATTCCGGCAGCCAGCGCCCCCATCAGCATCTGGCCTTCGACGCCGATGTTCCAAATGCCGGATCGGAACGCGACCGCCACCGCGAGACCGGTGAAGATCAGTGGCGTCGTGAGCTGGAGCGTCACCGACAGATTGGGCCAGCCGTTGAGACTGCCGTTTATCAAGGCGGCGTAGACCGTCAACGGGTTCTTGCCGAGCGCCAGCATCAAGAGGCCGCCGAGGACGAACGAAACCGCAATGGCGAAGAGGGGGGCACCGACTGCGCGGCCGATGCGCGCCAGCAGTGCCGTTCGGCGCGGTGCGTCGGCTTCGCCGTTCATGCCGTCACCGTTGTACGTAGAGGCTCGCCGTCGGCGCCAGAGCCGCCCATCAGCCGCCCGATCTCTTCGACATCGGCTTCCGCGGCTTGAATGTCGCCGACGATGCAGCCGCGGTAGATGACGAGCAAGCGATCGCAGAGCGACATCAGCTCGTCGAGATCGGCCGACACCACGAACACGGCGCAGCCTTCGTCGCGCTTGGCGACAAGCAGACGGTGAATCGACTCGATGGCGCCGATGTCGACGCCCTGGCTGGGCTGTTCGGCGATGATCAGCCGCGTGTCGCGCGTCAGTTCGCGAGCGAGTTGCACCTTTTGCTGGTTGCCGCCGGAGAGGGAGCCGGCCGGCGTGTATACCGAAGCGCCGCGCACGTCGAACTTCTCGATCAGCTCCCGGCAGTGGCGCCGCGCCGCCGCGGCGGCGAGGAAGGGGCCTTTGCGGAAGCGCGAGAGATGGCCGATCGCGATGTTCGCCCAGATCGGGCTCTGCAGCGACAGGCCGACGCGCGCGCGATCCGCCGGAACATAGGCGAGCCCTGCCCGGCGCGAGGCCATCGGGTCGCTCGCCGGTGGCGCGAGCCCGCAGATCGCGATGCGGCCCGCTACGAGCGGGCGAATCCCAGCGATGCTTTCGACCAGTTCGTCCTGTCCGTTGCCTTGCACGCCGGCGAGGCCGACGATCTCGCCGGGCCGCACCGTCATCGACAGATTCTCGACCGCGAGAGCGCCGCGGTCGCCGCGCACGCTGAGGCCGCGGATGTCGAGCGCCGGTTCGCCGTTCGGCCGCGCAGCGCCCTTGGCGACGCGCAAGAGGACGGAGCGGCCGACCATCTGGCTCGCGATCTGTTCGGCGGTGACGCCGATATTGTCCTGCGTCGCGACGATGCGGCCCTGGCGCATCACCGAGATCCGGTCCGAGGCGGCGAGCACCTCGCGCAGCTTATGGGTGATGAACACGACCGAGCGGCCGCTCGCCGCCAGCGATCGCATCGTGAGGAAGAGTTCCGCCGTCTCCTGCGGCGTCAGCACCGCCGTGGGTTCGTCGAGGATCAGCACCTCGGCCTGGCGGTACAGAGCCTTGAGGATCTCCACCCGCTGCCTCAGGCCCACGGGCAAGCTGCCGACGATCGCGCGGGGATCGAGATCGAGACCGAATTTGTGGCTCAGCTCCGCAGTCTCGCGCTCCGCCTTGTTGCGATCGAGCCGGCCCGACGACAGCGTCGGCTCGGCGCCGAGGATGATGTTCTCGGCGACTGTGAACGAGGGCGCGAGCTTGAAGTGCTGGTGCACCATGCCGATGCCGGCGCGGATCGCCTCGGCGGGGCCGGCGAACGTGACCGGCTCGCCGCGCAGGCGCACCTCGCCGGCCGTGCGCGGATGCAGGCCGTAAAGGATGTTCATGAGCGTCGACTTGCCGGCGCCATTTTCGCCGACGAGCGCATGCACCTCGCCGCGGCGGATCTCCAGCGTCGCATCCCGGATCGCGACGAGATCGCCGAAGTGTTTGACGATGCCGCGCATGGAAACAAGAACATTGTCCATCGGCGCCCTCCTTCTCCTGCTTGCCGGAGAGGATGTCGCGGCCAAGCCGCAACCGGATCGGGGAACCGGTCGGCAAATCCAGAGTTCATCGCCGACCGCTGCTGATGTAGGCCACGCCTCCCGTTGGCGCGGGAGCCGTTCAGATCATTTCTTGTCGGCGATCGAGGCGGGGGTGGCCATCGGCGGCGTGCCCATTTCCTTCTGGCCCGGCTTGAGGTCGAAGTAATTGGGCACCACAATCTCACCCGAAATCACTTTGGCCTTGAGATCGTCGACCTGCTTGAGGACCGCGGGGTCGATCAGGCCCTTGTTGTATTGGTCCATCGCAGCCGCGACGCCGCCTTCCTTGAGGCCATAGTAGAGAACGGTTCCGCCTTTGAACTTGCCGTCCACCACCGACTTGACCATGTCAAAGGCCTGAGTGTCGACGCGCTTGACCATCGAAGTCAACACGGAGCCGGGGGCGAGATAGTTCTGGTCGGAATCGACGCCGATCGCGAAGGTCTTGGTGCTCTTGGCGGCGTCGATCACGCCGGCGCTCGTCGCGCCCGCCACCGCGAAGTTGATGTCGGATTTCTGATTGATCAGACCGAGCGTGTATTCCTTGCCGGCCGCCGGATCGGTGAAGGTCCCCGAATAGGTTTCGAGCACGTTGACCTTCGGGTCGGCCATCTTCGCCCCGTAGTAATAGCCTATGTAGAAGCGGTGGATGATCGGGATGTCCTTGCCGCCGACGAAGCCGATCGTGCCGGTCTTGGTCGTCTTGGCCGCGATGGCGCCGACCAGGAACGAACCTTCCCAATCCTTGGTGACGCTCGAGACGACATTGGGCGCGATCGGATCGGGGCCGACGTCGACGAGGCCGAACTTCTGGTTCGGGAAGGCCTTCGCGACCGTCTGCATCGGCTTGATCATGTCGAAGGAGGAGCCGACGATGATGTCGAAGCCTTGTCCGGCGGCGCGCGCCAGCGTCGACTGGAATTCGGAAATCGAGCGGGGCTGGATGACGACGTAGTCGACGCCGAGATCGGCCTGCGCCTTCTTCATGCCTTCGTTCATCATGTCGTTGAACGACTTGTCGCCGAGGCCCGACTCGGAGGTGACCATCGCGACCTTGATCTTGGCTTCCGCCGCCGAGGCGCCGAGAAACCCGCCGGCGATCGCCGCCGCGACGCTCAATGCTGACAACACCTTGCGCATCACCACACCTCCCTTTGTCATGAACTTTTGTTATTTTAGGTTCCTTCAGGCGGCGGAGCGCGTCCTCCTTGCCGCGGCCATGAACGCTTTGACCTTTGCAGGATCGAACTGACCGAAAGCGGTGTTCGATCCTTTCAACGAAGAGCTGACGATCGTACCGTCTGCGACGGCGTTGACCTCCGCGACGTTCTCTGACGTCACGCTGCCGCCGACGAGGATCGGCACGGCGCCGACGACGCGACGTGCGGTTGCGATGAATTCGAGCGTCTGCGCGTAGTGTTTGCCGGTGAGAACCAGCGCGTCCGCCGCGCCGAGCCGCACCGCGGCGTCGAGGTCGCCCTCAAAACTGTCCGGCGCGAGCGGCACGCCGGTCCGGTCGTGAACGTCGGCGAGGATCGCGACATTGTCGGCCTGCCACTCCGTTCGGGCTTTGATCGCTGCGAAGGCCTGTGAAGTCTCGACGCCGAAGGGCGTGACCATCGCGCCGACATAGATCTTGATGCGCACGAAGTCCGCGCCGGCGGCGGAGGCCACGGCAAACATCGCTTCGGCGTCGTTCTCGAGCATATTGAGACCGACCGGCTTGCCGAAACGCTGTGCGATGTCGGCGGCGATGCGCGTCATCCAGGTGGCCTGGACGGTCTTCACCTTGGTGTCGACCGGGATGTCGCCGAGATTCTGCACCATGAGCGCGTCGACGCCGTTCTCGGCGAGGATGGCGGCCTCGGCCAGCGCGCGGGCTGCGACCTCGTCGATCGTCGCCCCGCGATAGCGGCTGCCGCCCGGCAAGGCGCTGAGCTGCACCATGCCGACCACCGGCTTCTGACCGGACTTGAGGAGTTTGAGAAGCTCGCTCATCCGACCGCGGCTTTCGCTTGCGCCGAGTGGAAGATCTGCCGGAAGTTCACTTCCTGGCGCTTCTTGTTGTCGAATCCGAGGAAGGCGACGCCCTGCCGGTCGGCGATGTGGCAGGAGAGATATTCGAACGGCAGCTTGTAGACGAAGGGCGACAGAGCTTCCGAAATCGGGGGCATCGCGAAAAAGATGTCCGAGGCGGCTTTGGCCTGTTCGTCTCCGGCCTGGCCGATGACGATCACGCGCGAGCCCATGTCCCGCGCCGCCTGCGCCTGCTCGAGGCCGCGATCGCGCCCGGCGCCGGGCGGCAGGACGATGAACGTGTCGGTGTTCTCGTCCGTGAAGAAATATTGCTCGTGCGCCCATTCCTCGAGTTCAGCGTAATGGCAGGGGCGGGTCAACGATTCGAACCATTTGGCCATGCCGAAATAGGCCGTAGCGTAGTTCGGGCCGCCGCCGAGGATCACCGTCTTGCGGTCCTTGGTGAAGCTCCCGGCGATCTCGGGCGCGAGGGCGCTCACGGCCTTGTCGGCTGCGGCCATGGCCTCGGGCAGGGCGCGCAACTCGTCTAGGAGCTCATTGACGCGATCGCCGCTCAAGTGTCCGATCCGCTCGCCGAGCGCGATCGAGGCGATGAACAGCCCCAACATGCTCGCCGTGTAGGTGACGCTGCCCGGCGTCACGACGCGCGAACCGTCCGCCTGCTCCTTGATGTTCGGCGGCGCGTTGACCTTGAGCAGCGTTTCGGCGGTGCGGGCGAGATTGTTGTCGGCGCTGACCGTGACGGCGAAAGTCCAGGCGCCGCGTTCGCGCGCAAGCCGCACGCCTTCGATCGTGCGCGAGACTGTGCCCGAATTCGACACGCCGAAGACGAAGCTGTCAGGCGGAAGATTGTTCACGAGATACCGCGAGAATTCGAGCGATTCGACCGGTTCGCAGAAGCGGCCCGTCGCGTTCATCATGTAGGAGCGCACGGCGAGCGCGGCCGAGAGGCTGTCGCCGCAGCCGATCATGAAGCCGTGCCGCAGCGTCCCGGGATCGCGCGTCGAGAGAACCTCGCGCATCACCGCCAACATGGGGTCGATGTTGTCGCGCACGAAGCCGGCCTGCGAGGCGACCTCCTTCAGCATCACTGACTTTTCGTTCTGCACAGGCGTTGGCTCCGTTTGCGTTGGGTTGTCACGCCGGCTTGAAGTCGACGGCGTCTTGGAATTGGGCGAGGCGTTCCGCGGCGGCTTCCGGCGCGCTGTTCAAAAGACCCGCGCAGCCTACCGTCTCGACGCAGAAGGACGCCGAGACCGCGCCATGGAGCACGGCTTGCACGGGGTTCGCCGTGCGGACGTAGCCGACGAGCGCGCCGCCGCAGAAACTGTCGCCGGCGCCTGTCGCATCGACGGCGGCGACCGGAAAGGCAGGCACCGTGATGAGATCGCGGCTGCCGGCCGCATGGGCGATGCTGCCCTCGGCGCCGCACTTCAACACGATCAGCGCCGTATCCGGCGCCATGTCGCGGAAGCGGCGAACCGTGTCGGCCGGGGACGCCTCGGGAAAGATGGCGCGCCCATCCTGCCGGCTTGGCATGAAGAGGTCGACGCTGCGAATGAGCGCGGCCACGGCGTCGATCGGCACCGAGCGCAGCTTGCGATCGTCGAGATCGATCGAGATAGCCCGCGCGCCCGCCGCCCGCAGAGCCGAAACGAGGCCGACGTGGCGCTCCCACGGCAGCGGCGCGAGATGAGCGGCGGGAATCGAACCCGTGACGTCCGCCGGACGCGGGCTAAAATCGTCCCACTCCCGCGTCGTCGAGCGAAACACGAATTGGCGGCTGCCATCGTCTTCATAGAGGCCCCAGTCGCGCAGGGTCGCCGGCAGGCGGGGGCAACCGGACATATCGAGCCGCCCCTCGAGCTTTGCGACGGGATAATCTGGACCGAAGGGCGCGATGACGCGCGGCCGCTCGCCCCACACGGCCATGCCGAGCGCGGCGTAGACGGCGTTGCCTCCCGGCACGGCCCATTGCGTCGTGCCGTCGACGAAAACGAGATCGTCAATGGAGAGGTTGCCGAGCGAGGTGAAGGCGGCGGTCATGTGCGCACGCCCGCGCGGACGAGCGTCAGTTCGACGACTGCGCTGTTGTGATAATTGACCGAGTAGAGCAGGCGACGGTTTGCGGCGCCGTAGTGGAGTTCGCGCATCAGCAGCAGCGGCGCGCCGGGCTTGACGGACAAAAGTTGGGACTGTCGCGCATTCGCGCTGACCGCCGTCACCGCCATCTCGCTGCGCAGAAGATCGAGACCCAGCGTCTTGATCAGGAAGCCGTAAAGCGAGCCGCCGTCGAACCGCTGCATGGAGGGAAGATCGATCGGCGCGGCGATGGGGAGGTATTCAAAGGCGAGGCCGAGCGGCCGCTCATTCATGAGCCGGACGCGCCGGATCCGAACAACGTCGGCTTTTGGCGCGAGCCCGAGCGCCTCAGCAACTTCGCTTGGCGCCGCAATCTGCTCGATCGTCAGGGAGTGAACATGCGGCTCGCCGCCCGCCGCGCGAATCGAGGCGGAGAGCGACACCATGGAGTCGAGCGAATTGGTGACGTGGGGCGTTCGCGCGGCCACGAAGGTGCCGACGCCATGGCGAATGTCGAGCAGGCCTTCCTGCGACAGGATGCGGGTGGCTTCTCTCAAAGTGGGACGGCTGACGCCCATCGCCTTGGAAAGCTCGGTTTCGCTCGGCAGCCGCGTTCCGGGCGTGACCTTGCCGTCTTGAATCCGCGACCGCAATGCGCCGCAAACGCGCGCTACGAGGTCTTCTCGTCCTTGCGACTGGGGCCCGAGCCGCGCCGTGAACTCGGAGGCGACCGGCGAGCTCATCGCGCCGCCCGATCAATGCGCGCCCATGGGATAAGCGCTGCGATCCGTCGTCTTCGGCTGGGACTCGTCAAGGGGTCCTCGTCGATCTTGTAAGACGTCAGACATCAGACAAGCACAGCACGCGCGGCTTGGCAAGGGGGCGCAGAGACGTGTGTCTATTGCTGTTCCAACGATTGCAGACGAGCCGAGCGAGGGCCGCAGCGCTATGAGCGCGCCCGTGGATGATCAGCCGCTAGACCACGCGACGATTTGACGGAATCATTTCCCAATTGCTGCGCGCTCTTGGCGATAGACCGGCGTCGACCTTTTCGCCGCTCACGCTTCCCGCAATGACGAGCCAGGCCTGACGGCGACTGGGTTCAGTATTGAAGCAGCAGCCCGAGGAGGACCGTGTCGCCTCTCAACGCCGAGTCGTTGGAGAAGCTCCGGCTGAATTCGACGAAGCCGTAGGCGCTGGGCAGGGCGTCCCCCGCGGGCGCGAAATTGATGCGCAAGCCCGCGCCCAAGTTGGCGGCTTGAACGTCGCCGATCTCCAGCGCGGTGGGGTCTTCCAGGATGCTCTCGCCGACCGCCCCGAACAGGTAGGGCGTCGTCGTCAACGCGCCTGACGGGATCGGCACCGCGAAGGCGCGACCGAGTTCGCCGCGCGTCGCCCAGGCGGTGTCGCCGGCCAACGAGCCTGCGGTGAAGCCCGACAGCAGCTTGGGCCCATCGATGTCGTACTGCTCGGACGTCAGAAGCGCGTGATGGAAAGACGTCTGCCCCGCAGCGAGGATGGACGCGAAGACGTTGTTCGCCAATGTCTGGTCGATCTCGAAATGGCCGTCGATCTTGCTGAACACCGCGTTGGCGCCCTGGCGGGACAGCGGCAACGTCGGCGTGGCGTCCGCCGCGGTGCGGGCGCCGAACGCATTCAGTCCTTGCGAGACAGTGGCGCCGAATTGCAAGGTTGTTCCCGACTCGCGCAGTCGCCAGACGCCATCCGCGCCGCCGCGAAGTGCGCGCACTCGGTCGAGGCTCAGCGGCGTCTGCGGCGAGACCGCAAGCGAGTCGATCTCCTCGTTGGTCGCATCGAACTGACCGTCGAACGCGAGTTCGAAATCGCGAAGCTTGATGGCTTGGTAGCCCAGCTTTACCGCGCCTTGGTTCAGCAGCCCCTGCGAGCCTTCGCCTGCGGGGACCTGTGGCGTGGTGACGCCGTTGGTCCCGCTGAATCCGAGCGTCCAGCCGTCGATCCCGATCGGAACCGACCCAACCGCGCTGAGATAGCGGCGGGTCGGGAAGTCGCCGCCGAGATTGCTGTCCGGCAGACCCGCGGCGGAGACCGTCAATTGCTCGCCGAATCCGAGCACGCCGTTCAAGCTCGAGGTCGTGACGACCTGATAGCCGCCGAACACCGCCGGCATGTCATTGTCCAAATAGATGCTGGCCGACACCGGGCGATAACGGCCCGTGAGGAGCAGCACCGATCCGCCAACCTCTTTGCCCGCCGCGAACGTCGCATTGAGAGTGAGGCCAGGCGTCTCTCCCGCGATCAGCAATCGCCGCTCCAACTCGGCCTGCTTCAAATGCGTCTTGCGCTCCAGCGGCGCGAGCACGGCCGCGACTCGCGCGCGAACCAGAGGAGCGATCGCGTCGAGGTCCATGCGCTCGACGAAGCCGTCGATGATGCGCAGCTTGATGCGTGCGCTGCCTGCAAATTCCTGGGGGAGGATGACGACGCGCGCAAGCGGATAACCCGCGCGAACGTAGATTTGCTGCAGCGTGTCGGCGAATTCGAAGATCTGCGCGACGGTGACCGCCTTGCCGACCAGCGGCGCCGCCGCTGCTGCGCGTTGCGCGGCGAGCTCTTCAAACTCGCCCTGGATATCAAAGCCGAGCAGCTTGAAGCCGAGCTTGCGGGCTTGTTCGGGGACCGCCGCGCCGGCTGGCACTTGCGGAATCGCGATATGGCCAGCCGCGAAGGTCGGAATGACGACCGGCGGCTCCACCCGGCTCGGCGCCGGCGCCGTTTGCGCCCAAACCGGCGCGCTCAACGCCGCCCATGCGGCCCCTGCAAGGCCAATCCGTCTTCGATACTTCACTATGCCCCCATCCCCCCGCGCGACGCGCAACTCCACGCCTTCACGCTGACATCGTCTGACTAGGATTGCCGCAGCATGGCGTCGTACGCTTGCCCGAAGCCGTTGAATGAGACGGCAATGACGACACAAAGCGATGCTGTGCTCACGTCGCTGTTCGTTTGAGTCTTCGCCAACGCCCGCGCCGTGTTGGGTGTGTATGCGATGTCGGCGGGGAGGTATTCACGTCCTGAAAATCGAAGCAGATGGTGACGCTGTCCGTCCCCGGCGGCGCATTCGTCGAGATTAAGAATTGGCTGGGCGGATCCTCGTAGGGCAACGTCTCCGGGTTCACCGTCAACTGGCCCGAACTCACGAAGGCGAATGCGTAACCGGTCAGCGAGCGCAATGCGCCCCGAGCGACATTGATCGTGTACGGGCCGCCGGCCACGCCGGCGCCCGCCGCCGCGCCGGCTGATGTAACCGACGGAGCGCCGCTATAAACGCTGGCGCTGTCGCCGAGAAAGGCGCCCGACACGCCGCTCTGCAAGCCGGAAACGCTGTAGGCCGAGGCGAGCGCCGCGGTGTCGTCCACGCCATAGCTCTTGCTCGCGCTGGTCGAGGTGAACGTCAGTGTCGGCTGGTAGGCGAAGACGTAGCGATCCCCGCCGGCGGCTATGCTCGCAGGAGGAGACGATCCGTACGTCGCATCCCAGATCGCGGTATTGTTGCTGTTGAGATTGCCGAACATGTCGCCTGTGGGCGCGTCGGAATAGATCAGCCAGCGGCCGTTCGACGCGATCACCGCGCCCGAGCCGGCGTCGTTCACGAACGCAGCCGAGGTCGCGAGGGTCACGGTCCCGCCGGTGACGCTGGCGCCGCTGGCGATTGTCAGCGAACCCACGCTGTCGAGCACCGTCGCGCCCGCGCCGCCATTCACCGTGCCGTCGATCGTCAGCGCCGCGCTGTCATGAAGGGTAAAGGCGCCGTTGCTGACGGTGAACGATCCGAGCGCGCCGATGGCGTTCGCCGCCGCGGTTAGGCTTACCGGCCCGCTCGCCGCGCCGGTCAGCTTGCCGGCGCTGACCGCGCCGGCGGTCTCCGAGATCGCGCCGGCGGCAATCAGCGTCACTGTTTGTCCGGCGGCGTCGAGAGGGGCGGAGATCGTGATCGGAGCGTTGGCGCCGGTCGTGGCCAGGCTGAAGGCTGCTTGCTCGGTCACCGCCTGATCGAGCGTAAAGCTCGCGCCTGTAGCGATGATGCTCAGCGGCGTCGTCGCCAGCGCCGTCGTCAGCCCCGAATAGGCGGTCGCGCCGAAGGTCGCGTCGAGATCGGTCTGCAGCGCGCTGTAGGTCGTCTCGGCAGTCGTTTGCTGGTTGAGCCCCGCGGTGGGCGCGCCGAGCGGCAGCAGGTCGTTGGTGACGGTTCCAGCGTCGGTATAGAGGAGGCCCGTCGCCGCGTGGCCGCCGGAAGGGGTGACCGTCGCGCCGATCTCGACGCCGCTCGCGGCCAGCGTCCCGGCCGGGACGATGTCGTAGAAATAGCCGTTTGCGCCGCTCGAAACCGCGCCGCCGAGCGCGTCTCCTCCGGAATAGATCGCGACCTGCGCCGCGCTGAGGGCCGCCCCGCCTGTAGTCTGAGCCGTGCCGGTGATCGCCTGCACGCCGTTGGGGAAGAAGCTCGCCAGATACGGATAGAGGCCGCCCGCGCCGCCGGCGAAGGCCGAGCCGGTAAAGCTGGCGGCGCCCGATTGCAACTGCGCCGTCGTCAGGCCGATCGATCCGGTGGAGGGATTATAGCCGTTGACCGAGCCCGGCGCGGTGGCCTGCGCGCCGTCGCCGGACTGTCCGGTGGTCAAGACATCCCAATAGGAATTGGTGACCGCGCCCGCGCCGGCGTTGTTGAGCGCGACCAGACCGCCTGCAATGGGTCCGCTCACCGCGCCCGTGGCGTAGGAATTGGCGATCGTGGCGGCGCCCCGAGCGGCGTAAATTCTCCCGACCAGTCCGCCGGCATAGTGGCCGCTGCTCACCGCGCCGGTGGCGTAGGAATCGGCGATTGTTGCGGCGGCCAAAGCGCCTTCATTGAGTCCGACCAGCCCCCCGACGTCGCTGGATGGTCCCCCGATCACCGCGCCCGCGGCGTAGGAATTTACGATTGCGGCAGTGCCCAGTTCGCCGACATTAGCCCCGACCAACCCGCCGACGTATGTTACGCCCCGCACTGCGTCCGTCGCGTAGGAACTGACGATGCCACCGTAGTCGACCCCGACCAGCCCTCCGACGATGGAGTCGCCGCTCACCGCGCCTCCGACCAGTCCGATGTCTCTGATGACGCCGATGCTCTGCCCAAACAGGCCGACGTAATCCGTGGGCGCGGGGTCGTTGATCGTCAGATTCGTGATGGTGTGGCCCAGGCCCTCGAAGACGCCCGAGAAAACGTTCAACCCTGCGCCGGCCAACGCGGTGGAGAAGGTCGCCGTCCCGATGAGGTTGTCGGCGAGCGCGTAGTGACCCGCGTCGCCGCTGGCGTCGATGCCGGCGATGTCGTCGGTCCCGTGGTCGGGGAGCCCGGTCGTCCCATCGGCCAGGTTGTAGAGCAACGTATAGGCCTGCCCGTTGATCTTCAGCGCCTGGCCTGTGTTCGGCGCGCCGGTATAGCTGAGGCTCGCGCCTTGTTCGAAGGAGAGTTCCAGAAGCGAGGTTCCGCGCACGGTCGTCGTGTCGTAGGCGCCGGCGAGATCGACCGATCCGGCGCCTGTGACATTGATCGGCGCGTCGACGGCGAGCGAGCCTCCCGACAAAAGGCCAAGGCCACCGAAGCCGCTGATGGTGATCGGCTGCGCCACGGTCAAAGGTGCACCGGCGCTGGTCTGCACGAGGAACGTGTTCGCAGTGGTGATCGGCTGATCAATCGTGAAGCTCGCTCCTGTCGCAAGGATGCCGCGGCCCGTAGCGCCGCCTAGCGCCGCCTGTGCATTGGCGTCGCTCCCCGCGGCTGCGACGGCGTCCGTCTCGACCAGCGCGAGGGATGGCGAAGCAGAGAGCGTTGTCGCCGAAGACGCGACGCTCAGAGTCTTCCCATAGACATTCACGCCGGATTGTGCGGCTGCCCCCGCCGAGGTGACGAGCGTCGCGCCGTCCGTCGCGCCCGTTGCACTGTTCGCTGTCGTATAGGCGAGCACGCCGCTGCCGGCCGCGAGCGTATTGGCGGCCGCAAAGACGTAGTAGTAGCCATTGGCGCCGGTCGTCGCCGATCCGAAAGCGGAGCCATTGCCGTCGATGGACACTGTCACGGCGCCATTGGTCCCCGACGCCAGCGGCGTCCCGCCGGCGTCGCTATAGGCGGTCCCGGAGACCGCCTGCACGCCATTGGGGAAGAAGCTCTCGAGGTAGGGATAGAGCCCGCCCGAGCCGCCGGCGAAGGCCGAGCCGGTGAAGCTGGCGACGCCCGATTGCAACTGCGCCGTCGTCAGGCCGATCGAGCCGGTGGAGGGATTGTAGCCGTTGACCGAGCCCGGCGCGGTGGCCTGCGCGCCGTCGCCGGACTGTCCAGTGGTCAAGACATCCCAATAGGAATTGGTGACGGCGCCCAGGCCGGCATAGTTAAGCGCGACCAGGCCGCCGGGATAGTAGCCGCTTACCGCGCCCGTGGCGTAGGAATTGGAGATCTTGGCGGCGCCCGCAGAGACGGAATTCTCCCCGACCAGCCCGCCGGCAGCGGAGGCGCCGCTCACCGCGCCGGTGGCGTAGGAATTGGCGATCGAGGCAGTGCCCCCGTCGGCGTCGTTGAGTCCCAGCAGCCCGCCGGCGGCACCGTATTGGCCCCCGCTCACCGCGCCCGTCGCGTAGGAATTGGAGATTGTTGCGGCGCTCCCATAGGATTGATTGAGTCCCACCAGCCCGCCGGCGTCGCTGGATTGTCCTCCGCTCACCACGCCCGTGGCGTAGGAATTGACGATCGTGGCGCTGCCCGGCCAGCCGTAATTGGTCCCCACCAACCCGCCGACGTCGCTGGCTCCGCCGCTCACCGCGGCCGTGGCATAGGAATTGGCGATCGTGCCGGCGTAATTGTCACCGACCAGCCCGCCGATGCTGTTGGCTTGTCCGCCGCTCACCGCGCCTCCGACCAGGCCGATGTCCCGTATGACGCCGCTGTTCCGCCCAAACAGGCCGACATCATCCCAGTACGTGGGGTCGTTGATCGTCAGATTCGAGATGGTGTGGCCGAGGCCCTCCAAGACGCCCGTGAAGTCGCTGGACATGCTTTCGCTGGCCAACGGGGCGGAGAAGGTCGCCGTCCCGACGAGGTTGGTCGCCAGGGCGTAGTGACCCGCGTCGCTGCCTGCCGCGGTATTATTGTCGATCCCTGCGATGTCGTCGGTCCCGCTGTCCGGAACCCCGGTCGTCCCATCGGCGAGCTTGTAGAGTAACGTGTAGGCCTGCCCGTTGATCGTCAGCGCCTGGCCTGTGTTCGGCGTGCCGGTATAGCTGAGGCTCGCGCCTTGCCCGAAGGAGAGCTCCAGAAGTGAGGTTCCGAGCACGGTCGTCGTGTCGAAGGCCACACTCAGATTCACCGATCCGGCGCCGGTGACGTCGATCGGCGCGTTGATCGCTAGCGCTCCGCCGGCGAGCAGGGCGAGGCCACCGCCTGCGAGGGTGATCGGCGCGTCGATCGAGATCGCGTTGTAAGAATCGAGCGTAAGCATGTGCGCGCTCAACCACGAAATCCCCGAATCAATCGTGATGTCGCCGAGGCCGCCCGTGGTGACGACGCCGGTTCCTGAGGCGTTGGTCGACGTCGTCTGCAAAGTGACGTCGGTGTTCGCAAGATTGCTTGAAATCGTCGCCGCCGAGCTCGCGTCGATGGTGAGGTTCTCGGGGTCGACGAGCCACAGGCCGGCCGCGCCGTTCGCCGCCGACGTGTCGACGCGAACGCCGTCGAAATCGACTATCTGACCGGAGGTCTCGACCGAGCCGCCATTGCCGCCGTCCGGCCCGCCCTTGGCATTGAGCGCGCCGATCGCGGTCGTCAAACCGTCCGACCAGACAACGATATGGCCGCCGTTGCCGGCGCCGGTTGCGGAGGCGTCGACGGTCGTTGCGGAATCGATCAGCAACGATTGCGCGTCGGCAAGCGCGACGGTGGCGTGCGGGCCGCCGCCGAGATTGACATTGCCGCCGCCGGTCGCGCCGAAGGCGTCGATCGTCGCGCCGCTGAACATGACATTGGCGCCGGTGACGTCGACCTGACCGCCTCGCGCTGTCGCGCCGTTCGCCGCGAGCTTGCCGGTGATCGCGACGGAGCCTGTCCCGACGACGGAGACGGCGCCGCCGCTCGAACCGTTCGCCGCAAGCTTGCCGCTGACGCGGACAGCGGCGCCGCTGACCGAAATGCTGCCCGCCGTACGCTTCTTGCCGCCATTGGCGGCGAGCCGGCCGGCGACATTGACGCTGCCGCCGTCGCCGCCGTTGATGACGATGCGGCCGTTGTGAGAGCCGACGGTGTTGGCGCGGACCGAGCCCGGGATGTTGACGGCGTTCCTGAGAACGTTCGCGGCGGTCGCCGCGCTCAAATAGACCGTGCCGCCGCTGGCGACGATCTTGCCCTTGTTGCTGACCAGGGCGCCATTGGCGTCGACGAGCTTGCCCAGCTCGCTCGACGGCACTGTGACGGAGAGGAAGCCGTCGCCGGAAAGGTCGAGCGTCGCCTGTTCGCCGGCGCCGAGCGCCACCAAGCCGAGCCGCGCCGAGATGACGCCGTTGTTGGCGACCTGGCCGCCGAGCAACGCGGCGAAGCCGCCGTCGGACACGTTGATGCGGCCGCTGTTGATGACGGCGGCCGAGCCGCCATTGCCGTTGAAGCTGTAGCGACCCGAGAGATAGTCGGAATCCGAGATGCCGAGCGTCGAGGCCGCGAACGAGCCCGTCTTGATCACGCCCGACTTGGTGATTTCGATGCCATTGGGATTGACCAGCAGCACCGTCCCGGGAGCGTTGATGGCCCCGGCGATCGAGGATGGCGCCGAGCCGTTGACGCGATTGAGCGTCGACGACGTCGCGCCAGGCTGATTGAAATTGACGGTGTCGCCTGCGCCAACCGAAAAGGTGTTCCAGTTGATGATCGCCTGATTGGTGCTCTGGTTGACGTTGAGCGTCGAGGCGTTGGGCCGCGCGATCGAGGCGGCGCCCGCGGCGACCGAGCCGCCGGTCGGCAACGCCTGCGCCCACGCCGGCGCGGCGGTCAGCATAAGAGCCAGCGCCGTCGACGCGGCGAGACGCGAGCGCAAGCCCGACGCGCATTGTGCGCCCGCCTGCAAAGCCGTCACGCTGCGCCAAACCGCCTCATCGCAGTCGAGCATCATTCCCCGCCGTCCCGGTTTAGCCGACGCCTTGACCAAGCGCGCCCACTTATCACCCGAACGATACGCGTAAAGCTAGCGCTTTTTTACATAGTCCAACAGTTACAATATTTCCTTTTCGTGACGACCGGGCCGAACGAACTGGAATTATTGATATTTTTTGAACGACGTGCGCCATATCGCACAATTGCGATCGCTCAATGTGAAAGGGAAGCGCTACCTTATCATTCGCAGTCGACCTCTGGATTGATATCTGTGTTCACCGCCCGACATTGCGCGCGACGACTCTCGCAGAAGTCGCGGCCCCACCCCTCTCCCGCTGGTTGCCTTGGGGGGAGTTCTGTTTTGGGGATGTCGCGCCGCCTGACGGACGCGATGGCTCTCATCGGCTCACTGCGGCGTGTCGGCGGCCTCGATGAGCCGCGGACGCCATCGGTGTCTCCTCGACGTTGGATCAGAGCGTCGAGAACAGACCGCCCCTGGCCTCGCCAGAGCCAATCGGCGCTCCGGCGAGCGAGATGACGACGTCATCGAGTCGCCATTTGTCGCCGCGAAGCGGAGCGCGCCTGCGGCTCTCGTCGGAAAACGCAGCCGCGGCCACACGCGCGGCGGCGTTCAGCGTGCTGAGCGCCGTGAACCGCCACGCACAATTCAATGCAGAAACTGTCCGCCGTTGAGGTGGATGTTCTGGCCGGTGATGTAGCCGCTCATCGACGGCGAGGCGAGGAAGAGGAAGGCGCCGACGCATTCTTCCGGCGTGCCGACGCGGCCGAGCGGAACGGCCTTGCGCATCGCCTCCATGCGCTCCGGCGGCGTCGCGGCATGGAAGGGTGTGGCGATGACCCCGGGCGACACCGTGTTGACGCGAATGCCCTTGGCGGCGAGATCGCGCGCGAGATGCTTGGTCAGGTTGTGGATGAACGCCTTCGACGAGGCGTAGACCGCAGACCCCGGACCGCCGCCGTCGGCGCCGGCAATCGAACCGACGTTGATGATCGCTCCGCCCGGCTGACGCTCGAGGTAGGGAACCGCCGCCTGCACGGCGGCGATCACCGACCGCACGTTGAGGTCGAACACCTCGTCGATCAAAGCGTCGTCGACCTCGCTGAACGGTACGCGTCGAATCAAAGAGCCGGCGTTGTTGATGAGGATGTCGAGGCCGCCGAGCTTTTCGGCCGCCGCTTCGACGACGCGCTTGGCGACACCGCGCTGCGTCAAATCGCCCTGAACGAGAACCGCTTTGCCGCCGGACGCGACGATCGACTCGACGAGCGCCTTCGCCGGCGCCTCGCTGCGATTGTAATGAAGCGCCAGCGACGCGCCTCGGGCGGCGAAGCCCCGTGCGACCGCTTCGCCGATTCCGGTGCTCGCCCCGGTAATCAAAACGCGCTTTGCCCGCAGGTCGTCCATGTGCAGTGAGTCCTTTTGTTCAGCGTTCAATTATGATATTGTATGAGCACGCGCCTTGCAAGTGGTCCAACTGCTCGATGACGATTTTTGAGACTCTCGGAAGCAACAGCCTGAAAATTCACCTGCGGGTCGGCGATCAGCTTGGCCTCGCGGTGGTGCGCGGCGATTTTCCCGCGGGAAGCTTGCTGCCGCCCGAACTCAAGCTCTGCGAGATGCTCGGCGTCAGCCGAACCGCGATGCGCGAGGCGATCAGGGGGCTGATCGCCAAGGGGCTCATCGACTCGCGGCCGAAAGTTGGAACGCGGGTGCGCCATTCCGAATATTGGAATCACCTCGATCCCGACGTCTTGCGCTGGCGGCTCGATGTGTCCGACACCGAATCCTACTTACGCAAAATGTTTCAGCTGCGCCACGCGGCGGAGCCCGCCGCCGCGGCGATCGCCGCGGAAAACGCCGATCTTCACGATCTCGAGCGGATCCAAGCGGCCTTCCAGGCGATGGTCGACGCGGGCGGCGACAATGCGCTTTGGGTGGAGGCGGACCTCGCCTTTCACAAGGCGATCTATCTCGCGACGCACAACGAATTTTTCTGGCCGATCGGCCAATTGTTCAGTCTCGCGCTGAGAGAGATGTTCCGCATCGCGGCGCTCGGCTCGCACCGTCCTCGCGCCATCGTCGAGCACGGCGATCTTCTCCGCGCAATCCTCGAGCGAAAGCCGGAGATGGCGCGTACCGCGGCGCTGACGCTGCTCGGAAACGCGGCGAGCGACATCCGGCTCATTCGCGCCCACGAGTTCGATCAATAGATCGTCCGCCGCGTTGACTCGTCTTCGGCCTATGGTATGAGTTATGACCAGGGCTTCAGACAGGGTTGCGGGGTGCGTTGCGCGTCCGTGTCCAAGTCTCGGGGTAGGGAACGGAACGAAGAGGGAGCTGACATGACCAAGGCTAAATTGGGTTTGGGGGTGTTTTTGGGCGTCTCGGTCGCCATGCTAGCGGCTCCTGCGCTCGCCAAGGCGCCCACCATCTGCGTGGTGCACAACAACGCCGACCATCCGTCCATCACCGCGCTCGTCAACGGAATGAATGACGAGGCCGCGATCTACGGCGCGAAGGTGACTTATTTCGACCCGGCATATGATCCCGTGAAGCAAGTCTCGATGATCGAGGATTGCATCGCGAGCAAGGCGGACGTCATCGCTGTCAACGCTGTCGATCCCGCCGCGGTTGTGCCAGCGATTCAGAAGGCCAAGGAGGCCGGTATCCCGGTCTTGATGCAGAACGCCGACACGACGCCGGAAGGTCACGCCTTTACCGAGGCGTTCATCGGCAGCCAGAGTTTCGACCAGGGCTATGCGGTCGGGCAGATGATCGTGAAGGCGCTCCACGGCGCCGGGAATGTGGTGGTCATTACAGGCAAGGCCGGCCAGATCGACACCGTTCAGCGATCCGCGGGAATGAAGGCGGCGTTCAAGAACGCCAATGCGAAAATCAACATTCTGGCCGAGCAACCCGCCGACTGGAGCAAGGACAAAGCGCTTACGGTGATGCAGGACATGCTGACGCGCTTCCCCAAGATCGACGCCGTCTTCGGTCATGACGACCCGATGGCTCTCGGCGCGCTGGAGGCGATCAAGGCGCAAGGCCTCGAAGGGAAGATCAAAGTGTTTGGCGTGAACGGCAACAAGGAAGCCTGCGCGGCGGTGAAGAGCGGCGAAATGAGCGGCACCGCGCTGCAACTGAGCTACCTCATCGGCGTCTACACGGTCCGCGCCGCCTATGACCTGACGAACGGCCGGCTGATCCCCAAGACGATACTGGCTCCGACTGCTCCGGTGACGGCTGAGAATGTGGCCAAGTGGAATTCCCAGTGCTGGTGACGCAGCCGGCGATGTAGGCGGAGGGGCCGAAGAATGACCGGGGCAAACGAGAACGCCCAGATTTCCGACGGCCTTTCCGGCGCAGCGCCCTCCCTCGGAGGCAGGGGGCGCCGCCGATGGATCGAGGTGTTCAGGAGCTACTCGGTCCTTCTTCTGTTGCTGGCGTTGGTGCTCGCCGGCAGCTTGCTATCCGACGTATTTCTCACGCCGCGCAATCTGCTGAACATCCTGTGGGCGGTCTCGCTGCTGGGCATCGTGGCCGTCGGACAGACGATCCTCATGTTGACTGCCCGCTTCGACATGTCGGTGGCGAGCGTTGTCGGGTTCGCGGGCATTGTCACCGTTCTCGCCCAGATACACGGCTTCGATCTTTATTCGTCGATCGCAGCGGGGCTGATTGCGGGGGCGCTGGTGGGGCTGGGCAACGGCCTGATTGTGCTGGCGACTCGCGCAAGTCCATTTCTCGTCACGCTCGGCACCAATCTGCTCGTCTACGCGCTCTCCCTCTCCCTCACGCAGTCCAAGACGCAGTACGCGACAATCCCAGCGTTCAACGTGATCGGTCGAGGTCAGCTCTTCGGATTCTTCCACTATTCGGTAATCATTTTTCTGGCGCTCGCGTTTTGTCTCGAATTGGTCCTCCGCCACACGATCTTCGGCAGGACGATCTACGCGGTCGGCCTCAACGAAGTTGCAGGTCGCTTGTCGGGCCTGCGCACCCAGGCGACGAAGCTCAGCGCCTTTGTTTTGTGCAGTGTCCTCGCCGCGCTCGCCGGGATCATCATGACTTCGCGTCTGAACAGCACGGTGGCGAGCGCGGGTTTCGGCATGGAGTTCGACTCGATCATCGCGGCCGTGCTTGGCGGCACGAGCCTCGTTGGAGGTCACGGCGGCACGATCCGAACGATCGCGGGCGTGGTCGTCCTGGGCGTGATCAACAATCTGCTGGTCCTCCTCAATATCCCCTCGGAAGCGCAGCAGATCGCCAAGGGGGTCGTTTTTCTCACCGTCGTCTGGGCCGATAGCGCCCTGCGCCGAAACTGACCGGCGGGGAGCCATGTCTCGCTTTGCCCGAATTATCGAGCGACACAGCGCTGCTGTACTGGTGTTGTGCTTTCTGGTTGCATTCGGCCTCGCCCGCCCGGCGACCTTCCTCAGCCAGGCCAATCTCGAGAATATCGCCCGCCAGATCTCGCTGGACGCGCCGATGGTGTTTGGCCAAGTAGTCGTCTTGATCGCCGGCGGCATCGACATTTCGGTCGGGGCCAACATGGCTATGGCCGCCGCCCTGACGATCGGGCTGCAGCAGTTCGGAACGCCGGCGGCAGTCCTCGGCGCGCTGACGTTTGGTTTGGTCGCCGGTCTGGCGAACGGCTTGATGGTCACGCGAGGAAAAATCGTGGCCTTCGTGGCGACCCTGGGCACGATGAGCGTCATGAACGGCCTGGTATTGACCTACACCGGCCAGCAGTCGCTTTCCGGGCACGATTTGGGCTTCACATGGTGGGGCGGCGGGCAGATTGGTCCGATTCCGGTTCCTCTTGTCGTCGTGCTGACGTTGTTGATCGGCCTCTACGTCTTGCTCGAATACACGCGCTATGGCCGCGACTTGTATGCGATTGGCGGCAACCGGGAGGCTGCCTTCCTCGGCGGCGTGTCGGTCAATAGCGGCTTGCTCCTCGCCTTCGCGATCAGCGGCCTCATGTCGGCGGTCGCTGGCGTTCTCGTCGCGTCGCGGCTTAACTCCGCGTCGGCGCAGCTCGGCGGCGATGCGTCCTTGATGTCGATCTCCGCCGCCTTGATAGGCGGCGCCAGCTTGTTGGGCGGCAAGGGCAGGATTGCGGCGGCCTTCCTCGGCGTGCTCGCGCTCGGCATGCTCAACAATGGGATGAACCTGTTGGGGGTGCCCACCTACACCCAGATCGCAGTCCGGGCGCTGATCCTGATCGCGATCGTCGCGATCGACGCCTTCGGCACAAAGCTGGCGCGGCGCGGCGGCGCCTCTCCACGGTTCGTCGACTAGGTACTTGCGCACGGAGAAGCATCAATGGCCAGGATCGTCCGCATCGCCACGACGTCCCTTGCGACGCTGGAGGACTTTTCGCCCCCCTACAATCTGAGCCATCCTGATCCCAGGGCGACATTCGAGAGAGGGCTTTCGCTGATCGACGCGGCGGGCGCGCAGCGGGCGGATATCGTCTGCCTGCCGGAGACCTTCATGGCGTCCGGTCTGCCGGCTTCGCGCATCGCCGAGCTGGCCGAGCTTGCGGACGGCCCCTCGTTCCAGGCGCTGGCGGAGCGAGCCAAGCGCTTCGGCATTCACGTGGTCGCCGGCATGTTTGTGAAGACGGCGACCGGCGTCGAGAACATAGCCGTGTTGATTGGCCGCGACGGCAAGCTGATTGGTTCCTATTCGAAGAACCATCCGACGGAAGGAGAGATCGTCGGCGGCATCACCCCAGGATCTCGCGCCGCGGTCTTTCAGACCGACATCGGACGCATCGGGTTGGCCATCTGCTTCGATCTCAACTGGCCTGAGCTCTGGCAGAATATGGCCAAACAGGGCGCTGACATGGTCTGCTGGATTTCGGCCTACGAGGGCGGATTTCCGCTCCAGGCCTACGCCTGGCTGCACAAGCTGACTGTCGTGAGTTCTGTCCAGTCCTATCACGCCAAGATTATCGATCGCATGGGGCGCGTTCTGAGCGAGACGAGCCGCTGGGGCAGGTTGGTCAGCGCCGACCTCGACATGCACAAGGCATGGTTCCACACGGACGGGCAAGGCGAGAAAATCGTCGCCGTACAGACACGCTACGGCGATCGAGTGAAGGTGGAGACCTACGGGCAAGAGCACATGTTCTCGATAGAGAGCCGCGATCCGACGCTCGATGTTCGCGAGGTCGTCGACGCTTTGGATCTTGTCAATTATGACGACTATATCTCTCGGTGTACGGCTGCGCAGGAGAGGGGGCGGATCGATCCGCCTGTGGGTCGGGTCGCGGAGCCGGCCGAATGACCGAACCGATCTTGCGCTTGGACGATATTTCCAAGACGTTCCCCGGCGTCCGCGCCCTGTCTGGGGTTCACCTCGATCTGTATGCGGGCGAAGTGCACGCCCTCATGGGCGAAAACGGCGCCGGAAAGTCGACGCTGATAAAGATACTGTGTGGTGTCCAACCGCCCGACGCGGGCGCAATCATCATCGACGGTCGCCCGGTGTCGATCGGCAGCCCTATGGCGGCCCATCAACTCGGCATAAGCCCCGTGCATCAGGAGTTGCATCTCGAGCCGCATCTTAGCGTCGCCGAGAATATCTACCTCGGGCGGCAGCCGACCAATCGCCTCGGCTTGATCGATCGCCGAAAGATGCATGCGGATGCGCGCCGGATTCTCGGCGAGTTGGGCGTGTCGCTCGACTCGTCCGCCGTCGTTGGAGCGTTGTCGATCGCAGAGCGTCAGGTCGTCGCCATCGCCCGCGCCGTGTCCACCAATGCGCGGATCATGATATTCGATGAGCCGACCTCGTCCCTGACGCGCCGCGAGTCCGAACTTCTCATCCAGATGATCCGCCGTCTGAAAAGTCAGGGGGTCGGGATCATCTATGTGTCGCATCGGATGGAGGAGATATTCGACCTGTGCGACCGGGTGACCGTGTTTCGTGATGGAAGGTACGTTGCAACCCGCGATGTCGCCGACACCTCGATGGGTGAGTTGGTGCACATGATCGTGGGGCGCCATATCGAGGCGAGCGCGCCGCGCGCGCCGGCGGCCTATGGGCCGGTTGTTCTCGAGGTGCGCGCGCTTTCCAAGAAGGGGGTGCTGAAGGATATCGGTTTTTCGCTCCGGCGCGGTGAGATCGTCGGACTCTCCGGTCTCGTGGGGGCAGGGCGGACGGAGCTTGCCCGCGCCCTGTTCGGCGACATCACGCCGGACAGCGGAGAGATTCTCATCGACGGCGTCGCGGTGCACAATCGATCTCCGCGCGATGCGATCGCGTCCGGAATCGGGCTGGTTCCGGAAGACCGCAAAGAGCAGGGCCTTGTTCTCGATCTCTCGGTCATGTCGAACATCGGCATGCCCGTGCTAGGCGGCCTTGGACAGTTTGGCGTCGTGAACGGGCGCCGCGAGCGCGAGCTGGCCAATCGCTATGTCCGCGACCTGAAAATCCGCACGCCGAGCGTCGATCAGAAGGTCAAGTATCTGAGCGGCGGCAATCAGCAGCGCGTCGTCATCTCCAAATGGCTGTCCGCCCAACCAAAGATACTGATCGTGGACGAGCCGACGCGCGGCGTCGACATCGGCGCGAAGTCCGAGCTGCACGCTTTGCTGCGTGAACTCGCATCGGCGGGCATGGCGATTCTCATGATCTCGTCCGACATGCCGGAGGTGCTTGCCGTCAGCGATCGCATCCTAGTGATGCACGAAGGCCGCATGGCGGGAGAGCTTCCGGCGTCCGAGGCGACGCAGGAGGCCATCATGAATTATGCGATGGGTCTGAACAGGGCTCCGCCTAGAGGCGCTGTTCTGCAATGATCACGGCATTTTCGCCGAATGACTTTGGCTTGAAGCTGCGGCCTTGGGGGAGCAGCCAAAATGGAGGCGAGGGCCTTGACGTCGTGCAGTTACTGTCAGCCCAAATCGGAAACCGTCCTGTGGCAGGGAACTCACTGCCGAGTGATCCTGGCGGACGAACCCGGGTTCACCGGCTGGTGCCGCGTCGTCTGGCAGGATCACGTACGGGAATTGAGCGATCTCGACGATAGACAGCGCGACCACGTCATGGGCGTCGTGGCGGCGCTGGAGCGTATCCTCATCGCGGAATTAAAACCGGTAAAGATGAATTTAGCGGCGCTCGGCACTGCGGCGCCTCACCTGCACTTTCACATGATTCCCCGTTTTCAGCATGACGCGACCTTTCCTGAGCCGGTCTGGACGGAGCGGCGCCATCGCAATGTGCAGCCAGACGCGCAAGGCCTTGCTGTTCGGCTCAGGGCCGCCCTGACGGCAGCGCTGGGCGAACGTTAGAGAGCCGTCCGCAATACCGCTGCATCGTCTGTCGGGAAGAAAGACCATTCGTCGCCTGGCTCCGGCGTCTGGAGCGGCTATGGCCGCGACGCGCCAGTTAGGACGAAAGGTTCAAAGAGATGGGGTCGTCGGTGATGCGAATAACGCTCTTGCGGTCGGCGCTCTCGAATTTCGCGTATCGGATCGCGGCGTTTTCCGTGCTGAAGAGGCCGCCGCAAAGGCCGTGTGTTTCCTGAACGATCCAGTGACCGCTTTGATCGCGTCCCACTACGAAACAGAGAGGTTCAGGAGGGACTTCCACATTGCTGTCGAACACCAAATTCTCCATCGGCTATGGGCGCTGCGGTCGCGAGGGACGTGACAGAGTCTTGATCCCCCAGAGGCCACAACTTCAAAGATCGCGAGCGGACGAAGCGGCGACTTACCTGCCGGCCCGAGAACCGCCCGCTCCGAGCAAGCCCGTTCCCGGCGAGCTCGGCGCGAACCTTTCCCAAACAGCGACGGGGACTCTCCCGCCGCGGCAGCACGTTGCTCCTAAACGACATAAGGGATCCATCATGAAGAACGGCCGCGCGCATAAGCGTGACGCAATGATGACGAGTGAACGGCTCGGCGGCGGGGCCGTCTCTTTGTGGCGTTGACCGCGAGCTTGAATTCGTCTCCCCTCGCGCGAAGAGGGGCGATGCGAGCTATGACATCCAATCGACATCTCGATCAGCGCTTGAAGGTGCAACATTTTCGCGCGGTCGACGCGATCGCCGCGCACGGAAGCCTCTTGAAGGCGGCGACCGCCTTGAGCCTGACCCAACCGGCGCTCAGCAAGAGTGTGCGCGATGTCGAGGACATTCTCGGCGTGAAGGTGTTCGAGCGAAATCCTCGCGGCGTCGCGCCGACCGCCGCCGGCGTCGCGTTCATCGAGTCTGCGCGGCGCCTGCTCGCCGAACTGCGCCGCCTTGACGAGACTCTCGACGTCTTGTCCGACCCCAGCCGGAGCGGGATCGTTCTCGGCGTTTTGCCGGTCACGGCCTCCGGCGTCTTGCCGGGCGTGCTCGCGCGGATGAAGGGGATCGAACCCGACATCCGGATCCGGATCGAGGAGGGGCGCACCGAGGACTTGCTGCCTCTGCTCGCCGCCGGCGAGATCGATCTTATCGTCGGTCGGCTCTATGAGCCCGCTTTGCCCGACGTCTTCGAGCGGGAAGCGTTGTGGACTGAGCCGATGTCGATCCTTGCGCGCGCAGACCATCCGATCTTTCGCGATGCGACGGTCACGGTGGAGCATATCCGGCGCTACGATCTGGTGTTGCCGACAGTGACGCAACGGATGGGGCAAGAGATCGAGCAATTGCTGCATCGGCTCGGCCTTGCTCCAAGAACCTCGTACCGATCGAGCTCCGCGGGGTTTATTCGCGAGATGCTGTACGGAGGCGACTTTCTCTCCATCATGCCCCGGCTGATGATGGTCGGCGATGTTTTGCGCGGCAGTTTGCGCCTTGCGCCGCTGCCGATCGCTTCCCCCGAAAGGCCCGCCGGGCTGATCTGGCGCGGCGATAAGCCGCTGACGCCCGCAGGGCGCGTCTTTGTCGAAGTCCTGCGCGCCTATGTCGAAAACCTTGCGCAGCGGGGGATACTTGCGCTGATGTGATGGGATCGCCGAGATGGCGAGGCGCGCGGGATCTTTGATATAACCTCCGTTTATATCTCGCGCTAAACTCTTGATGAGACAAGCGAGCGCCGAAGGTCTTAAGAAACGCGCCAAGGCGGATACGCAACAGAGGGAGGAAGTCCATGCAGGAGGAGCCCGTCATGGACGTCGCGCATCTCGGCCATCTCGAACTCATGACGCCGAAGCCCGACGAAAGCCTCGCGTTCTTTCGCGACGTTTTGGGCATGACGGTCAGCGGCCAAGCGGGGAATTCCGTTTATCTGCGCGGCTGGGATGATTACGAGCGCTATTCGCTCAAGTTGACCGCGGCGGACATCCCCTTCCTCGGCCACGCGGCCTTTCGCGCGCGCAGCCTGCAAGCGCTGGCGCGGCGCGTCGAGGCGCTGAAACAATCCGGCGCCGGCATCGGCTGGGTCGAGAACGAACTCGGCCATGGTCCGGCCTATCAGTTTCACGATCCTGACGGACACGTCCTCGAAATCTACTACGAGACCGAATGGTATCAGGCGCCGCCGGAACTGAAGCCGTCCTTGAAGAATCAGGCGCAGCGCTTTCCGGCCCGCGGCGTCAACGTGCGCCGCCTCGACCATTTCAATTGCCTCGCCGCCGACGTAAAGGCGAACCGCACCTTCTTCGAGAATGCGCTTGGCTTCCGGCTGACCGAACAGATCGTGCTCGACAGCGGGATCGAGGCCGGCATGTGGCTCACCTGCACCAACAAGAGCTACGACTTCGCCTATACGCTCGAAGCGCACGGGGTGAAGGGCCGCTTCCACCACGTGACCTACGCGCTCGACAGTCGCGAAGAGGTCCTTCGCGCCGCCGACATTTTTCTCGAGAACGGCGTCTACATCGAGACCGGGCCACACAAGCATGCGGTGCAGCAGACCTTCTTTCTCTATGTCTGGGAGCCTGGCGGCCACCGCGTCGAGGTCGCCAACGCCGGCGCGCGGCTGGTGCTGGCGCCGGATTGGAAACCGATCGTCTGGAACGAGGCGGAGCGCCGGAAGGGCCAGGCCTGGGGCCTCAAGACAATCGAGAGCTTTCACACGCACGGCACGCCGCCGCTGCCCCACGAGCCGTCGCCCTGAGACCCCTCGAGGAGGAGTGAAATGGCGGGAAAATCGAACACCGCGCTCGTCGTCAGCGCACATTCCGCGGATTTCGTATGGCGCGCCGGCGGCGCCATCGCGCTGCATGCGGCGGCCGGCGAAGACGTGACGGTGATCTGCCTGTCCTATGGCGAGCGCGGCGAGAGCGCCAAGCTCTGGCGGCAGGAGGGCATGACGCTGGAGCGGGTGAAGAGCGAACGCCGCAAGGAGGCGGAGGCGGCCGCCGGCAAGCTCGGCGTCGCCGACATCCAGTTCTGGGATCTCGGCGACTATCCCTTGAATTTGACGCAGGAGGCGCTGTTCCGTCTCGTCGACGTCTATCGCGCGATTCACCCCGCTTTCGTACTCTCCCACTCCGAGCGCGACATCTACAATCACGACCATCCCGCGACGACCGACTTCGCGCAGCACGCGCGCATTCTCGCGCAAGCGCACGGCCATAATCCGCATCAGAAAGTGCTGGGCGCGCCGCCGGTCTTCCTGTTCGAGCCGCATCAGCCCGAGCAATGCGGCTGGAAGCCGGACATGCTGCTCGACATCTCATCCGTCTGGGAGAAGAAGCGCGCTGCGATCGAATGCATGGCGGGCCAGGAGCATCTCTGGGACTATTACACCCGCGTCGCGCTTCAGCGCGGCGCCCAGGCGGCCCGGAACTCGGACAAAACAATCGTCTACGGGGAAGGCTATCAATCGGTCTTCCCGCATGTCGTGGAGCGCTTGGCATGAGCGTCGTGGTGACAGGGACGCCGCGCGTCCCCCTAGCGATCGCGCGGGCGTTCGCGCCCTATGGCGTCGCCACCGTCCATGAGGCTCAGGGTCGCAAGGGCCTGATGGGTTCGCATATGCGACCGATCTACGGCGGCGCCAGATTGGCGGGCTCGGCCGTCACCGTCTCGGTTCCGCCGGCGGACAATTGGATGCTGCATGTCGCGGTCGAACAATGCCAGGACGGCGACGTTCTGGTCGTTGCGCCGACCTCGCCCTGCGACGCCGGCTATTTTGGCGAATTGCTCGCCACTTCGCTCGCCGCCAGGGGCGTCGTCGGGCTGATCATCGAAGCTGGCGTTCGCGACGTCGCGGCGCTTGCGGACATGAAGTTCCCGGTCTGGTCGAAGGCGATTTCGGCGCAGGGAACGGTCAAAGAGACCCTGGGCTCCGTCAACACGCGCATCGTCTGCGCGGGGCAAATCGTGCATCCCGGCGATCTCGTCATCGCCGACGACGATGGAATCGTCGTCGTCCCGCGCCGCGACGTCGAAAGCGTCTTGAAGGCCTCGCAGGCGCGAGAGCGCAAGGAAGAGGAGACGCGCGCGCGGCTGAAAGCAGGCGAACTGGGGCTCGATATCTACGGCATGCGTGAGGGGCTGGCGAAGAAGGGCCTGAAATACCTTCAGGCCCCGGCGGAGGATTGAGCCATGGCGCCTGTCCTGAGCGCCGCGTTCGGCGCCTATCCCCATACCGAGGCGTTGAAGGACGGACGCATCGGCTCGAACCTTTTGCAGCTAGAACGCGTCGAGATTTCGCCGATCAACCGCGCTTTCGCGCCGATGGCGCGCGAGCGCCGCTTCGACGTCAGCGAGATGGCGATCGCGACCTTCCTGCAGGCCAAGGCCTATGGCGCCCGTTTGACGCTTTTGCCGATTGCGGTCGCGGCGCGGTTCCAGGAAGCCGCGTTGCTTCGCCTCGTCGACAGCGACATCCGCGGCCCCGCCGATCTCACCGGTCGGCGCGTCGGCGTGCGGGCCTACAGCCAAACTACGGGCCTGTGGCTGCGTGGACTTTTTGCCGACGATTACGGCGTGGCGCCCGGGGACGTCCGCTGGGTGACGTTCGAAGGCGCACACGTGCTGGAATATTCCGACCCCGACTTTGTCGCGCGCGCCGCGCCGGGGAAGGACCTGCTGACGATGTTGCGCGCCCGCGAACTCGACGCCGTCATCGTCGGCAACGACGTGCCGGACGATACCGCTCTCTGTACCGTGTTTCCTGACCCTCCCGCGGCGGCGGACGCGTTCTGGTCGAGACACGGCTTCGTTCCGATCAACCACATGATCGTAGTCAAGAGCGAGATCGCCGAACAACAACGGGAACTGGCGCAGGAACTGTGCCAGATGTTCGCGGCCGCGAAAGCGGCTGGCTCAGCCTCTTCGGGCGGCCGGGATCGCGCGCCCATGGGCCGCGCGGCCGTCGAGCCCTCGGTCGCTCTGGCGCTGCGCTACGCGACGGCGCAGGGTCTGCTGCCTCGGCGGCTCTCGCTCGAAGAGGTCTGGCAGGGCTCCCCGACGACCATATTCTAGCGAAACATCATAAAGCCCCTGGACAAGTGCGGGGCGCGGCGAAAAAGATCGGCGAACTCGAGGCGGGATCAGAGGCGCGAAGCCAAGACGCCCGAGATGGGGAGGATTTTGATGAAGACGGTGCAATGGATTTCCGGATTTGCGCTCGCCGCGGCCCTGGCGGCTCCAGCGGCCCGCGCCGACGACGCCACCGTTACCGTCGGTCTCATTCTGCCGATGACCGGCCCCGTAGCGAGCACCGGCAAGCAGGAGCGCGCCGGCGCCGAACTCTATATCGCGCAGCATGGCGACACTGTCGCGGGAAAAAAGATCGCGCTGATCGTCAAGGACGACACAGGCGCCGCCGACGTCACCAAGCGCCTCGCGCAGGAACTGATCGGCAATGATCACGCCAAGGTGCTGATGGGGTTTGGCTTGACGCCGCTTGCGCTCGCCGTCGCGCCGGTTTCGGCAGAGGCGAAAGTGCCGGAGATCGTCACCGCCGCGGCGACCGCGATGATCACCGAAAAGTCGCCTTACATCGTGCGCACCTCGTTCACGCTGCCGCAGGCGTCGGCGCCGATGGCGGATTGGTGCTTGCAGAACAAGATCAAGAAGGTCGTCACCATCGTCAGCGACTACGGCCCGGGCCTCGACGCCGAAAAGTGGTTCGGCGACACGTTCAAGAAGGGCGGCGGCGAGATCACCGAGGCGATCCGCGTGCCCCTGAAGAATCCGGACTTCGCGCCCTTCCTGCAGCGCGTGAAGGACGATGCGCCGGACGCCGTCTTCGTGTTCGTGCCGTCCGGCTTCGGCGCCATCTTCATGAAGCAGTTCGTCGAACGCGGCCTCGATAAGTCAGGCGTCAAACTGATCGGGACGGGCGACGTGACCGACGACGACCTGCTCGCTGACATGGGCGATTCGGCGCTTGGCGCGGTCACGACCCATCATTACTCGGCCGCCCACGACTCGTCAGAGAACAAAGCCTTCGTCGCCGCCTTCGAAAAGGCCAACGGCGGCATGCGCCCGAACTTCATGGCGGTCGGGGCCTATGACGGCATGGCGCTCGTCTATCACGCGCTGGAGGCGACCAAGGGCGCGGCGGACGGCGAGAGCCTGCTCGCCGCGATGAAGGGCGCGAGCTGGGTCAGCCCGCGCGGCCCGGTGTCGATCGATCCGACCACGCGCGACATGGTGCAGAATATCTATGTACGCAAGGTCGAGAAGGTCGACGGTCAACTCTACAACGTCGAGTTCGCAACGATTCCGGCAGTCAAAGACCCCTACAAAGCCGCAAAGAACTGAGGCTGGCGCGTCGATGCGGTCGAAGCGGCCATGCTGACAATCCTGCTCGACGGCATCGCCTATGGCATGTTGCTGTTCGTTTTGAGTTGCGGACTGTCGGTGACGCTGGGGTTGATGAATTTCATCAACCTCGCGCACGGCGCATTCGCGATGCTGGGCGGCTATGTCACCGCTTTGTTGATGAGCCGCGCCGGCGTGCCGTTTATCGCCACGCTGCCGATCGCCTTCGTCGTGCCGGCGCTCGTCGGCGCCGCGCTCGAGCGGACGCTTTATCGGCGGCTCTACGGCGCCAGTCCGCTGGATCAGGTTCTGTTCACGATCGGGCTCGTGTTCATGGCGATGCCGATCGCCAACTTCTTCCTTGGCGATCAGCCGCAGCAGGTGCATCTGCCTGCCTGGCTTTCGGGCCGGGTCGAGTTCCACGGCGTCGGCATCGGCGTCTACAGGATATTCACCATCGGCATTTGCGCGACGATCGCCACGGCCCTGCAGATCTTCCTGGTCGGCACGCGTTTTGGCGCGCGGCTGCGTGCTTGCGTCGACGACGCCCGCGTCGCCTCCGGGCTTGGCGTCAATGTCGACATGATGTTCGCGGTCACTTTCGCGGTCGGCAGCGGGCTTGCGGGGCTCGGCGGGGCGCTGGCGGCCGATGTCGTGGGCGGCATCGACCCGAGCTTCCCCCTGAGATTCATGGTGACGTTTCTGATCGTCGTCACCATCGGCGGCTCGAATGGAATCCTGGGTGCTTTGGTCGGTTCGCTGCTGCTCGGCGTGCTCGACGTCGCCGGAAAATATTATGTTCCCTCGATCGGCGCATTCATCATCTACTTCGTCATGGTGGTCACGCTGATCCTGCGTCCGCAGGGGCTGTTCGTGAGGGGGGACGGACGATGATCGCGGCCCCGGCCTCGCCGGGATTCGAGCGAATCGCCGCGCATTTGCAGCGCCGCGCGCGCTGGCGCTGGAGCGAGGTTGCGTTCTGGCTCGCGCTTCTCGCGGCGGTTCTGGCCTTTCCCTCGCGCGCCGGATTCTTCAACGAGATTCTGATCGCTGGTCTGTTTGCGCTTTCGCTCGATCTCATTCTCGGCCTGACCGGCATCGTCTCCTTGGGTCACGCCGCGTTCTTCGGCCTCGGCGCGTACGCCGCGGCGATCCTCTCGAGCCAAGGCCTCGCCGACCCCACGCTCGGCCTCCTGATCGCCAGCGCGCTCTCCGGAGCGCTCGGGCTGGCGACGGCGCCGCTGCTGCTGCGCGGGTCGGATCTCACGCGGCTGATGGTGACGATGGGCATTGCGCTGATGCTCGGCGAAGTCGCCAATCGCAATGCCGACATCACCGGCGGCGCCGACGGGCTCAACCTCACGATGGGGCCGGTCCTCGGCCTGTTTCCGATCGATTTCACGGGACAGCGCAACGCCGCGCTCTACAGCCTCGGGGTCCTGTTCCTGTTGTTCGTGCTCGCACGCCGGCTCGCGCAATCGCCATTCGGCCTGTCGCTGAGCGCAATCCGAGAGAACCGTTTGCGCGCGGGGGCGCTGGGGATTTCGACGTCGCGGCGGATCATTGCGATCTACGCCGTCGCCGCCGCCTACGCGGGCGCTGCTGGCGCTCTGCTCGCACAGACCACACAGATCGTCTCGCTCGATCTCTTCGACTTCCATCGTTCCGCCGACGTCATGTTGATGCTGATCATCGGCGGGGCCGGATATCTCTACGGCGGCATTATCGGCGCCGCGATCTTCATCGTCGTCAAAGACGTTATCTCGGGCGCGACGCCCGAATATTGGGAGTTCTGGATCGGCGCCATGCTGGTGGTTCTGGTGCTGGTCGGTCGCGAACGCATTGCCGCCCATGCGCGCCGGACCCTTCGCATGCTTGTTCCGCTGAAGGGGCGCGCGGCATGAGCGCTCCCGTGCTCGAATCCCGCGGCCTCTCGCGCCGTTTCGGCGGCCTCGTCGCCACCGACAACGTCTCCTTTACGATTGAGCCGGGCGCGCGACAGGCGTTGATCGGTCCGAACGGCGCTGGCAAGACGACGCTCATCAATCTGCTGACCGGCGTCATTCGGCCCAGCGAAGGCGCCGTTTTGCTGCAGGGCGAAGACGTCACGGCGCTGTCGGCCAACCAGCGCGTGCGACGCGGCCTGGCGCGCACGTTCCAGATCAACCAGCTTTTCCCGGATCTCAGCCCCGCGGAATCGCTTGGCCTGGCGATCGGCGAGCGCAATCGCTCCGGCGCCGATTTCTGGCGCGTCGCCGGCGGCGGGAAGGCGATGCTCGCCGAGATCGAGGAACTGTTGACCCGCTTCGGCCTCGAAGCCGCGATGGATCGTCCGACGCGCACGTTGCCTTACGGCAAGCAACGGCTGCTCGAGATCGCGCTCGCGCTCGCATGCCGGCCCCGCGTGCTGCTGCTGGACGAGCCGGCCGCCGGCGTGCCCGAGCACGAGCGCCACGATATTCTCGCCGCCCTGGCGGCCTTGCCCGCCGATGTCGCGATCCTCCTCATCGAGCACGACATGGATCTCGTATTCAATTTTGCGACCCGCATTTCCGTGCTGGTCGCGGGGCGCCTGCTCTGCGAGGGCGAACCCAAAGCCATCGCCGCGGACGAGAGGGTGCGCGCAGTCTACCTCGGCGAGGAGGCGCATGGCTGAACTGCTGCGCGTAGAGGGTCTGAGCGCGGGCTATGGCGAGGCGCGCGTCATCAGCAACCTCGACCTTAGCCTGGAGGACGGAAAATCCCTGGCCTTGCTGGGGCGCAACGGCGTCGGCAAGACGACCCTGATCAACGCGCTGATCGGCGTGACGACGCGCCATGCTGGCCGCGTCGCGTTGGCAGGGACGGACCTGACTGCGCTGCCGCCGCATATCCGCGCGCAGCGCGGGATCGGATGGGCGCCGCAGGAGCGCAATATCTTCCGGTCGCTCACCGTCGAAGAGAACCTCACCGCCGTCGCGACGCGAGGCGCATGGAGCGTCGAACGCGTCTACGCGATGTTCCCCCGCCTTCGCGAGCGCCGTCGCAACATGGGGCGTCAGTTGTCGGGCGGCGAGCAGCAGATGCTCGCAATTGGCCGCGCGCTTGTGCTCAACCCGAGACTCCTGTTGCTCGACGAACCGACCGAAGGCCTGGCGCCGATCATCGTCGACGAATTGCTGGCCGCGTTGCGCGATCTCGCCGCTGGCGGACTGTCGATGATCATCGTCGAACAAAAGCCGAAAAAGATCCTTCCCTTCACGGATCAGGCGATCATCCTCAATCGCGGTATGATCGCGCACGCGGCGTCCAGCGCGGCGCTGTTGGCGGACCCCGCGGCGCTAGAAAGCCATCTCGCCGCGGCAAGCTAGGGGTTTCGCGGAGCCGATCAGCGCGCTACATGCCTGGAATGATCCAGGCTGTTTCCGCCCTTCGACGCTTTTTGATCGCGCTTGGCGTCTTCGCGGCGTCGCTTGTCTACGGAGCCCTTCGGCCTGCGGATGCGCTCGATGTCGGGCCAAAGTCCCTGCCGCTGACCGTCGCGGGCGTGCCGGTCGAAATACCGGTAACCGGATCGCTCGACGTGCATACGGATGCGGCCGTCATGGCGGTCAAGGCGTCGGCGACAGGAGATCTCCAATCCATCCAGGATCACGCTCTCGCCATCGCTAGGGGTCTGCGCCTTCCCAGCAACAATTGCGCGCACAAGGGCCTCAACGTCGTCGTCGACAGCATTGACGAGGCGACGATCGCGCCTCTCCACACAAGCGCGGTTGTTAGCCTGTCGGGACACGCGACCGTATGGGTTTGCTCGAAAATATTGGGAGCCCCTGTAAAGGCTCGGATTGCTTCCGATCACGTCAGCATTACCGCCCCGGTCGAGATCGTCTTGCCGACCCCTCAGTCTATCGCCCTGCGCCTGTCGGGGCCGGCGACCATCAAAACCGGCGACAAGCTGACCACAGAGGCGGCGAGGGCGGTCGTCGGCGACGTGAACGCGGCTTTGACCGCGCAATTGAGCAAGCTGCTGGACTCCGGCCGCGCCCGCGCCGTCATGCCCCCGCTGCCGGGTCTCGATGCGACGATCCAGAGCGCCGCATTCGCCCAGGATGGCCCGAGGCTGTTGGTGCGCGCCAGCGGCCACGCCACGATGACCAGCGCGGCATTTGCGAGCTTTCTAGGCTTCATTTCTCGTCCATCGCCCCGTTGAGCGACGCTCCCATCGTCGGGCGGCCCGCCGACTGGCGTCCTGACCAGCGCGGTTCGTGTGTACAAGCGGGCCGGTCACAGCGAGCCGCCGATACCTGTTCCGAAACGGGACGCATTCCTGAGCCCTTCCGCCGCTCGCCAAGGGAAAGAGATTCAAGCGGTCCCGTCGGCATTTCGGCGGAGGTCACGATTGCGTGACGACGTCACGAGGGGCGTCCCTCAGTGGTCGTTCATTCACATTGAATTCATTCGTCAATGAGGCTCGGCCTGCGCCCCTCGGCTCTCATTGCTGATTGATTCCACAGAGGGATCCGCACGCAGCGACAGAGTTGACCGCATCCAGTCCTTCTCCCTAAGGATAATACAAACGCTGTTCGGGGAACAGCAAGGCCGCCGCGCTCATGCGGACCCCGGCCGGGCGACATGGGGGGATCGAAGGCTTGCGGGACGAAGTGGCCGTAGGGGGCGAGCGGATCGCGATCGTCGGACGGGCATGCCGGCTGCCTGGCGCTCCTAGCGTAGCCGGTCTGTGGGATTTGCTCTCAGCGGGGCGTTGCGCGGTTTCGACAATTCCTCCAGACCGTTGGCGACTGGAGCGTCATGGCCACCCACGCCCGGCTGAACGCGGCCGCAGCTATAGCTGGGCTGCGGGTGTGCTGCCGGACATATGGGGATTCGATCCGAGCGTCTTCGGCATTTCTCCTCGAGAAGCCGAACAAATGGATCCCCAACAGCGGCTCCTGCTCGAACTCGCGTTCGAGGCCTGCGAAGACGCCGGCTTCGCCGCCTCGCGCCTCTCGGGAACCCGCACCGGGGTCTATGTGGGGACCTCGGCGGCGGATTATTCCACCATCGGCTTCCACGACGCCTCCGTGGCCGACGGCTATTTCGCGACGGGCAACGCGCTTTCGGTCGTGGCGAACCGCCTTTCCTATATTTTCGATCTGCACGGACCGAGCCTTGCCGTCGACACGGCCTGCTCTTCCTCGCTGGTGGCGCTGCACGAGGCGGTGCAGGCTCTCGCCCGCGACGAGGTCGACGCGGCCTTGGTCGGCGGGGTCAACATCTTGGCGGGCCCCTTTGGGTTCATCACGTTTTCGCAGGCGACGATGTTGTCCCCGACGGGGTTGTGCCGCGCCTTCGCCGCGGGAGCGGACGGCTATGTTCGATCCGAGGGCGGCGTCGTCCTTGTGCTGAAGCGGCTCGATCGCGCGATCGCGGACGGGGATCGAATTCACAGCGTGATTTGCGCGAGCGGGGTCAATTCTGACGGGCGCACGAACGGCATTGCGCTGCCTTCGGAAGTTCGTCAGGCGGAACTCCTGCGGCAGGTCTACGATCGCGCCGCCATAGCGCCGGACTCGCTTGTCTACCTCGAGGCCCATGGAACCGGCACTCCCGTCGGCGATCCTGTCGAGGCGTCGGCGCTCGGCGCGGCGCTGGGACGACGGCGCGCCCGCCCGCTGCCCATCGGATCGATCAAGACGAATATCGGTCACACCGAGCCGGCCGCGGGCTTGGCAGGGCTTCTCAAGGCGATGCTCGCGCTCGAACACGATCAAGCGCCGAGCTCGCTGAATTTCGAGACGCCCAATCCGAATATCGACTTCACGACACTGAACCTCGCCGTGACGGCCGAGCCGACCCGATTGCCGAGGGAGGGTCGTGACCGCTTCGCCGGAGTCAGCGCGTTTGGATTTGGCGGCACGAACGCCCATGTGGTCATCGGCGATCCGCCGGCGTTTCAACCAAGGACCGATGCTCGGCCGCGATATCTCATGCTCTCGGCCCAAGGCGAGGACGCATTGCGAGCGTTGGCGGACGACTATGCGCGCCGTATTGCGCCGACTGATCCGGCCGAGACGGCCCGCCTGGTCGCAGCGACCGCCTATCGAAGAGAGCGCATGCGGGATCGCCTCGCGCTGCGCGCGGACGACGCGCCGGCTTTAAGTCGCGCGCTTCGCCAATTTGCCGATTCGGGTCGTCTCGACGACAGCGCTGCGCGCGCGACCGCGGTGGACGGCGACGCATCCATCGTGTTCGTCTTTTCCGGCAACGGCTCGCAATGGCCACGCATGGGCCGCGCCGCTTACCGCAGCAATGCGGCCTTTCGAAACGCCGTTGCGGAGATCGACTCGTATTTCGCGCCCCTGGCGGGCTGGTCGTTGGCCAAGGAGTTGGATTCGCCGAACCCAATCGGCGATATTGGGCTGACCAGCGTCGCCCAACCCTTGATCTTCGCCATCCAGGCCGCGAGCGTGCGCGCTCTGGCGCAAATGGGCGTTCACCCGTCCATGGTGCTGGGGCACAGCATCGGTGAAGTCGCCGCAGCCGAAGCTGCCGGAATCCTATCCCTGGCCGATGCGGTGCGCGTCATCCATCATCGCAGTCGCCATCAAGAAATGACCAAGGACGCCGGCGGCATGGCGGTGGTCTTCGGACCGCGCAAGTCCGCCTACGAACTCGTCGCGGAAATTCCGGGGCTCGCGATCGCGGCCAACAATTCGCCGAAATGCGTCGCGGTCTCAGGCCCCCTCCAAGCGCTGGACAAAATGGCGAAGGCCGCGCCGGCCCATAAGCTTCGAACGCGCCGGCTCGATCTCGATTATCCCTTTCACAGCCCCATGATGTCGCCGGTGCGGCGACCTTTGCTCCAAGCTTTGGCCGATCTCAGGCCGATGGAGGGCTCGATCCCGTTCCTTTCGACGATCGCCGGCGACATCATGCCCGGCGGCGCCGCCGACGCGCTCTATTGGTGGCGCAATGTTCGCGAAACCGTACTTTTTCAGGAGGGCGTCGAGCGCGCGGTCCGACTCGGCAAGGCCGTCTTCGTCGAGGTTGGTCCGCGCGCGACGCTCCAAGCGCACCTGAGGGAGTCCGTCGAGCATCTCGACGCCTCCGCTTTCATCGAGGTCGTTCTCGACGACAAATCCGAAGACGGCGACTGCGACCCCTTCGAGCGCTCCGTGATGCGCCTTCTCGCAGCCGGGGCCAAAGTCGAGCCGGATTTCGCGTTTGGGCCCGACCCGGGCGCGGGCGTCGAATTGCCGGCCTATCCATGGCGGCGGACGACCTACCGGTTCAGAGAGACGAGGGAGGCGACGGGAGCGTTCACGGTCTCGGCGTGGCACCCGCTGATCGGGGCGCGCGATCGTTCTGACTCGCTGGAGTGGCGCGCGACGCTGGATCCGGATCTGGTCCCCTCGCTTGCCGATCATCGGGTCGAAGGGCAGACGCTCCTGCCCGGCGCGGCTTTTGTAGAAATGGGCCTCGCGGTCGCGCGCGACTGGCTTGGCGAAGACTCGGCGGCGCTCAGCGGCTTCGAAATTCTTCAGCCGCTGGTCTTCGCCCCGAACGTGTCGCGCGAGATTCTTTGCCGGGTGTCGGCTCCCACGGCCACCATCGAAATCATGAGCCGTCCGCGACTGAGCAAAATTGCCTTCGCGCTCCATGCTCGCGGCAAAGTCATCCGCGAGCCGGGCTCGATCCTACGCATCGCGCCTCCCGCGATCCCGCCGGACGGAGCGGACAGCCAAGCGCTCTACGCCCGAGCGCTGCGAAGCGGCCTCGCGTTCGGCCCTGCATACCGCCAGCTTGCGCGCGCGGCCCGCACGGACGCCGCCACCATCGTCGTCGAGTTGACGGAGCAAGCAACCGACGCTCGTTTTGGACTGGATCCGGCGCGACTCGATTCTTGCTTCCACGGCCTTATTCTTCTGTTCGCAGGCGACGAGAATGGCGCGGGCGCCTTTCTGCCGACCCGCTTCGACGACATTCGATTGGTCAGGCCTGGCGCGCGCCTCGCGCGCGCGACCATTCGACTCACGCGATGCGACGCTCGAGTCATCGTCGCGAACTTCGAGCTGTTCGACGCCGAAGGCCAGCTGGCGGCGACGTTGTGCGGCGTGCGTTATCAGGCCCTTCGCGGCGCCAGGGCCACGATCGGAGCGTGCGGCGTCGTCAAGTCTTGGATCCCGGCGACCGCCGAATTGAACGGCGTCGTGTCCTGGGGGGTCACGCTGGAGCGCTGGAAAGGCGAGCCGCCCGAGGAGGTTCGGCTGTCGCCGGAGGTCGTTCTTATAGAGGGATGGGCGACCGCAGCCGCCTTCGCGCTTGCGCAGAGTCTGGCCGAGAAGGGGCTGCTCGACATCGACGCGCTCGTGATCTCGGGCCGGCTGCCACCGGAGCGCCGACGTTGGGCTGAAAGGCTGTTCGTGGCGTTGGAGCAAAGCGGTCTCGTCGAGCGGTTCGGACCGACATTTCGTCTTGCCGGGATTGAGGCGCCGACGCCGGATGCGGTCTTGCGCGCGCTCGCCGCGCAACATCCGCATCGCGCGCCGGAATTATTGCTCGCCGCTCGAATCGGCGCCGCTTTGCTTGATTACGGCGCTGCGACCGGCGCTCTGATCAGCGCGCCCGCCGCGGCGGTCGAGGCGTTCGAACAGCGCTCATATTCCGCAGTCGCCGCGGCGAAGGAACTCGGCGCTCGTCTCGAAGCCATCGCCGCCTCCACGCCGGGCCGGCAGGCGCTTCGCGTGGTGCATATCGGCTGCGGAGCCGGAATGTTGGAGGCGCTGGCCTTCGCCGCACGCCGCGAAGCGCGCCTGACGATTCTCGATCTCGATGCGCGCGCGCTCGAGCGGGCTCGTCTCGTCTACGGCGACGCCCCCGAGACGACATTCTGCAATGATATCGCATCCTTGGCGAATTCCCATTTCGACGTCGTCGCAAGCGCGGGCGGGCTCTCTCGTGTCGGCCTCGACCGAGACGCGATGACGCAGCTCGTCGAGAAGTGCGCCTCGCTGGCACTCCTCGTCGCCGTCGAGCCTGCTCCCTCGCTGTTCCGTGACCTCGTCTTTGGCCTCTCGGAAGCGTCGACCCACAACGGGGGCGAAGCCTCGCGCACGCCCGAGGCTTGGATCTCGGAATGCGCGCGTGCCGGTTTCGCGAGCGCCGACGCCCGTCTCGCCGATATCGGAGGCGAACCGGCGGTGTTGCTCGTCGGCGAAGCGCCGACGAAAGCGGAAGGGCTCCCGCCGGCGGCGGAAGTCGTCGTGTTGCGCGACGATGGGGTCGCGAACGGATTTGCAGACGCCTTGGTCAGCGCCTTCGCCGCGCTCGGCGCGGCTTGCCGCTTGGTGAATACGGACGAAGAGGCGCTGCCGAAGATCGAAACCTCGACGACGTTCGTTCTTCTCGTCGGCGAACGGACAGGGGACGCGGTTGCGCGGCTTTCGGCGCGTTGCCTGAGGATTAAGGAAACGGTGCTGTACCTCGCCTCCCAATCCTCTCAGGTCTTCGTGTCCGTCTTGGCGACGGACCGCCCCCTGGCCGAGGCGACCGCCGGCTTCGTGCGCACACTCGCCAACGAACTGCAATCGATCGCCTTTACGAGGGTCGAATGTTCCGTCGACTCGCCCGAGGTCGCGAGGCGGCTCGCCGCTTTGGCGCTATCGGGCACGCAGGAAACCGACTTGGCGATCGAGCGCGACGGCGTCAAAGTCTTGCGGTATTCGCCTCCCGCCGCCCGTCTTGCGGCGCCGGCGGAATCGAGCGCGCAGGCGGTGCGGCTCGAGAAGGGCGCCGAGGGCGGCCTGGACCGATTGAGCTGGCGGCCAGCGGCGCGCGCCGCACCGGGACCGCGCGAGATCGAGGTCGAGGTCGTCGCGACGGGGTTGAATTTCCGCGACGTGATGTGGGCTTTGTCGGCTCTTCCCGATGAGATGCTCGAAGACGGCTTTGCCGGTCCGAGCCTGGGGCTCGAGTTCTCCGGCCGGGTCGCGCGAATCGGCTCCGCCGTGGAAACGCTTCGCATTGGCGACGAGGTCGTCGGCTTTTGCGGCGGCGCTTTCGCAAGCCATGTGACCGTCGATGCGGATCATGTCGCCCTGCTTCCGCTCTCCATCTCCCTCGATGCGGCGGCGAGCGTGCCGGTGGCGTTCCTCACGGCCTACTACGGGCTCGTAACTTGCGCCAATTTGCAACGCGGCGAATGGGTGCTGATACACGGCGGGGCAGGGGGCGTCGGTCTCGCTGCGCTGCAGATCGCGCTGTGGCGCGGCGCTCGAGCGATCGTCACGGCTGGATCGCTGGAAAAGCGCGATCTTGCCCGCGCTCTCGGCGCCGAATTCGCTTTCGACTCCCGCTCTGGCGCCTTCGTCGACGACGTGATGCGGGCGACCGGCGCGCGCGGCGTGTCGGTGGTGCTCAACTCGCTCGCCGGCGAGGCGATGGAGCGCAGCCTCGGCCTGCTCGAGCCGTTCGGCCGCTTCGTCGAGATTGGCAAACGAGACTACCTTGCAGACACTCCGATCGGATTGCGGCCTTTCCGGCGCAACTTGAGCTACTTTGGCGTCGACCTCGACCAATTGCTACTCGCGCGGCCTGATTTGTCCCGTCGACTGTTCGAAGACGTGTTGGCGTTGTTCGCGCCCGGCGAACTTACGCCTTTGCCGTACGTCGTCTTTGGGCACGGCGAGATCGTCGAGGCGATGCGGCTCATGCAGCAAGCTGGCCACATTGGGAAGATCGTGGTTCGAGCGCCGCCCGTCGTCTCGGCGCCGCTGCGAGCGGGGCAGGGGCTGCCAATCGATCCCAACCGCACGCATCTCATAACGGGTGGGCTTGGAGGCTTTGGCCTCGCGACCGCGCGCTGGCTGATCGAACGGGGCGCGCGCCATCTTGTTCTGGTCGGCCGCTCCGGGGCCTCGACCGCGTCGGCTCGATCCGCCGTCGCGCAGATGCGAGCGTTGGGCGCGAGCGTGCGGGTCGAGGCGCGCGACATCGCCGACGCCACGGCGGCCGACGCGCTGTTTGACGATCTTGCGCAAACGATGCCGCCGCTCGGCGGCGTCATTCATGCCGCCATGACGCTCGACGATGCGATCGTCGCGAACCTCGACGAGGCTCGGCTGACCGCCGTCTTGCGCCCGAAGGTCGCCGGCGCCGCGAATCTCGACCGGCTGACCCGCAACCTCCCGCTCGACTATTTCGTTTTGTTTTCTTCGGCGACCACGATCATCGGTAACCCGGGCCAGAGCGCTTATGTTGCGGCCAACGGGTTCCTGGAAGGTTTGGCGCGCCATCGTCGTGAGGCGGGGCTGCCGGCGCTCGCTGTGGCGTGGGGCGGCATTGCGGACGTTGGCGTGCTCGCGCAACAGAATTCGCTCCGCGATTCGCTGTCGGCGCGCGCTGGCGTTACGACGATCGAAGCGCGGATCGCCCTCGACCTGATGTCCGAGGCTTTGACCGGCGGGACAAGCGACGACGGCTTCCTCGCAATCGCCGCGATGAACTGGTCGACGGCGCGGGCGCACCTTCCGCTTCTACGCACGCCGAGTTACTCTCGGCTGTGGAGCGACGGCGACGCCGGAGAAGCGGCGCGTCAGGAGGTGGTCAATCTTCGCGACCTCGGTGCGAGATTGCCCCCGGACCAAGCGCGGCGCGCTGTCGCCGACATCGTCGTCGAGGAAATCGCCCGCATTTTGCGGCTGCCGAAACAGGATGTGAGCCGGTCAAAGCCGCTGTCGGAGATCGGTCTGGATTCCTTGATGAGCGTCGAACTCGCTCTGAGTGTCGAAGCGCGTTTTGGAATGGACGCCGGCGTGGGCGCCTCCTTGAGCGGATTCACCGTGACGGATCTTGCCGCGCATCTGTTGGCGGCCGGGGCGCAGAGCGACCAAGCATTCGCAATCGCCGAGGGCTTGGCGAAACGCCACTTGGGCGAAGGGGACTGGAAGGACGCCGCTCCGTTGATGACCGCCTTGGCGGAGAGGGGGATCGATTTGACCGGCGCGCCAGCTCTCTTATCCGGCTAGGCGGAACGAGATGCGGGGACGGCCCGTCGTTTACGACATCACGAGATTGATCACGCGAATCTTCAATCGCACGCCGAACGGAATCGACCGTGTCGATTTTGCGATGGCGAATTATTTTCTCGATCCGGAACGCGACGACCGGACCGGGCTGGTCATCACAGGCTTGGGGCCTCGCGTGCTGGCGCCGCGGGCGGCGCGCGAGGCGATCGACAACATCCGCGAACATTGGGGCGAGGACGACGAGCCCGACACGGGCGAGGTGATCGCGGCGCTCGGCGGCGCCCCGACAACCGCCGCCCGCATTTCGAAGCGGCGGCGGGGCCAATACCGCGACGCGCTCGCTTGGATCGGACGGCATGGAATTCCGCTTCGCCGGTCTCCGCGCGACTTCCTGGCGCACGGTGGCGTCTATCTCAACGTCAGTCAGTTCCCGCTCTGGATCGAAGGCTGCTTTCGCTGGCTCGACGGCCGAACCGGGATCGACGGCTATTTCTTCGTCCACGATCTCCTGCCGCTCGAGACGCCGGAATATTTTCGGCCTGAGGAATGCCTTCGCCACGCGCGTCGACTCGCGACCGTCGCGCGCTTCGGGCAGGGCGCGATCGTCTCGACCAGCCTCGTTCGCGACTCCTTGCAGCGTCATCTCGAGGCGATCGGGCGCCCATCCATGCCGATCCTCGTCGCGCCGCTACCCGTGGAGCCTATTTTCGCGCGGCGAGAGAGCATCGCAGCGCCGATCGTAAGCGGCCCTTATTTCGTCATGTGCGGCACGATCGAGCCGAGAAAGAACCACTTGCTCGTTCTCCACATCTGGCGAGACTTGGTCGCCGAGTTCGGCGAGGCGGCCCCCAAGCTCGTCCTGATCGGAGCGCCAGGGTGGGAGAACGAACATGTCATCGACTTGCTCGACCGCTGCCCCGGCCTGCAGCGCCACGTCATCGAGGTTTCCGGACTGCCGACGCCGAGCGTGAAGCGACTCCTGGCGGGAGCGCGCGCGCTGCTGGCTCCGTCTTTCGCCGAAGGGTACGGGCTGCCGATCGTCGAAGCGCTCAGCGCCCGAGTCCCCGTGATCGCGTCCGACATTCCCGTTTTTCATGAGATCGGCGCGGGGCGCATCATGGCGATCGATCCGACCGATGGTCCGAGGTGGCGCGCGGCGATATGCGCATTCGCTTGCGAGGGGTCTGCCGCGAGACGCGCCGCTCTTGCGGCCCTTGCCGACTACGCGGCGCCCGACTGGCCGTCTTACTTCGGCAAGATCGAAGACTTTATCCGCGAAGCGCGATGATCGGGTTGCGACGCTTCGCGCTCATCTCGTCCTGACGTCTGAGCTTGATGGCTGTGCCAAGAACCGAGGCGACGAAGAGGCCCAGGAATATGGTCGCCTCCACGGCGACCAAAACCGTGTAAAGCGAAATCGTCGTTCCGACGAAATGCAGATCGAACGACCCCTCGCTGTACATCAGGACGGTGAAGCCAATGGTCAGGAGCCGCAGCTCTGTCGGTCCGCCGTAGAGAAACGACAGCCGGAACTCTCCGGAGACCTGATTGGAGAGAAACACGTACATGCTGAGGAGGTAGTAGCTGGCGAGCAGCAACAGCGCCACATCCAACCGCACATAGGGAGACAGGCCGAGCCCGACGATGATGATGAGGTTGCTGATGGCGTCGACCGAATGGTCGAGAAAGTAGCCGTATCGCGACCGCTCGGCGCGGCGATGTCGCGCTAGTGAACCATCCAGGGAATCGCCGAACCAGTTCACCACCAATCCAAGACAGGCCACAAACAAGAAGCCCGGGCGCAGGTTGCTGGCGACATAACCGACGCCGGAGATCGCCGCGCCGAGCACCCCTATCGCGGTCAGATGATCAGGCGTCACCCAATCCGGCATCGCGCGGCAAAGGCGATCGAGAAGAGCGCGTTCGCCGGCGGCGAGGATATTTGTTTGAATGCGACTAGGCGGCTCGAACGCGGCGATTGCGCCAGCGCTGACATCAGCGTCCCGTCCAACCCCAACTAAGTCTGTCTGCGCCACTCGTGCCCCCAGCCCCAACGCGCGAGGTGACGTTACGTTAGCTCCTCGACTGCATTTTATCTGTTGCAATGCGGCAACAGACATTGTTTTTTTGTCAATTAACATGCCCCAGCGAATTGTCATAACAGGAGCGAGCAGCGGCCTCGGGCGGGCTCTGGCTTTGGAATATGCGGGCCCGGGCGTCGCTCTGGGCCTCATCGGCCGCAACGCGGCTCGCCTCGAGGAAGTCGCGGCGCTGGCTCGGGCGCGCGGCGCGGCGGTCAGCGTCGGCGGCGTCGACGTGCGCGACCGAGCCGCGATGGCCGGGTTCCTCCTGACGTTCGACGCGGCCGCGCCAATCGATTGCCTGATCGTCAGCGCCGGCGTCACAATGGTCACGCCCGCTGGCGGCGGCGTCGAAGATTTGACGAAGTCCTCCGAACTGTTCGACGTCAATTTGAACGGCGCCATGAATGCAATAGCGCCGATCGCGCCCCTGATGAGGCGCCGCCGCGCCGGGCAGATTGCACTTTTCGGCTCGATCGCGGCATTCGCCCCGCCACCCGACTCGCCCACCTATGCCGCCAGCAAGGCCGCGCTCGTAGCCTTTGCGCTCGCGACCCGGGCGCTCTACCGTGCGGACGGCGTGAGCGTGAGCGTGATCTGTCCGGGCTTCGTCGACACGCCCATGACCGGTTCCTTCATCAGTTGGAAGCCGTCGCTGATCACCGCCGAGGATGCGGCGCGCCGCATCCGTCGCGGACTCGATCGTCGAAAGGCGATCATCGCCTTCCCTTTCCCGCTCTATCTCGTCGCCCGCCTTCTGCAATGGCTTCCCGACGCCTTGCGCAGCCGCGTCATGTTGAGGTTTCGCGCGGTCGAACGGGCGCGGGGCGAGCGAGGAGCCGCTTCGGACCCAGCGTCGTCGACGAACGCGCCGACGGATCGCTAAATCGCCCGCTCGTAGATCCGGAAGGTGCGCGTGTGGCGCGCCGGCAAATTGCGGACGCTGTTGATAGCGATGGTGTTGGTCTCGAGCATCCAGCTGTATTCGATCTCTTCGACTCCGGCCCTGCGAGCGTCCTCGATCGACCTCGCCACCAAACCGTATAGCGCCAACGCGGCGACTTCCGTGTTGCGCCACTTCTTCGCCACCCCTGTGATCGGAGCGCGCGACATGCGGGTTCCCTGAACATGGAGGCGCCAGAGGAGCTTGGCGAGGCCGAACGGCGCCAGCTTGCCGTCGAGGCCGCGCAGCGCTTCGTTGGCGTCTGGGATATGCGCGGCCACGGCGACATCCTCGCCCTGGTGGACGGCGATACGTATCCAACTCGGCCGGCACACCGGCAACGTCAGGCGGCTGATCAGGCGCGCCTCCTCGCCTCCGACCGGGGTCGCCCAGGCGTTATCCGACCAAGCGTCGTTATAGAGCGAGAGAACGCGCGGAAAATCGGAGTTCCAATTGCGTAGGGACAGGGCGTGAAACTCGATCTTGGGAGCGCCGCGTCCGGCCATGATACGCGCGACTCGTTCCGGCATCTTCGACTCTGCGACGCGGCAGACATAGGCCACCAAGTCCATCGCCTTGACGTAGCCGAGGCTTTCGACGTGGCGGGCGTAGTGCGGCGGGGCGTGGTTGGTGCGCACGACATGTGGCTGATCGAATCCATGAACGAGCAGACCGCTCTCGTGGTTGATCGTCAGGCTGAACGGCCCGCGCGCGCTCCGCATGCCATGGCCGCGGAGGAATTGCTCGGCTTGGGCGAACAGCGCGGCGAACACGTCGCGATCGTCGATCGCGTCGACGAAACCGAAAAAGCCGCAGCGATCGTCGAATTTGGCGAGATGCGCGCGGTCCACGGTGGCGACGATCCGGCCGACCGGTTCGCCGTCGCGAAGGGCGACGAACGGTTGGATGGCGTTCTCGCGCATGAAAGGCGTCCGCCGCGGATCGAACAGCATGCGGATCTCTTGATGGACCGGTTCGACCCACTGTGGATTGACGGATTGGGCGCGCCGGCCCGCCGCGATGAACGCGGCGATCCCGGCGCTGTCGGCGGCCGGAACAATGCGTAGCTCGCTCATGGTCCGACGCTTGCCCGCGCCAGCGCCGCCGGCGAGGTCGCACTCGTCGCCGCCAGCTCTTCGGCGATGATCGGAATCGAACGCTCAATCTCCTCGGGAGCGTGCTCGCTGCTCAGAAAGAAACGGAGGCGCGCAAGCCGTTCGGGGATCGCCGGATGGATGATCGGCTGCACATTGATGTTTCGCCGGGAAAGCCGTTGGCTCAGAGCGACGGCGCGGATCGACGATCCTGTCATGATCGGAACAATCGCCTCGCCCTGGCTCGCGCCGAGGTCGAGGCTGGCGCGGCGGGCGGCCGCGGCGAACAGACGCGCGTTCGCGCGCAGGCGCGCCACGCGCTCCGGCGCTGCGTGCATGAGTTCGAGCGCCGCGAGCGCCGCCGCGGCGATCGGGGGCGGCATGGCGACGCTGTAGACGAACCCGCCCGCCGCGTGTTTCAAATAATCGATCAGGGCCGCCGGACCCGCGATATAGCCCCCGCAGGCCGCGAGCGTCTTCGACAAGGTCCCCATCCAGATGTCGACCCGCCGAGGATCGAATCCAAAATGGTCGAACACGCCGAGACCGCGCGCGCCGAGCACGCCGAGACCATGCGCGTCATCGATCATCAGCCAAGCCTGGTGGCGCTCCTTCAGCGCCGTGAGAGCCGGCAGATCGCAAACGTCGCCGTCCATGCTGTAGAGCCCTTCGACGACGATCAGCACGCGCTCGTAGCGGCTGCGGATCGATTGCAGCGTCGCATCGAGAGCGGCCATGTCGTTGTGCGCGAACGTTCGCCGCTCGGCGCGCGACAGGTGCGCGCCCATCACGATGCTGTTGTGGGCCAGGGCGTCGTGAACGACGAGGTCGCGCGGCCCCATGAGCGCTCCGATCGTCGCGACATTGGCGGCGTGTCCGCTTACATAGGTCACGCATTCCTCCTGGCGATAATGCTTCGCCAGGGCGGATTCGAGGTCGCGATGAATCGGCCGCTCTCCGGCGACGAGCCGGCTCGCCGAAGCGGACACGCCGTAGCGGTCGACAGCCGCGCGGGCGGCGTCTCGCACCGCCGGATGATGATTGAAGCCGAGGTAGTCGTAGGACGAGAAATTGATCATGCGCCGGCCGCCGATGACGGTCGAAGCGCCGGCGTCGCCTTCGTGAAGCAGGAAGTATGGATCCTCCAGGCCCATCGCCGACGCGGCGGAGCGAAGCAGGCGCTGTTCCGCGTAGCCGGGGAGAGTGTTGAAATCGAGCCATGCGGACCGATCGGCTGGCTCCGCCGCGCGCGCCTTGGGCTCGGCTCTCAAGGCCGCGGTCTCCCCGACGCGGGCGTTCACAAGACGATCTAGAAGTTGTCTATCGTTCTCGGACAGAAGTCGTGAGGAGGGAGATCCCTGCACCATAAACACTCCCTCTCCCATCACGCGCGCCGTCCGCAGGCGCCGTTATTTGTCCAGCAGATTGATGTTAAATGCAATAGGGCGGCGGAAACTCGCTGCTCGCATTGGACGATGGAGATGACGGGCCAGCGAATCCCGGGTCGATCGTGAGGAAGCTTCCGCCTACAGCGCGAGCATCGACTTGAGCGCGACTCCCAGCAGTCGAGAATCGGCAACGCCATCGGCGTCGAGGGGCCTGACTGGCATTGCGATGCGGAAAATGACGTCTACGACGCTCTCCCGCATAGGCTGGGAAAACCACAGATCGACCGTAACCTGGCCGCCGTTGGGGACCGACCAGAAATATGTGTTCCGCAGCTCGGTGGCGAGGGCCGCGCTGGAGGAAAGAGCGAGGCGATGTCCGCTCAACACGGCGACGACCCCCGCCTCTGCGACGTCGACGAGCGGGGCGTTCAAGGAATCGCGCGTCTTCGTCGTTAGGCTGACGACTTGAGCTGCGTGATTGGGCGTCAGGTACGGCTCGATGACGAACCGCAATCCTCGGGGACCCTCGCCGACGATCTTGAAGCGAAGCTGCGCGTCGCCCGCTTGCGTCCAAACAAGAGACTGCTCGATCTCGTTCCATCCGGCGATCAACATCATCTCGGCGTTGGCGTTCGCGCTGCCGAAAAGGACCTCCTGCCCCCGCCGAACGGTCGGTGTGAAAACGAGCGCTGGAAATTGCAGCGCAAGATCGATCGCTCGCTTCGAGGGGCGCGCATCCATTTTCTCTTGTGCCGCGTCGTAGAGGGTCTGGTCGAACTTCGTGAGTTCGGAGAGCCGCTCGCGGCCTGCGGGCGACAGCGAATCGACGAGCGCTTGATCGGGGCGTTGCTCGGAGTCGCTGGCGTTGACCTGGGGAAAGCGAATGTTCGCGACGCCAAATGCTTCCGCGAACGACGTGGACAGTTTGCGGTCCTCCAGAAAGAAGATGCTGGCGAAACCGTCGATGCGTTTGAGAGCGACGTCCAGGTCGCTCGGATCCGCGCCGGGGAACTGCTCCGATCGAAAAGAGTCGTCCGGTTGGTGATATTTGCCCGACAGTATCGTGACCATAGCGTTGTCGATATGCCGCAGCATTCTCGGGTCTGAAGCCGCAATGAAGGATTCGAAATTGAAATCCTTGTCCTCGAATAGGTGTCGCAGGTCGACAGGGACATGTCGCCCGGGATCCTGAGACCAGAACCGATACAAGGAGCACAATCGGGAATCGGGCCGGCGGAGAATCGTGAAAAAGGCGGGATGGCCAAGCTTCTCCTCGGCGTCTCGAACGCCGTAGTGGCCGCCGAAAATCCGATATCGATCGCCCACACCGGGCCGAAGCGTCTCGCTCCAAGGGAAGACGCTATCGGCCGCCATGACCTTTCTAAGGACCCGGTAGAGCGTTTGGCCCCCGGTTTTCGGGATGTGCAAGAAGCAGAGGTTCGTAATCGCTGTTTCGCTCACCGTCGTCACCCGCTCGAGACGCCTTCAAGCGCCGCCGATTCCGTCCCACGTAAACTTATTTTTACGAGATCGGCATGGATTTACAAGCGTGCGGCGGAATGCGGTTGCGGGCGCACGAATCACAGTGATTCAATGTTGTATGTGCGCCATCACCTATGGTAAGCGACCAACATTCTGGGTGGTGGGCTTTGTATCATTTGTTCTCGCTCTCAATGCGCCTCCTCGTCCCCTGCGTGGCGGTGGTCCTAGTCGGTTGCGCCTCGCTGCCGGACTCGGGACCCAGCGCCAACGACGTCATCGCGCAGGGGAGCGCAGCGTCCGCTTCGACATATGCGTTCGTCGACATCGACTCGCACGCGATCGACGCCCTGAGGCAACGCACGTCCGACAGTTTCCTCGCCCGCTTCAGCGATTATCGCGCCTCGGTCGAACCGCGCCTCGGCGTCGGCGACGCCGTGACCGTCACGATCTGGGAGGCCGGGGCAGGGGGATTGTTCTCTGCGCCGCTGATAAGCGACAAGGTCAGCGCCGGATCGAACAGCGCCATGATCCCAGAGCAGGTCGTCGGCCGCGACGGGTCGATCACCGTTCCCTATGCGGGGCGCGTGCGCGTCGTCGGCCGCACCACGCAGGACGTCCAGGCGATTATCGAAAAGGCGCTCGAAGGCAAGGCGATCCAGCCGCAGGCGCTGGTCAATGTCGTTCATTCCGTCAGCAACAGCGTCACCGTCACCGGCGAAGTGGCGAACGGGGCGAGGGTTCCCCTTTCGGTTCGCGGCGATCGTCTGCTCTCGGTCATCGCCGAGGCCGGCGGCGTGAAGGCGCCGGTCAACGAGACCTATGTCGAACTCGCCCGAGGGGCGACCAGCGTGCGCGTGCCCCTGACGCGGGTGATCTCCGATCCGCGCGAGAACATTTTCATGCGGCCCGACGACGTCGTCGCGCTGATTCGCGATCCCCAGAGGTTCCTCGCTTACGGCGCCACGGGCAGGAACGAGGAAATCGCGTTCGACGCCGAAGGCATCAGCCTCGCCGAGGCGCTCGCCAAGGCCGGCGGATTGCTCGACGAGCGGTCGGATCCCCAGGGCGTGTTCGTCTTCCGCTTCGAGCCGGAGAGCGTCGCCCGCTCACTCGGCGCCGACCCGGCGCTGATCGAACACGGCCGCCTGACGCCGATCGTCTACCGGCTCAATCTGCGCGACCCCCACAGCCTCTTCTATTCCCAGAGCTTCCGCATGGCGAACCGGGATCTGCTCTACGTCTCCAACGCGCCGATCACCGAGGTGGAGAAGGCGGTGCAGGTCTTCACCAACTCGCTGTCCAACACCGCGGGGCCGGCGGCGAGCGTCTACAGCGTGGCGAAGTGAGGGGGCTTCAATCGGCTCACTGGGCAGTTCAGAACTCGGCGGCCCAAACACTCTTGTTGCCGCCTATGCCGCCGACAAAACGACATGGTGCAATGAAGCGTGAGTAGGCCCCGCCTGGATACCGGTGCTGTTGGTAGAGCGAGAAGAGCGCACGTCACGTTCGCCGCAAGCAAAGTAATAATTTTGCATTTCATGGGAGGGAAAGCCGCCGTGGCGCAATTTGAAGACCTTATTGATCGAATGTATGGTGGGGTGAATCCGTATTCAGGGTTTCCTCGCGGTTTATTTGCAGAGGACGTCCAAGGTTGGCGAAGTGAGCACCCATACCTCGACGACGTGTTGAGCTCTGTCAAACCCACCGTTGTGGTAGAAGTCGGTGTATGGAAGGGCGCGAGTAGCATTTATATCGCGAAAAAGATGCGCGAAGTTAACCTGGATTCGGTGCTGATATCTGTCGACACGTGGCTTGGCTCTTCTGAGCATCTCTTGAATCCCAGTTTCAGAACGGACCTTTTGCAACCGTTTGGTATGAGACCGATATATGCAAAATTTCTGAACAACGTTGTCGAAGCTAACCTTGAGAGGACCATTATTCCTCTGTCTTTGGATTCTTTAAATGCCGCCGAGGTTATCAAGAGACTCGGTGTACGGCCGCAGGTAATACATATAGACGCTGGCCATGACTACGCGTCCGTTTTTGGCGATCTGTCGGCCTGGTGGCCACTCCTTTCGCCAGGGGGGATTTTAGTTGGGGACGACTATGACCCAGTTGGCAATTCCTTTCCTGAGGTAAACAAGGCATTTGACGATTTTTTCCGTTCACAGGGATTGTTTCCGATCGATTACTTCGGCGGGAAATGTCAAATACTGAAACCAGACAGGCACGATTTTGCGTTCCATCTGGATATTGAGGTTCCAGAGGACTCGGTCGACGCGGCTCCTATGATTAGCAAATGTTCTCTTGACAAGCGAGTTGCACTCGCTTGCATCGTGAAGAACGAAGCACATAATATTGCTAGAATGTTGAAGTCGGCTATGCCGATTGCGACATTTTGTTCCATAATCGACACTGGGTCTACGGATAACACAGCTGAAGTCGCTGATATGACTCTAAACGAAGGTGGAATAGATCACAGAATTGAGAAAATTAAATTTATTGACTTTTCCCATGCTAGGAACGCAGCAATCGATCTCATACCAGGAGACATTGACTGGATACTGTTTTTAGACGCCGATGAGTTTCTGGTGGAGAGGGATTATCCAAAGTTTAATAAGCTGCTGAATTCCGATGTCGATGCATGGAGATTGCCGCGTTATAATTTCCATGATTTGACAAAACAGATTCGCCCCAACCCTTACCCAGATTCTCAGGGCAGGTTGTTTGTAAACTACGGAGATAAGAGGATAAGATATCGGGGGCGAGTGCACGAAATTCTAAGCGGATGGTCAAAAATTAGACGCGCCCCCGTCAATTCTATCGTGCTCAATGATGATGAGGGCGGCCCGCATATCCACCATATGGGGGGATTGACCAGATCCCAAATTACACGCGCCGAGCGCAATCAACTATATCAGGCCCTGGCGAAAGGTCCCTTGTATCCTAACGGATAATGCTAGGAGGCGGCGGGCTCTTATTGATTGTACGAGACCGTAGAGGCGTGACGTCGGGATCGGTTGGGATTGTTAACCGACAAGCTAATGATAGCCCGTTCAATAAACTAACAACTCCATCCGCAGCATTGGGCGGAGTGCCTTGTCGGCGTCGATCGGGAGAGTGCTAATGTTATTGAGTTCCAAGACGTCTCGCTTCTCCAGCCTGGTCAGCAAGGCCGACGCCGCCCGTGACCGGCTGGATTGGAAGACCGCAGCGCAACTCTATCGCGAGTCGCTGGCGATTGAGTCGGACCACCACGCCATCTGGATCCAACTGGGCCATGCGATCAAGGAAAGCGGCGATATCGGCGGGGCGGAGAGCGCTTATCGACGGGCGATCGAGATCAAGCCGGAGGATTCCGACGCTCATCTTCAATTGGGGCACGCGCTCAAGTTGGGCGGCCGTGCCGATCAGGCGCTGGAAGCTTATTTGAAATCGTTGGAGCTCGATCCGGGGAACAAACACGCCCGGCATGAGCTCGCCAACCTCGGCCTTGTGCGACGCTCCGTCAGCCAGTTGCTCACTCCCAAGCGCGGCGCGAAGGGGAAGCCGGGCGCGGTCCGCCAACTTGCCTTCGATGTGAGCGACCTCATCCATTACTTTCGCGGCGCTCGGACGCCGACCGGCATCCAGCGCGTGCAAATTAATGTCGTCACGAGCATCCTCACTGAAGAACGCTCCGACATCGACGTGACGATTGTCTGCTTTACCGAGAGCATCGATTTCTGGGTCGAAGTATCGCCGGAATCATTTCTGAGAGTCTGCCGCTTGGCTCTTTGGGCGGGAGATACAAAAGATCCGATTTGGCGCAAGGCGGTCGACGATCTCCACGCCGATCTCTCGACCAGTGATCCCGTCAGGTTCGCTCGCGGCGCCTGTCTACTGAACCTCGGCACGTCATGGTGGCTGCAAAACTACTTCCTCATGGTGCGCTACGCGAAGGAGCGGTTCGGTATCGCCTATGTTCCCTACGTCCACGACTGCATACCGGTCGTCGCGCCGGAGCACTGCGTCAAGGAACTGACTCAGGATTTCATCACTTGGTTGCTGGGTGTTTTCCTTCACGCCGATGCGTTCCTCGTAAACTCGAAGGCCACGAGCGCGGACCTCATGAAAGTGAGCAAGGTGCTCGGCCATGATATCGCTCCGCCAAAGCCGATCTATCTCGATGGCGGGTCCGCGCAGTGGGAGAGCGCCGAAGAATTCACTGCGACAGCGGATGAGGCGCCGATCCTGGCTGACAATCATCTCGCCGGGCAGCCGTTCGTACTGTTCGTCTCCACGATCGAATCGCGCAAGAACCATCTTCTTGCCTTTGACGCGTGGTTGAAACTGATCAAGAAGCGTGGGCTCGCAAACACTCCCCGGCTCGTGTGCGTCGGCAATCGGGGATGGATGGTGGAGGCCGCAATGGCCAGGCTGGCCTCCAGTGACCTTCTCAAGAAGAAGGTGACGATGCTGTCTAAGATTTCCGACGACGAACTCGCCAGCCTTTATCGAAACTGCGCGTTCACAATCTATCCCAGTTCCTATGAGGGGTGGGGCCTGCCGGTCACCGAGTCGTTCAGTCACGGAAAGGCATGTCTCGCCGCGAACATATCGTCTCTTCCGGAAGCCGGCGGCGTCCTCGCGGATTATTTCGATATCGATTCCGAAAGGGATTTCCTGACCAAGCTCGAGCGCCTGATCGATGACGAGGCGTATCGTTCCGGTCGAGAAGAGCTCATAAGGACGTCATTCAAGCCGCGAAGCTGGACCGAGATCGCCGCTGAAATCGTCGACGCGGCGCTGGAGCAGTCGACGCGGGTCGTCGAGCGCGAAAAGTCTCTCGACCGCGTGACAGAAGCGCATTGGGTCTGCGAGGCCCCCGCCGGCGTCTATCATACCTTCTCCCGGAACACCGAAACGCGCATCTGGAAAAATATGTCCGCAGGAGAGACTTTTCGGATGGGGTTAGGGTGGAACTTTTGCGATGACTGGGGCTGTTGGATGAAGGGCGATACTGCCGATATCGCCTTCAAAATTCCCGCGGATTCGATCGTTTGCGATGGGCGCTACCTGATCTATCTCGCTTTGCAGGGGCTGCCTGCGAACACCGAGGCGGCGAACTTTCGCATCGATCTCGTGGGAGAAGAGGAGTGCGGCATACAAGCCCGCATTCTGCCTTCGCAATGGCTTTATAAAAAGCTCGAAGCGCCAGCGCGGTTGATAAGGAACGGCGTTGTTCGCCTCAGATTGGAATCGGACGCGCGAGTCGCCTTGTCGGCGACGACGGATGGGGTGGATCGTAGAACGGCGACCCTTGGCGTCGCGGGATTTTATTATTGCGCTGACAGCGACGCGAACGCCCGCCTGCGGTTCGTGGAAGCTCTGCAATTGTCCGATCTGGGCAGCCTCAAAGGCCGACTCCCGTATTGGCCGATGGTCGAAACCTCCGCCTACGGGGCGCGCTTGCCGGTTGCTTCTCCGCTGCGTTCGGCCGAACCATGATGTTGGCAGGCGGGCCTCTTCCCGCCCACCGTCACAGCGCCCCTTGAAAGAACAGCAACCAATCCTCGCCCACTTTTTCCGTCAGGACCGTCTCGGCAGAGACCGCGACGAGACCTCCGCTATGGTCGACGAGGCGCAACTCTTGGTAACACGACATCACCTCGGCCAGAAATCGCCGGGCGTCGACGTAGCGCGCCGCGTTGAATTCGAGGACGAGACTGGGGTTATGCCGGACGATCACCGGCCGCAGACCCTTAATGATGTCCTCCTCGGCGCCTTCGGCGTCGACCTTGATGAAGTCGACGCGCCCGAACTCGCGTGCGATGGCGTCGGCGGTCCAGTTCGGCGTCGTGGTGACGGCGCCGATCGCCGGGTCGACGATCATCTCGGGGGAGACGATCGTGGCGTTCTTCGGCTCTGTCACGGTCGCATAGAGATGGGCGAATCCCTCATTCGTCGCGGCGGCCGCCGCCTCGATCACGCGGCTGCGCGAGGCAAAGCCGTTGAGGGCGAGCGACGCGCGCAATTTCGGGGTGACGTGCCTATTGGGCTCCACCGCAACGAGCGCGCCCTCAGGGCCGACGAGGTCGGCCATCAGCAAAGAATAATAGCCGAAATTGGCCCCGATATCGATCGCCACCATGCCGGGCCTGAGATGACGCGCAATTGCGATCGTCAGCCACATCTCCCAGAAGCCATCGAGCAGCACGTTCGAGCCGAAGCCCTGGTCGCGGGTGTCGACATAGAACTTGTAGCGTCCGAGGATTCGGCAAAGGGCGGTATGATCGCCGAGATAAACCGGTTGCGCCTGGGCGCGGCAAACGTGTTCCAACACGAAGCGATCCGACGTCGCCAGCTCTTCGAGCGCGATCACGCCGCCAAGGCGTCCGCTAGTCCGATCGGACGACATCACTCTCAGCGCTCCAAACCCCGGCACAACGAACCCTTCGGCTGTCGTCTCGCAAATCCAGCCGACTCCACAGGCGTACTCTGGACAATAGGAGCGCGAGCACCGGAAAGCAAGCGGCGAGCGGCCTCTCAGCGCGATTGATTGAGGCCGGCGACGGGGCTTCCCGCCGGCAGGAGATTGAACTCGACGCGGCCAAGCGCGACCTTGCCGCCGATCGCCCCTTGATCCGAGCGTACCTGAATCTCCACCGGGTTCTGCGGCGCCTCATGAGCGAATTGGAACGAGGCGTGAAAGACGCCCTTGCCGATCGACTGCATCGTCGCGCGGGCCAGCAGCAAGCCGGCGTGAACCTCGATGGAGAAGGGGATGCCCCGCGCATCCTCGGTAAAGCCGATCATCAACCGCGCGCCCCAATTTCCGCGCGGCAGGTGAAAATAGGGTCCGTAATAGAGAATGCGGGCGCCCCCCGTTACGTCGGCGACCAGAGCGGCGGGACTGCCGGGTTGATCGCCGGAGAAGAAGACCGAGGTCGGCCAGACGATCGGAGCGGGGTCGGGGCTCCGGCTCATTTGCACGATTGGCGCGAGCGCGCGGTTGACGATCTCCGCTTCGCGGGGCGCCAATTCCGTCGAAGCCGCTTCCAGCGGCGCATAACCCGCGACATGGCGGGCGAGGCGAGCCTCCAGAGAAGCCTGTTCGCTCTCGGGGCCGGCGAATTTGCCGAGCAGGATCTCGAAGGCCGAAGGCAACAAATCGAGTTCGAGATGATCGAGGATCCGAAGAACGGTGTCGCGCGCGCGTCCGCTCGTCGCGCGATCTATCGCCAGCGCCGTCGGGTTGCCGCAGAGGAAGGCGGAGCTGACCGCCGCCGCCGTCTGAATACGCAACGCTTCGAGCGTGGAGCAGCCCGAAGCGAACTTGAGATAGCGCACGCTGTCGATGGGATCGTCGAGAAACACGACGATCGGAATGGCGCCAGCGGCCATGGCCGTGCGCAGCGAAGCGCTTGTGAATTGCGAAAGGCACAGCATGCGCGGGCGCCCCGACGCCTCGCCCAAGCCTTCGACTTCATCGAGGCGATCGACGAGGCGCGCCGTGATCTGGTCGCCCACAAGCGAACAGGCCTCGCGCAGAAGATCGAAGGCCCAGGTTCCGAGCACGCCGGGCGGCGCGACTAGGGCCATGTCTCTTAACGACCTAGGCATGATGCGTCTTCAAGCTATCGGAGGTCCGATGGTCCGGCGACCCACTCAAGAAAGAGCGATGCGATCGCGCGTTTTCTCGATCATAGGAAAATAGATGGCGAGAATTACGCCACCGAAGGCGAGTGGATACCATATATCATAATGCGTCACGACAGAGTCTCCGTAAAACCCCGCTCGGACCATCTCAAAGCAGTGAACCATTGGCATGTACCAGGCGATTTTCTGCACACCCGTCGGCAGCCAGTCTACCATAAACAAAAATCCACAAATGGGAAGAATCAGATACTGAATAGGTTGAATAAATCGCTCTGATGCTTCGTGATATTCCGTCAATACGGCGATCAAAGCGCTGATGCTAAACGCCAGAACCCCCATCGCCAGCCAACCGCCGCAGACGAGACCATAATCAACGATTGGATTGATCGCGTTGATCGCTATGAGGGCCGCGTAGTTCATCACAAACGCGACTGTGCATCCTATGAACTCGAGCGCCATGGTCATCAAAAACATGTCGATCAGGGTGATATCGCGATGGTAGAGTATGCCTTTGCTTCGGCTCGGCAGATGAGCTCCGCGATTCGTCAGATGCCGCCATAGAGTCAGCGGCATGTAGCCTGAAAGGAGCAACCCCACCACCGAGACACCATGTTCTTCATGCGCCTGAATCAAATAACGCAATCCGATTACGCCCGCGCATAAAATCATCGGCTCCAGAATGAGCCACAAAAATCCGATGTTTCCTCGGCCGTAGCGCGTCATCAATTCGCGGATCATCAGCGCATGCAGCGCCCGCCGCTGGACGGCGAGCCCGCGCCCGAAATCTCCGCCCTCACGATCGTCCCTAAGCGCCGCCCTCATTCCCTTGGCTCTCCGCAAAAAGGATGCGTCCCGCATGGCCCGCGTCATAAGGTGGCGTAGATTGCGCAGGCCAGTTCGAGATCCTCGAACACCCGGCCGCGTCCGTTCCTCAAGACCAACGCCTTGACGCAATATTCCTTGACGAAGTCGACGCCGTGGATCGCCACAATCATCGCGCAGTTCTTTCGATTTTGGAAAAGTTCGTCGTGGCACTTCTGCTGGAACCGTTGGTCGCCGACCAGGATCACCTCGTCGATCAGCAGGCACTCGAACCGGATCGCCAGCGAGAGCGCGAAGGCGAGCCGCATGCGCATGCCGCTCGAATAGAATTTCATCTGCATGTCGAGTGCATGCCGGCTGAGTTCGGTGAAGTCCTCGACATAGGCGTAGGTCTCGCCGATCGGCGCGTCATAGAGGCGAGCGATGAATCGGATGTTGTCGGAACCGGTCAGTTCGCCTTCGAAGCCGCCAGCGAAGGCGAGCGGCCAGGACATGCGCAGCCCGCGATGAATTCGCCCGCTGGTCGGCCGCTGCAACCCCGAGAGAAGGCGGATCAAGGTCGATTTGCCGGCGCCGTTGCGCCCCAGCAGCGCGATCCGTTCGCCCATCCCGACGCTGAACGAGACGCCGTCGAGCACCCGCGTCGTCCCGCCGCCTTCGCTGGGGAAGTCCTTGACGAGGTCGATCACATCGATGGCGCGACGTGGCGCGATGTCGGGAGCGGCGCCGAGGCTGTCAGCGACCGCGTCAGATTGCGCCCGAACCGCCCGGCCTGTCGTCATCGTCAGCCGTTTTCCGCGTGCGAAAGCGTGTCGGCCACCAACGCGCGGACGATCCGCCAGGTCGCGAGGCCTGCCGCAAACACCACCAACGTCCACAGCATGCGATGGGGATAGAGGGGATAGTCGGGAAGATTGGCGCTGGAGACAGGCTCGAGAAAGATGCGCTGCCGTTGCGCGTCGACGCGCGTCGTTTCGAGCGCCGCCAACGCGGATAGGAACGACTTTTCGGCGAACGTCTGATCGAGCATCAGGCGCCGGTATTCCGCCAGTTGCGGCGCAAGCGAAGCCGCGCCGCCCGAGAGCTTGTTCCTTTCCGTCGCAATCTGGTCTTGCAGCGCCGCGATCTTGCGCCGCATCGGCATGACCTGCGGTCCTTGCGGCGTCGCCTTTTCGATGTCCGACAACTCGGCGTTCGCTTCGGCCATCGTCAGCGAAAGGCTTTCGATCGTGTTCAAAGACGCCAGCGAGACTTGTGATGGGTCGATGAGTTTCTCGCGATTGCGAAACTGCGTCAGCGCGTCGAGCGCCCGATGCGCGCGCTGTTCGGCGGCCTCGACTTCGTTAAGCGCGGATCGGACCGCCTCGACTGAAGATCGTTCGTTGAGGCCGTTGATCAACGTCTCCGCTCTCGCCACGAGGGCCTGAGCGATTCTCTGCGCGTCGGTGGGGCGGAAACCCTGCACGTTCAAATCGGCGATCCCGGTCGTCCCATCGTAGTCGACGGACACGAATTTCAGATAGCGCCTGAACAGGCTCTCTTTGGTGTCCGCACGGAAGAGGGCAGGGTACCGCCAGAGAACATCGGCCTCGGGTTGCTCGAACGCCTCCTTGAGGCCAGCGTTCGCCACCAGATAATCCATGGCGTCCCGCGACAGAATGAACGCTTTGACGATGTACGCGTCGTCTGACGAGCGCATCGACGACGATTGGTTTTGAACGACGCTGCTGAGCTGGTTGGAGGCGTTCGTCGCGGGGCTGCGAACGACGAACTGGACTTGCGATTCGTAGCGATCGGCGGCCAGCCCAAAAAAGTAAATTGCGGCCGCCAGCGTCGGAAGCGCCACAATAACAAGAAAGAGAACGCGCTCGCGCAGGTAGCGTGCGATCCCGGCTCGCCAACTGGCGTTCGCGGTGCCGATCGGGGCGTAACCTGCGTCCGCATTGAGACGAACAAGCTCGATCTGCTGGGCAAACACGTCTGGGCGATTGAGAGCCACGTTCGCGAAATCCTCGACCCAACTCCCAGCCTGCGCCCGAAATATCCGCGATCGAACCGCATAGCCGATCTGGTAAATTAACATGACGTATGTTACAGATGCAATATGGTTGATGTCCGAGACAAGCCCCGTATCGAGGTCGCAACGCGGACCGATCGCGGGTACGCGGGCCTGATCGAATCGTTGCAGCATTGGCTTCCGCTGGCGGGGAGGCAGCATATCGACGAACAGCCGAGCCCGCGTCGCGCGGCTCGCTGGAGTAGGGCTGCCGCGCTGTTCATCCTGATGCTTCCGACGCTGGCTTCGGGCGTTTATTTCGCATTTGTCGCGACGGACCGTTACGTCTCAGAGGCGCGTTTCGTGGTCAGAACCGCGTCGCGGCCGTCGGGAGCGGGGGGGCTGACGGCAGTATTGCAGATGGCGGGATTTTCCCGTTCCGACGACGACGTCTTCTCCGTGCAAGATTTCATCACTTCGCGCGAGGCGCTTGGGAAATTGAGCGCGAGGCTTCCGCTGCGGGAGATTTATTCCCGTCCCGGCGCCGATTTCCTGATGCGCTATCCCTCCCTGGTCTTCGGCCGTACGGACGAGGAATTTTTCCATTACATCAAGATGATGATCGCCGTGACCTACAACACGACGACCGGCATTACGACGCTCGCCGTCCAGGCTTTTCGCCCCGAGGACGCCCACGCGATCGCTTCGACGCTGCTCGATCTGGCGGAGCAAAAGGTCAACGAGCTCAACGAGCGCATTCGACGCGACGCCGTGCGCGTAGCGGCCGAGGAGGTCAAGGCGTCGGAAGCCCGACTCTCCGATTCGATGGTGAAAGTGACCTCGTTTCAGAATCAGGAATTGATGATCGACCCGGTCAAGAATTCCGTGATGCTGAACGACCTGATTGGCCGGCTCGGAACCGATCTCGCGACCACTCAGTCGAGGGCGACGGAATTGGCGAGCAGCTCGCCGAGCGATCCAAGCCTGTCGGTGCTCAACGATCGAGCGCGGGCGCTGAAGAGCCAGATCCAGGTCGAACGGAATGAGATTGCCGGCGATTCCAAGGGGCTCGCCGACAAGCTGGCGGTTTATGAGCGCTTGACGATGGAGCGCAATTTCGCCACCGACGCGCTCGATCGCGCTCTGCTGGCGCTTGACAGCGCCCGCATCGAAGCGGCTCGCCAGCAGCTTTTCCTGGAGCGGGTCGTCAGCCCCAACCAACCTGATTACGCGACGATGCCGCTACGCATGTGGAACTTTTCGACGATTGCAGTCCTCAATTTGCTGGGCCTCATGATCCTCTGGTTGTTCCGCACCGGAATCAAAGAGCACGCACAATCGATCTAGCCGTGCGCCCTCCGATCACATCCCCCTCGGGCAAAGGCTTGCGCGCGGTCGTCCCATCGAGAGGGGCGCCAGCGCCGTTTTTTCGGATCAGGCCATCATGAGCGCGCGCATATTGTATGACGGCCATCATCTGACGATGGCCGCCGCCACTGGCATCGGCACCTACACGCGGACGCTTGCGGCGACCGCCAAAGGTCTCGGCTTCGAGACCGAGGTTCTCGTCGGAGGCAACGCGGCCGTCGATAAGCGGGATCCGCAACTCACCGAGGTGACGTTCTTCGATGCGCTCACTGCCGCGCGGACGCCTTTCTCGGTGCGCAAGGAGCGGATGTTGGGAAAGGCGTTCGGCAAGCCGTTCGGCGTCCGGCCAGCCGCCTTCTCCCGAGTCGGCGCGGTGTTCGACACGACGCAGTGGAGTCTGTCGGGCTTCGAGAAGACCTATGTCGCGCCGATTGTCTTCGAGCTCGGCGCGTATCATTTCAAACGCTACGGCTCGCGCGCGCAGATTCGCCTGCCGCGACCGCCTGCGCTTTTCCATTTGTCCTACCCGGCGCCACTCAGCGTGAAGAACTGCCCGAACGTCTACACGATCCACGACATCGTGCCGTTGCGGCTGCCGCAGGCCACGCTCGACGACAAGAAGTTCTTCCTCCGGCTGATCCGCCACCTCTGCGCCAAGGCCGACCACATCGTAACCGTCTCGGAATTTTCGCGGCGCGACATCATTCGCTTCACCGGCATTGACGAGGACCGCATCACCAACACCTATCAGAGCGTTCATCTGCCGGAGGCGATCCTCTCCAAGAGCGACGAAGCTGTTGCCGAAGAGATCGGCCACGCCTTCAACATCGGCTTGCGCGAATACTATGTCTTCTACGGCGCCATCGAACCGAAGAAGAACGTCGCACGTCTGATTGACGCCTATTCCGCCTCGGGCAGTCCCTACCCATTGCTCATCGTCGGCGGCCCGGGCTGGCAATGCGATCGCGAAATGCAGATGATCGGCGACGAGCGCTTTCTCAGCTACCGCCGCGAAGCCGGTCGGATCGTTCCCGAGCGGCGCGTCCGGCGCATTCCTTATTTGCGGTTCACGCAACTGATGACCCTGATCAAGGGCGCACGGGGCGTTCTCTTTCCTTCGCTCTACGAAGGCTTCGGACTTCCCGTCTTGGAGGCGATGCTGCTCGGCGTCCCCGTGATCACCTCCGACGTCGCCTCGCTTCCGGAGATCAGCGGCGATGCAGCGGCGTTGGTCGATCCGACCGACGTCGAGGCGATCGCCGGCGCGATTCGAGCCTTCGATCACGATGGCGACTGGCGAAGCCACCTTTCTGCGAAGGGGCGCGAGCGCGCGGTCCTGTTTTCGCCTTCGGCCTATCAGATCCGCATCGGCGCGCTCTACAGCAAACTCGGAGTCGAGGCCCAGCGCGTCGATGCCTCGGCTTGACCCATAGGCAGCCCAAGGTCGGGGCCGAATTGCGTGCATAGGCCCGTCGTCTACGATCTCACGCACCTCGTCTCGCGCCTCTCGACGCCGGCCTCTAGCGGCATCGACAGGGTCGATCTCGCCTACGGCGCCCATTTCACCTCAGGCGATCGACGCATGGCCGCAGGCGCGCACTATGGGTTGGCGCGCCCCCACACCCTCAGCCTCGAGAACGCGCGCGCGATCGTCGACCTCGCGGGCGCCGCTTGGCGCGACGAGGGCGACGGGGCCCGCTGTTCCGCACTGTCGGGCTGGTTGGCGACCCCGCCGGCCCAGCCATTCGATCGCCGCGGCGCGCCGGCGCGACGCGTCTCCGTCGCCGCCGGCCTGACGCGTTCGCTCGCCAAGGCCCGCTTCCGCCTTTTTGACGATCGCCGGCTGCGCATTCCCGACGGCGCGATCTATCTCAACGTCGCGCAGCACGCCTTCGAACATCCCGTGTTCTTCCGCTGGCTGGACAAGCGCGACGATCTGCGCCGCGTGTTTCTCATCCACGACCTGCTGTCGCTCGACTATCCCGAATATTTCCCCGCCAGCAACCTCGCGCTGTTCCGCCGCCGTCTCGCCACCGCATTGCGCTACGCGGACGCATTCGTCGTCTCGACGCAGGCGGTCGCCGCGCGGCTGCGCGCCGAACTCGAGCGCCAGGGATCGCCCATCCGTCCCATCCATGTGCAGCCCTTCGCCTCGCCCTTAGAGGGCGCCGCGCGTGAGGCGGCGCATGACGGCCATCCGTATTTCGTGGTGATCGGCACGATCGAGCCGCGCAAGAACCACTTGCTGATTTTGCATCTGTGGCGGCAACTGGCGGCCCGCGATCGCGACGCGCCGAGGCTCGTCATCGTCGGCGGCCGCGGCTGGGAGAACGAACAGATCGTCGACCTGCTCGATCGCGCGCCCGCCTTACGCGCCCATGTCGTCGAGTTCTCGGGGCTGCCCGACGCCGATCTTAGCCGGTTGCTTTGCGGCGCGCGGGCCCTTCTCGCGCCGTCCTTCGACGAAGGCTATGGCCTGCCGGTGGTCGAGGCGCTCTCTCTCGGCGCGCCGGTCGCCGCCTCCGATATCCCGGTCTTTCGCGAGGTGACGCAAGGACGGGCGAAATTCCTCTCCCCGCTCGACGGCCCCGGATGGCGCGACGAGATCGTGCAGCTGTGGCGCGACGAGCAATATTATCGACGCCGGGGCGATGAGACGCGGCGATTCGTGACGCCTACGTGGGAAGGGTATTTTGAAGGGGTGCGAGGGTTTTTGGAGACGCTATAGTTGCGAGCGCGGAATGTTTTCCCCTCCGCTTGGGCTGCATTCCCGAACCTCAGAACGCCGCTGCGGCGATCCGGTCGAGCTTCTCCAAGTGGCGCGTGAGCACGTCGGCGAACGTTGCGTCGAGTTGCAAGCGCGTCAAGAGTGCCGTAGCGGTCCTCGAAGTCCGTTTGTTTTAGGGCTCGGCTGCCGCCTGTTCATTTAGCGACGCCCTATGAGAACTGGAAGGCAACGCGAATTGAAAGACCGCGCCGCGAGGCGCGTTGGCGCTCGCCCACAACCGTCCGCCGTGCTGCTCGATGATCGAACGGGAGATCGACAGGCCAAGGCCCAGGCCGTTCGGCTTGGTGGTGTGGAAAGACTCGAAGAGGTTTTCCTGGATGCTGCGCGTTAGTCCAGGGCCTGAATCGCGAACCGAGATGAGCACGCCGCCTGCTTCGGTCCGGTCGCCGCTGACAATCAGTTCCCGAGGCCCTTCGTTCATTCCGCTCATTGCCTCGATCGCGTTGATGATCAGGTTGAGGACCGCTTGTTGCAGTTCGACCCGATCTCCTTGAACCGTTGGCAAGGTGTCGAGGAGCTCCGTCCGCACCGAGACGCGGTTCGTGATCGCTTCCGTGCGGATGAGCTCAATTGTCTCATGAATCGTCACGTTCACGTCTACGCGGTCCCTTCGCCGAGGCCTCCTTTTTGCGAGATCGCGAGTCCGGTCGACGAGGGCCGCCGCCCGCTCCCCGTCCCTGACGATGCAATCAAGCGCCTCTCGGACCTCATCCACGTCCAGACGATCCAGGAAGTGCAAAGCCGCCTGGGCGTTTGCGACCATAGCGGCGATGGGCTGCTTCACGTCATGAACGATCGAGGCGGCAAGATAGCCGATCATCGCAACGCGATTGGCGTGCACCAGTCCCGTGTATTTGTCGTCGCGCGCCTCTATCTCGCACGCTTGAGCCACGGCGTGATTGAGCTCAGTCGAATCGAGAAACATGGTCGCCCCTTTGGTTGATTGGCGCCAATCCGCTCGAAATCCGCTCATCCCGTTGCGCTCACCGTTCGGGTCAGAATCCCGGTACGAGGCAGCGCAACTGCGCAACGCGATCGCGGTCTAAGCAGAACACTTCCCACCGGGCATTTGCCAACGTTACGGGCGCATTTTCGCGGATTTTCGTGCGCGTGTCCGGTCAAATTGCGTAAATCGCCGTTAGCCGCTACTTACACCGCTCCGATGTGAGTGCGCTAAAGACGCGCGGAGGGAGAGCTCTAACGCGAGCATCAGCGGTTGGGTGGGGATCGCTCTAGCTTCAGTCAAGTAAAATGAGGTAAAAATAACGGAACCCGGCGGGCCTCCTTATGAACGGTGATGCGATCTCGTTTGGGCCGTTTCGGCTCCTTGCGGCGCAGCGGCTTCTGCTCGAGGGCGATGAGCCGGTACGGCTCGGCAGCCGCGCGTTCGATATCCTCGCGATTTTGCTCGAACATGCTGGCGAAGTGGTCGGCAAGGAGCAACTGATAGCCCGAGCCTGGCCGCAGACGTTCGTCGAGGAATCGAATCTGAAGATTCAGGTCAGCGCTTTGCGGCGCGTCCTCGGCGACGGCCAAAAAGGGCATCGCTATATCGTCACCGTCCCCGGACAGGGATACTATTTCGTCGCCCCGATACGCCTTGAGGAATCTTTCCAGCCTGCGTCATCGCCGACGATCGCGCCGGCGCAGACGCATAATCTGCCGTTCGCGGTCACTCGCATGATCGGCCGCGAAGATGCGGTGGCGGCGCTTCTCTCTCGGCTTTCGCGCGACCGCCTTGTGACGATCGCCGGGCCCGGGGGCGTCGGCAAGACCACGGTCGCCCTCGCCGTCGCCGAGCGCTCGATCGCCAGCTACGAACACGGCGTCTGGCTGGTCGATCTGGCGCCGCTCAGTGACCCGCGTCTCGCGCCTAGCGCGGTCGCCACCGTGCTCGGCTTGGAGATCCGATCCGAAGATCCACTTCCTGGCTTGCTCGCTCGGCTTAGAGACAAACGGATGCTCCTGCTGCTCGACAATTGCGAGCACGTCATCGAGGAGGCGGCCAGCCTGGCGGCGGCGCTTCTCACCCGAGCGCCAGGCGTCGCCATCCTGACGACCAGTCGGGAGCCGCTCGGGGTGGCGGGGGAGCACGAGCACCGTCTGGGACCGCTGGGCTTCCCGCAGCCATCGGCTACCCTTACGGCCGCGGAAGCCGCGGGCTTTCCCGCCGTGCAGCTTTTCGTCGAGCGTGTCACCGCGACCGTCGAAGACTTCAACCTGAATGATTCGAACGCCCCGCTGGTTGTTGAGATTTGCCGAAGGCTTGACGGCCTGCCGCTCGCGATCGAGTTCGCCGCGCCGCGCGTCGCGGCGCTCGGGATCGAAGGCCTTGCCACTCGGTTGGATTATACGTTGCCGCTGTCAGGCGCGCGCCGAGCGACGGCGACCCGGCAACGGACCATGCGGGCCGTCGTCGGATGGAGCTACAATCTCTTGAGCGGGGAGGAGCAGCAGTTCTTCCGGGCTCTCGGCGTCTTTGCCGGCGGCTTTACGGTCGGGGCCGCCTCAGCGGTGGCGACGCCTGGGGCGACGTCCAGCATCGATGCGACCGATCGCTTGGCCGATCTGTCTGCGAAATCGTTGATCGTCGCTGATGTCAGCGACGCCGAACCGCGGTTTCGACTGCTCGACACGACGCGCGCGTACGCGATTGAGATGCTGGAAGCCCGCAGCGAGCGCGAACGGATCGCGCGCCGCCATGCCGAATATTATCGCACTCTGTTCGAGCGCGCTGAGGCCGAGAGTATGGCGCGGCCCGCAGCCGAATGGCTCGCCGACTACGCCGGAGAAATCGGCAATTTGCGTACAGCGCTCGACTGGGCCTTCTCGCCAGACGGAGACAGATCGATCGGGGTGCTCTTGACCGCCGCGGCGGTCCCGGTGTGGATGCGTCTTTCGCTACTCGAGGAATGTCGTAGTCGCGCAAAGCAGGCGCTTTGCGCTCTCGGTGAAAAACGGGCTCCGAATCTGCGCGAGGAAATGAGGCTGCAGAGCGCTCTCGGCGCGTCGACCGCCACGGCTCCAGAGATGGGCGTGGCTTTCACGAAGGCGCTTGCGATCGCTGAGAGCCTTGGCGACATTGAGCACCAACTCCGCGCTCTCTCGGGCTTGCATTACTATCACACGGGGAGCGGCCGGTACCGCACTGCGCTGCCATTTGCGCAAAGGTTCCTTGATCTGGCGGCGAGTGGGTCGCAGCCGTACGATCGCCTCTACGGCGAGCGGACGATGGGGGTGACCAAGCATTTTATTGGCGACCAAATCAGCGCACGCCGCCATCTGGAGGAAGTGCTGACGCACCACGCCATCGCAGATCGTAGACTGGACTTCATTCGCTTCCGGAGCGATTTGCTCGGGTCCGCCCGCGTGTTTCTAGCGCGAGTGCAGTGGCTGCAGGGGTACCCGGACCAGGCGGCGCGCACCGCCGAAACGAGTGTCGAGGAGGGTCGAGAGTCGGGTCACGCGATCTCCCTCTGTTTGGCGCTGGCCTTGGCGGCGTGCCCTGTCGCGCTCTGGCGGGGAGACTTGGCCGCGTCGACGAACTACACACAAATCCTACTTGAGCACTCGCGGGTGCATAGCTTGCGGCTCTGGAACGAGTTTGCCACAAGATTCCAAAGCGTGATCGCTATCAAAGCAGGAAACTACGCCAAGACGGCCGAACCCAACTTTAGTTTCCCTTTTTTAACCGGCCTGACTGATGTCGCGGAAGCCCTGGCCCGCGCCGGGCGGACCCCGGAGGCGCTCGCAACGTTGGAACTGGCGATTGAGCATTCCGACGGCGGTTGGATCACGCCCGAGTTCCTGCGCCTCAAGGGCGAATTTTCGCTATCGCAACGCGCTCCTGGAGGAGCGGAAACGCCGGAGGCGCTTTTCCGGCAAGCGCTTGCCGAAGCACACGAGCACGGGGCGTTGTCGTGGGAGTTGCGCGCTGCGACGAGCCTCGCCCGCCTGCTGCGCGATCGAGGCCGTTGCTCCGAGGCGATCGTCTGCCTGCAGTCGGTCTACGATCGCTTCACAGAGGGCTTCGCCACCGCTGATCTGACCGCGGCGAAACAGATCTTGGATGATTTGGACTCGGCTCGCCCCTGAGGCCCGGCCCACCGCTTTGGGCCGTCGATTTACTTCTGCATATGCATGTCCATCATCGCGCCGGGAACGCCCATGTTCGCGTTGAGGTGATACAGGATCCACACGGACCCCCCGATGACGAGGCCGACGATCAGCGCGCCGAAGGCGAGCGCTAGCACGTTGTTGGTGTTGTCGGCGCCGGTGGTGATGTGGAGGAAGAAGACGAGGTGGACGCCCATCTGGGCGACCGCGAGCGCCGCCAACCCCATCAGCACGCCTGGCCCGTAGAGGAGGGCGGTGCCGCTCGCCACCCAGAAGGAGGCCACGGTCAGCACGGCCGCGAGAACAAGGCCGATCACATAGTTGCGCACCGCCGCGGAGACGGAATGCTCGCCGAGATCGCCTTCGCCAGGCGCGGCGTCGTGGGTCAGATGGTCGCTCATCGAAGCGTCCCCAGTAAGTAGACGTTGGTGAAGATGCCAACCCAGATGATGTCGAGGGCGTGCCAGAAGAGGGCGAAGCACATGGCCCGGCGCATGATGCTTGGCCGGAACCCTTTGGTGAAGTATTGCGCCATCATCGTGCCGAGCCAGAGCAGGCCGATGGTGACATGCAGCCCGTGGCAGCCGACGAGCGAGAAGAACGCCGACAGGAACGCGCTGCGGCCCGGGCCATCGCCTTCGGCGACCATTTTGACGAACTCGTTGACCTCGAGTCCGAGGAAGCCGAGGCCGAGGAGGCCTGTCAGGACGAAGCCGATCTGGGTCCACAACATGTTGCGCACACTGGCGGCGATCATGGCGAGGCCGCAGGCGAAGCTCGACAGCAGCAGGAAGGCCGTCTCGGCCGAGACGGTCTTCAGGTTGAAGAGCTCCACTGGCCGCGGGCCGCCGGCAGTCGCGTGCGACAGCACGGCGTAGGCCGCGTAGAAGCCTGAGAACATCACGAAGTCGGACAGCAGGAAGACCCAGAACCCGTAGGCGGTGACGATGCGCTTCGGGGCAGGGCCGGAGGAGGTCGAGCTCGGATCGCGACCGTGGGTGGTCGCGTCGTCCCGCTCGACGACCTTCACCAGCCGGATGCCGGGCTCGCGCCCGGCCACGAGATCCTCGCGGGCCTCGCGCCTCAGCCCGTCGATCCGGGCGAGCTCGTCGGCCGGCACTTCGTACTCGTCGTGGTCCCGCCACGCGAAGACGACGAAGGTGGCGAATGCGCCGGCGACGCCGACTGCCGCCATCCACCAGATGTGCCAGATCAACGCAAATCCGGTGACGACGGCGAAGAAGGCGACCACGAAGCCGGTCGGGCTGTTGACCGGCATTTCGATCGCTTCGTAGTGCGGCAGCGGCGTAAGCTGAGCCATCGCTATCGCCCGCTGCTTAAGGCCCCAATACGCCTCCTCGCCGGTGACGTTGGGCATGGCGGCGAAGTTGAAGGCGGGCGGCGGCGAAGTCGTCATCCATTCGAGCGTCCGTCCATCCCATGGATCGCCGGTGCGATCGCGCAAACTCGCGCGATCGCGGATGCTGACGACGATCTGGGTGATCTGGCAGAGGATGCCGCAGAGCACCAGCACCGCGCCGAACCCCGCGACGATCAGCCAGGGGCGCCATTCGGGGACGTCGTAGTGCTGCATGCGCCGCGTCATGCCTTCGAGCCCGAGCACATAGAGCGGCATGAAGGCGAAGTAGAAGCCGACCACCCAGAACCAGAACGCGGCCTTGCCCCAGGCGATGTCGAGCTTGAAGCCAAACGCCTTTGGAAACCAATAAGTGTAGCCGGAAAAGGCGCCGAACAGCACGCCGCCGATGACGACGTTGTGGAAATGCGCGACGAGGAAGAGCGAGTTGTGGAGCACGAAATCCGCCGGCGGCGCGGCC
>DASXGX010000031.1:0-1660 GCA_036488815.1 Roseiarcus sp.
CTCGTGGATCCGCCGTTGCCCGAGCCGCGACCCGTGGCGCAAAAAGCTGTGGTGAGGCTCGCGCCAAAACCCGCGGCTAGGAAAAAGTCCGCGCCGGCTGAGGCTCCGGCGCCTCAGCCGGACCCTGCCGCAGTTGCGCCAGAGACCCCACCGCTGCTGGCTTCCCCGCCGCCCCCGGCTCAAATTGAATTCGAGCCAAGAATGAGGCCGATCGTCCGCGTCGCCGGCGAAGTGCGCGAGTGGGTCGCGGACGTCGCTCAGGCGTCTGGGCGTGTGGCGTTCCTGCCCGGTTTACCGGATTGGTCCTCGGTGCCGCCGCTCGTCCGGACGCCGGGCTTCTTCGGGCAGAACTGATCCTCAAAGCCCGCTAGCCAGCCTCTTTCCAAGCCCTCACAAACGTCTGCGCGGCGCGCGCGACTTCATCGACGCTCGCTCCAGGCCTATAGAGCGCCGAGCCAATGCCGAAGCCGCTCGCGCCGGCCCGTCGATACGGAGCAATGCGCTCGGGCGTGACGCCGCCGACCGGATAGAGCTCCGTTTCTTTCGGCAGAACAGCGCGCCACGCCTTCACGATATCTGGGCCGAGCGCTTCGCCGGGAAAGAGCTTCAGCGCCGACGCGCCCGCCTTGAGCGCCGCAAACGCTTCGGTCGGGGTGGCGACACCCGGCACGGCCAGGAGGCCTAGCTTCAGGGCCCGCTCGATGACGGCGTGATCGGCGTTAGCTGCGACCACGAGTCTCGCGCCCGTTTCCGCGACCTCGTCGACCTCGCGCGCTTGCAGCACCGTTCCGGCGCCGACCAGAATCTTGTCGCCGAACAGCCGCGCAATGAGTTCAATGCTCGCCAAGGGATCGGGTGAATTGAGCGGCACCTCGATGGCGCCGAAACCCGCCTCGACAATCACTGCGGCGATCGAATCCGCTTCGTCCGGCGTGACGCCGCGCAGGATGGCGACGAGCGGGGTCGGAGCAAGTTCAAGCGTCACAGGAGCCCTCCGTCGCGAGCGATGCGAAAAAGCCCGCGCGCCGCAGCCCGCGGCGGCGCGGCGCGAGCGGAAACGCCGAGCGCCTCGCACGCCTCTAGGTAGCGCGCAACCAGCGCCCCAGCCCCCGCAAGATGCGGCTCCTCACCGGGAAAGAGCCGCCGCGCTTCGCCAATTTCCGCTCCAATCAGGAGGCCAGAGAGATATTCGCCCGCATCATCCTCCGGGAGGGCGCCCATGAGCGGTAGAGATCGCGCGCCAAACAGAAGACCGAGCAGGCCGGATCTGCCTTGGCAAGCCGCTGCTGCCGCGCCGCGTCGAACTCCTAGCGTGAAAGCCTCTCCCGGGCTCTTCGCGGGCGCGGCCTTTGCGAAAGCGCCCGCGACGGTATGTCCCCGTACCGCCGCGAATAGCTCGCCAGTAACGAAGGTCTTGAACGCCGCAACTTGTTCGCCGTCGACCCGAGCCCATTTCGAATGCGAGCCCGGCAGCACGATCAGGCGAGCGCCCTCGTCGGCGATACCAAAAATCTCCGTCTCCTCGCCCCGCATCACATCCGGCTGACCGGCTTCATCGACATAGGAGAGACCGGGCGCGAGCACGACACGCCGGCCGTCGGCCTTGACCTGCGTCAGATGCGCCGCGACGTCGGAAGGCCCGGCAGGACATTTGACGTAA
>DASXGX010000042.1:0-133350 GCA_036488815.1 Roseiarcus sp.
GGCGGCGTGCCGTCGAGCGCCGCGCAGATCTTGCTGGACAGCTTGACCGAATCGATCAGGTCCTTGCCGGCCATTTCATAATCGACACTGAGCGCATACCAGCGCATGGCCCAGTCCGGCTTCCATTGCAGCTTTCAATGGCCGCCGGTGACCGGGAGCGTGACGCGCTCCTTGGTCTCCGGATCGTCGTAGGAGATGGTGCCGGCCTTGGCGTCATGCGCCACGATCGGGACGTAGAGCACCTGGCCGGTGCGCGGGCAGATTGGCAGGAACGGCGAATAGCTCGCCGCGCGTTCCTCGCGCAGGCTCGGCAGCATCACCGCCATCACGGCGTCGAACCGCTCCAGCATGCGCAGCAGCGCCGCGTCGAATTTGCCCGAGGTGTAGTAGTCGGTCGAACTCGCGAACTCGTAGTCGAATTCAAAGGTGTCGAGGAACGCGCGCAGCCGCGCGTTGTTGTGCGCGCCGAAACTTTCGTGGGTGCCGAACGGATCGGGCACGCGCGTCAGCGGCCGGCCGAGATGCTTTTCCAAAAGCTCCTTGTTCGGCACGTTGTCCGGCACCTTGCGCAGGCCATCCATGTCGTCCGAGAACGCCAGCAAGCGGGTCTTGATCTTGTCCTCGGTCAGCACACGAAAGGCGTGACGCACCATGGTGGTGCGCGCGACCTCGCCGAAGGTGCCGATATGCGGCAGGCCCGAGGGGCCATAGCCGGTCTCGAACAGAACCTGACGCTGGCCGGTGCGCTCGACGCGCGCGATCAGCTTGCGCGCCTCCTCGAAAGGCCACGCCTTGGAGACCTCGGCGGCCTCGCGCCGGCCTGCTTCAGACATCAGTTCGTTCCTTACCCGTTCCGGCGGCGGCCTCGGCTTTTTGCGGCCGCGTGAGCCGCGCACAGTAGAAATGCGAGGCTGCGAGTCAACCGCCGACGCGCGGCGCGGCCCGCCTTCAGCGCTCGTTTGGCGGATTTCCAGCAAGCGCGGCTCGAGAAACGTCGTATGATGGGGGCCCCGGAGGAAAGCGAAGCACGTACCGGGCGCTGTTATTTAAGGATCGATTGAAAATGAGACTGAAGGGTAAAATTGCGATCGTCACCGGCGGCGGCTCGGGATTCGGCGAAGGCATCGTGCAGAAATTCGTCGCCGAGGGCGCGCGCGTGATCGTCGCGGATCGCGACGGAGCCGCCGCCCGGCGCGTCGCCGAAGCGCTCGGCGAGGCCGCGGCCGCGGTGACCGCCGACGTCTCGACCGAGGCCGGCGTCGCAGGCTCGGTCGCCGAGGCGCAGAGCCGGTTCGGCGGCCTCGACATTCTCGTCAACAACGCCGGCGTCGGCCATACGCCGCAGCCGCTCGAAACCCTGCCCGAGGAGATGTTCGACCGCATCGCCGGGGTCAACATGAAGGCGATCTATTACGGCGCCAAACACGCAGTGCCGCTGTTCAAGGCGAAGAAATACGGCGTCATCCTCAACATCGCCTCGACCGGCGGTGTGAGCCCGCGGCCGAACCTGACCTGGTACAACGCCTCGAAGGGCTGGGCGATCACGGCGACGCGCGCGATGGCGGTCGAACTCGCCCCCTTCGGCATTCGCGTCAATGCGATCAATCCGGTCGCCGGCGACACGCCGCTGCTCAAGACCTTCATGGGCGCCGATACGCCGGAGATGCGCGCCAAGTTCCTCTCCACGATTCCGATCGGCCGATTCTCGACCCCCGCGGACATCGCCAACACGTCGGCGTTCCTGTGCTCGGACGAGGCGAGCATGGTTACCGGCGTCGCGATCGAAGTCGACGGCGGCCGCTGCATCTGAGGATCGGAGACGTCAAGTGAAACAGACCTATCGCATTGCCGTCGTCCACGGCGACGGCATCGGGCCGGAGGTGTGCAAGTCGGCGCTCGATGTGCTCGACGCCGCCTTCGGCGCCGAGCGACCGCTCGAATTCGTGGAATATCCCGCCGGCGCGCGGCACTTCGTCGAGACGGGCGATTCCTTCCCCGAGACGAGCTTTATTGGGTGCCGCGATTCCGACGCGATCCTGCACGGCGCCGCCGGCATTCCCGGCATCGTCCATCCCGACGGTACGGAGGCCGGCCTCGACTTCACGCTGTCGCTGCGCTTCCGGCTCGATCTCTACGCCAATGTCCGTCCGATCAAGCTCTATCCCGGCGTTCCCTCGCCGTTGCGCAACGCCAAGGCGATCGACTACGTGATCGTGCGCGAGAACAGCGAGGGCCTCTACGCCTCCCGCGGCGCTGGGGCGCTGCTACGCGAGGAGGTCGCCGTCGATACGCTCGTCCAGACCCGCAAGGGCGTCGAGCGGATCGTGCGCTTCGCCTTCGAACTGGCGCGCACGCGCAACGGCGCGCCCGCCGACGGGCGCAAGCGCGTGACCTGCTGCGACAAGGCCAATGTGCTGCGCAGCTACGCTTTCTTCCGCAAGGTGTTCGACGAGGTCGCGGCGCAATATCCCGACATCGAGAGCGAACATGTGCTGGTCGACGCGATGACCGTGCATCTCGTCAACCGGCCCGAACACTTTGATGTGATCGTCAGCGAGAACATGTTCGGCGACATCATCTCCGATCTCGCGGCGGCGACGATCGGCGGCATGGGCATGGCGCCTTCCGCGGAGCTCGGCGACGGGATCGGCTTTTTCCAGGCCTCGCACGGCTCCGCGCCCGACATCGCGGGCAAAGGCGTCGCCAACCCCTACGGCACGATCCTCGCAGCGGTGATGATGCTGCGCCGCCTCGACGCACAGCACGGCGACGCGCGCCTCGGCCGCGCCGCCGACCGCATCGAGCGCGCCGTCGAAGCGGCCCTCGCCGATGAGGCGCTGCGCAGCCGCGACATCGGCGGGGAGGCGAGCACCAAGGCGATCGTCGAAGCGCTTCGCAAACGCCTGGGCTGAGCGGTTCGTCTCCCCTTCTCCCCGCGCGCGGGGAGAAGGGGAGACCGCGTCCTAATTTACTGCTGCAGCTCGAAGGCGCCGGCGATGGTCAGGCGGACGTCGTCGCCGACCAGCGGCAGATACTTCGTGACGCCGAAGTCGCTGCGCTTGATGACGCCGGTGGCCTCGAAGCCGACCGTGAACGCCTTGTCGAGCGGATTGACGCCGGAGCCGATCAGATGAGCGTTGAGGGTCACGGGCTTGGTGACGCCGTGCAGGGTCAGATCGCCGTCGATCTCGGCGGTGTCCTTGCCGGTCGGGTGGACCCGCGTCGAGGTGAACGTGGCGTTCGGATATTTGGCCGCATCGAACCAGTCCGCGCCCTTCAGTTCCTGATCCAGCTTCGGAACCGTGGTGAGGACCGAAGCGACGGGAACCGTAACTTGGAGCTTGGCGGACGACGGCGTCGCCGGCTGGAGTTGGAGAGAGCCCGACGCGCCGGAGAAAAAGCCGAAGTAGTTGGTGAAGCCCATGTGCAAGATGGAGAAGCCGATCTGGGTATGGCCGGGCTCGACCTTGTAGGTCCCAGGCTTGACGGCGGCGGGGTCGGTCGACGAGACGCCCTGCGCTTCTGCGCCCGCCCCGAGGAGAAGGGGCGCAGCGAGGAGAGCGGCGGCGCAGGCCGCGAAAAAGTTGGCCTTCATGAGAGAGTCGTTCCTGGAGTTCGTGGGAGAGGTGAAGACGCGCTGCGTCAGGCGCTTGGCGCGACGAAGTCGTCCGCCAGCGCCGAGCTGGTTTGCCCTCTCGCCATGTCAAGGAAAAGGCGGTATCTTACGATATGAATCCATCGGAATTGGCGATAGGTTAGGGCCGTGTTGGACGGCGTCTCTCTCGATCAACTACGAGCCTTCATCGCCGCCGTAGAGGAAGGCAGCTTCTCCGCCGCCGGGCGCAAGCTGCGCCGGGCGCAATCGGCGGTCAGCGATCTCATTGCAAGTCTCGAAGGCCAGATCGGCGTCGACCTGTTCGATCGCCGCGGCCGCAGCCCCAAGCCGACGCCGCAGGGCGCCGTCCTGCTCGCGGACGCTCGCGCGGTAGTCGCCGGCGTCGACAGCATGAAATCTCGTGCAAGAGGGATGTGCGGCGGTCTCGAGCCGGAGCTTTCGGTGGTGGTCGACGTCTTTTTTCCCATCGAAGCGATCACCGAGACCGCCAAGGAGTTCAGGGATCGCTTCCCCTCAGTGCCCTTGCGGCTCCTGGTCGAGGCGCTCGGCGGCGCGTTTCAGCCGGTGCTCGACGGGCGCGCTACGGTCGGCGTCGTCGGCTCTCTGCCGGTTCTCCTGCCGCCGAGCGTGGTGGCCGAGCGGCTGATCAGCGTGGCGTTTGTGATGGTCGCCTCGAGCGGGCATCCGCTCGCCGCGGTCAAAGGGCCGATCACCCGCCAAGAACTGGCGCGGCATACTCAGCTCGTGCTGACCGACCGCTCCGACCTGTCGCACGGTCGGGATTTCGGGGTGATCGCGGGGTCGGTCTGGCGGCTCGGCGATCTCTTCGCAAAACACGCCTTCCTGCTCAACGGATTGGGCTGGGGCGGCATGCCGCGCCATACGGTCGAGGCGGACTTGGCCGCTGGCCGGCTCGTGGAGCTGGAAACCGAGGACGTCCCGCTCGGCGGGATCACCCTGCAGATGTCGGCTCTCTATCCTGTCGCAACGCCCCCGGGGCCAGCGGGTCGCTGGCTCATCGATCGGCTGCGCGCCTTCGGCGCCAATTCGACCGAGCCCGAAAGCAAGCTTCCTGTGTGACCTCATTTCAGCGAGAATATCGCGCCCGAAACCGTAGCATACGCCTTCAAACAGCCGCCGGCGGAGATGGAAAAGGATACGGCAATGAACGAAACCGCTCCCCTGCGTTTTTTCGTGCCGGAGCCCGCCGTTCGGCCAGGCGACGCGCCTGACTTCTCGAATGTGAAAATCCCCGAGGCCGGCTCGGTGCGTCGCCCCGACGTCGACGCCGACCCGGAATCCATTCGCGATCTCGCCTATTCGATCATCCGCGTGCTCGATCGCGACGGCCAGGCCGTCGGTCCCTGGGCGGGCTCGCTCACCGACGACGAACTTGCTGAAGGGCTGCGCCACATGATGACGCTACGCGCGTTCGATGCGCGGATGCAGATGGCGCAGCGCCAGGGCAAGACGTCGTTCTACATGCAGCACACGGGCGAGGAAGCGGTCAGCTGCGCGTTCAGGCGCGCGCTGGCGCCGGGCGACATGAATTTCCCGACCTATCGGCAGGCCGGCCTCCTGATCGCCGGCGGCTATCCCATGGTCGACATGATGAACGAAATCTTCTCCAACGAGAACGATCCGCTCAAGGGCCGCCAGCTTCCCGTGCTCTATTCCTCGAAAGAGCACGGGTTCTTCACCGTTTCCGGCAACCTCGCGACGCAATTCGTTCAGGCGGTCGGCTGGGCGATGGCCACGGCGATCAAGGGCGACACGAGGATCGCCGCCGGCTGGATCGGCGACGGCGCCACAGCCGAATCCGATTTTCACGCCGCGCTCGTCTTCGCCTCCACCTACCGGGCGCCGGTGGTGCTCAACATCGTCAACAATCAATGGGCGATCTCGACCTTCCAGGGCATCGCGCGCGGCGGCTCGGGCACTTTCGCGGCGCGCGGGCTCGGCTTCGGCCTCCCCGCTCTGCGCGTGGACGGCAACGACTACCTCGCAGTCCATGCGGTCGCCAAATGGGCGGTCGAGCGAGCGCGACGCAACCTCGGGGCGACGCTGATCGAATACGTCACCTATCGCGTCGGCGCGCATTCGACCTCGGACGATCCGTCCGCCTACCGACCGAAAGCCGAGTCGGAGGCTTGGCCGCTCGGCGATCCGGTGATCCGGCTCAAGAACCATCTGATCCTGCGCGGCAGATGGTCCGAAGAGCGCCACAAGCAGGCCGAAGCGGAAGTGCTCGACGAGGTGATCGCCGCCCAGAAGGAGGCCGAGCGTCACGGCACCCTGCACGCCGGCGGCAAGCCTTCCGCACGCGACCTCTTCGAGGGCGTCTTTGCCGAAATGCCGCCGCATCTGCGCCGGCAGCGCCAGCGGGCGGGGGTCTGAGGCCATGCCCAAGATCACCATGATCGAGGCGATCCGCAGCGCGATGGACGTCTCGATGGCGCGCGACGACAATGTGGTCGTATTCGGCGAGGACGTCGGCTACTTCGGCGGGGTGTTCCGCTGCACGATGGGCCTGCAGCAGAAATACGGCAAGCGGCGCTGCTTCGATACGCCGATCAGCGAACTCGGCATCGTGGGCACCGCGATCGGCATGGCCGCCTATGGCCTGAGGCCCTGCGTCGAGGTGCAGTTCGCCGACTACGTCTACCCCGCCTACGACCAGATCGTCTCCGAGGCGGCGCGGCTGCGCTACCGCTCCAACGGAGACTTCACCTGCCCGATCGTCGTGCGCATGCCGACCGGCGGCGGCATCTTTGGCGGCCAGACGCACAGCCAGAGCCCCGAGGCGCTGTTCACCCACGTCGCCGGCCTCAAGGTGGTGGTGCCCTCCAATCCGAACGACGCCAAGGGGCTGCTGATCGCCTCGATCGAGGACCCCGATCCGGTGATCTTCCTCGAACCCAAGCGCCTCTATAACGGCCCGTTCGACGGGCGCTACGACCAGCCTGTCACGCCGTGGTCCAAGCACCCGCTCGGCGAGACGCCCGAGGGACACTATCTCACCCCGCTCGGCAAGGCGGCTGTCCGCCGCCAGGGCGCGGCCATCACCATCCTCGCCTATGGCACGATGGTCTATGTCGCCGAGGCCGCCGCCGCCGAGACCGGCGTCGACGCCGAGATCATCGACCTTCGCACGCTGCTCCCGCTCGACATCGAGACGATCGTCGCGTCGGTGAAGAAGACCGGCCGCTGCGTCGTGGTCCATGAGGCGACGCTGACGTCGGGCTTCGGCGCCGAACTCGCGGCGCTCGTTCAGGAGAACTGCTTCTATCATCTCGAGGCGCCGGTCGCGCGCGTGACGGGGTGGGATACGCCCTATCCGCACGCGCAGGAGTGGGACTATTTCCCCGGGCCGGCGAGGCTCGGGCGCGCGCTCCTCGAAACGATGGAGGCGTGAGATGGCCGAGCTCGTGATCAAGCTGCCCGACGTCGGCGAAGGCGTCGCCGAGGCCGAGATCGTCGAATGGCAGGTGAAGGTCGGCGACCTCGTGCGCGAGGACGCCGTGCTCGCCGCCGTCATGACCGACAAGGCGACGGTCGAGATTCCTTCGCCCGCCGACGGCGAGGTGGTTTGGCTCGGCGCCGAGGTCGGCGACCTCGTCGCCGTCGGCTCGCCGCTGATCCGAATGAAAGTCGAAGGGGAGGGCGTCGAAGCCGCCGCCAAACCCCGCGAAGCGGCGCCCGCCGTCGTCCCGGCGCGCCAAGAGCCGTCACGCCAAGAGCCGCGACGCGAAGCGGCGCCGAGCGTCCAACCTCCGCTTGCGCCTCCGCCGTCCCGCGAGGCGGCGCCCCCTGTCGCAACGCTCCCGGCGCGCGCCGGCCGTTCGGGCGCGCCGCGGGGCGAGGGCGAGAAGCCGATCGCTTCGCCCGCCGTGCGTCTGCGCGCCAAGGAGGCGGGGGTCGATCTGCGGCAGGTCGGGGGAAGCGGGCCTGCGGGGCGCATCAGCCATCAGGATCTCGAGGCCTTCATCGCGCGCGGCGCGCAGGTGTCGCGCGCGCCGGGCTTGCAGCGCAATCTCTCCGTCGACGACGTCAAGCTCGTCGGCTTGCGCCGCAAGATCGCCGAGCGGATGGCGCTGGCGCACGCCCACATCGCGCCGATCACCTATGTCGAGGAGGTGGACGTCACCGCGCTCGAAGACCTGCGCGCCGCGCTCAACACGCAGAAGCGGCCTGAACAGCCGCGGTTGACGCTGCTGCCGTTCCTGATGCGCGCGATGGTGAAGGCGATCGCCGACCAGCCGAACATGAACGCGCTCTACGACGACGAAGCGGGCGTCGTTCATCAGCACGGCGGGGTGCACATCGGCCTCGCCGCGCAGACGGCGGCCGGGCTCGTCGTGCCGGTCGTCAAGCACGCCGAAGCGCGCGACCTCTGGGATTGCGGCGCCGAGGTCAACCGCCTCGCCGAGGCCGCCAAGAACGGCTCGGCGACCCGCGAGGAGCTCTCCGGCTCGACGATCACCATCACCTCGCTCGGCGCGCTCGGCGGCGTCGCGACGACGCCGATCATCAACTACCCGGAAGTCGCCATCGTCGGCGTCAACAAGATCATGACGCGCCCGGTGTGGGACGGGGCGGCCTTCATCCCGCGCAAGATGATGAACCTCTCCTCCAGCTTCGACCACCGGGTGATCGACGGCTGGAACGCCGCCGTGTTCGTGCAGCGCATCAAGACGCTGCTCGAAACCCCGGCGATGATATTCCTGTAGCGTGTTGAGTAGCGCTCGGTCGTCCTGACCGGCCTTGTGCCGGGCATCCACGCCGCGCAGCCGCCGCTACGCTGGAGAGTTTCGGCCCGCGGCGCCGCGTGGATGGCCGGGTCGAGCCCGGCCAGGACGCCCAAACGCCCGCGGAGATGGACAACCTGGAGGCCCGAATGAAAGAGATCGCCTGCAAGCTCCTCGTCGTCGGCGCCGGCCCCGGTGGTTACGTCTGCGCCATTCGCGCCGGACAGCTCGGCCTCGACACGGTGATCGTCGAGCAAAATCGCCTCGGCGGCGTTTGCCTCAATGTCGGCTGCATTCCCTCCAAGGCGCTGATCCACGCCGCCGACGAGTTCGATAACGTGCGCCGCGCGGCGGCCGGCGAGAGCCCGCTCGGCATTTCGCTTGGCGCTCCCGCGATCGATCTCGCCAAGACGATCGGCTGGAAGGACGGGATCGTCAGCCGGCTTCGCAACGGCGTCGCCGGGCTCCTGAAGAAGAGCAACGTCAAGATCGTCGTCGGCCCCGCGACCTTCCGGGACGGCAAGACGGTCGCCGTCGAGACGGAGACAGGGCTCCAGATCATTCGCGCAGAAACGATCGTGATCGCGACCGGGTCGGCGCCGGTCGAGCTGCCGTCGCTGCCGTTTGGCGGCCCAGTGATCTCATCGAGCGACGCGCTGTCGCTCGACAGGGTTCCGGACAAGCTGGTCGTCGTCGGCGGCGGCTATATCGGGCTGGAGCTCGGGTCCGCCTTTGCGAAGATGGGCTCGGCGGTGACCGTCGTCGAGGCGATGGCGCGCATCCTTCCGCAGTACGATGCCGAACTGACGCGGCCGGTCGCCAAGAGCCTCGCCGCGCTCGGCGTCAAGACGCTGACGAGCGCCGTCGCCAAAGGGCTCGCGCCCAAGGGGGACGCGCTGCTGGTCGAGACCGGCGACAAGGAGACCCGTCTTTCCGCCGACAAAATTCTGGTCACCGTGGGGCGCCGGCCGGTCGTGGAGGGCTGGGGGCGCGAGCAACTCGTGCTCGACATGGACGGCAATTTCATTCGGATCGACGAGCAGTGCCGCACCTCGATGCGCGGCGTCCATGCGATCGGCGACGTGACAGGCGAGCCGATGCTGGCGCATCGCGCGATGGCGCAGGGCGAGATGGTCGCCGAGATCGTCGCCGGTCACAAGCGAAGCTGGGACAAGCGCGCCATTCCCGCCGTCTGCTTCACGGATCCCGAGGTCGTCTCCGTCGGCCAGTCGCCGGAGGACGCGCGTCACGCGGGCGTTGCGACCAAGATCGGCCTGTTCCCCTTCTCGGCCAACGGCCGCGCGATGACCAAGCTCGCCGAGGACGGCTTCGTGCGCGTCGTCGCGCGCGCCGACAATCATCTGCTGCTTGGCCTGCAGGCGGTCGGGCGGGACGTCTCCGAACTATCGACCGCTTTCGGCTTGGCGCTGGAGATGGGCGCGCGGCTCGAAGACGTCGCCGGAACCGTCCACGCCCATCCCACCATGGGCGAGGCCGTGCAAGAGGCGGCCCTGCGGGCGCTGGGACATGCGGTGCATATTTGAGCGAAGCGTCCGGAGCGCCCTCATCCGGCCCTTCGGGCCACCTTCTCCCGCAAGCGGGAGAAGGGAATACGCGAGCCCCTCTCCCGCTCGCGGGAGAGGGGTTGGGGTGAGGGGTTGGAGTGAGGGGCCGTTCGCTCTACGGCGTTGGCGCGTCGGGATGGAGGAGATCGCCGGTGCAATTGCGCCGGCCCGAGGCGATGCAATTGTCGATCTCGTTGTGATGCTCCATCGCCTGAAAGATCCAGTAGCCGACGAGCGCCAGCGCGGCGACGAACAGCAAGCCGATGACGGCGCCGCGCCGGCTACCCTCTCCAGGCTCGGTCGGGTCGGGGTTCTCCGATGGCGTCATTTATCGTCCTGTGATCGGCGGTCGAACGCCTGTTCGACCTTGGCGACGATGTCGCCGATGATGCCGTTGATGGCGAAATCCTTGGGCGTATAGACGGCGGCGACTCCCTCCGCTCGCAGCCGCTCGGCGTCCTCGGGCGGAATGATGCCGCCGACGATCACCGGCACGTCGGAAAGCCCCGCCTGCCGCATCAAGGCGAGCACCTCCCGCGTCATCGCGACATGCGACCCGGAGAGGATCGACAGGCCGACGCAGTCGACGCCCCCCTTGGCCCGCTCGACGATTTCCTGCGGCGTCAGCCTGATGCCGTCGTAGACGACGTCGATGCCGGCGTCGGCGGCGCGCACCGCGATCTGCTCGGCGCCGTTGGAATGGCCGTCGAGGCCGGGCTTGCCGACCAGCAGTTTCAAGCGATGGCCGAGCTTCAGCGACACGCGCTGCACTTCGCCACGCAATGGATCGAGATCGGCGGCCTCCTGGCGCGCGCGTCCGGAAACGCCGGTCGGGGCGCGATATTCGCCGAACTCGCCGCGCAGCGCCGCGCCCCATTCGCCTGTCGTGGCGCCCGCCTTGGCGGCCTCGATCGAAGCCGGCATGATGTTGGCGCCGCTCTTGGCTGCGGCGCGCAATGCGGCGAGCGCCGTGGCGACGCGCGCCTCGTCGCGTTCCGCGCGCCAGGCCTCGAGACGGGCGATCTGCTCGGCCTCGACTTCGCTCGACGCCGCCATGACGACGCTCTCGCCAGCCATCAGCGGCGACGGCTCGCTTGTCGTGAAGCAGTTGACGCCGACGACGCGCTGTTCGCCGCGTTCGATCGCCTCGAGGCGGCGCGTGTTGGATTCGACGAGCTTGCGTTTCATCTCACCCGACTCGATTGCGGCGATCGCTCCGCCGGCAGCGTCGATCGCCGCCAGCTCGGCCATCGCCTCGCGCTTGAGCGCCGCGACACGCTGCTCCAGCACGACGCTGCCGTCGAAGAGGTCGTCGTATTCGAGGAGGTCGGTCTCGAACGCCATGATCTGCTGCAGGCGCAGCGACCATTGCTGGTCGAACGGGCGTGGCAAGCCGAGCGCCTCGTTCCAGGCCGGCAACTGCACCGCCCGCGCGCGCACCTTTTTCGACAGCACCACGGACAGCATCTCGATCAGGATACGGTAGGCGTTGTTCTCCGGCTGTTGCTCGGTCAGCCCGAGCGAATTGACCTGCACGCCATAGCGAAAGCGCCGCTTGGCGGGGTCGGCGACGCCGTAGCGTTCGCGGGTGATCTCGTCCCAGAGCTCGGTGAAGGCGCGCATCTTCGCAAGCTCGGTGACGAAGCGCATCCCGGCGTTGACGAAGAACGAGAGCCCGCCGACCACATTGGCGAAGCCGGCTTCATCGACCTCGCCCGACGCGCGCACGAGGTCGAGCACCGCGATGGCGGTCGCCAGCGCGTAGCTGAGCTCCTGCGCCGGCGTCGCCCCGGCTTCCTGCAAATGATAGGAGCAGACGTTCATCGGGTTCCACTTCGGCGTCTCGCGGGCGCAGAAGAGGATGAGGTCTTTGGTGAGGCGGAGCGACGGCCCGGGTGGAAAGACGTAGGAGCCCCGCGACAGATATTCCTTGATGATGTCGTTTTGCGTCGTGCCGGCGAGCTGCCCGCGCGGCGCTCCATGCTCGTCGGCGACGGCGATATAGAGCGCCATCAGCCAGGGCGCCGTCGCGTTGATCGTCATCGACGTGTTCATCGAGGCGAGCGGGATGCCGTCGAACAGCGCACGCATATCGCCGATGTGCGAGATCGCGACGCCGACCTTGCCGACTTCGCCGCGCGCCAGCGGATGATCGCTGTCGTAGCCCGTCTGGGTCGGCAGGTCGAAGGCGATGGAGAGCCCGGTCTGGCCCTTGGCGAGATTAGCGCGGTAAAGCCGGTTGGATTCGAGCGCGGTCGAATGACCGGCGTAGGTGCGGAAGATCCACGGCTTGTCGCGCGCAGGAGTTTGCGCGGACTGCGCTCGGGCGGTCTCCTGGGCGGCCGCCGGTTCCGATCGTCCGCTCGCCTGCATCTCGTCTCCCAGCTTGGCGCCACGGGCTTTGTGCGCAGCACAATTACAGAAAACCGAGGGGTCGGGCTAGGGCGGGGCCGAGGGGCAGGTCAGTCGCCGGCGTCGTCGGCGTCCATGGCCTTGCCAGGCGTTTCGTCGCTCCAGTCGGGATCCCAGTAGGGCGGCTTGCCGAAGCGCTTTTGCGTGAAGTCGAGGAACGCCCTCACTTTGGGGGGAACCATCCGGTGCGGCGGGTAGATGCCGAAGATGCCGCTGGGCCTCGGGGACATCGTCGCCGCCCAGTCCGGCAGCACCTGCCGAAGCCGGCCGGACTGGATGTCCTCGCCGATCAGCCAGGTCGACAGAAGAACGACGCCCAGTCCGGCGAGGGCGGCCGATCGGAGCGCTTCGGAGTCGTCCGAGCGGAACGGGCCGGTCACCGGCACTTCCTCCCACTGTTCGCTCCCGGCGCCGCGGAAGAACCAGTTGTCGGTCGGCTGCAGCGTATAGACGAGGCAACTGTGCTGGAGCAGATCGGCCGGCTCGCCGATCTCGGGCGCGCGGCTGAGATAGTCCGGGCTGGCGCAGGCGATACGGCGGTTCGGCGCGAGCTTGCGCGCGATCATGGAGGAGTCGAGTTGCGGACCGATGCGGATCGCAAGATCCGCGCCGACCGCCAACAGATCGACCCGCACATCGGCAAACGACACGTCGAGGCGGACATCGGGATAGGTCGCGAGAAATTCGGGCACGAAGGGCATGATGTGAAGGCGAGCGAAGGCGCTCGGAACGTGCAGGCGGATCAGACCCTGCGGCCTGCCCTCCGCGGCGGAGGCGGCGTCGCGGGCCTCATCGAGGCTTCTCAGCACCGCGCGCGCATGTTCGTAGAAGGTCGCGCCCGGCTCGGTGAGGTGGACACGGCGGGTGCTGCGATGAAACAGCGCCACGCCGAGATCTGCTTCGAGGCTCGCGATGGCCCGCGAGACGGTCGACGTCTTGGCGTTCGCGTCGGCCGAGGCCTTCGAAAAACTGCCGAGCTCCACGGCTCGCACGAACAGTTTCAGCGCGCCGAGATAGTCCACCTTTCATCCTCCGCGTCGCATGGAGCGCGCCGGCCCGGCGCGCCTCCGGTTACTCTAGGCCCCCATTCTGCAACAATCATTTGCCGCGGCGGGGATTTCAGGCCGCGTCCGGATCGTCCAAGAGCTTGGGCGCGCCAGTCTCGCGGGAATCCTTATACTCGCGCGTTTCGTGTGCGCTACGCCCTTGGGCCTGTGCGCCGGCTCCCTTCCAACCTCAGGGGTTGATGCGGCATGACATCGCCACGCGTGATCGGCCTCGCCGGCTGTTGCGGCGCCGGAAAGACGACCCTGATCAAACGGCTCCTTCCCGCGCTGGTCGCGCGCGGCGTTACGGTCTCCACCATCAAGCACGCCCATCACGCGTTCGACGTCGACAAGCTGGGCAAGGATTCCTACGAACATCGAGCCTCCGGCGCCACGGAGGTACTGGTCGCCTCCGGCGTCCGCTGGGCGCTGATGCACGAGTTGCGCGGCGCGCCGGAACCCGATTTGCCGGAGCTGCTCGGTAAGCTCGCGCCGGTCGATCTGGTGATCGTCGAAGGTTTCAAGCGGTCGGCCCTGATCAAGATCGAGGTGCACCGTTCCTCGGTCGGCAAGCCGCTGCTCTACCCGGACGACCCGTACGTGGCCGCAGTCGCGAGCGACGTTCCGATCCCGCTGCCGCAGACGATCGCAGGCCTCGGATTGGACGACATCGCCGCGATCGCCGACTTCGCGCTCGCGCGATCCGTCGTTCTCTAGAACCTCGCGGCGATTTGATGGAATCGCCGGACGGTCCCGGTTCCTCGATTGCCGCGTGCTCTAACGGTGTTGCGCGGTTCGCAACAGTCCTTCCCCGCCACGGGGATTTCGGCGCCCGAAGGGAAGGCCTAGCTGACAAGCAGACGAAGTTACCTTTTGCTGTTGGCAGGATGAACATGTCACATAAAGCGAAGATCAAAGCTTATGCAGGACCCGCCGGAGGCTGGGGCGCGCTCGAAGCCGTCGAAAAGCACCTTTGTCGTCAGAAGGTGTTTTTCAGTGGCAATCGTACGCTTCTTTCCATCAATCAGCCGCAGGGCTTCGACTGCCCGGGTTGCGGGTGGCCCGATCCGAAGCACACGAGCTCGTTCGAATATTGCGAGAACGGCGCGAAGGCGGTCGCGTGGGAGACCACGAAGAAGCGCGTCACGCCCGCTTTCTTCGCCGAACACACCGTAACCGAACTTCTTGAATGGACCGATTTCCAGCTCGAGGACGAGGGGCGGCTCACCCATCCGCTCGTCTACGACGCGGCCAGCGACAAATACGTCGCGATCGGCTGGGAGGAGGCGTTTCAGCTCATCGGAGCCGAGTTGCGCAAGCTGACCGACCCCAACATGGCGGAATTCTACACGTCGGGCCGTGCCTCCAACGAGGCGGCGTTCCTGTTCCAGCTGTTCGCCCGCGCGTTCGGGACGAACAACTTTCCCGACTGCTCCAACATGTGCCACGAGTCGACCAGCGTCGGCTTGCCGCCATCGCTCGGCGTCGCGAAGGGAACCGTGCTGCTCGAAGACTTCGAGCACGCGGACGCGATCTTCATCTTCGGACAGAACCCCGGCACCAACAGCCCGCGCATGCTCAACGACCTGCGCGCCGCCGCGCGTCGTGGCGCGGCGATCGTGAGCTTCAATCCGATTCGCGAACGCGCGCTCGAACGGTTCGTCTCGCCGCAGCAGCCGGTGGAGATGATCAGCCTCATCGGCACGCAAATCAGTTCGCAGTACCACCAGGTGCGCATCGGCGGCGACATGGCGGCCATAAAGGGGATCATGAAGGCCGTGATCGAGGCGGACGACGCGGCGCAGGTCGCCGGACGACCGCGCATCGTCGACGTGGAGTTCATCCGCAATCACACGCACGGCTTCGAAGCGCTGGCCGATTCGATCCGCCAGACTTCTTGGGACGACATCGTCCTGCATTCCGGGCTTTCGCGCGACGCTATTGACCAGGTGGCGGAGGTCTACATGCGGGCGAAGGCGGTGATCGGCGTTTGGGGCATGGGCATCACGCAGCACAAGACCGGCGTCGCGAACGTCCAGCAGATCGTCAATCTGTTGCTCCTGCGCGGCAATATGGGCCGGCCGGGAGCCGGGGCGTGTCCGGTGCGCGGCCATTCCAACGTCCAGGGCAACCGCACCGTCGGCATCACCGAGAAGCCAAAGCCGGAGTTCCTCGACCGCATGAGCGAAGTCTTCCGCTTCGAGCCGCCGCGCAGGTGGGGGCACGACGTGGTCGAGGCGATCGAGGCGATGGCGGAAGGTCATTCGAAAGCCTTCCTCGGCCTCGGCGGCAATTTCTTTCTCGCCGCGCCCGACACGGAGCTCACCGCGCGCGCCATGCGCGGGCTGGATCTCTCGGTTCAGATCGCCACCAAGCTCAACCGCGGCCACCTCGTGCACGGACGGACGGCGCTGATCCTGCCGTGTCTCGGTCGCACGGAAATCGACATGCAGGCTGGCGGCCCGCAGTCGATCACGGTCGAGGATTCGATGTCGTGCGTGCATGCCTCCATGGGCATGAACAAGCCCGCGGATCCGAACCTCAAGTCGGAGATCGCCATCGTCGCCGGCATCGCGAAGGCGACGCTGCGGCCCAACGCCGCCATCGATTGGGATGGAATGATCGCCGACTACGATCTCATCCGCGACAAGATGGAAGAAGTATTCCCCGATCTTTTCCCCGACTACAACGCGCGCATCCGCAAGCCGGGCGGGTTCCGCCTCTATTCGCCGGTCGACGAACGAAGCTGGAAGACGGCGAACGGCAAGGCCAATTTCCTCATCTGCGAGCGGATGGCGGAGAACGACATGCCAGCGGACCGCGAGCGCGTCCTGGAACTGATGACCATTCGAAGCCATGACCAATACAACACGACGATCTACGGTCTCGACGACCGCTACCGCGGCGTGTTCGGGCAGCGGATGGTCGTGTTCGTCAACAAGAAGGACCGGGAGCGCTTGGGTCTGGCGCAAGGCGGTCAGGTCGAGATGAATACGGTGAGCACCGACGGCGTCGAGCGGCGTGTCGCCGGGTTCACGCTGATCGACTACGATATTCCCGAGGGCTGCTGCGCCGCCTACTATCCCGAGACCAATCCGCTGGTTCCGCTGAGCCGCAAAGCCGACCGCAGCAATACGCCGACGTCGAAATCGATCCCGGTGCATCTGACGGCGTTGGTCGCCTGAGGCGCGGCGCCGCTTCAACACCTCCAGGCCGTCGATTCGAGCAGAATCGGCGGCCTCTTGATTCGTCTGGCGTTGTTCCGGGCCTTGTCGTCATCTCGGCTTTTGACTCTTGGCCCACTTATCAGCCGGGACTCGACCACGCAGATGAAAGGCAGTTGCGTCGGAGAAAGACATGTGCTTGTGTGTTTGTGCGAAGCTCGTACGAACGCGGACGCAGCTTGATCTGCGCGGCTGACGGCAAAAGGGAAAAGGGGAACGCCAATGTCTTTGGGTAAAATCTCTGCGGCCGCGATGCTTCTGGCGCTGGCGGCGCCGGGAGTCGCATTGGCCGACGACGCCAAGCTCTCGATCGGCATCGTCACTTTCTCGACCTCCGACATCGACACCAACCGTATGGTCGATTCCATGACCGACGACGCGAAGGCGCGCGGCTGGACCGTCACCAACGTCAATGCGCGCGGCGAACCGCTGCAGGCCAACACCGCCATCAAGCAACTCGTGACAAAGAAGGTCGATGCGATCATCGTCACGGTGTTCGATTCGAATTCGTTGGCCTCCGGCATTGCCGCCGCGAAGGACGCTGGCGTTCCGATCCTCTCGGCGGGCGGCGGATTGGCCCCCGGCGTCGCCCTCGCCGCCAGCACCGGCGCCGCGCAGCCGGTGGTCGATCTGATGCTCAAGGATCTGCACGGCGCCGGCACGGCGCTTGATCTGTCCTACCATCCCGGCGTTCCCTGCCGCGAGCGCGCCGACGCTTTCGATGCGGCGATGAGGGCCAATCCGGGCATCAAGGCGACCAGCCACGAGATCGACATTCAAAGTTCGGCCGCATCCTCTCAGGCCGCGACCTCGGCCTGGCTCAGCGCCAACGCCAAAGCGACCGGCCCGTTCGCCATCTTCAATTGCTACGACGACAATGCGATGGGCGCGATCGCCGCTCTCAAGCAGAACGACCGCAAGGACGTGAAGGTCTACTCGTTCAACGCTACGGCGCCGGCGATCCACGCCGTGCGCGAAGGATGGATGACGGCGACGTTGACCGTCGATCTGAAGTCGGCGGGCAAGATGCTGGTCGACGCGATCCCGGAAATCCGCAAGGAAGGCGCCGCCTGGAAGCCGAAGTCGTTCATCCCCGACCACATAATCGTCACCAAGGACAACGTCGACGACTTCGTCAAGGCGCACCCGGATCGCGAGTGAGAACCGTTGGCAGAAAAGCGCGATTCGGCCGGTCCGCCGGCCGGGTCGTCGCGCGAAGGTAAAGAGGATGGCATTGAGATGAAAACTGCGGACCCGGCGCGCGAAGCGGCGGCGAAGGCGACGCCCCGCGCTTCCGGCGCGCCCGTTTCCGCCGGCGGGGCCGCCTCGTTGGTGAGGGCATGGCGCAAGCCAGGGTCCGGCCTCGCCAGGTTCCTGGGCGCCTACGGCACGATCTTCGCCCTCGTGCTGATGATCGCGATCTTCAGCGCCGTCCAGCCCGACACGTTCGCGACGTTCGGCAATTTCAAAAACATCCTGAACGACATGGCGATCAGCGCGATCGTCGCGGCCGGCTTGACGGTGCCGCTCGTCGGCGGCGATTTCGATCTGAGCATCGGCTATGTCTGCAGCTTTGCCGGTCTTCTGGTCGTCGGCCTGCTCAGCGGCAACCAGTGGCCTATCCCTGTCGCGGTCCTGGCCGTCATCGGCGTCGGCGTCGTGATCGGCGTCGTGAACGGGCTGATCGTCTCGAAGATCGGCGTCAACGCCTTCATTGCGACGCTCGGCACCGGCACCATGGTCGTCGGCCTCAACTACGCTTATTCCGGCGGCGTTCCGCTGCAGCTCACCCACGGCCTGTCCTTCACGGACGTGGCGCTCGGCCGGATATGGGGCGTTCCGCATCTCGTCATCATCATGGCGGTGGTGCTCGTGCTGCTGTGGGTCCTGTTGAACCGCACGGTCCAGGGGCAACACATCAAGGCGATCGGCGTCAGCGCGGAGAACGCGCGCCGCGCCGGCATCGCGGTCGATCGCAGCCGCATCGTCGCCTTCGCGATCGCCGGCGGCTGCGCCGCCACCGCGGGCGTGCTGATGGCCTCCAACCTCGGATCGGGCCAAGTCGCCGCAGGCGACGGCTTCATGCTGACGTCCTTCGCCGCGGCGTTCCTCGGCTCGGCCGCGTTGCGCGAGGGCGAGTTCCACATTCTCGGCACCTTCCTCGGCGTGATGACGGTTGCGGTCGGCAACAACGGCCTCGCGATGATCGGCGCGCCGATCTTCACGCAATATCTGTTCTCCGGCGGCTTGCTCGTGCTCGCGGTTGCGCTCGGCGGCGTCGGGCGCCGGTTGTCGAGAAGCTGAGGGCCAGCGCAATGACGGCACAAACCGAAAATGGCGGCGCGGCTCTCGTCAGCCTGCGCAATATCGTCAAGACCTTCGGCGCCATCGACGCGTTGAAGAACGTCTCGCTCGACCTGCGGCGCGGCGACGTCGTCGGCCTCGTCGGCGACAACGGCGCCGGCAAGTCGACGCTGGTGAAGATTCTCTCCGGCGCCTACGAGCCGACGAGCGGCGAGATTTCCATCGAGGGAGCGTCGTGCGCGCTCGCGCCGCCGGCGCAGGCGCAGCGCCTCGGCATCGAGACGGTCTATCAGGACCTCGCTCTCATCAGCAGCTTCACCGTCGCCGAGAACTTCTTCCTCGGCCGGGAGCTCGCCGTCGGCGGCGGCCCGCAACTCTTTCGCTTCATGCGTCGCGGCGCGATGACCGAGGCGGCGGTGCGAGGCCTCGAGGAACTGCACATCGAAATTCCGCGCGTGCGCACGCAGGCCGTCGACCGCATGTCGGGAGGCCAGCGCCAACTCGCGGCGATCGCGCGCGGCGCCTTCTGGGGCAGCAAGCTTCTTCTTCTCGACGAGCCGACCGCCGCGCTCGGCGTGCGCGAATCGCGCGAGGTGCTGGATCTGATCACGCGGCTCAGCGCGCGCGGGCTGACGATCCTGATGGTCACCCACAATCTCGAGCATCTGTGGTCCGTCTGCAACCGCGTCATCGTGATGCGGCGCGGAACGAAAGTCGCCGACATGGCGAGCCGCGACACCACGATGGACGAGGTCGTCGCTTACATCACCGGCGCCAAGGGCGAACGCAATCTCACCTCGCAGTCGATCGCCAATGGAGCCGAAGCGTGAGCGAACCCGATCTCAAGGCGCTCGAGCGCCTGCTCGACGGTTCGCCGACCAAGTGGAGCCATTGGGGACCCGACGACGAGATCGGCGCGCTCAACTACCTGACGCCCGAGGAAGCGCGCGTCGGTCTTGCGATGGTGCGCGACGGGCGAAGCTTCACGCTGGGCGCGCCAGTCGCGGACCCCGCGGGCGATCCCGTCTTCCCGGGCCGCTGGCCGGCGCGCCATTTCGTCGTCGCCGACAAGGCGGGGTTCCGCGCCGGCCATTGGCAGCCGTTGCCGGGCGGGCTGGAATTCGCCGACGATTACGTCACCGGCTTCGCGCAGGCCACCACGCATTGCGACGCGCTCGGCCACATGTGGTACGCCGACAAGGTCTGGAACGGCTATTGCGCCGATTGCACCAACGGCGGCATGCGCAAGGCCGGCATCGAGCCGATCAGCGCGCACGGCATCGTCGGACGCTGCGTGCTCCTCGACATGGCGCGATTTCGCGGCCGCGACGTGCTGGGCCGCGCCGAGACCTTCGACCACAACGATCTGATGGCCTGCGCCAAAGCGCAAGGCGTCGAGATCGCGCCGCGCTCGATCCTCATGGTGCGCACGGGATGGCTCGGCGCGCTGCTGGACGGACGCGCCTCGATCGGGCCGAAATACTGGGAGCCCGGGCTCACTTTCAGCCCGGAGCTCGTCGCGTGGTTCGACGCGATGCAGATCCCGTCGCTCGTCACCGACACGCTCGCCAACGAAACCACCTATGAGCCGAACACGGGAGTCATGCTGCCGCTGCACGGGGCGCTGATGCGCAATCTCGGCGTGGTCTTCACGGAAGCGGCGCTGCTCGACGACCTCGCGGCCGATTGCGCCGCGGACCGCCGTTACGAGGCCTTCTTCTGCGCGAGCCCGATCAAGGTCGTCAACGGAACTGGCGGCTCGGTCAATCCGATCGTTTTGAAATAACCCCTTCGTTTTTCCAACCCAAGGAATGGACCAACCGAATGGCGACGCCGGACGACGTGACAAAGCTTTGCTTCCTGCCGGCGACGGAACTCGCCGCGCGCATTCGGCGCCGCGACATTTCGCCGGTTGAAGTGGTCGACGCGTATCTGAAGCGCATCGAACAGCGGAACCCCGTCATCAACGCTTATACACTGGTGCTCGTCGAGGAAGCGCGCGCCGCCGCACGCGAGGCGGAGCGCGCGGTCGCCGCAGGCGGCCCGCTCGGCCCGCTGCATGGCGTGCCGGTGGCGATCAAGGATCTCGACGACGTCGCCGGCGTGCCGACCTCGATGGGCTCGCTCGCCATCCGCAATCGCGTCCCCAAGACGAGCGCGCTCGCGGTCGAGCGTCTGCTGGCCGCCGGCGCGATCATTCTCGGCAAGACCAACACGCCGGAGTTCGGCCATAAGGGCATCACCGACAATCTGCGCTTCGGACCGACGAGCACCCCGTGGGCGATCGGGCGCAACGCCGGCGGCTCGTCGGGCGGCGGCGCCGCCGCCGTGGCGGACGGCCTCGCCGCGCTCGCCCAGGGCACCGACGGCGGCGGCTCGGTCCGCATTCCCGCGTCCTTCAGCGGCGTCGTCGGTTTCAAGGCGTCGTTCGGCCGCATTCCCTCGGTCACGCGCCCCGACGCCTTCCTGTGGGGACACCCGTTGGTGCACATCGGCCCGATGACGCGCACGGTCGCGGATGCGGCGCTGATGGCGCAGGTCATGGCGGGGCCCCATTCGCGCGATCCGCTTTCGCTCCCGCGCGACGGCGCGGATTACGGCGCGAGCGTCAGTGCGAGCATCGAAGGTCTGAGGGTCGCCTACAGCCCGCGGCTCGGCAGTTTCCCGGTCGATCCTCGCGTCGCCGCCGTCATCAAGCACGCCGCGACGACCCTCGCGGCGCATGGCGTTCCCGTCGACGAGGTCGAGCTCGCGATGCGTCCGCATCACAGCGTGCTCGCCGAACTCTGGGTGCGCACGATCGCGGTGCATTACGCCGCCATCGCGCACCATCTGAAGACCGAAGGCATCGATTTGCTGGGCGCGCATCGCGACGAGCTGACCCCTGACTTCCGCGACATGATGGAATCGGTGCGCAATCTCTCGGCGGTCGACCACACGCTCGACGACGTGCTGCGCACCGAGGTGCACGATGCGCTGGAGGACGTGCTCGACCGCTACGACGTCATCATCTCGCCGACCCTCGCGGTTCCCCCGGTGCCCAACGCGACTGACGGCAACACCCGCGGCCCGCGCGAGATCAATGGCGAAGCGGTCGATCCGCTGATCGGCTGGTGCATGACCTATCCGATCAACTTCACCGGCCATCCCGCAATCTCCGTACCCGCCGGCTTGACCAGCGACGGTCTGCCGGTCGGGCTCCAGATCATCGGCCGGCGTCATTCCGAAGCGACGGTGCTGGCGATGGCCGGCGCCTTCGAGCGGATGAAGCCCTGGTTCGCCTCCTACCCGGGCCTCGCCGGCTAACGAACTCCCTGCGTCCATCTTCGGATGGGCGACCTCCCAACTTGGGCGTCCGCGAGGGCGCCCTTTTTCTTTGAGGCTGTTTCTCGCTCGCGTCTATGAAGCCCGCGAAAGCAACCCGGTGGAGTTTTCTGCAGTTTGGTGAAGCGTCCCTCACCCCAACCCCTCTCCCGCAAGCGGGAGAGGGGCGTTGCCGCCGCTTAATCGCTTCTCCCACTTGCGGGAGAAGGTGGCGCGAAGCGCCGCATGAGGGCTCTACGATTCCATCACACTGCAGCGCTCTAGGAGAGGTTCGCCGCGGCGGTCTCGACCCCCGCGGCCGTCACAGCTGAAACTGCAGCAGGTCCGACAGCACCAGTCCCGCCGCGCCCAGCAAGGCGGCCCGGTCTTCCGTTTCGCCCGTCGCGAACACGATCTCGCCGCCGGGATGCGAGGGCACCATTCGGCGGACGTGGCCAATGATCGCGTCGATCATGGTCTTGCCGCCGCCGACGACGTCGCCGTGCAGGATGAAGAAGTTCGGCGCGACGGTCTGCTGCAAATTTGCGATGCCGACCGCGACGTTGCGCGCGTAGCGATCGATCAGCCCGGTCGCGGCGGAATCGCCGGCTTCGGCAAGCGCGACCAGACGTCGCGAATCGATCGAGTCGGCGTCGGGCAGGCCGGCGGCGCGAGCCTCCCGGCGCAGCCAGCCGAGGGTGGCGATCGTATCCCAGCAGCCGCGCCGTCCGCAGCGGCATAGCTCGCCGTCGATTTGCACGAAGGTGTGCCCGAGCTCGCCGCCCGCGCCGGCGGGCCCGCGATGGAGGTGTCCGTCGAGATAGAGCGCGCCGCCGAGGACTTCGCCCGTGTAGACCACCGCGAAGTCGCGTACGCCGCGTCCTTTGCCGAACCATCGATCGCCGACGAGCAGCGCCCTCGGATGATGATCCACCGTCACGGGAACTTGGAAGCGTCGGTTCAGATCGTCGCCGAGCGGAAAGCCGTCGAGCGCCGGCGCCAGGTTGACGGCGACGACCACGCGCCGGTTGGTGTCCACCATGCCGCCGACCGCGACGCCGATGCCGAGCGGCGCGCGCCGCGCGACGGCGAACAGTCTGGCGATGCAGTCGACGATCGCCTCCAGCAGTTCGGCGCGACTACCTGCGTCGGTCGGCAACTTCGCCTCGTGTTCCGCCTCGATCCGGCCCTCCAGCGTGACGAGCGAGGCGCGGATCGAGCCGGGCATCAGCAGGACGCCGCAAATCGGCTGGGCGTCGGGCGAGAACCACAATGGACGCGCCGGCTTGCCGCCGACTTGGGTGGGCGGGATCGGCTTGCCCTCGACCAGGATCTGGCCGTCCAGCAACGGCTGCACGATGCCGGAGATGGTGGTGCGGTTGACGCCGGCCTGCCGCGCCAGTTCGACCCGGCTGGTCGGGCCGAGATCGAACAGCGCCTGCAAGACGCGGCCGCGATTGGTCGAGCCGACCAGCGAGGAGGACAGAAGCGGGCGGCGGGCGTTGGCCGCCCGGCCGGATTCCCGCGGCTCGCCGTCGGCGAGGCCCGGCCGAAACGGTGCGGCGCGGCCCGTTGTAAACAAGTCGTCGGTGTCCATCGCCATCCATACCACGGCATGTCGGCGCCCGTCGGCGCGATGACGCCAGCCCCCCTTTTACTCCACGCCCGGATGCGACACGAGCAAATCCCCTCCTCATGCACAGGGGCGGACCGCTTCCAATGGAAGATCAGACCGCCGCCCCGACAGATGACAGGCAGGTCCCGCTCTGGCTAACCGCCTCGCTTGCGGGTCGCCAGTAGCGCAGGTTGGAACAGCAGCGCCGCGGCGAGCGTCGTCACCAGCGCGAGCGCCATCAGTTTGCCCATGCTCGACGTGCCGGGATGGCGCGACAGCCAGAGGCTGCCGAAGGCGGTCGCCGTCGCCAAGGCGCTGAAAAAGACGGCGCGCGTCAGGCTCAACTGCAAGAAGTTGGTCTCGCCGGCCCGCCACGCCATCACGTAATAGATCTTGAAGGCGACGCCGACGCCCAAAAGCAGCGGCAGCGCGATGATGTTGGCGAAGTTGAGCTGGAGGCCGATCAACACGCAGATTTCGAGCGTGACGACGATCGCCACCAGCAGCGGGACGAGCGTCAGCGCCACGTCGGCCGGGCGGCGCAGCACGGCGAACAACAGCAGGGTGATCGAGACGATCGAACAGAGGCCCGCCTGCCAGAAGGCGGTGACGATGGTTTTGGCCGCGTCGAGAACGAAGACCGGCGCCCCGGCCGCCTGCGGCGCAATGGCGAGAACCGCGTTGGCGAACCGCCGCATCGTCGCGTTGTCGTTCGCGTCGCCCTTCGGGGCGACCTCGATGCGCGCCTCGCCGTCGCTGGCGATCCAATCCTGCGCGAGGGATTGCGGCAGGCTCGCGATCGTCACCGGCTCGGCGAGGAGCAGGCTGCGCACGGAGGCGAGGGTCGTGTCCAAGGGTTTGACGATGGCGTCGCGAACGAGTCCGCGCGTCGTCGCCGGGGCCTCGGCCAAACCGTCGAGAAGACGGCTCAGCCGGCGCGCCTGGCCGGCCGCGATGTCTTTCGATTCGCCGATCGCTTCGTTGAGGGCCTTCGCGGTCGCCTTGAGGGACGCGACATCCTCGGCGTCGGTCGGCGCCGGCTTGACCGATTGCGGATTGAGGGTGTTCTGCAGAAAGAAACCGGCGTCCTGAATGATGGCGAGCTTGTCGTCCTGATCGGTTGGCACGAAGCTCTGCAAGGTTCGCGTTTCCGCGACTTCCGGCGCTTCAGCGATATTCGCCGCCAGCGCCGTCGCATGGGCGAGATCGGGCGTCAGCACGTCGATCGTATTCGGGCTGGCGTGCGGATCGCGCATCAGGTCGAGCAGGGTCGAGACCGATTCGGTCTTCGCGCTGCGCAGGTTCAAGGGGTTGAAGTCGAACTGCAGCTTCAGCAGCAGCGGCGAACCGAGCAGGGTCGCCGTCAGCGTCGCGCCAACGATCCAGAAGCGCTTGTCCGCGAGGAAACGGTCGACCGGCGCGAGCCCGGCGAAGCCGATCGCGTCCGGCTCGCCCTGCGGCTTGAGCACAGCGATCAGCGCGGGCAGCAGCGTGACGCTGGTCGCGAAAGCGATCAGCATCCCCGTGCCCGCGATGAGGCCGAGTTCCGAGATGCCGCGGTAGGCGGTCGGCAGGAACGAATAGAATCCCGCCGCGGTGGACGCCGCCGCCAACAGAAGCGGGCCGCCGACGCCCGCGGCGGCGCTGCGCAGCGCCTTCGTGACCTTGAACTCGTCGCGGCGCGCGTCGCGATAGCGCACGCTGAACTGAATGCCGAAATCGACCCCGAGGCCGATGAAGAGCACCGCGAAGGCGACCGAGATCAGATTGAGGGCGCCGACCATGGCGAGCCCCACCGCGGCCGTCATCGCCAGTCCGACGATGAGATTGATGAGAACGGCGACGATCAGCCGGGGCCGTTTGAGGGCGAGCCAGAGAATGAAGATGACGACGCAAACCGTCGCGAGACCGTTCACCCCGGCGCCGTCGGCGAGGGTGCCGAATTCCTCGTCCGCCATCGGGACGGGGCCGGTCAGGCGCACCCTGACGCCATGGTCCAGCGTCAGCCCAAGCGACGTGACCGCGTCGCGAATGGCGGCGGTCGGCCGTCGCCCAGGCTGCAGGTCGCTGTAGTCGAGCTTGGGTTGGATAAGTAGGAATTGTCTGAGCTCGGCCGGCCCCGGCGCGCGTCCGCTGATCAACGCCCGCCACGAGAAGGCGGGGTCGCCTCCCGCCATCGCCCGCTCGATGGCGTCGGCGATGAGAATCATCGGGCGCTGCAAGTCGGCGAGTTTCGCTTCGCCCAGGCGCACCCCCTGAGCCGCCTGCGACAATACCCCCATGACGCCGCGCAGGCTGGGATCGGCCGCCAGCGAGCCCAGAAAGGGCTGCGCCCGGATCAGTTCCTCGCTGTCGCGGCGAACCTCGTCCACCGTCTCGAACAGAAGCGCGTTGTGGGCGAAGAACGCGTCGCCGGCCGGCCACCGGACCGAGCGGAAAAGGTCCGTCTGCGGGGCGAGGCGTTGGGACAGCGTTTTGGCGGCCGCCTCGGCGGCTTCCGGCGTCGCGCCGTCGATGACCGCGAGAATCAGGTCGGCGCGCTGGGGGAAAGCCTTGTCGAGTTTGATCTCCTGCTGTCGCCACGGCAGGTCCTCCGACAACAGTTTGTCGGCGTCGGTGGTGATGGCGAAATTCTCGACGAGGTAGAACGCCGAGATCAGCGCGAGAAGCAAAAACCCGGCGATGACGACGAACGAATGCCGGGTGCAGAACGCGGCGGTGCGCGCGATCGCTGCGACAATCATCGGGAACTCGTCATCGCGTCATGGGCGCCTAATTTGGGGAGCGGTCTTTTGGACGCGGTCGACGCCCGAGGTCAAGGGCGGGGCGAGGCGGCGGAAAAGCGGCAGCCGTGGCGAATATGCATCACGTCGGCGCGCTAGGCCTGAAGAATCGAAGGATTTGCAGTTGCCCACGCGGCGACGAGGGGACCAATGGGGGCGAGAATCGGTCCCGATCGGTTCGGAATTGCGCCAAGCATTCGGCCAATGCGATTGCCGGAGCCACTCGCCACAGATAGATTCCCCGCCTGGGGCGGGGCGATTCTCGAATCAATGGGAGCAGGACGGCGCTTTGCGCTCGCATGGCGTTGCTTCCGTTGCAATGTTGCAATCTGACGATCTGGTGGTCGATGGCGTCGCACGCGATAAGAATGAAATTTGGGCTGGCGGCGCTGAGCCTTATGCTTCTTGCAGGATGCGCCGGCGCCCAGCGCGATCCGATGGCGCAGATCAACGATCCGAATGAAGCCAGCAATCGCCGATTGCTTGCGGTCAATCAGGCGATCTTCGGGCCGATTTCGACGGGCTATCACGCCGCGCCGGCGATCTTGCGGCAGGGCGTCGGCAACGTCAGCTCCAATCTCAACGAACCGCGCATTTTTGCAAACGACCTCTTGCAACTGCGCTTGGGCGCGGGCGCGACGACGTTTGGCCGCTTCGTGGTCAACTCGACCTTCGGCGTCGCCGGCCTGTTCGACGTCGCCAGCATGAGCGGGTTGCCGAAGCAGAGCGGCGACTTCGGCCAGACCTTGTTCGTGTGGGGCGTCGGCGACGGTCCCTATTTCGTGTCGCCGCTGCTAGGTCCCTCCACCCCGCGCGACACCTTCGGCTACGTCGTCGACCAAGTCGGCGACCCGGTTGGCTTGGCGCTCAGTCTCACCTGGGGTTGGCCCGCGACGGTCGCTATCGGCGGCATGGATTTCGTCAGCCAGATCGATCAGCTCAAACAAGCTCAGGACAGCTCGATCGATTTCTACAGCTTCTTGCGCTCGGCCTATTACCAGAACCGGCGAGCGCAGCTGCGCGAGGCGATCGGCTTGCCCGTGAGCGTCCAGAGTCCGGCGGACGTCGACGGCGATACGGCGGCCCCCCCGCCGAAGGCGACACCAAAGTCGAAGAAGCGGCACAAGCCCTCGCTGCCGGCTACGGCGGCGACGCAATAGGCGGCGCGCCCGTTGGGGGCGCGCCATCTTTCACGGGGTGTGACAGCCCGGGCGACTAGATTAGCTGCCGAGCAGCTGTTGGGTGCGCTGACGCAGTTCTTTGGTGAGCCCTTGCGCGCCGCCGGACGCAGCCAGGATCGAGGCGAACTCTGCGCGACGGGTCGCCAGCTCGCTGACCGTTCCGTTGGCGTAGATGTCGAGGATGCGGGAGCCGCGGACGAGGTAGTCGATCTCGGTCGAGCCGAGAGACGTCTTCACGATCTGATCGCCATTGCGAATTTCGACGTTGGGATCGACCTTGTACCCTTCGCCCGAGTAGTCCCCGAGCTGGTTGGCGTAGTCGGCGACGATGAACTTGCCGAAAGCTTCGATCGTTTGCGCACGCTCGGCGCCGGAAAAGCTGGACCAAGCGGGCCCGACCGCGAGGCGGGTCATGCTGGCGATGTCGAAAGCGCTCATGATCGCCGAAGAAATGCGGCGGGCGCGTTCCGCGACCCCGAGGCCGCGCGCCGCGGCGACGGCCGGCAGCAGGCTGGCGTAGTAGGAGTTGATGCGTTGCGCCGCCGCATCCATCGCGCGCGCCTGCGAGGGAACTGCGCTGCATGCCGCGAGGAACAGGGCGCCAAGCGCTCCCGCCGCGAATTGGCGGCGGTTGGGGTCGTTATGCATACCGTTGCTTCCTTTCATACGTACGCTCGAGGACAGGCGGTCCCTGACCGATGAATCTCGCTGGCACCCCCGTTGGTTTCCGCCGCTCTTCCTTCGTTGCGCTTACGCGAAAGGCGCATCGTTTGCGAGTTGCGCCCTCGGGCCGCGCGACGGTTTGAAATGCCGCCATGTGCGACGCCGAGCCTGCCCGCGCGGCGTCGACAAATAAACGCCCGAGAGCCTTGTCTCCAGGTGTTTCCGCAGAAAGATCATGAGAACAATGCGCCGCTTCAAGTGGCGCCCAGGCCGCCGCTCGAAAGATGTCCGTCAGACATGCCGCATTGTCGAATGGTAAAATCCGTCCGGTCGGTTTGTATTTGCACATTTGCGCCCCGAACGCTATTGCTTTTTGGCCTTCTCGCCCGTGGGCGAGGGGTGGCGACAGGCAAGGCGGCCCCGGTAGGCCTTGCTTGCGCGGGAGCAGAAAGACCCTCATTTTCAACGGGGCGAGAATCGAGGCGCGCGCTTCGGCGCGGCGTCAATCGCCGCAACGGGGCGGACGCCTCTTCAAGGTTGGGGCGCCGCGCTGAGACGAGACGGCAACCTGGCGTTCAGGATAGGGGGCATGCGCATCTTCGAAACGAGGCACGGCTTCGTCGCCGCGCGCGACGAAGCCTCCGGCGCCGCCGCCGCGGGAATGGTGACGGAAGCGTCGGCGCTTTCGCCCGCGCTGGTCACAGGCGCGAGCGGTTTTCTCGGCTCGGCGGTCGCGGCGGCGCTGCGCGGCGCCGGCGCGCCTCCGCGCGTCCTCGTCCGTCCGACCAGCCCTCGAACCAATCTCGATCCGGCCGATACGCTCGTCGAGGGCGACCTCAGGGACCGCGCGTCGCTCGCCGAGGCGCTCAAGGGCGTGCGCTACCTTTTTCATGTCGCGGCCGATTATCGTCTTTGGGCAAAGGATCCGGCGGAGATCGTCCGCAACAACCTCGAGGGTACGCGCCTCCTGATGGAGGAGGCCTTGCGCGCCGGCGTCGAGCGCATCGTCTACACAAGCAGCGTGGCGACATTGAAGCTCGTCGAACGCGGCTACGCGACGGAGGACTACCCCCTCGCCGAAAAAGACGCGATCGGCGCCTACAAGCGCAGCAAGGTTGCGGCCGAGCGCCTCGTCGAGACGATGATCCGGCGGGACGGGCTGCCCGCCGTCATCGTCAATCCTTCGACGCCGATCGGTCCTCGCGACGTCAAGCCGACGCCGACAGGCCGCGTGGTCCTCGAGGCCGCACGGGGGCGGATGCCGGCCTTCGTCGACACCGGATTGAACCTCGCCCATGTCGACGACGTCGCGCAGGGCCACCTTGCCGCGATGCTGCGCGGTCGCATCGGCGAGCGCTACATTCTCGGCGGCGAGAACGTGCTCCTCGCCGACATGCTCGCCGACATCGCTTCGATCGTCGGCCGCCGGCCGCCCCGGTTCAGAGTGCCGCGCACCGCGCTCTATCCGGTCGCTTTTGCTGCGGAGATGGCGGCGAGATTTACCGGCGTCGAACCCTTCGCCACGCTCGATGGCCTGCGCATGGCGCGCTACTACATGTTCTTCGACGATTCCAAGGCGCGGCGGGAACTCGGTTACCACTCGCGGCGTCATCGAGAAGCGCTAGCCGACGCGATCGCTTGGTTTCGCGCCAACGGACGTCTGCCATGATCGTTGCGGCGCTGTCTTTCATTCCGCTCGTCGTGTGGGCCTATCTGCTGATTGGCCGAGGAGGATACTGGCTTTGCGCCGAGCGCGACGCCGCCGCTGCAAAGACGAGTGGATCGCCGCGCGCCTGGCCGAGCGTCGTCGCCGTGGTTCCGGCGCGCGACGAGGCGGATGTGATCGCCGAAAGCGTCGGCTCGCTGCTGCGGCAGGATTATTCCGGGCGGCTGTCGGTCGTGCTGGTCGACGACCAGAGCTCGGACGGGACGGCTGAGGCGGCGATCGCCGCCGCCAAAGCGGCGGGGGCCGAGGAACGCCTGCGCGTCATCGCCGGCGCCGACGTTCCGAAGGGCTGGACGGGCAAGCTGGCCGCGATGCGGCGCGGCCTCGCGGACGTCGAGGCGGGCGCCGAGCCGCCGGAGTTCGTGCTGTTCACCGACGCGGACATCGCCTATGCGCCGCATGTGCTGCAACGTGTGGTCGCTATCGCTTGCGCCCGCGGCTCCGTCCTCACGTCGCTGATGGTGAAGCTGCGCTGCGAGAGTTTGGCTGAGCGCTGGCTGGCGCCGGCTTTCGTCTTCTTCTTCCAGATGCTTTATCCCTTTGCCTGGGTGAACGATCCGAAACGCAAGATCGCGGCGGCGGCGGGCGGCTGCATGCTGGTGCGCCGCGAGGCGCTGCGGCGCGCAGGCGGTCTCGAGGCGGTTCGCAATGCCCTGATCGACGATTGCGCGCTGGGGGCGCTGATGAAGGGGCAGGGCCCGATCTGGCTCGGCCTCACCGAGGACGCGCTGAGCCTGCGCGCCTATGAGACCTTCGGCGAATTCGCGCGCATGGTGTCGCGTTCCGCTTACGCCGAACTGCGTTACTCGGCGCTCCGGCTCGTCGGCGTCATCGTCGGGATGGGGCTCGTCTATCTCGCCCCGCCGCTGTTCGCCGTGTTCGGGCACGGCCTTGCGCGTTGGAGCGGCGTGCTGACCTGGGCGATGATGGCCGTCAGCCTCGCGCCAACGCTGCGGCTCTATGGTCGGCCATTGATCGGGGGTCTCGCTCTTCCCGCCATCGCGGCCGGCTATGTCGTGTTCACGTTGCAATCGGCGGTGCAATTTTGGCGCGGGCGCGGAGGCTATTGGAAGGGGCGCTTCCAGGCCCCGATGGGGGAAGCGGGCGCATGACGAACGCGACGGAGACGCTCTCCGGCAAGACTCATCGCGACGAGAACTTTCCTGTCGCCTCGTGGCTGATGAGCGCGCGCCATCGCGCGCCCATTCTCGCGTTCTATCGTTTCGTGCGGGCCGCCGACGACGTCGCTGACCATCCCTCGCTTCCCCCGGATCGCAAGCTGGCGCTGCTCGACGGTCTCGAAGAGGCGCTTTGCGGCCGCGCCCCGCCCGATCCGCTCGCCGAGCCGCTGCGCCTCGCCCTCGCCGAGCACGGCCTCAGTCCGCGCCACGCGCTCGATCTGCTCGACGCGTTTCGCCTCGACGTGCGCAAGTGCCGTTACGAGAACTGGGCGGAGCTGATCGAATATTGCCGTCTTTCGGCGATGCCGGTCGGGCGATTCGTTCTCGACGTGCACGGCGAGGACGAGGCGCTGTGGCCAGCGTCGGATTCGCTCTGCGCAGCGCTTCAAGTGATCAACCACCTCCAGGATTGCGCCGAGGATTACCGCCGACTCAACCGCGTTTACCTCCCCAAGGACGTCCTCGCCGCGCATTGCGCGTCGGTCAAAATGCTGGACGCTCCGAGCGCGTCGCCGCAGCTGCGCGCGGCGATCGGCGAACTCGGCGCGCGCGCGTCCGAATTGACGCGGCGCGGCGCGACGCTCGCTCCGCGAATCGTCGATCTCCGCCTCGCCCTCGAGATCGCCGCGATCGAGAATCTCGCGCGCCGCCTCGCGCGCGATCTCGAAAGCCGCGATCCCTTGAGCCAGCCCGTTCACCTCGGCAAGGCGGGCTTCGCCTGGGTCGGCGCCGTCGGCGTGCTGCGTGGTCTCGGCTCGCGCCTCCTGCGATCGGTCGGCGCTTCCTCGGAGGCCCGGGCATGAGCGCCGAGGCGGCACAGCCGGCGCCCGCGTCGGGCAGTTCGTTCTACATGGCGATGCGTATCCTGCCGAACGCGCAGCGCGAGGCGATGTTCGCGCTCTACGGCTTCTGCCGCGCCGTCGACGACATCGCCGACGAGCGCGGCGCGATGACCCGGCCGCAGCGCATGGCGGCGCTCGAGCGCTGGCGCGCCGACATTGCGGCGCTCTTCGCCGGGCGAGCGCCGGCCCAACTCACCCCGCTCGCCGACTCGGTCGGCCGCTACGGCCTGAGGCGCGAAGACTTCGAAGCCGTGATCGACGGCATGGCGATGGACGCCGACCGCGATATTCGCGCGCCCGACTGGCAGACGCTCGACCTCTACTGCGATCGCGTCGCAAGCGCGGTCGGACGGTCCTCGGTGCGCATCTTCGGTCTTCCGGGCGAGGCCGGCGAGGCGCTCGCCCATCATCTCGGGCGCGCGCTCCAGCTCACCAACATCCTACGCGACATCGATGAGGACGCCGCGATCGGCCGGCTTTATCTGCCACGCGAGGCGCTCGACGCCGCGGGCGTCGCGAGCGACGATCCGCTCGTCGTGGCCGCTGACTCGAAGCTGGGGCCGGCGTGCCTCGAAGTGGCGAAACGCGCCCGCTGGCATTTCGAGCAGACCGAGCCTCTGATGGCGAAGGCGCCGCGCCGGGCGGTGAAGGCGCCGCGTCTGATGGCGGCGGTCTACCGCTCCATTCTCGATCGGATGATTGCGGAAGGCTTCGCGCCGCCGCGGCGACGCGCCAAGGCAAGCCGGCTGCGAATTCTCGCAGCCTTCCTTCGCTATGGCCTGATATGACCGGCGGGACCGTGCACGTCGTCGGGGCCGGCGTCGCCGGCCTCAGCGCGGCCGTGCGTTTGATCGACGCCGGCGCGAAGGTCGTGGTGCACGAGGCGGCGCGCGCCGCCGGCGGACGGTGCCGCTCGTACTACGACCAGTCGCTCGGCCTCGTCATCGACAACGGCAATCATCTGCTGCTCTCCGGCAACGCCGCCGCGCTCGACTACCTCAGCCGCGTAGGCGGCATTGGCGCTCTGCAAGGGCCGCCCGCACCCGTGTTCGATTTCGCCGATCTCGGCACGGGCGAGCGCTGGCGCATCCGGCCCAATGCGGGGCGCATCCCGTGGTGGCTGCTCGACCGCAGCCGCCGCGCGCCCGGCACGAGCCTGCGCGAACACTTCGCCCCGCTCGCGACGTTCTTCGCCCCGGCCGCCGCGACGCTCGGGGAGACGATGTCCTGCAAGGGGCCGCTCTATGATCGGCTGTGGCGGCCTCTTTTGCTTGCGGGGTTGAACACGGAGCCGCCCGAGGGTTCCGCCGCGCTCGCCGCCGCAATGCTGCGCGAGACACTCGGCGCAGGCGGCCGGGCTTGCCGGCCCCTGATCGCAGCGCAAGGCCTGTCGCAGGCCTTCGTCGATCCGGCGATCGGCTTCCTCGAGGCGCGCGGAGCGACGGTTCGTTTCGGGCGGCGCTTGCGCGGCGTGACGTTCGTGGGAGCGCGCGCGGTCGAGCTCGATTTCGAGGCCGAGAAGCTCGCGCTCGGCCCCGGCGACGCGGCGGTTGTCGCGGTCCCACCCTGGATCGCTCGCGAACTCCTGCCGGACATCGAGGCGCCCGACGAGTTTCGGGCGATCGTCAACGCCCACTTTCGAATCGCGCCACCGCCGCAACAGCCGGCGATCCTCGGCGTGGTCAACAGCCTGACCGAGTGGCTGTTCGCTTATCCCGACCGTCTGTCGACGACGATCAGCGGCGCCGACCGGCTGCTGGAGCGCCCACGCGAGGATCTCGCGGCCGAGATCTGGCGCGAGGTCGCCGCGCTGACGGGCCTGCCCGCGGCCATGCCGGCTTGGCAGATCGTTAAGGAAAAGCGGGCAACCTTCGCCGCGACGCCGGCGCAAAACGCCAAGCGTCCGCCCTCCCGCACGCGGTGGGATAACGTGGCGCTGGCTGGCGACTGGACGCAGACCAGCCTGCCTGCGACACTCGAAGGCGCAGTGCGTTCCGGTTATACAGCGGCATTGATTCTCACCGGGAAGCGCGACGGCGCGCCGAAATCCCGCTTGGCCCTGGGTGTCTCGCCATGAATGTCGCCTTCGACCGCACCCCGAACGCGCCATCCGCCGACGCGCTGGAGCGACACATCTCCCGCGCCGCGCAAGCGCTGCTGGAGCGCCAGCAGCCGGACGGCCATTGGTGCTTCGAGCTCGAGGCCGATGCGACGATCCCCGCCGAATACATCCTGTTCCGGCACTATCGCGGCGAGAAGCCGGATCTCGAACTCGAGCGCCTGATCGCTGTCTATCTGCGCCGGATTCAGGGCGACCATGGCGGCTGGCCACTCTTCCACGCGGGCGCCTTCGACATGAGCGCGAGCGTGAAGGCTTATTTCGCCCTCAAGATGATCGGCGACGATCCCGACGCGCCGCACATGCGGCGCGCGCGGGAGGCGATTCTGGCGCACGGCGGCGCCGCGAGGAGCAACGTCTTCACGCGCGCCTTGCTCGCGCTCTACGGCGCCATCCCTTGGCGCGGCGTTCCGACGATGCCGGTGGAGATCATGCTGCTGCCGCGGTGGTTTCCCTTCCACCTCGACAAGGTCTCCTATTGGGCGCGCACGGTGCTCGTGCCCCTCCTGGTGCTTCAGGCGCTGAAGCCGCTGCCGGTCAATGCGCGCGGCGTCATGATCGAGGAGTTGTTCACCGCGCCGCCGGAGACGGTTCGCACTTGGCCGACCCCCGCGCATGCGCCCCCAGGCTGGGTGAAATTCTTCGGCGTGATCGACAAGCTGCTCAAGCTGACCGAGCCGTTCTTCCCCAACGCGCTGCGTCAACGCGCCATCAAGGCCGCCGTCGCCTTCGTGAAAGAGCGCCTCAACGGCGAGGACGGCCTCGGCGCGATCTATCCCGCCATGGCGAACACGGTCCTGATGTACGACGCCTTGGGTTATCCCGCCGGCCATCCCGATCTCGTCGTCGCGCGCCAATCGATCGAGAAGCTGCTGGTCGTCGGCAAGGACGAAGCCTATTGCCAGCCGTGTGTGTCGCCAGTGTGGGACACCGGGCTTGTGAGCCACGCGCTGCTCGAGGCGGGTGACCCGGCGAGCACCGCCGCGGCGCTCACAGGGCTCGACTGGCTCGCGCCCCGTCAGGTGCTCGACGTGAAAGGCGATTGGGCGATTCGGCGCCCGGACGTGCGGCCCGGCGGCTGGGCGTTCCAATACAACAACGCGCATTACCCCGATCTCGACGACACGGCGGTCGTGGCGATGGCGATGGACCGGGCGGACCGTCTAAGCTTCAGCGCGGGGCAGGGACCACGGCAGGGATCGATCGACCGTGCAAGCGAATGGGTCGAAGGGCTGCAGAGCCGGGACGGCGGGTGGGCGGCGTTCGACGCCGACAACACTTACCATTATCTCAACTACATCCCCTTCGCCGACCATGGCGCGCTGCTCGATCCGCCGACGGCCGACGTCACCGCGCGCTGCGTCTCGATGCTCGCCCAGCTCGGGCGCACCGGCGAAACGCTGACGCGCGGCGTCGAGGCGCTGCTCGCCCAGCAGGAGAAGGACGGCAGCTGGTTCGGCCGCTGGGGCATGAATTACATCTACGGCGCCTGGTCGGCGCTCTGCGCCCTCGCCGCGGCCGGCCAGGATTTGAAATCCGAGCCGGTGCGCCGCGCTGTGGCGTGGCTCGTCGGCATTCAGAACCCGGACGGCGGCTGGGGCGAGGCGGGCGAGAGCTACAAGCTCGACTATAAGGGTTACCAGCGCGCGCCGAGCACGGCGTCGCAGACCGCCTGGGCGTTGCTCGGCCTGATGGCCGCCGGGGAGGCCGACCATCCCGCCGTGGCGCGCGGCGTCGCCTATCTCGCCGCCGCCCAAGGTGAAGATGGGCTGTGGAAGGAAGACTTCTATACCGCTACGGGCTTTCCCCGTGTGTTCTACTTGCGCTATCACGGTTACTCGAAATTCTTCCCGCTGTGGGCGCTTGCCCGCTTCCGCAATTTGAAGCGGGGCAATAGTCGCGCCGCGACGCTCGGTATGTGAACACTTGAAGCACTTCGCCCCGCCTTCGTCTCATCTCTTGTTCGTCAGTGGCCTCAAACGCGAGGCCCAGATCGCGCATGCGCCCGATTCGCTTGCGATCTGCGGCGGCGCCGTCATGCTGCGCCGCCGCCTCGAGGAGGCTCACGCGCGACACAGGCTGACGATCAGCTTCGGCATCTGCGGCGGCCTCGATCCGAGCCTGCGCAGCGGTGACATCATCATCGGCACGCACGTCGTCAGCGAGGGCGACAGCGTGATGGCGGACGAAGAAGTGGCGTGGGCGCTGGCGGCGCGTCTGAGAGCCGCCGGCGAGCGCGTCAAGATCGGCGTCGTCGCCGGCGTCGACGCGCCGGTGCTGACGCGCGCCAGCAAGGCCGAATTGCGCAAGGCAACCAAGGCGGCTTCGGTCGACATGGAGAGCCAGATTGCGGCGCGCTTCGCCTTTGAGCGCAAAGCGCCGTTCGCGATTCTGCGCGTCGTGTCGGATCCGGCGGGGCGCGATCTGCCTCCGCTGGTCATGAAGGCCGTCAAGGCCGACGGAAGCCTCGATCTCGGCGTCGTCGCCTTTGGCGTGATGAGGTCCCCCGCCCAGACGCGGGGGCTGATCCATGGGGCGCGCGACAGTTCCGCCGCTTTCGCGGCGCTACGCCGCGTCCGCCGACTTCCGGGCCTTTTCCGCGGCCTCGGCTTGGCGCATCTCTGACAGCTTCTGCGTCACGTTCTGCTGGAAGACGTATTCAGCCGGACGCTGTTTATCGAGCGGGATTTCGGGGGCCATCGGCCCCTCGGTCTTCACGCCGCGCAGCGCCACCCCGAGCGCCTTCCAGGGCTTGGCGACGGTGTGGTTGACGGCGGTCGCCTCGAAGCCGCTGTGGACCATGCAATTGGCGCACTTCTCGTAATTGCCGGTCCCGTAGCTGTCCCAGTCCGTCTCCTCCATCAACTCCTTGAAGGTGGCGGCGTAGCCTTCGCCGAGGAGATAGCAGGGGCGCTGCCAGCCGAACACGGTTCGCGTCGGGTTGCCCCAGGGCGTGCAGTGGTAGGTCTGGTTGCCGGCGAGGAAGTCGAGGAACATGCCCGACTGGTTGAAGGCCCACTTGCGGCCGCCGTTGCCCCGCTTGAAGACGTCGCGGAACAGTTGCTTGGTCGCCGCGCGGGTCAGGAAGTGCTGCTGATCCGGCGCGCGCTCGTAGGCGTAGCCGGGCGAAACGGTGATGCCGTCGACGCCGAGGGCGGTCACCGTGTCGAAGAAAGAGGCGATGCGCGCCGAGTCCGCGTCGTTGAAGAACGTGCAATTGATCGTGACGCGGAAGCCCTTGGCCTTGGCCAGCTTAAGCGCGGCGACGGCCTTGTCGTAGACGCCCTGCTGGCAGACCGACTTGTCGTGCATCTCCTTGTCGCCGTCGAGATGGATCGACCAGGTGAAATACGGGCTGGGCTTGTACTGATCGATCTTCTTCTCGAGCAGAAGCGCGTTGGTGCAGACGATCGCGAACTTCTTGCGCGCGACGACGCCCTCGACGATCTTCGGCAGTTCCTTGTGAAGGAGCGGCTCGCCGCCCGCCATGACGATGACCGGGGCGCCGCATTCGTCGACCGAGGCCAGTGCGTCCTCGACCGAAATGCGCCGGTTGAGGATGGCGTCGGGATAGTCGATCTTGCCGCAGCCGGCGCAGGCGAGATTGCAGCGGAACAACGGCTCGAGCATCAGGACGAGCGGATAGCGCTTCCGGCCCATGAGATGCTGGCGGACGATATAAGCGCCGACCTTCACGACTTGTCTGAGAGGAATACCCAAGCGACGCTCCTTCAAAGCTGGGCCGGTCCCACCGCTGTCTGCGGGGGCGGCGCTTCCGAATGCGGCGGACCTTTAGGACGCGAGTCCGGCCGGCAAGCGGAAGCTGACGTTCTCCTTAAGCCCGTCCAGGTTCGACACCTCGCAGGGCTCGATACGCTTCAACGCCTCAATCACGTCGTCCACCAGGACCTCGGGCGCCGACGCTCCGGCGGTCACGCCGACGACGCTGGCGTTCGCAAACCATTCCGGGCGAATGTCGCCGCCGTCGGCGACGAGGTAGCTCGGCAATCCGGCTTCTTCGCCAATTTCGCGCAAGCGGTTCGAATTTGAACTGTTCGGCGCTCCGACCACGATAATGACGTCGCAGACGCGCGACAAGTCCCGGACCGCTGTCTGCCGGTTCTGCGTAGCATAGCAGATATCACGAATTTCGGGACCTTCGACGTCGCTGAACTTGCGATGCAGGGCGGCGATGACGCCGCGCGTGTCGTCGACGCTGAGCGTCGTCTGGGTGACGTAGGCGATAGGGGTGTCGGCAGGGATTTGGAGCCGCTCGACATCCGCCTCGCTCTCGACGAGGTGGATTTCGCCGTCGATCTGGCCGAGCGTGCCTTCGACCTCGGGATGGCCGGCATGGCCGATGAAGACCAGGATGCGGCCCTGGCCGACGTAACGCCGCCCCTGATTGTGCACCTTGGTGACGAGGGGGCAGGTCGCGTCGATGATCGGCAGCTCCCTCATTTTCGCCTCATCCTCGACCTTGCGGGCGACGCCGTGCGCGCTGAAGATCGTCACCGCGCCGCTGGGAACCTCGCTCAGCTCGTCGACAAAGCGCGCCCCTTTGCTCTTGAGGGATTCCACGACGTGGCGGTTGTGAACGATCTCATGCCGCACGTAGACCGGCGCTCCATGCTTTTGCAGCGCCAACTCCACGATCTCGATAGCGCGGACGACCCCCGCGCAAAAGCCGCGTGGCTGAGCAAGAATGATCTTCATTTCGCTTGATCCTAACGTGGCTAAGGGTACAGAGCGACGCCGCCGCGCGGAATAATCCGAAAGCCGCGTATAGTACGGCGCCGCAGATTAGACAAGAATGCGCCCCCTTAGGGTTCCAAGTTCCTAATTCCTTCCGCCAAAGTCAGCGTAACCTCCGAGGATCGCGCCGGAATCTCTGAGAGCGTCCCGAGCGCTCCCCGAGAGCAGCGCGGCGAACTCGTCGCGATAGCGGTAACCGGGCGCCGCATCGCGAAAGCCTCCTCCGGTCGCGGGATGGAGGTAGATTTCGGTCCGTCCTTCGGGCAGCCGCGCGATCAGGCCGGCGAGGCGCGCCTCGGTCATCGCGCCGGACCACGCAAGGCCGAAAACGCGGTCCGCGACGGCAAGGCCGGCTGAGCGGACGCGCGTCCGCATCAGCGCCGTCCACGGCGCAGCGATCCGTGCGACCAGCGACGGCGGCGTCGGCTCGACGGAAGCGAGCAGCGCGCGCGGCTCGAAGGGCACGCGCAGCGCCTTCATGCCGTAATCCCTGCCGATCTCGATGATCTCGGCGCTAATCCACGGGTGCAGATGGTAGTGCTGATGGGCGTTGACGTGGTCGAGCGGCAGCCGCGTCGCCCGGAACGCTTCGAATTGCGCGCGGATCTCGCGCCGGATCTGGCGGCGCGCGCTCGGGCGAACCGCGATCGCCAGGCCATAGGCGGCAAGGTCGGTGCGCAGACGCCCGGAGCGGTTGAGCAAAGCGGGGACCTCCGCGGCCGGCGCCGCCGGGTCGCCCTCGACGAGGACGAGATGCAGCCCGACGCGCAACGCCGGCATCCGGCGCGCCCGCTCGACGGCGTCGGCGGCGTCCGCCGCCGCCACCATCAGGCTCGCCGCGCTGAGGACGCCTTGCCGATGCGCGCGCTCGACCGCCTCGTTGACTTCCCTGGCGAGGCCGAAGTCGTCGGCGTTGACGACGAGGCGCTTCACACGATCACGTCTTCCCGATGACGCAGGAACTGGAAGAACTCGACGCCCTCGCGCAGACGGCGCTTCATCATCTCCGGGCTGCGCACCATCTCGCCGACGATGGAGGCGATCTTCGAGGGCCGGAAGTAGAATTTCTTATAGAAATCCTCGACGGCGTTGAAGATTTCGGTGTGGCTGAGATCGGGGTAGTTCAAGGGCGCGATCTGCGTCCCGTCCTCGGTGAGGAGGTCGATGTCCTCGGCGAACCAGCCGTTCTCCTTGGCCTGCTTGTAGAGGAACGTGCCGGGGTAGGGCGCCGCCAGCGACACCTGAATCGTGTGCGGATTGATGTCCTTGGCGAATTTCAGCGTTTCCTGAATGGTCTCGCGCGTTTCGCCGGGGAGTCCGAGGATGAAGGTGCCGTGGATGATGATGCCGAGTTCGTGGCAGTCCTTGGTGAACCGCCGCGCGACGTCGACCAGCAGTCCCTTCTTGATGTTGTGCAGGATCTTCTGGTTGCCGGACTCGTAGCCGACCAGCAGCAGCCTGAGGCCGTTCGCCTTGAGGATTTCCAGCGTCTTGCGCGGCACGTTCGCCTTGGCGTTGCAGGACCAGGTGACACCGAGCTTGCCGAGCTCCTTGGCGAGCGCTTCGACGCGCGGCAGATTGTCGGTCAGCGTGTCGTCGTCGAAGAAGATCTCCTTGACCTCGGGGAATGCCTCGCGCGCGTATTTGACCTCGGCGATCACATGTTCGATCGAGCGCACGCGGTAATTGTGGCCGCCGACCGTCTGCGGCCAGAGGCAGAAGGTGCAGCGCGATTTGCAGCCGCGCCCGGTATAGAACGACAGGTAGGGGTGCTTGAGGTAACCCCCGAAATAGCGGTTGATGTCGAGGTCGCGCTTGTAGATCGGCGTCACGAACGGCAGCGCGTCCATGTCGGCGAGGACCTCGCGATCCTCGTTGTGGACGATCACGCCCTCGGCGTTGCGGTAGGAAATGCCTTTGACGTCCGCCCAGTCCCGCCCGTCTGCGATCTCCTTGATCGTGAAATCGAATTCGTTACGGGCGACGAAATCGATCGCCGTCGTCGTCTGGAGGCTCTTCTCCGGTTCGACCGCCACTTTGGCGCCGATGAAGCCGATTTTGCAGGTCGGGTTGATGGCCTTGATCATCTCCGCCGTCTTGGCGTCCGATCGGAACGACGGGGTGGAGGTGTGCATGACGATGAGCTCATGGCTCATCAGATCCGGCTTGATGTCCTCGAAGCTGAGGCGGTGCGGCGGCGCGTCGATCAACTTCGAGCCTTCGACCAGCGCAGCGGGCTGAGCGAGCCACGTCGGATACCAGAACGAGCGCACTTCGCGCTTCATCTGATAGCGCGCGCCCGCTCCGCCGTCATAGCCGTCGAAGGAAGGGGCTTGCAGGAAGAGGGTTTTCATTGGGATCTCTCATCTGCGGTTAGCCGGCCATTGGCCTGCATGCGGTAGCTTCGGCCTCGCCAGGTCAGGTCGGCGCCGAAGAAGCTCCAAACGAACACGGCGAAGGACAGGAGGTCGCGCACCGGCGCAAGCCAGTAGATCTGCGACGCAAGCTTGTAAGTGCGCGTCAGAGTACGCAAGAGCATAATTCGGCAGGCGATGGCAAGACCGGCCAGCGCCGCTCCCGCGGTCGGGGCGCCCGTCGCGGCGGCGATCAACGCCCAGGCGAACGGATGCGTGACGAGCAATCCGGCGTAGCCGACCGAGTCGACGTTGCGGATGGTCCGCGCCCAGCGCAATTCGTGGCCCCAGAGATCAGGGAAGGACGATTCGGCGCAGTTGTGGGCCACCAGCATCGGCGCCGTGACGACCGTGAGACCCGCGGCGCGCACCGCGTCCCCCATGGCGTAATCGTCCGCGAGGTGGTCGGCGAAAGCCTCGAAGCCGCCGATTTCGGCGAGCACCTGGCGCGTTAGGGCGATTGTCGATCCGAAGCAGGGCCGCGCAAGGCCGCTGCGCAACCCGACCAGCGCGTTGGGCAGGAAATGCGCGTTCACCTGGAGCGCCGACAGCGTCGACCAGAAGCCTGCCGCGCCGACGCCGTTGTAAAAGCAGGTGACCGCGCCGACGCCTGGCTGCGCCAGCTCCGCCGTGAGCGTTTCGAGGTAGTTCCGCTCGACTCCGATATCGCTGTCGGCGAGCACGATGCAGTCGTGGCGCACGTGCCGCGCCATATTGATCAGATTGGCGACCTTCAGGTTGGCGCCGTGCTGGGTGCGGTCGACGACGAGCTGGATATCGGCGCCCGGGAACGTGGCCGCGAGGCGTTCGACGACATCGATCGCCGGGTCTTTCGGGTTCTGCACGCCGCAAATGATCTGAACCGGCCCCGCGTAGTCCTGGAGGCAGAGCGAGGCTAGATTCTCGAACAGTTGCGGCTCGTCGCCATTGAGGGGCTTCAGCACCGTCACCGCCGGCGCGGCGGAGGCGGCCGCCGGAGGCCGTGCCGGCGGCGTCGCAAGCGCGGCAAGCAGCAGATAGAAGCATCCGACCGCCGCGATGACAATAAAGAGAATGGAGATCACGGCCTGCCGCCTTCTGGTTCCGCGTGTAGCGAATGAAGCGCCCGGCCCTCGAGAACCTGCCAGCCGATCAGGCTCGGCACGCCGAACACGAGATCGGGCACGCGTTTGATCAGCGACATGGCGATCGCCACGTCCGCCGGTACGCCGAAGATGGCGCAAAGGGCGATCAGGCCGCCCTCCTGCGCGCCCAACGCGCCAGGGATCGCGAAGGCCGCCCCTCGGATGGCCTGCATCAGACTCTCAATGACCAGCGCCTCGGAATAGCTCGCCCGAAATCCCATGCAGGCGAGCACGGCCCAGACCTCGAAGGCGCCGACCAACCAGACGGAGGCGTGGATCACAAAGGCGACGGCGAAGCCGCCGCGGTTGGAATAGATGGCGGCGAAGCGGCTGTAGAGCGCTTCGATGGCCCCAAAAGACAGCCATTCCCGCTCTCCCGCGAGACGCCGGAGCGCGGCCGTGACGAATCGCTGCCCGACCGGGCGCTGCGCGAGATAGAAGCCGCCGAGCGCAGGAATGGCGGCGACGACGACGATTGCGACGGTGCCGCGGATCGAATCCTCGCTGCGCATCGAGGCCTGGGTCGCCAGGCCCAGAATCGCGAACAGGAATTGGGTCACCGCCTGGACGAGGACATCGACGATGACGCTCGCCGCCGAGAGCGACGCTGGCGCCCCGCGCAAGGTCAGCGCGCGCGCGCCGATGACTTCGCCGCCGATCTGGGTCATCGGCAGCAGGGCGCTGGCGCCCTCGCGCAAGAACCGGATCAGCACGCAGGTCCAAGCCGTCGGCCGCCAGCCGCTCTTGGGAAACAGGAAATACCAGCCGAGGCCCGCCGCGGAGACGGCGACGCCTCGCAAGACGACGACGACCACTACGCCCCAGCCCGCCGCGGCGACGGCGTCGAACACCGGGCCGGCGCCGGTCCAAAGGATAAGACCAAGGACCGCACAGGCGCTGGCTGCCCAGGCGAGCTTGCCAATCACGCCCATGCTCAAAACTTGCTCATGCTAAAAATTTTACCACTCCCGCAAGGGTATGGCGTCGGCGCCGCCCGCTGCGCGCGCAACCTACCCGTCCTTGCGAGATTTCGCCATTCGATTGTCTCGATTAGCCTGAGTTAAGACTTCGGTTCGCCGATTTTACGCCTGTCAGGAGCGACTTCGCGGCGGCAATTCGCCTAGGAAGGCAGTGGTTAGCCGCAAGTCCTGCTGGCTTAGACCATGATTTGACGGCAAGATTTCATGCCGAACCTCGGCGCCGGCGTCTCTGAGCATCCTCGCGAGCCGAGCCGCATTGTCGGCGGGCGCGATCGCGTCCAGCGCGCCCGATAGGACGAGCGCCCGCTTTCCCGCCAGATTTGGGTGCGGCGGCGGATCGTCGAGCGGCGCCATCGCGCGAATCAGTACGGCTGCGTCGAGCGCTTCCGGGCGCAGCAGGAGCAGAGCGGCGGCGATGTTGGCGCCGTTGGAGAAGCCGACGGCGACCGGCGCGCTCAATTGATAGGCGCGCCGCGCCTCGGCGACGAAGTCGGCCAGCTCGTACGCGCGGCGCCGAACGTCCTCTTGGTCGAACACGCCCTCCCGCAGGCGGCGGAAGAATCTCGGCATGCCGTTCTCCAGCACCTTGCCGCGCGGCGACAGCAGGGCCGAGCCGGGGGCGACCGCCCGTCCGAGCGCAAGCAGGTCCGTCTCGTCTCCGCCCGTTCCATGCAGCAGCAAAATAGGCGGCGCCTGAGGGTCGGAGGCCGGTTCGAACGCGTGGACGAAGGAGAGAGCGTCGGTCACGGCGGCGCGCTCAAGTCGAGTTTGGGCAGCGCCGCCTCAATGGCGCCGCGATGGGCTTCGAGGAAAGGAGGCAGCTTCAGCGCCTCCCCGAGGGTCGCCACGGATTCGTCGACGGCAAAGCCCGGCGGGTCGGTGGCGATCTCGAACAGGACATGGCCGGGCTCGCGGAAATACACCGAGCGGAAGTAATTCCTGTCCTTCTGCTCCGTCGTGCGGACCCGGTGATGCTCGACGAGCTTGTGCGCCATTTCCGCCTGATCGGCGTCGTCGGCGGCGCGGAATGCGACATGGTGGACCGACCCTGCCCCTTGCCAGCCGCGGGGGAAGCCGCCGATCGCGCGAATGTCGACGATTGCGCCCGCCTTGGCCCCGGGCGCCCGATAGCGCCGGATCGCCCCTTCGGTGGCGGCGGCCTCGAAGCCGAGCACGTCGGTCAGGATGTCGCCTGTCGGGACGCCGTCCTCTAGCAAAAGCGTGACGCTGTGAAAGCCGCGGATTGCGAACTCGGACGGGATGTCGCCGGCGCTCCATGCCGGTTCCGCTTCAGCGCCAGGTTGCGCGACGAGCGCCAGATTCGCCCCCTCTGGATCGGTGAAGGTGAGGACGCTCTCCCCCAAGCGTCTCACCAGCGCTTCGTGCTTGACGCCTTTCTCCAGAAAGCGATGGGTCCAATAGCCGATCGCCCCTTCGGGCACGCGAAACGCCGTCTCGCCCGTCTCGCCGACGCCGAGGCGGCCGGCCGGAACGCCCTCCCAGGGAAAGAACGTCAGAATCGTGCCGGGGCCGCCCGTCTCGTCGCCGTAATAGAGGTGATAGGTTCCCGGATCGTCGAAGTTGACCGTCTTCTTGACGAGCCGCATGCCGAGCGTGCGAACGTAGAAGTCGAGGTTTCGCCGAGCGGAGCCGGCGATCGCCGTGACGTGATGAATGCCTCTGGACAGCATCGTATCGTCTCGCTTTCACCGCAAACGCTCGATGAGAGTACCGGAAACTGCCGGCGGCGTCTTGGCTGATGACGCCTACCTTTTGCCGATTTGAACTTGTCTTTCCCGCGAGCGTTTGACAAGATCAAGACGACCGGTCATATTATAAATATGCCAAAGCCCAATGTTCGCGAGCAGCTTTTGACCGCCGGTTTGGAGACGCTGCATAAGCGCGGCTTCAACGCGACATCGGTGGACGACATCGCCAAGGCGGCTGGAGCCCCCAAGGGCTCGTTCTACAATCATTTTTCCAGCAAGGAGGACTTCGGCGCGGCGGCCGTGTCTCTCTACGCCGAAAAAGTGGGGACGCGTCTCGCCGTCCTCGACGAGCGTGGGCTCGCGCCTTTGGAACGGCTTCGCCGCTATTTCGAGGCGATGGCGGAGCTAAGCGCCGCTCCGGACGCTCCGGGGTGCCTGCTCGGCAATTTCGCGGCCGAACTGTCGAGCCAGAGCCCAGCGATCCGCGAGCGCGTCTCAGCGGCCTTCGCCGACTGGCGGCTCGCCTTGGCCCGGGTGATCGCCGAGGCGCAGCGCGGCGGGGATATCCGCGCCGAATCCCCGCCGGAGGCGCTTGCGGCCTTCCTGATCGATGCGTGGGAGGGAGCCTTGCTGCGCACCAAAGTCGAGCAGAGCCCGGCGCCGCTGAGAGGGTTCCTCGATATCGCTTTCACCAAGATTCTCACCTGAGGGCGCCCGATGGGGCGTCCGCAGGGCAGGGCGATCGTGCCCAAAAAGGAGCCAAGCCATGAAAATCGCCAATTCCGTAGCCTTCGTCACGGGCGCCAACCGCGGGCTCGGCCTCGCCTTCGCGAAGGCCCTGCTGGCGGGCGGGGCGCGAAAAGTCTACGCTGGCGCGCGCGATCCGCGTTCCGTGAAGCTGCCCGGTGTGACGCCGGTTCGCCTCGACGTCACCGATCCCGCGACCATCGCGGAGGCCGCTGCGACGTGCGCCGACGTCAATCTCCTCATCAACAACGCAGGAATCGCGACCGGTAGCGCACTCCTCGGCGCAGACGCGATCGAAGCCGCGCGTCGGGAATTGGAGGTCAATTATTTCGGTCCGCTTCGGATGAGCCGCGCCTTCGCGCCCGTGCTCGCGGGCAACGGCGGCGGAGCCATCGTCAATGTGCTGTCCGCGCTGAGCTGGGTCAGCATGCCCGCCTGGGCGACCTATAGCGCGTCGAAGTCGGCCGCATGGTCGCTGACCAACGGCCTTCGCAACGAACTTGCGGCGGCGCAGGGCACCCAGGTCGTCGCGCTGCATGTCGGTTACATCGACACCGACATGACGGCGGGCGTCGACGGGACGAAGTCGCGGCCGGAGGACGTCGTTCGGGCGGCGCTGGAAGCGCTCGAAGCCGGGCGAGACGAAGCGCTCGCAGACGAGGCGGCGCGCTTCGTCAAGAAAGGCCTGTCCGCCGAACCCGGCGTCTACCTCGCCGCCGCGCGCGGCTGAGCAGCTTAAGGCCGCTTCGCCGACGCGCGGGCGGCCGCTACCGCGCGAGATGTCTGTCGAAGAAAGCCGCGATCTCGCCGAAGGCTTCCGCGGTCTCGGGCGCGGTGTCGTCAAAGAGGTAGTGGGCGTGGGCCTGCCCCTCGTAGACGTGAAGGTCGGCGACGACGCCGGCCTGCCGCAGTTTGCGATGCACTCTGACCGTGTTGCTGAGCAGAAGGTCGCGCGTTCCGCTGGTCAGGATGGTCGGCGGGAAGCCGCTGAAGTCGCCATAGACCGGCGACAGCAGCGGATCGGCGAGATCGTGGCCGTTGGCGTAGAACAAGGTGGCCGCGTGGCAAAGGCCATCGCGCGACACCAGCACGTTGTCCAACGTCTCGTTGGTGTAGAACGTGTCGCCGACCTTGGTCGTGTCCGACATGGGCGTGCCGGAGGCGATGGCGGCGGGCAGCGGCAGGTTCTCGGCCTTGGCGCGCAGCACCAGGGCGAGAGTCAGCGCGCCGCCCGCCGAGGTGCCGAAGACCGCCATTTTTGCCGGATCGGCCATCTTCGAGGCGGCCTTCCAGGCCGTCGCCGCATCGTCGATCGCGGCGGGGAAGAAGGCTTCCGGCGGCATCCGATAGTCGACCGAAATCACCTTGAATCGCCCGAAACCCGCCATCAGGACGGCTTCGGCGAGCCCGGCCTCGCCGGGGCTCATGACGTAGCAGCCGCCATGCAGATGAATAATCAGCCGGTCGCGGTTCTCCGGCGCGATCTCCTTCGGCGTGACGACGAAGGCGCGCACGCCGTCGATCGTCGTCTTTTCATAGGAGACGCCGAGGCGCTCGCAGGTCGCGGGGAGCTTGGCGATCGCCAAGACGGCGCCCGCATCGACGATCGTCTTCCATTCGGCGTTCGTCGTGGGCCGGAGCTTCCACGTCGGGCGCGGCGGCGCGGCGATGATCGCGCGCATTTGCGGGCTGACGTCGGAGGGGGCCGGCACGACCCGCGCGGGGAGGTTCAGGCCGTCGGCGAAGTGGCCGCCGGCGCCGGGGGACGACGTTTCGGCGATCGAGCGTGGGTTCACGCAAACCTCCTTCCGAATGCGATTCCAACTTTCGGCGCCGCAGGGCGGCGGCCTCGTTCCTTCGACGTCCTCTCGAGGTAGGACGCTTTTCCGTCAGCCGCGATCCACGCGGAGGCGTCTGCGCAACGCGCCGAACGAGATGAGGCGCTGCGCATCCTCATCCCACAGCGCGTAATTCACGCATCGCAAGCTCTGCCATAGCGTCAGGCGGCTGATCTTGCCGAGCTCGGGATGGTCATGCAGCACCTCTCGCAGGCGATAGAACGGAATGCGGCTTGAGAGGTGATGCACATGATGAATGCCGATATTGGCGCTGAACCAGCGCAAGAGAATCGGCAGATCGTAATACGAGGAGCCGTGCAGCGCCGCCTCAGGCAGCGTCCAATGGGGCTCGCGCGCCCAGCGCGTATCTTCGAACTGGTGCTGAACGTAGAACAGCCAGACCCCGATTGTCGCCGCGACCATGAAAATGGGCCCGTGGATCATCAGGAACGCCCGTGGCCCGACCAGCCACATCAGCAAAGCGACGACGGCGGCGATCGCTGCGTTGGTCGACATCGTGGAAACCCACGGCTTCCAGCCGGCGCCGCGCATGAGGCCGAGCGGAGCGCGATGCTGGAGAAGGAAAAGGTAGGTGGGCCCGATGCCGAACATGATCAGGGGATGGCGATAGAGGCGGTAAGCGAAGCGTTTGCGCCAGCCGAGGCCGAGGTATTCCCGGACGGTCAGCGTCTCGATGTCCCCCAGGCCGCGGCGGTCCAGATTGCCGGCGGTCGCGTGATGGCTCGCATGGATGCGCTTCCAGTAGTCGTAGGGAGTCAGCGTGACGACGCCGACCACACGCCCGACCCAGTCGTTGATCGCCCGGCTGCGGAAGAACGAACCATGGCCGCAATCGTGCTGGATGAGGAAGAGCCGCACGAGAAATCCCGCCGCGGGCAGCGCCAATGCGAGAGTCAGCCAATAGCTTATGTGCATCAGCGCCCACATGGCCGCCCATAGCGCCGCGAGGGGCGCGGCGGTGACGGCGATCTCGATGAGGCTCGATGCTAGCTTCGGGTCGCGATAGCGCGCGAGGATGCCGGGAAGCCGTTGCGTCTCCGGCAGCATGGGCGGGGTATGAAGGGGGTTGTGGTCCATGGCGCGCCGAGTGGCCCGATCAATGCGGCATTTGGGTGGCGCTGTCCAGCGGCGCTGGCGAACTGCGCCAAGTTCGTGCGCTGGCGATCAGGTTAAGGCCCCATTAACGCCCTAGCCTTAATTCTAACTTAATTCGACCGGCCCGCGCCGGTTTGGAGGAATCATGAAACACGTTGCCGTGCTGATGGGCGGCTGGTCGGCCGAGCGGCCTGTGTCGCTCAACTCGGGCCGCGGCTGCGCCGACGCGCTCGAAGGCAAAGGCTATCGCGTTTCGCGCGTCGACGTCGGCCGCGACATCGCCGACGTTCTGGCGAAGTTGAAGCCGGACGTGGCGTTCAACGCGCTGCATGGGCCAGATGGCGAGGGCGGCACGATCCAAGGCGTGCTCGAGCTTCTCCGCGTTCCCTATACCCATTCAGGCGTCCTCGCCTCGGCGCTGGCGATGCAGAAAGACCTCGCCAAGGTCGTGCTTAAGGCGGCGGGCGTGCCCGTCGCGCCCGGCCTCACCGTGGATCGCCGCGAGGCCGCGCGGCGGCATGTTATGGAGCCGCCCTATGTGCTCAAGCCGGTGGCCGAGGGCTCGTCGTTCGGCGTCGTCATCGTCAAGGAGGACCGTGCGCATCCGCCGCAGGAGGTCGGACGCGAAGATTGGCCTTACGGCGATCGTCTGATCGCCGAACGCTTTGTCGCCGGCAAGGAACTCACCTGCGCCGTGATCGGCGACCGCGCGCTCGACATCATCGAGGTCCAGCCGGTGTCGGAAGCCTTCTACGGCTATGACGCAAAATACGCCAAGGGCGGCTCCGTTCACATTCTTCCCGCGAAAATTAAACCGAAAATTTACCATGAGGTCCAAGAGTTGTCCCTACGCGCCCACCGCGCGTTGGGATGCCGCGGCGTCAGCCGGGCCGACTTCCGGTGGGACGAAACGAGGGGAGAATCCGGGGAACTCGTCTGTCTGGAGGTGAACACGCAGCCGGGGATGACGGAGACTTCGTTGGTGCCGGAAATGGCCGCGTACGCGGGCCTTTCCTTCGGTGATTTGGTGGAATGGATGGTGGAGGACGCTTCGTGCGATCGTTGAGCGAAACGCTCGGGTTCCGGCCTACGCCGCAGCCGGCGTTCGCCCTCGCACGCCCCGCAGCGTCTTCGCCGCGGGTGCTGTTGCGGGGCGAGCGCGCGGTGCGCGGCCTGACGCGCTGGCGCATGTGGCTGGACCGGCCGGCGCCGCGTGGGGTCGGCCTTTGCCTCGCCGCCGGCCTCCTCATCGGCTCGCTGCTGTTCGGCGCCAAGCTCGGCGGCGAGTATCAGGCGTTCGTCGCTGTGGAAGGCGGGATCGGCGATGTCGCCGCGCGCGCGCTCGGCTTCGGCATAGACGTCGTCACCATTTCCGGCGAAGCCCAGCTCACCGAGCCCGAGATTCTTTCGCTCGCCGGCATCACTCCCAAGGAGTCCGTCCCGTTCTTCGACGCTGCGCAGGCGCGCAAGAACCTCGAATCGCTACCGCTCATCAAGCAGGCGAGCGTGCGCAAGCTTTATCCCGACCGCATCGTCATCGACATCGTCGAACGGACGCCGGTCGCGCTGTGGCAGAAGGACGGCGACGTCCGCTTGATCGCCGCAGACGGCGCGGTGATAGCCGAAATGCGCGACCAGCGCTTCGCCTCGCTTCCGTTCGTCGTCGGCGAGGGCGCAAACGAGCGCCTGAGCGAATTTTCCTCACTGCTCGACGCTTCTCAGGAGCTTCGCCCGAAGATCGTCGCCGGCGTGCTGATCGGCGAGCGGCGCTGGAATCTGAAAATGAAATCTGGCCTCGAGGTGAAGCTGCCCGAGAACGATCCGCTGTCGGCGATGGCGGAGCTGGTCTCGCTGCAGCGTCAGTCGCGCATTCTCGATCGCGATCTGCTGAACCTCGACTTTCGCGTTCCCGGCAAGGTGTTTGCGCGGCTCTCCGAGGAGGCTGCGGCCGCTCGCGCCGAGACCCGCCCGAAGAAAGCGGCCGCGCAATGACCGTCAAGCCGCTGACGCCGCGCCTGCGTCAAATCCCCTCGCGCAAGAGCGCGGTGCTCTCCGTCCTCGACGTCGGCGCCTCCAAGGTCGTGTGCCTGATCGCCCGCCTGACGCCGATGGAGCGGTCCGACGCGCTGCGCGACCGCACCCATCGCTGCAAGGTGCTGGGCATCGGCCATCAACGCTCGCGCGGCGTGAAGGCCGGCGCGATCGTCGATCTCGACGCCGCCGAAAATGCGATCCGCCTGGCGATCGACGCCGCCGAGCGCATGGCGGGCGTCGAGGTGGACAGCGTCGTCGTCAACATGTCGGGCGGCCGCCTCACTTCGCATCTTTACGAAGCCAAGGTTCACCTGCGCGGCAAGGCTGTCGGCGAGCATGACATCCACCGCGTGCTCGAGGCGGCGACCGCGGCCGGCTCCTACACCGGGCGGGCCGTGCTGCATGCGGTGCCTACCGGCTTCTGGCTCGACGCGACGCGCGGCGTGCGCGACCCCAAGGGGATGATCGGCGACGAACTCGGCGCCGAGCTGCACGTCGCCTCGTGCGACGCCGCCGCCGCGCGCAATCTGATGCTGGCGATCGAGCGCTGCCATCTGCGCGTGGCCGCGATGGTCGCGACGCCTTATGCGGCGGGATTGTCGACCCTGGTCGACGACGAGGTCGAAATGGGCGCCGCGCTGATCGATTTTGGCGGCGGCTCGACGACGGTCGGCGTCTACGTCGGCGGCCGTCTCGTGCATGTCGATTCGATCGCGGTCGGCGGCAACCACATCACCATGGACGTCGCGCGCGGCCTCTCGGTCAGCCTCGCCGACGCGGAGCGCCTGAAGACTCTCTACGGCGCCTGCATTTCGTCGCCGTCCGACGACAGGGATTCGATCGCCGTTCATCGCGTCGGCGACGACATGGACCATGCGACCCATCTGCCGAAGTCGGAGCTGGTGCGCATCATCCGGCCGCGCGTCGAAGAGATCCTCGAGCTTGTGCGCGATCGGCTGAAGGCGGCGGGCCACGCCGCCCATGCGGGCCGCCGGCTGGTGTTGACCGGCGGCGGCTGCCAACTGACGGGGCTGCCGGAACTCGCCCGCACGATCATTTCGAGCCAGGCGCGCATAGGCCGGCCGCTCGGGGTCGAGGGCCTGCCGGAATCGGCCAAGAGTCCGGCCTTCGCCGCCGCCGTCGGCCTGATGGTCTATCCGCAAGTGGCGGGCGTCGAGCATTTCGAGCCGCGCCGTTCGCGTCCTTCCGCCAGCGTTGCCGACGACGGCTACGTCGCCCGCGTCGGGCGATGGCTGAAAGAGAGTTTTTGAAGCGAGGCGACGCGCGCCGCGCTCCAGTTGAAGAAATTCACGCACATGAACCGGCGCCGGCGGGCGTCCTAGAGGTGAGGCCAGCTATGTCGATTAATCTGAAGGCTCCAGAGCTCCGGGAATTGAAGCCCCGAATCATCGTCGTCGGCGTTGGCGGCGCGGGCGGCAACGCGGTCAACAACATGATCGTTTCCGGCCTCTCGGGCGTCGATTTCGTGGTCGCCAACACCGACGCGCAGGCGCTCACCTCTTCGCGCGCGGAGCGGATCATCCAGATGGGCCTGCAGGTGACCGAGGGCCTCGGCGCCGGCTCGAAGCCCGAGGTCGGCCGCGCCGCCGCCGAAGAGGCGATCGAAGAGATCCGCGATCATCTCGCCGGGGCGCATATGGCCTTCGTCACCGCCGGCATGGGCGGCGGCACGGGAACCGGGGCCGCGCCAGTGATCGCCCGCGTCGCGCGCGAGATGGGCATTCTGACCGTCGGCGTCGTCACCAAGCCCTTCCAGTTCGAGGGCGGCCGGCGCATGAAGCTGGCCGATGGCGGCATCAATGAATTGCAGAAGTCGGTCGACACGCTGATCGTCATCCCGAATCAGAACCTGTTCCGGGTCGCCAACGAGCGCACGACCTTCGCCGACGCCTTCGCGATGGCCGACCAGGTGCTCTATTCCGGAGTCGCCTGCATCACCGACCTGATGGTCAAGGAAGGCCTGATCAATCTCGACTTTGCGGACGTTCGCTCGATCATGAGCGAGATGGGCAAGGCGATGATGGGAACCGGCGAGGCCACCGGCGAGCGCCGCGCCGTGACCGCGGCCGAGGCCGCGATCGCCAATCCGCTGCTCGACGAGACCTCGATGAAGGGCGCGCGCGGCCTGCTCATTTCGATCACCGGCGGCAACGACCTCACCCTCTACGAAGTCGACGAAGCGGCGAGCCGCATCCGCCAGGAGGTCGACGAGGAGGCCAACATCATCCTCGGCGCGACGTTCGATTCGGCGCTCGACGGCGTCGTTCGCGTGTCGGTGGTCGCGACCGGCATCGATCAGGCATCGATCGATCGGATCGAGCCGCCGGCGCCCGCTCGCGTCGAAGCGCCGGTCCGCACCCGGCCGGTCGCCTCGCGCCCTTTCCCGACGCCGATCGCGCCTGAGCCCGTCTCGGAGCCGGCTCCGGTCGCGGCCGCCGCGATGCATCCGGTCCCGGACGAGGTCGAAGTGCGCCCGGCGGCGCCGCGGACGCTGGTTTATCCTGAGCCCCAAATGATGCGTCACGAAGAAGAGGCGATCGAGGAGGATTTCATCCCGCCGGCGCCTGAGCAGCCGACTTTCCGGCCCCGCATGCCGCAGATCGAGGAGTTGCCGCCGATCGCGCAGAACCAGTTGCGCGTGCAGCGCGGCGAGGCGGTGGCGGCCCCTCATCCGGCCGAGACGCGCCGCCGGTCGCTGCTCGAGAAGCTCGCCGCTTTTGGCATCAGCCGTAGCGAGGACGCCGCGCCGCCAGCGCCGGCGCCGCGCGCGATCGCCCCGCCGCCCCAGCAGGCGCAGCGGGCGGCGCCGCCGTCCGTTCATGCGGAATACGGCCGGCCGCAGCCGCGTCCGGCCCCGGCTCGTCCCGCCCAAGGGACGCTCGACCCGCATGGCCGCGCCGGGCCGCGAGGGAACCATGTCGAAGATGATCAGTTAGAGATTCCAGCCTTCTTGCGCCGCCAATCCAACTCCTGATTCGGTGATTTTTCACCGGCGGAGGCCGTCGCGCCTTGTCGCGGCGGCCTTTTCATGTCCCGAAACTCACATCTGGAAACGTCGCTAACCCTTTGTTACGCCATCCAAATGCATGGTTGCTAATTCGTGTAACGAATGTTCACGAAAGGTGATTTTGACGAAGGCGGGGAGGCGCCTATGGTCCGATCGGCTGCTGGGAAGCATAAGACCGCGGAATCGCGGCGAAATCTTCTCCGGCCATGAAGTAAGCGGGGACGGTCGATTGATGAAGTTGGGTTACCAGACGACGCTGCGCGACCGCGTGGAAATTAGCGGTCTTGGCGTTCATTCGGCTACGCCCGTCAGGTTGGTCCTGCATCCCGCCGACGTCGACACCGGCATTGTCATTCTCCGCACTGGGTTGCCCAACGGGCGTGAGCGCCTGATCGAAGCCAAATGGACGAACGTGACGCAGACGTCGCTGTGCACGGTTCTCGGCGATTCCACCGGCGCCGCGGTCTCGACGGTCGAGCATGTGATGGCGGCGCTGGCTGGCCTGCATGTGGACAACGCGCTGGTCGAGATCGACGGGCCGGAAATGCCGATCATGGACGGCTCGGCCGCTCAGTTCGTCGAGGCGATCGACGCCATCGGCCTCGCCCAGCAATCCCGCCCGCGCCGCTTCATTCGCGTGATTCGCCCGGTCCGAGTCGAATCGGGCCGCTCCTATTCCGAACTGCGTCCCGCCAGCCGCGGCTTTCGTCTCGACGTCGAGATCGACTTCGAGACCTGCGGAACCATCGGACGCCAGCACCGCGTATTCGACCTCTGCCCGAACGTCTTCCGCAAAGAAATCGCTCGCGCGCGCACGTTCGGCTTCGTTTCCGACGTCAAGAAATTGTGGCAGGCCGGCTTCGCCCTCGGCTCGTCGCTCGAGAATTCGGTCGCGCTCGACGGCGAAGCGATCCTCAATCCCGAGGGACTGCGCTTCAACGACGAGTTCGTGCGCCACAAGACTTTGGACGCCATCGGCGATCTTTCGCTCGCCGGCTCGCCGTTCATCGGGTGCTATCGGACCTATCGCCCCGGCCACACCGTCAACGCCATGATGCTGTCGGCTCTGTTCGCCGATCGCCACGCCTACGAAATCGTCGAAGGCGCGCCGCGCAAGGTCTATTCCGCCGGAGCCGGCGCCGTCGGTCGCATAGCTCCCGTTTTCGCCGCAAATGCGGACTGAAGGCCCCGCTTCCGGCAGGGCGCGCGCGAAACTTCTGCTTTTCCGTGCAACCGTGAGTTTGTCGCTGCGAGCGAGAGCCGTGCGGGTGGCGCGTAGGCGCAGACTAAGGTAAAGAGCGCGGATTGGATGATCGGCTTCGGCCAGCGCAACCCTTTGAGTTCACCGAATGACCCTTGCCGCTTTGACTTCCCGCGCGTTCGTTCCTCGTTTTCGTGCGTCGCGGTCGGTCCTGCGGAGCGCGCTGATTCTCTGCGCCGCCCTTCCGATCGCGTCCTGCTCGTTCTTCGATGAATTCAACCCGTTCGCCGGCGAGAAGTACAAGATGGTCGTCGAGCCGGACGTTCCGGCAAGCAAGGTCTACGACCAGGGCCTTGCTCAGCTCGCCAATGGGTCGCCGTCCGAAGCGGCCAAGAAGTTCACCGACCTCGGCAGTCAGTTCCCTGATTCGGACTGGGCGCGCAAAGGTCTGCTGATGACGACCTACGCCCAATTCCAGGGCGGCGACTACGACAGCGCCGAGACGTCGGCCCAGCGCTACATCAAGCTCTATCCCAAGTCCCCGGAAGCGGCCTATGCGCTCTACCTGGAGGCGAGCTCCTACTACAATCAGATCCCCGACGTGTCGCGCGACCAGGATCGCGCGGCCAAGGCGCTCGCCGGCTTCCAGCGGGTCGTGCACGACTACCCGAACTCCGAATATGTGAGCGACGCCAAGTTCAAGATCGACGTGACGATGGATCAGCTCGCCGGCAAGGAGATGTCGATCGGGCGCTTCTATCTCAACCGGCGCAACTTCACCGCCGCGATCAACCGGTTCCGCGCCGTCCTGACGTCCTATCAGACGACGCGCCATTCCGAAGAGGCGCTCTATCGCCTGACCGAAGCCTATCTCGGCCTCGGCATCAGCGACGAGGCGCAGACGGCGGCGGCGGTGCTCGGCCACAACTTCCCCGACGGGCAGTGGTACAAGGACGCCTACAATCTTCTGAAAGGGAACGGCCTGCAGCCGAGGGAAAACCAGCAATCCTGGATTTCCAAGCTCTACCATTCCGTCGTTCCTTCCTGACGGGCCGGGGCCGCGACCATGCTCGCCCGGCTTTCGATCCGCGACATCGTGCTGATCGATCAGTTGGACCTCGAGTTTTCGCACGGCCTGACGATCCTCACCGGCGAGACCGGGGCGGGAAAATCCATCCTGCTCGATTCGCTGTCGCTGGCGCTCGGCGCGCGCGGCGACGGCAGTCTGGTGCGCCAAGGCCAGGCGCAGGGGCAGATCGCCGCAACCTTTGATCTGCCGCCGACTCACCGCGCCTTCCAGCGGCTCGCCGAGCAGGAGATCGTTGCGGACGGCGAACTCATTTTTCGTCGCGTCCAAATGGCCGACGGGCGCACCCGCGCCTTCATCAACGACCAGAGCGTGAGCGCGCAGACGCTGCGCGCCGTCGCGGCGGATCTGGTCGAGATTCACGGCCAGCATGACGAGCGCGCGTTGCTCGACGCTTCGACGCATCGCGCTCTGGTCGACGCTTACGGCGGCCACGAACCCTCTGCGAAAGCGACACGTTCGGCCCACGCCGCGCTGCGCGAAGCCGAGGCGAAACTCGTCGCTGAGCGGACGCGCGTCGCGGCGGCGCGCGAGGCGGCGGACTTCGCCCGCCACGCGCATGAGGAGCTCTCGCGCCTCGATCCGATGCCCGGCGAGGAGGAGGCGCTCGCCGAGGCGCGCGCGCGCATGATGCAGGGCGAAAAGGTCGCAGCCGACATCCGTGAGGCGCACGACAATCTCTCCGGCGACGCGGCGATCCTGCCGGTGCTCTCCGCGATCTCGCGGCGCCTGCAGCGTCGCATGCCGCAGGCGCCGAGCTTGATCGAGCCGAGTGTGCTCGCACTCGACGAGGCGATGCAGGCGCTGGAGCTCGCAACCCAAGCGGTCGAGAACGCGCTCACCGCCTGCGACTTCGATCCCCGCGAACTCGAGCGCTGCGAGGAACGGCTGTTTGCGCTGCGCGGCATGTCGCGCAAATATTCGACACCGGTCGATGGCCTCGCGGCGTTGGCGCAGAAATACGCCGACGAACTCGCCGACCTCAGCGCCGGCGAAGAGCGCATCGTCGCGCTCGAAGCCGAAGCGCGCGCCGCCGCGGCGGCTTATGCGGCCGCGGCGGCGGGGCTGTCGAAGGCCCGCCAGCGCGCTGCCAGCGAGCTCGAGCAAGCCGTCAACGCCGAGCTTCCCGCGCTGAAGCTGGAGCGCGCGCGGTTCAAGGTGGAGATCGTCCGCGACGAGAAGCTCGTCTCCCCGGACGGTTACGACCGCGCTGAATTCTGCGTCCAGACCAATCCGGGCTCGCGCCCCGGCCCGCTTATGAAAGTCGCTTCGGGTGGCGAGCTCGCGCGCTTTCTGCTGGCGCTCAAGGTGTCGCTCGCCGAACGCGGCACGTCGCCCACGCTCGTCTTCGACGAGATCGACACCGGCGTCGGCGGCGCGGTCGCCGACGCGATCGGGCAGCGGCTGGCGCGCCTCGCGGTCAAAGCGCAGGTGCTGGCGGTCACGCACGCCCCGCAGGTGGCGGCGCGCTCACACCGGCATCTCAAGATCATGAAGAGCGAGGTCGGCAAGGGCGAGCGCGTGGCGACAAAGGTGCTCCCGCTCGACCCGTTGGCGCGTCGTGAAGAAATTGCGCGTATGCTCGCCGGCGCCGAAATCACCGTCGCGGCGCGACTGGCGGCCGAAAGTCTGATCGAAAAGGCTGGATAGCGTTTCGGCGGGCAGGGGCGGCGGGGATTGCGGGGATTATGGCTTGCCCGGCTTTCGGCGCCGGCCTATCAAGCGCGTTTGTTGTCGGCGAGGCGGCCATGAGCCGGGACGGAGCGCGGGAACTCGAGGAGAAGCGGCGGCGCGAGCGACTGGCTGCGGCGCTGCGGGAAAATCTGAAGCGCCGCAAGGCGCAGCAGCGCGGCCGCGCCGTGAAGCAAGAGACGGCGAGCGACGAATCGCCGGGACGCGCGAACAAGGGCTCCGGCGCCTAGAGACGAGCGAATCGGGTCAGCGGAAGGATCGAGGCATGGATCGCATACAAATCCGGGGCGGCGCGAAGCTGCAGGGCGTGATTCCGATCTCCGGCGCAAAAAATGCGGCGCTGCCGCTGATGATCGCGTCGCTCCTCACCGACCAGACGCTGACGCTGGAAAACTTGCCGCGCCTGGCCGACGTCAGCCAGCTCGCGCGCATTCTCGGCAACCACGGCGTCGACTTCTCGGTTGACGGCAAGCGTCTGGGCGAAGAGGCGACCGCCGGCCAGACCGCGCATCTGCGCGCCAAGACGATCGTCGACACCACCGCGCCCTACGATCTCGTTTCGCGCATGCGGGCGAGCTTCTGGGTCATCGCGCCGCTGCTGGCGCGCACCGGCGAAGCGCGCGTCTCACTGCCGGGCGGCTGCGCGATCGGCACGCGGCCGGTCGACTTCCTGCTGATGGCGCTCGAAAAGCTCGGCGCCGACATCACCATCGACGCCGGCTACGTGGTCGCCAAGGCGCCCAAGGGCCTGACCGGCGGCGAGATCGTCTTTCCCAAGGTCACTGTCGGCGGGACCCATACCGCGCTGATGGCGGCGGCGACCGCGCAGGGCTCGACCCTGGTGCGCAACGCCGCTTGCGAGCCGGAGGTGACGGATCTCGCCGACTGCCTCAACAAGATGGGCGCGCGCATCCACGGCGCCGGCACGCCGACGATCGAAATCACCGGCGTCGGCCGCCTCAACGGCGCGCATCACCGCGTGCTGCCCGACCGCATCGAAGCGGGCACCTACGCGACCGCCGTGGCGATGACTGGCGGCGACATCCTGCTCGACGGCATCCAGCCCGATCTTTTCCAGGAGGCGCTCGACGCGCTGAGCCAAGCGGGCGCGAGCGTCTCCAGTGACAATCGTGGCGTCAGGGTGATGCGCAACGGGGCGGGCATCGGCGCCGTCGACATCTCCACCGCGCCATTCCCGGGCTTTCCTACCGACCTGCAAGCGCAGTTCATGGCGCTGATGACGCGCGCGCGCGGCGCCTCGCGAATCACCGAGACGATCTTCGAGAACCGCTTCATGCACGTCCAAGAGCTCGCGCGTCTGGGCGCTCGCATTCGCCTCGACGGCGACACCGCGGTGGTGGAGGGGGTCGACCGCCTCATCGGCGCGCCGGTGATGGCGACCGATCTGCGCGCCTCGGTGTCGCTCGTCATCGCGGCGCTGGCGGCGGAAGGCGAGACGACGGTCAATCGCGTCTACCACCTCGACCGCGGCTTCGAGCGGCTCGAGGACAAGCTCGCCGCTTGCGGCGCCGACATCGAACGCGTGCCGGGGTAGGTATGGCCGCCACCTCGAACCTGCTCAAACTCGTCGCGCTCGACCGTGAAGGTCTCGGCGTCATCTCCGCGCATGTTCAGGATTCGTGCCTGCGCCGGCCCGGCATGGCCTATCTGCCCAAGCAGAAGCGTTTTCTTCTGAGCTCGATGCGATTCGATTGGGCCGCGGCCAAAGAAGGCCTTTCGGAGCGCGTCGGCTCGGTGCTGCGCTTCGACCGCGTTCTCAAAGTGTCGCATCTCGGCCTGGCCGACCGCGACGACAGCGCGACGCTGAATCTGCTGGCGGTGACCTTCGACACGACCGATCCGCCCTCCGGCATGGTGCTGCTCGCTTTCGCGGACGGCGCCATCGTACGCCTCGAGGTCGAATGCCTCGAAGCTGAGCTGCGCGACATCGGACCGCGCCGTCCCGCGCACGAGTGCCCCGGGCACGCTTTGACGAGCGCGGAATCTTTCTGACGAATTCACGGAGTTAGCGGATGGCGGTCACCCTCGACATGGGCGCGGCGGATTTCGAGCCACGCTTCCGCGCGCTGCTCGAGGCCAAGCGCGAATCCTCCGTCGACGTCGATGCAGCGGTCGCCGCAATCATCGCCGAGGTGCGGGCGCGCGGCGACGCCGCGGTCGCCGAGTACACGTTGCGGTTCGACCGGGTCGATCTGACGCGTTCCGGGTTTCGCGTCGGCGCCGAGGAAATCGACGCCGCGGTCGCCGCCTGCGATCCCAACGCCCTGCGGGCGCTGGAGTTCGCGCACGAACGCGTGCTCGCCTACCACCGGCGCCAGGCCCCTGCCGACGTCGCCTTCGTCGACGGGCTCGGCGTCGAACTCGGCTGGCGCTGGCGTGCGATCGATTCCGTCGGGCTTTACGTGCCGGGAGGCGCCGCGAGCTATCCCTCCTCGGTGATCATGAACGCGGCCCCCGCGAAGGTCGCGGGCTGCCGTCGCATCGCCATGGTCGTGCCGACGCCGGACGGCAAGCTCAATCCGCTGGTGCTCGCCGCTGCGAAGATCGCCGGCGTTTCCGAAATCTATCGCCTGGGCGGCGCGCAGGCGATCGCGGCGCTCGCCTATGGGACCGAGAGCATCGAGCCCGTGGCGAAGATCGTCGGGCCCGGCAACGCCTATGTCGCGGCGGCGAAGCGGCGCGTCTTCGGCGTCGTCGGCATCGACATGATCGCCGGGCCGTCGGAGGTCGTGGTGCTCGCCGATCGAAGCGCCGATCCGCGCTTCGTCGCCGCCGATCTGCTCGCCCAGGCGGAGCACGACGAGGCGGCGCAATCGATCCTCATCACCGACGACGCGGCCGTGGCGCGCGCAGTGAGCGAGGCCCTGGAGGCCCAGCTCGCCGAACTGCCGCGCGCGGCGATCGCCGGCGCGAGCTGGCGCGACTACGGCGCGATCATTCTCGCGCCCAGCCTCGCCGCGGCGGCGCCGCTCGTCGATCGCCTCGCCCCCGAGCACCTCGAAATCATCGCGCGCGACGCCGACGCGCTGAGCCTCAAGATCAACAATGCGGGCGCGATCTTCCTCGGCCCCTTCACGCCTGAGGCGATCGGCGACTATGTCGGCGGCTCGAATCATGTTCTGCCGACCTCGCGCTCGGCGCGCTTCTCCTCCGGCCTCGGCGTGCCCGATTTTCTCAAGCGCACTTCCATCCTGAAGTGCGACGCCAAATCGCTGGCGGCGCTGGGGCCCGCCGCGGTTACGCTCGGCGAGGCCGAGGGCCTGCAGGCTCACGCGCGTTCGGTCGCATTGCGCCTCGCCGGGGGCGGGCCGGCATGACAGAGGCCACGCCGCCATCGCGGAATCGCCTCGTCGCGGTGACGCTCGACGAGGCTTCGATTCCGCGCGGCGTCGCCGACCGCGATCATGAGCGTGACGTCGCGATCTTCGATCTCGTCGAAGAGAACAGCTTTGGCGTCCCCGGCCGCGACCAAGGGCCCTACAGCTTGAGGGTCGCACAGTCCGAATCGCGGCTGAACTTCGAGGTTCGCTCGCAGGCCGGCGCCGTCGTCTCGGAGTTCTCCGTCTCGATGACGCCGTTTCGGCCGCTGCTGAAGGATTATTTCCTGGTCTGCGAGACCTATTATTCGGCGATCCGCTCGGCCAGCCCGCGTCAGATCGAGGCGATCGACCGCGAGCGGTCGGCGCTCCACAACGAGGGCGCCGAGCTCGTCGCGTCCCGTTTCGCTGATAAAGTCGACATCGACGAGGCGACCACGCGGCGTCTTTTCACGCTTCTGTCCGCACTACATTGGAAGACATGAAGCGGACGGCGGAAGAGCGAGCTTCGTTCATCCGCGACAATACGCGGCTCCTCGCGCCGCCCTTGGCGCCCGAGATGCGCCTGCGCCTCGCCGACGAAGCCGTGGATCTCTGGCGCAAGACGGAGGAGGAACTCGGCGAGATGGGGCTGCCGCCGCCGTTCTGGGCTTTCGCATGGGCGGGAGGGCAAGCGCTGGCGCGCTACGTTCTGGACAATCCCCACTTCGTCGCCGGCCGCAGCGTGCTCGACTTCGCTTCCGGCTCGGGCGTCGTCGCCATCGCGGCGTCGCTGGCGGGGGCGGCGCATGTCGAGGCGAGCGAGATCGATGAATTTGCCGAAGTCGCGATCGCAATGAACGCGGCCGAGAACGGCGCGGCGATCAGCGTGCTGGCCGAGGACGTCGTCGGCGCCGACCGCGGCTGGGACGTCATCCTCGCCGGCGACGTCTCCTATCAAAAGGACATGGCGGAGGCCGCGACGGCTTGGCTGGAGCGGCTCGCTGCGCGCGGCGCGCTCGTCCTCATAGGCGACCCGCGCCGCAACTATCTCGCCCTCGACAGGCTGGAATGCGTGACCGAATACAGCGTGCCGGTGACGCGGGCGTTGGAAGACACCGAGATCAAGCGCGCCGGCGTGTTCCGCTTCGGCACGCCGCGCGTCGGCTAAGCGGCGCGGCTGGTCCGCGCAGTTCCCAGAAAACTGTCACCCATCACCCCGGTCCCGTCCGACGCCCGCAAAGGCCTGCGCCGCGCTGAGGGATCCCGTGTTCGTCGGGGGATAAGCGCGGGTCGAATTGGCGCCCCTCAAGCGGCGGCGTGCACTTCCTCGAGGCGCACGTCGTAGCCCCAGAGGCGGCGGATGTGGCGCATCGTCTCGTCGCGGGTTCCGACATCGAGCCGCACCCCGTCGCGCACGGTGTGCTGCAGGATCAGTTCGCGATTGCCGAGAAGGTCGACGTCCGCGACTTGGATGTCCGGCTCGCTGGCGCCGACATCGTAGCTCTCGGCGAGGATCTCCCGCACCCGCCGATAGCCTTCGGCGTCGTGGATCGCCTCGACGCGATAGTTCGGCTCGTCGGCCTTGTCGGACAGCGCGAACAGCTTGAACTGCCGGATCAGGTGAGGGCTGAGGAACTGCCGCACGAAGGACTCGTCGCGGAAGTTCGACCAGATGTCCTTCAAGGCGCCGCGCCAGTCGGTGCGCCCGGCGAGGTCGGGGAACCACTCGTGGTCTTCGGCTGTCGGGGTGACGCAGATGCGCTGAATGTCTTGCATCATCGCGAAGCCGAGGGCGTAAGGATTGACCCCGTTGTAGCGGGGATCGTCGAACTCCGGCTGAAAGACGACGTTCGAGTGACTGTGCAAGATCTCCAGCAGCGCGCCTTCGGAGATCAGGCCTTTCTCAAACAGCTTGTTCACGATGTAGTAGTGGACGAACGTCGCGCAGCCTTCGTTCATCAGCTTGGTCTGACGCTGCGGGTAGAAATACTGCGCGATGTTGCGGACGATCCGCAGCAATTCGCGCTGCCAGTCTTGCAGCATCGGGCTGTTCTTTTCCAGGAAGTACAGCAGATTTTCCTCAGGCAGGCGCAGGCGCTGCTTGCGTTCGCGCACGTCCGCGTCGGTGAGATCCGCCGCGCGGGCGTTGGGGGAGGTCGGCACGGTGCGCCATAGGTCCCTGTAGCTGCGCGCCGCGTCCTCCGCCCGATCGCGCCGGCGTCTCTCATATTCGCCGAGCTTGAGCTTGGTGGCGCGGCGATAGCGGAAGACGCCCTGATTCATCAGCGCGTGCGCCGCGTCGAGCGTCGTCTCGACGGCCGAGACGCCATGCCGCTCCTCGCATTCCAGCACGTAGCGTTTGGCGAAATCGAGATAGTCGAGAATGCTGCTCGGATCCGTCCATTGCTGGAACAGATAGTTGTTCTTGAAGAAGTGGTTGTGGCCGAACGCCGCGTGCGCGAGCACCAGCGTCTGCATCGCCATCGTGTTCTCCTCCATGTAGTAGCTGATACATGGATCGGAGTTGATGACGATTTCGTAAGCCAGCGCCTGGTAGCCCTTGCGGTACAGCGCCTCGTCACGCACGAAGCGCTTGCCGAACGACCAATGAGCGTACATCAGCGGCATGCCGACGGAACAGTAGGCGTCGAGCATCTGCTCGGCCGAGATCACTTCGATTTGGTTGGGGAAGACGTCGAGGCCGAGATCGTTGAGGGCGATGTCTTGGACCGCCTCGTAGGCCCTCATCATCGTCGGAAAATTCCACTCGGCGCCTTCGTAGAGATGATCGCCAGCGCCGGCGCCTATTTTGCGGGCATCGAGTGCCGAAAATTCCATCAGGTCACGCCTTTATGGCTCTGTTTAGCGAATAGCTCGCGAAACACCGGATAGATGTCCCCTCGTCCGGCGACTTGCTTCATGGCGAAGTTCTTGGCGCCCGAAAGCTCCGAGTAGCCTCGCCACAACTCCTTGCCTCCTATGGAGAATCCTCTTGCGCCATCTTCGAGAGATTCTGCAATCTCTATGTAGGCGTAGTATTGGGTCATTGGGAGGATCGCCTCGTTCAAGAGTTCGACACAGCCAGCCGTGTCGCCACCTGAATTGTCGCCGTCGGACGCCTGTGCGCAGTAAACGTTCCAATCGGCGATCGGATACCGCTGCTGGCGAATTTCGATCATTTTTTCGAGCGCGGTGCTGACGACGGTGCCGCCCGACTCGCGTCCGTAGAAAAACTCCTGCTCGTCGACCTCGCCCGCCTCGTGCGTGTGGCGAATGAACACCACCTCGACGCGGTCGTACTTTCGCTTGAGGAACAGGTGGAGCAGGATGAAGAACCGCTTGGCGAGGTCCTTTTCCCGTTCGCCCATCGAAGCGGAGACGTCCATCAGGCAGAACATCACCGCCTTGGCGCGCGGCGTCGTAACCGGGGAGAACCGATTGTACCGCACGTCGATCGGGTCGATGTACGGGATCGCCCGATGTCGCCGCTTGAGCCGCTCGATGTCGGCGGTGATCTCGTCGCGGCGCTCGCCGTCGACCGGATCCTGCCAGTCCTTGCCTTCCTGCAACGCCGCGAGTTCTTCCTCGAGGCGTTGGATCTCGTCCTTGCTTGGACGCCGCAGAGCGAGGCGACGACTCATGCTCGTGCGCATCGTGCGCAGCACGTTCAGATTGGGCGTCGTGCCGTCGGTCGAAAAGCCGGCGCGCCGATATTCGGCGACCGTCAGGTCGGTCAGCGACGATTTGACGAGATCGGGCAGTTCGAGGTCGTCGAACAGGATGTCGAGAAACTCGTTCTCGGTGAGGGCGAAGGTGAAGGCGTCCTCGCCGCTTCCCGAGTTCGAGGCGTCCCGGCCCGATCCGCCGGCGCCGCCGGACGGTTTTTGGATCTGGTCGCCCGCGACGAATTTCTTGTTGCCGGGAAATACGCGCTCTCGGTTCCCGCCTTTGTCGGAGAACACGAAGCGCGGTTCGCCGATGCCTTCGGTGGGAATGGAAACCGACCCGCCCTTGGCCGCGTCCGCGATCGAACGATCACGGACGGCCCTGTCGACGGCTTGCTTGATCTGCGCGCGAGCGCGCCGAAGAAAGCGTTGTCGGTTGCCGAGGCTCTTGTCGCGCGGATTGAGACGGCGATCGATGAGCTGTGGCATTCGCTTGTCTCTTTCCGTCACCCGGCCTTGTTGACGCGCATATACCATTCAACAAGCCGGCGAACCTGTCGTTCCGTGTAGCCACGCGCCGTCATGCGGGCCAGAAAATCAGCGTGTTGCTGCTCGGTCTTGGAATCCTGCTTGGCGCCGAAACTGATGATCGGCAGCAGCTCCTCGACCTGACTGAACATGCGCTTCTCGATCACCTCGCGAATTTTCTCGTAGCTGGTCCAGGACGGGTTCTTGCCCTGGTTGTTCGCTCGAGCGCGCAATGCGAATTTGACGACCTCGTTGCGGAAGTCCTTCGGATTGGCGATGCCGGCGGGCTTTTCCGTCTTTGAGAGTTCGGCGTCGAGAATCTGCCGGTCGAAGACCTGACCGGTGTCGGCGTCCTTGTAGTCCTGCTCCTCGATCCACGCGTCCGCGTAGGCGATGTACCGATCGAACAGGTTCTGGCCGTATTCGCTGTAGGATTCGATATAGGCCTTCTGAATCTCGCGACCGATGAATTCGGCGTAGCGCGGCGCCAAGATCGACTTGATGAAGTCGAGGTAACGCTCCTCGACCTCCTTGGGGTGTTGCTCGCGCTTGATCGCCTGTTCGAGCACGTACATCAGATGGACGGGGTCGGCGGCGATCTCCTCGTTGTCGTAGTTGAAGGTCTCCGACAGGACCTTGAAGGCGAAGCGGGTCGAGATGCCCGACATGCCCTCCGCCACGCCGGCCGCCTCGCGATATTCCTGGATCGATTTGGCCTTTGGGTCGGTGTCCTTGAGGTTGTCGCCGTTGTAGACGCGCATCTTGGAATAGAGCGGCGAATTCTGGTGCTCCTTGATGCGCGAGAGCACGCAGAAACGCGCCAGGATCTCGAGCACCTCGGGCGCGCAGGGCGCAGCGGAGAGCTCGCTGCCCTCCAGCAGCTTGGCGTAGATCTGGGCTTCTTCGCTGACGCGCAGGCAGTAGGGCACCTTGACGACGCAGATACGGTCGAGGAACGCCTCGTTGTTCTTGTTGTTCTTGAACTGCTCCCATTCCGACTCGTTGGAATGGGCGAGCACGACGCCCAGGAACGGCAGCGCCCCGAGATTCTCAGTGCCCGCGTAGTTGCCTTCCTGGGTCGCGGTCAGCAGCGGGTGGAGCACCTTGATCGGCGCCTTGAACATCTCGACGAATTCGAGCAGTCCCTGCGTCGTGCGGTTGAGGCCGCCCGAGTAGCTGTAGGCGTCGGGGTCGTGCTGGGAATAGTGCTCGAGCTTGCGGATGTCGACCTTGCCGACCAACGCGGAAATGTCCTGGTTGTTCTCGTCGCCCGGCTCCGTCTTGGCGACGCCGATCTGGCGCAGCTTCGAGGGATACATTTTGACGACGGAGAACTTCGACAGATCGCCGTCGAACTCGTCGAGCCGCTTGGCCGCCCAGGGCGAGCAGATGCCGGTGAGCCGACGCGCGGGAATGTTGTACTGACGCTGCAGGAAGGCGGCCATCGACTCGGGCCGGAATAGGCCCAGCGGCGATTCGAACACGGGGCTGGTCTCATCGCCCGCGGCCAGCACGTAGATCGGCTGGCTCTCCATCAAGTGCTTCAACCGCTCGGCGAGCGAGGACTTGCCGCCGCCGACTGGGCCGAGGAGGTAAAGAATCTGCTTGCGCTCTTCGAGCCCCTGGGCGGCGTGCTGGAAGTAGCTCACGACGCGCTGGATCGTGTCCTCCATGCCGAAGAAACCGGCCATGGTGGGGTAGATTTTGATCGTCCGGTTGAGGAAGATGCGGCCGAGGCGCCGGTCTTTGCTGGTGTCGATCACCGTCGGCTCGCCGATCGCCGTGATCATCCGCTCCGCCGCGGTCGCGTAGAAACTCGGGTCGCTGCGACATCCCTCGAGGTAGTCGCTCAGGCTCATCACCTCGCGCCGCTCTCGGTTGTAGGCGGAGGAAAAGAGGCCGAACACTTCTGCGCCTTTGTTCGGCGCGCCGGAAAGGGATTCTGCGTTAACCGAGTGCGAATACACGTGCACCGCTTTGGTGTTCATTGCGGACTCCCAGAGGGATCGTTGTTACTTCTCCTGGTCGCAGCCGAGTGTGGTGACAATTGGTTGAAACGGCGTTTCGACTGTGCCGTAATGAAACACAGCATAAACGGCGCCAACGAGCCTGGAGTGATTCCCTGATGGGCGCAAGCTCCAAAATCTCGCCACTCGCCGGGCTCCACACTTAACATTCTGCGGGGCTTACCCCCTCCGGCAAGGACCCCCTTGCCAAGAGGCGGAAACCAAAACACTTTATACTCCAAATGTGCCACAAAAATGGGCGCCTTCTGGTGTGGGCGGCATCCGCCCTTGGTGTAGGAACGCTGCAACGTGAGGTTCGTTCACGCACTTGCGGTCTTTTATTTCCTTGCGGCGCCGGGCGGCTTTGCGCTGAATCCGCAGCCGTCGGCGGCGGCCAAAGGGCTTGTGAGGGAGATCGTCATGGCCGACGTTTCGGAACCTTCGACGCCTGAGCAGGCGGCAGAATTTTTGAGCAAAATCTTGCCCATGGCCACGGCGGCAAACCCGAAGTACCGCTCCGGGGCATCAAGCGAGCTGACGCAGTGGCTGACGAAAACCGTGCACTTCTCCGCCAGTCCCAAGCCTCCCGGAATCGTCATTTCGATGAGCGAGGAGGCTGCGGTCTTCCAGGGCGGCGCCCAAACAGCGGTCAATTCGCATCAGGCGACGTTCGCAATCGAGGACGTTCACATTATCGAGTACGAATACCCCGCCGACACTACGGAAACCGGCGAAAAAGCCGTTGGCGTGATGTTCAAATGCGACGCCGGAAATTGCATCCGCTCCTCGTGGAACGGTCACGAGTCGGACAAGTCGGAGGCCGACCTCTATGTCTACGACCCGACCGTCCGCGCGCGGATCTTGAGGGCCTTCGGTATTCTGCGCGAAGCGGCGCGCGGCAAGGCGTGATGGGCTTGGCCTGTAGGCCCTGCCGGCGACGTCGCGCTGGGCGACGTCGCCCTTCAAGTTACGGTTCGGTCAGAACGACACCCGCGCCGACATCAGCCACTCGTGATTGTAGGTTGGGGTCATGACCGGCGTGTTCTGCACTACCGGCCCGAGCGCCACCTGATAGCCGACGCCGACGGACAGCTTCGCCCTGCCTGGGAGCTGGAAGCGGCCGAGCACGACGCCCGGCGTAATGAACAACTGGTTCTTTCCCGATCGCAGGCCGCCGTCCCAATAGGTGTCGTTGAACTCGAGTTCGGGCCAGAAGTAGGTGGCGAAGTGATATTGGAGCGCGACGTTGGTGGCGAAGGCGGTGCCGAGCGTCGACTCATAGGCGGTGGGAAGGGCGGCGCCGAACGTCGCCTGAACGTCGAAGTCGCCGAAGCCGACGCCGCCGGCGATCGTCGGCGTAATCAGCCATGCGTTGTTGGTGAACGCCGCGACGCCGGTCGGCGCCGACGCGGCCAGGAACGCCGTCAAGATGTAGTTGCCATGGCTTTCGTTGGCGCTGAGCAGCCGCTGCTTGATGAGAATCGCGGGCCAATCGGCGAACCCCGAGGCGGGTTTGGCGCTCTGCCGGTCTTCGTAGGGCGGGACGCCGATAATGACTTCGTTGGTCGTCGTCGGAATCAGCTCGAGGCCCTTGCCACCGCCGTAATTGTCGAGCGAGCCGCCGTTCTGGAGGGTCTGCCAGGACTGGTCGTAGCGCACCTCTTCTTCGAGACGCGGCGTGACTGTCACTAGCGGCGTCATCCAGTGCGGCTGGCTCGCCTGGGCGGCGTCGACCCGCTGGAACCACTGCGCAATCCAATCTGGACCCGACGTATCGGGCTGCGGGACGGTGTTGTTCGGCGAGGGAAGGTCAGCCGCGTGCGCCAGACTCCCGAACGCCGCCATTCCCGCGAACGCGAGTGCGACGGTTGTGCAATGCCTCATGGTGACCCCCTACAATTTGTCTAATCGGCGGCATTTTGATGACCGTAATATCTGTTTGAATATATCGGTAACCGTGTGTCAACCATTGGCGCGCCGTTCGAAGTGGACGGATCCGGCGTCCCTGAGGAATGCGAAGGCGCGTTGACTTATTTACACGCCAGGTCGTCGTCCGCGAGCTTCGCAAAGTCGGCGACGGGAGAGCCGACGCCAATGTCGTCGCTTGGCTGTCGACCGTGGACGCGACCGCCTGTTACATCTCCGCAATCACCCTGATGGAGATCGAACTCGGCATCCTGAGGATCGAACGCCGCGACGCCGTTCAGGGCGCGAAACTGCGCGGTTGGATGGACGCCCGCATCCGGCCTGAATTTTCGGAACGAACCCGGTCGACGCGGCGGTCGCGCTCCGTTGCGCTTCGCCTCACGCGCCAAACCTGCGCGCCGAAAGAGACGCATTCATCGCCGCAACGGCGCTCGTGCACGGCATGACGATCGTCACCCGGAATCTCGCGGATTTCAAAGCGACGGGCACCCTGCTGCGACCCCTTGGGACGCTTCTCGATGAGCGGGGACGGGCTCGAAGGCGCGAGGGTGGGAATGGTGCTGCAAGAGAGGATTGAACTCTCGACCTCTCCCTTACCAAGGGAGTGCTCTACCACTGAGCTACTGCAGCGCCGCGTCCGGCGGAGCCGGCGAACGGGGCGCTTTTGCCATAGGCTGGCGCCCAACGCAAGAACGTGAAGCGCCGTTATGCGGCGCCGAGGCGAAGCAGATCGTGGAAATGGACGATGCCGACGACCTCGCCCGCCTCGAGCACCAACAGCGCCGAAATTTTGTGGCTGATGATCTCGAGCGCTTCGGCGACCAGCGCGTCGGGCGCGATGGTGCGCGGCGAGCGGGTCATCACCTCTTCGACCGGCGTGTCGACGATCAGATTCGAGCGCAGATGACGCCTGAGGTCCCCGTCGGTAATGATGCCGACGAGGGCGGCGTTTTCATCGAAGACGCCGACGCAGCCAAAACCCTTGGACGACATTTCGACGATCGCGTCGGCCATGCGCGCGCCGACGCGGATGCGCGGCACGCGCTCGCCCTGGTGCATCACGTCGCGCACATAGGCGAGCTTCGCCCCTAGCTTGCCGCCGGGATGGAAGATCCCGAAGTCTCGGGCGGTAAAACCCTTCGCCTCGAGCAGAGCGATCGCCAGCGCGTCGCCGATCACGAGCTGCATCGTCGTCGAGGTGGTCGGCGCGAGCCCGTTGGGGCAGGCCTCCGGCGCGCCCGGCAGGCAGAGAACGACGTCCGCTTCGCGGCCGAGGGCGCTGTCGGCGTTGGCGGTGATGGCGACGAGCGGGATCGCGAACCGCTTGGCGTAGGTGATGATCGCCGCCAACTCCGCGGTCTCGCCCGACCAGGAGACGGCGAGCGCAACGTCGCCCGTCTGCACCATGCCGAGGTCGCCGTGGCTCGCCTCGGCGGCGTGGACGAAGCTGGCGGGCTGTCCGGTCGAGGCGAGCGTCGCCGCGATCTTGCGCCCGATGTGGCCGGATTTGCCGACGCCGGTGACGATCACGCGCCCCTGCGCCGAGGAGATCGTCGCGACGGCGTGCACGAAGGCGGCGCCGAGACCGTTTTCCCCGGTTTGGCGCAGCGCCTCTTCCAGCGCCGTAAGCCCCTGTTGTTCGGCGCAGATCGTCCTCACGGCCGAGGCGACCGCGTCGAATTTCGGTTGGATCATGACGGGCTCTTAACACTGCGCCGCGCGCGATGCACCCCCCGCGGGCCTGCGCCCGTTCGCGGAGCCAGCCCTGGGCAAGTCCCTTAAGGCAGAATTAACCATAGACTTTTACCCATCGGCATAGGCGCCGCGGGCGAATGCGCGCGCGAACAGGAGTGATTTTTGCGGTCGCGCCTCAGCGAGCTTGGCCGGGTTCCGCGCGTCGCCCTCGGCGCGTTGGCGTTCGCCTGGGCCGCAAGCCCGGCGTCGAGTCTCGGCCAGCAGACGCTCCTCGATTCGACCGGATTGCGCGGCGACGATTCGCCCGCCCTGGCGATGGATGGGGCGCCGCCCGTTGCGGCCGGCGCGCCGTCCGATTTCGCCTCGCCCTCGCCTGACCTCGCGCCGCCCTCGCCGGACTTTGCGCCGCCTGCGTCCGACCTTGCGCCGCCCGCGCCCGGCCTCGCCGCTCCGACCAACAAGAAGCCGCCCTCCAAGACGGCGGCGCCGGCGCTGCGGCTCGGCGTCTATCCGGGCGCGCAAAGGCTCGGTCTGCGCGGCGGACCGCCCGAATCCGCCGACGGCCAAACACCGCCGCCGACAATCGCCGCGCTTCCAACGCCCCCGCCGCGACGAAAGCCTGCGATCGACGACAAGCCGTTCGATCCCGTGGGGATCGAGGTCGGCGACATGAAGCTCACGCCCTATGTCGAGGAGGATGTCGGCTGGTCCTCCAATCCAGGTCTGACGGCGGGAGAGCAGAAAGGCTCGGCCTTCGAGACGACCGAGGGCGGTTTCGCCTTGCAGTCGGATTGGTCGCGCAGCGACCTCCACGGGTCCTTCAAAGGCGGCTACACCGACTATTTCGCCTCGCCCGCCGACAATGCGCCCTATGGCTCGGGCACGCTCGACGGACGGCTCGACGTCACGCGCGACCTTTCCCTCGACGCGGAGGGGCGCTTCAACATCAGCACCCAGACGCTGACCTCGCTCGGCCTGACTTCAACCACCGCCACGACGTCCAATCCGCTGGTCGAGACCTACGGCGGGACGATCGGCGGCGCGCAGAAGCTCGGCCTCTTTACGCTCGGGCTGCACGGGACGTTCGACCGGACGGCCTACGAAGACGCGACGCTGGCCGACGGGCTCTTGTTTCCCCTCTCGACCGACAACTACAACGACTTTGGCCTCAAGGCGCGCGCGTCTTATGAACTCAGCCCGGCAATCTCGCCCTTCGTCGAAATCGACGTCGACGCGCGCCGCTACGACGACGGGGTGGACTACGCCGGCTTCGCCCGCAACTCGAACGGCGTAGCCGGGCTGGCTGGCGCGAGCCTCGCGTTCAGCCAGCAACTCAGCGGCGAAGCAAGCTTCGGCTACGGCGAGCGCAGCTACGACGACCCGCGGCTGCCGGACATGCGCAGTCCGCTGATCGACGCTTCCCTGATCTGGACGGCGACGCCGCTGACGACTGTAACCGGCAAGGCTTCGACGGCCCTCGCCGACACCGTCACACCAGGGGCGTCGGGCTCCGTGGAGCGCGCTTACACGATCGATGTCGCCCATTCGCTGACGCGCGCCCTCACGCTCGGCGCTTCCGCCGGCTATTCCAGCGACGATTATGTCGGCGTCTCGCTGCGTGATTGGACCACGACCTTCGGCGCGCGCGCCGAATACCATCTTTCTCGCGACGTCGTCCTCAGGGCGAGCGCGTCGCGCCAGCAATACGAGTCGACAGCGCCCAACTCGAACTATGTCGCCGACATTTTCCTGCTCGGCCTGCGCTTCCAGCGCTGAGCGCGGACTCAAGGTTGCGCTTTGCCGACCGTGTCGGCGACCACCGCGCCGCGCGCGCCGAGCGGTTTGTCGCTTTCGGCGGTCGAGTCCTCGGCGGTCTGGCGTTCGATCTCGGCATTGAGCTGCGCGCCAACGAGGATCACGATGGAGGACACCCACATCCACATCATCATGCCGACGCCCGCGCCCAGCGAACCGTATGTCGCATCGTAATTTGCAAAGCTGGCCAGATACCAAGAGAGCAGGGCGGAGCCGACGAGCCAGCTCACCGCGGCGAAACCGCTTCCGACGGTCAGCCACCGCCAACGCGGCTCGCGCCGGCTCGGACCATAGCGATAAAGCGCCGCCAACCCCACGATCACCACCGCCAGCAAGAGCGGCCACCGCGCAACGTTCAGCAGCGCGCCCGTGAAACTTCCGAGGCCGAGGAAGTTCAGCACGAGCGGCAAAACCACCACGGCGCTGATCGCCAGGAGAACTGCGACGATTCCCGCGATCGTGAACGCGAGCGAGGCCAGGTTGAGCGTGACGAAGCTTCGTTTCTCCTTCTCGTCATAGGCAACGTTCAGCGCGTCGATCACGGCCTTCGTGCCGGCGTTCGCGCTCCAAAGCGCCACCACGAGCCCGCCGACGAACCCGACGCCCAACTTGGCGCTGCTGTGGGCCAGGCGGTTCACCTCTTCGCGGATGACGTCGAGCGCTCCTGACGGCAAGATTCCCGACGCCATCGACAGCTGGTCGTTGATGGTGGACGGATTAGCGAACAGTCCGTAGAGCGACACGATAGCGGTGATCGCGGGAAAGAGCGCCAGCAACCCGAAGAACACTACGCCGCCAGCGACGGCGAGCAAGCGATTGTCGTTGAGTTCCTGGTAGCTCCGCCAGAGGATGTCCTTCCAGCCTTTCCAAGGGATCTGCCAGGGCGCCTTGGCGGCGCGGCCACGCCCCGGTTCCGCCGCTCCCGCGCCCTGCGCCTCCTTCGGCGCCTCGCCGCCGCGCCCCGGCTCTTCGGCCCGCGCACGCGGCGCCTCCAGCGGGGCGACGTCGCGGGGCCCGTCGAAGGAACCGGAAGATCGACGCTGAGCTTGCCCGCGCCTCTCTTGTCCCTGGCGCGCCAGCAGGTAAATCGCAGCCAAACCAAGGTAGGGCCATTGGCGCGCGGGCATCGCAGCGTCTCCGATACCTCAGGAGAACGCCGCGGGCCGAAGAAAGTTGCTTTCGGCGCGCCCTGCCGCGAGGCGAAACTTTAGTCTATTAGCTTGCGAATCTCCTGCCGCAGCGGCTCCGCAAGATCCTCCCGCTGAAGCCCGAAAGCGAGATTGGCGGTCAGGAAGCCGAGCTTGGAGCCGCAATCGTAGGTCCGCCCGTCGAACCGGACGCCGTGGAACGATTGCCGCTTGGCGAGCTCGATCATGCCGTCGGTCAATTGGAATTCGCCGCCCGTCCCCTTGGGGATGGAGTGCAGGATCGAAAAGATTTCCGGCTGAAGGATGTACCGCCCGGAGATGATGAAGTTCGAGGGGGCGGTGCCCTGCGGCGGCTTTTCGACCATGCCCTTGATCTCGAACGTATGCCCGAGGTCCTCCCCGACTGCGACGACGCCGTAGTGACGGGTCTCCTCAGGCGCGACCTGCTCGACCGCGATGATGTTGCCGCCGTGCTTGGCGTAAGCCTCGACGCACTGGGCGAGGCAGCGGGTCTCGCGCGCGCCCGCGGCGGTGATCATGTCCGGCAGGAGCAGGGCGAACGGCTCGTCGCCGACCATCTCGCGCGCGCACCAGACCGCGTGGCCGAGGCCGAGCGGCGCCTGCTGGCGCGTGAAGCTGGTCGATCCCTCCGGCAGGAGGTCGGCCGCCAGCGCGTCCAGCTCCTTCTGTTTGCCGCGCTTGTGCAGCGTGTCGTCGAGCTCGTAGGCGATGTCGAAATGGTCTTCGATGACCCCCTTGTTGCGGCCGGTCACGAAGATGAACTGCTCGACCCCCGCCGCCCGGGCCTCGTCGACGACGTGTTGCAGGATCGGCCGATCGACCACCGTCAGCATTTCCTTGGGGATCGCCTTGGTCGCAGGTAGAAAGCGGGTGCCGAGACCCGCGACCGGCAGGATCGCCTTTCGGATGGGTTTGTTCATTCGCAAGCCTCTCCAGACGAATCCCCCCGCTCGTGGCGGAGCGGGGGCGATTTGCGCTTAAATTGCACTCGACAGGGTTCGTTGATTGAAACAACTTCACAAAGATGGCAAGAGCCGGGCCGGCATTGCGAGGCGAAGATGGCGGTTTTGGTCACGGGCGGAGCCGGATACATCGGCGGACACATGACTCTCGGGCTGCTCGACGCAGGCGAGAAGGTCGTCGTCCTGGACAATCTTTCCACCGGCTTCGCCTGGGCGGTGCCGCAGGGGGCCGAGCTCGTCGTCGGCGACTTCGGCGACGCCGAGCTCGTCTCCCGCCTGATCGCGGAGCACGAAATCGACGCGATCGCGCATTTCGCGGCCAAGATCGTGGTGCCCGATTCGGTCGCCGACCCGCTCGGCTACTACCTCAACAACACCGCCAAGGCGCTGAGCCTGATCCAATGCGCGGTCAAGGGCGGCGTCAGCCGGTTCATCTTTTCCTCCACCGCGGCGGTTTACGGCGAGACCTCGGCCGAGCCGGTCGGGGAGGATGCGCCCCTCAACCCGATCTCGCCCTACGGCCGCTCGAAGCTGATGGTCGAGTGGATGCTGCAGGACGCCGCCCGCGCGCATGACCTGCGCTACGTCGTGCTGCGTTATTTCAACGTCGCCGGCGCCGATCCGAAGGGTCGGCTCGGCCAGTCGACGCCGAACGCGACCCATCTGATCAAGCGCGGGGTGCAGACGGCGCTCGGGCGCTATCCCAGCATGGACATTTTCGGCGAGGACTATCCGACCCGCGACGGCACCTGCGTGCGCGACTATATCCAGGTCACCGACCTGATCGACGCTCATCTCGCCGCGCTCGCTTATCTCAGGGGCGGCGGCGACAGCGTGACCTGCAATTGCGGCTATGGCCACGGCGCGACCGTCAATGAGGTGATCGACGTCGTCAAGCGCGTTTCCGGCGTCGACTTCAGCGTCAATCGCGCCCCCCGCCGCGCCGGCGATCCCGCCGCCATTGTCGCCAAGGCGACGCGCGTGCGCGAAATCCTCGGCTGGAAGCCGAGCCGCGACGACCTCGACGGCATCGTTCGTCAGGCGCTTGATTGGGAGCGCCGCCTGCACAATCGCCAGACCTGACGGCGCGCCGTCAGGGGCGCCCAAGGTTCGAGCTTTACAAGCACTGCCACAACGTCTTTCTTAGCGATAACGACAACTTGGGAGGAAACCGCATGCGGACGGGCGATCGGCGGCGATGAGCGAGGACGACATCCTCGTCACCGAGCGCCTGGGCAAGTCTTTCGGCGATTTCGCCGCGGTCAGCGACGTGAGTCTCAAGGTGCGGCGCGGCTCGATCCACGCGCTGATCGGGCCGAATGGAGCGGGCAAGACGACCTGCTTCAACATGCTCACCAAATTTGTTCGGCCGACGTCCGGGCGCATCGTCTTCAATGGCCGCGACATTACGCGCATCCGGCCGGCGGATGTCGCGCGGCTCGGGCTGGTGCGCTCGTTCCAGATCTCGGCGGTGTTCCCCCATCTCACGGCGCTCGAGAACGTGCGCGTCGCGCTGCAACGCAAGCGTGGCGACTCGTTCGACTTCTGGCGCTCAAAGCAGTGCCTGACGCCGCTCAACGATCGCGCGATGGAGTTGCTCGAGGCGGTCGGCCTCGCCGAATGGGCGAATTCGATCGCGGTCGAGATCTCGTATGGGCGCAAGCGCGCGCTGGAAATCGCGACCACCCTCGCGCTCGACCCGGAGATGCTGCTGCTTGACGAACCGATGGCCGGCATGGGCCACGAGGACATCGACCGCATCGCCGCCCTCATCCGCCGCGTCGCCGCCAATCGCACGATCCTGATGGTCGAACACAATCTGCAAGTGGTCGCGAACCTCTCCGACCGGATCACCGTGCTGACGCGCGGACGCGTGCTGGCCGAGGGCGATTACAAGACCGTGTCGGAGAACCCTGAGGTGAAGCAGGCTTATCTCGGGGTCGGTCATGGCTGAGGTCGTCAACATCGTGAGGCGGGCGGCTCAGAGCGCGCCGCCGCTGCTCGCCGTCTCCGGCCTCCAGGCTTGGTACGGCGAATCCCACATCCTGCACGGCGTCGACTTCGACGTGCGGCCCGGCGAGGTCGTCACCCTGCTCGGGCGCAACGGCGCCGGCAAGACGACGACGCTCAAGTCGATCATGGGCATCGTCGGCAAGCGCAAAGGCTCGGCGAAGTTCGGCGATGCGGAGACGGTCGGTCTCTCCGCCGACCGCATCGCCCGGCTTGGCGTCGCCCTCTGCCCGGAGGAGCGCGGCATCTTCGCGAGCCTCAGCGTGCGCGAGAACCTCATGCTGCCGCCCAAGATCACGAAGGCCGGCGGACTGACGCTCGAGCGGATCTTCGCGCTGTTTCCCAATCTCGCGGAGCGCTTGACTAGCGGCGGCGGCAAGCTTTCAGGCGGTGAACAGCAAATGCTGGCGATCGCGCGCATCCTGCGCACCGGGGCGCGGTTCCTGATGCTGGACGAGCCGACCGAGGGGCTGGCGCCGGTGATCATTCAGCAGATCGGCCGCACGATCGCCGAGCTCAAGCGCGAGGGCTTCACTATTTTGCTCGTCGAGCAGAATTTCCGCTTCGCCTCGACCGTCGCCGATCGCTACTTCGTCATGGAGCACGGTCGGATCATCGACGCCTTCGCCAATTCCGAGCTCGCCGCCAATATGGGCAAGTTGCATGAATATCTCGGCGTCTGACGCGCTTCGCGCGATGAGCAAGGGTTTCGCCGGCGCTTGTGGCGGAAGGGCGATGACATGAATGTTTTCGGCCACGTCATTTCCGCCCCGGAGCTCTACGGGCAATTGCTGATCGGGCTGATCAACGGCTCCTTCTACGCCTTGCTGAGTCTCGGCCTCGCCGTGATCTTCGGCATGTTGAACATCGTCAATTTCGCGCACGGCGCCTTCTATATGCTGGGCGCCTTCGCGGCCTATTTCCTGCTGCACGGCCTCGGCCTGAACTACTGGTGCGCGCTGATCGTAGCGCCGCTCATCGTCGGCGCATTCGGCGCCCTGCTTGAGCGCACGCTGCTCTACCGGCTGCGCGGGCTCGATCCGCTCTACGGCCTGCTGCTCACCTTCGGCATGGCGCTCGTGATCCAAGGCGTCTTCCAGAACTATTTCGGCGCGTCGGGCATGCCTTATGCAATCCCGCCGCAGCTCGCCGGGGCGCACAACCTCGGCTTCATGTTCCTGCCGAACTATCGCGCCTGGGTCATCGTCTTCTCCGCCATCGTGTGCCTCGCGACATGGTTCACTATCGAGAAGACCAAGCTCGGCGCCTATCTGCGCGCCGCAACCGAGAATCCGCCGCTGGTGCGCGCCTTCGGCGTCAATGTGCCGCGCATGATAACGCTCACCTACGGCTTCGGCGTCGCGCTGGCGGCGCTCGCAGGCGTGCTCGCGGCGCCGATCAATCAGGTGCGGCCGGGCATGGGCGCCGACATCATCGCGGTCGTCTTCGCGGTGGTGGTGATCGGCGGCATGGGCTCGATCCTCGGCTCGATCGTCACCGGCTTCGTGCTCGGCGTCGTCGAGGGGTTGACGAAGGTCTTCTATCCCGAGGCCTCGAACACCGTCGTCTTCGTCATCATGGCGATCGTCCTTCTCATCAAACCGGCGGGCCTCTTTGGAAAAGTCGCATAAGATGAGCAGTCACCCCGTCGCGGCGGCGACCCGGCCGCTTCTCGCCAACGGTCGCGAATTCGGCCTCGTCTTCGTGGTCATGCTGGCCCTGATCGCGGTCGCGCCGTTTGTCGCCTATCCCTTCTTCGTGATGCAGGCGCTCTGCTTCGCGCTGTTCGCTTGCGCATTCAACCTGCTCATCGGCTATGTCGGCCTGCTCTCGTTCGGCCATGCGATGTTCCTTGGCCTGGCGAGCTACGTCAGCGCGCACGCCGCCAAGGTGTGGGGCGTCGATCCCGTGCTCGCCATCCTCGCCGGGGTCGCGAGTTCGGCGGTGCTCGGCCTGATTGCGGGCGTCCTCTCGATCCGCAGCCAGGGCATCTATTTCGCGATGATCACCGTCGCGCTGTCGCAGATGATTTATTTCCTCTGCGTCGAGGCGCCGTTCACGCATGGCGAGGACGGCATCCAGGCCGTGCCGCAGGGGCGCGCGCTCGGCTTCATCGATCTGTCGCAGCCGCTAATTCTCTACGCCTTCACGGCGGTCGTGTTCCTGATCGGCTTCCTCGGCGTCTACCGCACGATCAATTCGCCGTTCGGCGAGATTTTGAAGGCGATTCGCGAGAACGAGCCACGCGCGGTCTCGCTCGGCTATCGCGTCGCGCGCTACAAGCTCGCCGCCTTCGTTCTCTCGGCCGCGCTCGCCGGCCTCGCCGGCGCCACCAAGGCGATCGTGGTGCAGAACGCCTCGCTCACCGACGTCGGCTTCGCCATGTCGGGTGAAGTGGTGCTGATGACGCTGCTCGGCGGCATGGGCACGCTCTACGGTCCAGTCGTCGGCGCGTTGATCGTCGTCGCGATGCAGAACTATCTCGCGCAATACGGCCAGTGGGTCACCGTCATCCAGGGCGCCGTTTTCATCGCCTGCGTGCTCGTCTTCCGGCGCGGAGTCGTCGGCGAGATCGGCAAGGCGCTCAAATGGTCGATTTGAGCGGCGAGGCGGGCATCCGACGCACGAGCGGCCCCTCACCCCAACCCCTCTCCCGCAAGCGGGGGAGGGGCTTAGCGGCGCCGCTCAATCACCTTCTCCCGCGTGCGGGAGAAGGTGGTGCGAAGCACTGGATGAGCGCCGTCCGATTCCAACAAACGAAGCGCGTCGGCTCCATCCCGAGGTAGACGCTCCTTCGGCGAGATCCGTCCCTGACGCTTTTTGGCGGAGCGATTTTGGATCCCGCTTGGGTTACTTGCGCGCCGACAGCGCGAGTTTGCGAAGATCGAACCCGAGGTCGCACGCCTGCTCGGGCGTCAGCGGCAGCGCGGCGTCGAGGATGCGGCGCGCCGCCATGTGGTCGCCGCTGCGATTGACCGTCTCCACCGCGGCGAGGACGGCGCCGCGGAAGCCGAACGCCGCGAAGGCGCGCGATTTGGGATCGCCCCTGAGCTCCCAGCGGTCGACCCCATGCGCGAGGCCGGCGATCTGCAGCTTGAGGTCGCCCTGGTCGCTCCAGAACCATGGCAAGGCCGAGTAGGGCTCGGGCTTGCCGACGAGCCGCCTCGCGACGCATCGGCCCTGGTCAGTCGCGTTCTGCACCGATTCCAGCCGGATCGACAGGCCGAGCGCGCGATGAGGGAACTGCGCGCAGTCGCCGATCGCGGAGACGGTGCGGTCGGAGGCGACGAGCCACTCGTCGACGACCACGCCGTTCGCGCAGGCGAGGCCCGCCTCGCGCGCCAGCCGGTCCTCCGCGAGGACGCCAACGCCGACGATGACGACATCGGCGGCAATCCGCTCGCCGTCCAACAGGACGACAGCCTCGGCCTTGCCGCCCGATCCCTCGATCGCCTCGACGCCGGCGCTGAAGCGGAGCCGGGCGCCGAACGCCGCGTGCGCCTCGTGGAAAAAGGTGGAAGTCAGCGGCGACACCGCCCGCCCGAGCGGCCGCTCGGCAATCTCGACCACGGTGACTTCGCCGCCGAGGGCGAGTGCTGTCGCGGCGATTTCGAGACCGATGAAGCCCGCGCCGATCACCACCACCCGAGCGCCCGCTCCGAGGCGCTCTCGGATGGCGAGGGCATCCGCGATGTTGCGAAGGCCGAGCACGCCGTCGAGATCGGCGCCGGGAACCTCGAACGCCCGCGGCCGGGCGCCCGTCGCCAGCACCAGGTGCTCGAATTCCAGCGGCGACCCGGATGCGAGTTCGACGCGGCGGGCGGTAAGTTCGATGCGGGTCGCCTGTTCGCCGAGCCGCAGATCGATGTCGTGGTCGCGATAGAATTGCTCGGCGCGGAGCGGCAGCCCGTCGCGGCCCATCGCGCCCTTGAGAAACGCCTTCGACAGCGGCGGGCGCTGGTAGGGAAGCTCCTTTTCGTCCGACACGAGGACGACCGGCTCCGAATAGCCTTCCTCACGCAAGCTCGCGGCGGCCTGAACCCCCGCGTGACCGGCTCCGACGATGACGATGGGGCGGCGCGACATGCCGATCGCCTAACATGAATCGGCCCGCCCGCGATACCGGAAGCGCTGGATTACAGCAGTTGCCGGCGAAGCGAGCGGCCGAAGGCGAGCGCCGCAAGGCTGTAGGCGGCGGCATAGACGAACACGGCGGCGAGGCCGGTCAATGTGATGTCCAGCTCGTTTCGTAAAATCGGCAAGTGGCGCACAAATCCATCGATCGCATTGAAGAGCAGGGGCGCGGCGAACGCCGCGGCGCCCGAACAAAACGTCGTGATGGCGATGTTTTCGATCAGTTTCGCGTCGGGCCGCATCAGCCCGCGCCGCAAGCTCAGGAGAATGAGCAGGCCAAAATTGATCCACGCTCCCGCCGCCGTCGCCAAGGCGAGACCAGCCGCGCCTTCGCTCTGGTAGAGGCCGACCTTCAGCGCGAGATTGATCGCCAGTCCGGCGAAGAAGCACAGCATCGGCGTCGTCGTGTCGCCGCGCGACTGGAAGGCCGCCACCGCGGAGCGGATCAGCACCATCGGCACCAGGCCGAGGCCGTAGGCGGCGAGCACTGCGGCGGAACGCACGGCGGCGACGGCGTCGAAACGGTCGCGCAGAAACGCCCCGCGCACCACCTCGTCGGGCAGGACGAGGAAGGCGACGAGGAAGGGAGCGGCGAGGGCGAGCGAAAGCGCGATCGACCGGTTTTGCGCGGCCGCGGCGCCGCCCTCGTCGCCCGCCGCAAGGCGCCGGCTCATTTCCGGCAGCAGCACCGTCCCCGCCGCGACCCCGATCACCCCGAGGGGAAGCTGAAAGAGCCGGTCGGCATAGTAGATCGAGGAGACCGCCCCGGTCGGCAGCGCCGAGGCGAGAATCGTGTCGGCGAGGATGGCGATCTGCTGGCCGGCCGAGCCGACCACCGCCGGCCCGAGCGCACTGAAGAACCGCCGCACATCCGCGTCGAACGCGGGAAACGCGAGGCGCTCGAGCACGCCGCGCCGCCGCGCTTCCGCCATCAGCAACGCGAGCTGGGCGAGGCCGGAGACAGCGACGCCCCAGCTCGCGGCGATTCCGGCGTCGGGGAAAAGGAAGGCGATCGCGAGGAACGCCATTACGAAGAGATTGAGCAGCACCGGCGCAAAGGCGCCGACGCCGAAATAGCCGTGCGCGTTCAGCGTTCCGGTGTGCAGCGTCGCCAGCGTGATGAAGGCGAGATAGGGAAACGTGATCCGCGTCATGTTGACGGCGTGGGCGAACTTCTGCGGGTCCCGCTCGAAGCCGGGAGCGATGATCTCGACGAGTTGGGAGGTGAAGGCGAAGGCGAAAATCAACAGTGCAATTTGCGAGATCAGCAGCAGCGTGAAGATGCGGCTCGAAAAGGTCTTGGCCCGCTCGTCGCCCTCGGCGACCAGCACGCGCGAATAGGTCGGCACATAGGCCGAGCTGAACGCCCCTTCGCCGAAGATCGCGCGGAACTGGTTGGGCAGGCGCAGCGCGACAAAATAGGCGTCCGCCAGGGGCCCGGCGCCGAGAACCGCGGCGATCATCAGATCGCGCGCGAAACCGGTGAGGCGCGACAGCGCGGTGAAACCGCCGACGGATAGGAAGTTGCGGTACATCAGTTGGTTTTGAATCACCGTCCAGAAGGCGCGAATCGCAGACCTAAGGCCTTTATCCCGAATATTGCGTTTCGCGTAGGCGCATTTCGGGCGGTCTCGATCTGTATCAAAACCCCGCGTTTGATTGCCTGCCCGGCATTGGCAGCGCCCCGACGGTCGGGTAAAGAACCTCGCCGCACCGGGCGCCGACACATCGGTCGGCGCTTCGAGCAGTCGATCGATTTCAAAGGACGCGCGATGGAAGACGCAGAGGCGGTGCAGGATGGCGAAGCGGCCGCCGCGCCGCCCGTCGCATCCCTGGATCTCAGCAATGTCAGGGGTTTCCAGGTCCTGCCCAGCCCAGCCGACGGCGCGGCAGACGCGATGGACGAGGAAACCCGCCTGCGGGAGCTCGCCAAGGAGTTTTCCGCGCGCGCGGCTCGTTTCGCCGAGGCGGTCGACGATGCGATCGTCCTCGCCAACGACGGGGCGATCCGTTGGCTCGGCGATCCCGTGGCGAAAATCGTCGCCGGCGAGGAGACGCTCAAGCCGCGCGCCGTGATTCTGGCTGACGACGCGCTGCCGGCGGAGGGCCGCCAAGCGGCGGAGCACCGCGTCGAGCTCTGGCTGTCGGCGCATGTTCGCAAGACGCTCGGACCGCTGCTGACCCTGCTCGAGCCTGAAGCCGTGCCCGAAGCGGTCCGCGACGTCGCGCTCAAGCTGTCCCAGTCGCTCGGCATCCTCGAACGTGAGCGCGTGAAGGCGCAGGTGAAGGCGCTCGATCAGAACGCGCGCGGCGCGCTGCGCAAGCTCGGCGTGCGCTTCGGCGCGCAATATCTTTATGTGCCGGCGCTGCTCAAGCCGGCGGCGCGCGCCCTGTGCGCCCAGCTTTGGGCGCTGTCGCGGGGCGAGGCGGACAAGGAGGCGGTTGCGGAGAAGCTGCTGCACTTCGCCTCTTCGGGGCGGACCTCGTTCGCCGTCGAGGGTCCCGCCTCGGGGGAAGTCTATCGCGTCGCCGGGTTTCGCCTCTGCGGCGAGCGCGCGGTGCGCGTCGACATCGTGGAGCGGCTGACCGATCTTATTCGCGCCGCTCTGCCGCGCCATTTATTGGCCAATCCCGCTGCCGAGGGCGAGGCGAGCCCCGTCGGCTTCGTCGTCACCAACCAGATGACGTCGCTGACCGGCTGCTCGGGCGAACATTTCGCCTCGATTCTGCGCTCGCTGGGCTTTGCGAGCCATCAAGTGAAGAAGTCCGCCTATCTGGCCGCGCTCAAGGCGGCCCAGCCCGCGCCGGTCGAGCCGGTGGCGGCGCCCGCTGTGGAAGCGACCGCAGCCGAGGCGCCCGTTGCGGGAGAAGGCGAGAACGCAGCGTCTGACGCCCCTTCGCCGCACGATGAAACGAGCGTCGCCGAGCCGACGAGCGAAGTTTCGGAAGCGCTCGAGGTCGCCGAGCCCGAACCGGCCGAGGCGGAGACTGGCGCAGAGGCGCTTGCGCCCCCCGAGGCGGAGGAGCTTGCGCCCGCAGCCGAGCCCGAAGAGCCCGCGGTCGCTGAAATCGAGGCGCCGAGCGTCGAGGCGGCGCCGTCGAGCGAGGAGCCGTCGGCCGGAGCTTCTGAGGCTGCGCCCGATTCCGAGCCTCCCTCCGATCCGCCTGCTTTGGAGATTGCGGCCGCTGCCGAGGCGCCGGCGGGCGAAGAGGACGAACTCGTCGAAATCTGGCGGCCCGCGCCGCGCCGTCCGCGCCACGCCGGCAAGGACCATCGCCGCCCGCCGCATCGTCACGGGCAGGCCGCGCCGTCTGAGGCGCCTGCGCAGGATCGTCAGCCGCGCAAGCCTTGGCGCGACCGCCCGCGCCCCCAGGGCGACCAATCCCGCCAGGAGGGCGCTCGCTCCGGAGAGGCGCAGGCGCAAAGCGGAGAGGCGCGTCCCGCCTCCGAGCCGGGCCGCGAGGGCCGCCGCCAGCCGTGGCGGCGCGACGGCGCCAAAGGGCCGCGTCCCGAGGAGAAGCGGAATGCGGAGGCGGGCGCCGACAAAGCGAAACCGCGTCAGCATCCTGAACCCCGCAAGCCGAGCGTCAATCTGGATTCGCCCTTCGCGAAGCTGCTCGATCTCAAGCCGCTTCTGAAATCGCGCGACGGCGCCAAATAGCGCCCGATTCGGGGACGGATTGGAGGCCCCCGATTGATCCGCGCGGCCGGCGGATGGTATTATTGTTAGGAAAATTCGCCTATGAGGCGCATTTTCGTCGGCGAAACTCCTGGGCGCCCGCCGCGCCCGCGCTGGCGACCGATCGGGCAAGGGACCAATCCATGACGTATGTCGTTGTAGAGAACTGCATCAAATGCAAATACATGGACTGCGTAGAGGTCTGCCCGGTCGACTGTTTCTATGAAGGCGACAACATGCTCGTCATCCACCCCGACGAGTGCATTGATTGTGGCGTGTGCGAGCCCGAATGCCCTGCCGAGGCGATCAAGCCCGACACCGAGCCGAACCTCGAATCCTGGCTGAAGGTGAATTCCGAATACGCCAAGGTTTGGCCCAACATCACTGTTAAGAGGGACGCTCCCGCCGACGCGAAGGAATTCGACGGCAAACCCGGCAAGTTCGAGGCTTACTTCTCGGCCAATCCGGGCAAGGGCGATTAGACGATTTTACGCAATTCGTCCGCCGCGCGGGCGCCGGCCCAGGAGGTTAACGCTGCTGGGCCGCTACCTTTGATTCCTAGCGAATTTTGTGCTAAAGGGTTTATTAATCGGGTCTTTGCGCCCGTTGCACCATCCTTTAGCGCCTTGAAGCGCTGAGACCGAGGCGAATTGCGTTAACAATCGGGAGTTTTGTGCCGGCGTGTTTGTTTCCGCCGCCACGAATTCTCTTGCGTGGAGTACAATGGCCATGGCGGCGCGAAAGAAGGCGAACAAGAAGTCGTCTCGTCCCGTTGCGAAGAAGAGCAAGCCGGCCGCCGGCGCCACTTCGACCCGCAAGCGTAAGCCCACCGCATCCGCATCGCGCGCTTCGCGATCTTTGGCGAAGAGCAAGGCGGCCAGGTCCGCGAAGGTGAAGCCGGCCAAGAGCGCCGGCGCTCGGCGGCCCGAAGCCTCCGCAAAGACGACCAAAGCGCCGAAGAGCGCAACGACGAAATCACGGACGGCGCGCGCCGCGGCGCGAACTGTCCCGGCGACAGCGACGAAACCAGAAAAACCGGTGGATACGAAATTGCAAGCAAGTGAAAATCAAGCCCGAGAGACGGTGAAGACAAAGGCGGCGAGCGCCGCCGAGCCAAAGGCGGCGCCCGCGGCGGCGCCTGCTAAGGCGAGTTCCCCGCCTCTGGCCAAGCGCGCGCCGGTCGCCCCCAAGACGGGCAAGCCTGGGGCCGTGGAGCACGCCGAGCGCGACGACGAGGCTTCCGTGAGGGCGGCCAAGCCGGTCAGTCCGCGCCAGGGTTTCAAGCTGAATGAATTCGTCGTCTACCCCGCGCATGGCGTCGGGCAGATCGTCGCAATCGAAGATCAGGAAGTTGCGGGTTTCCGGCTTGAACTGTTCGTGATCAATTTCGCCAAGGACAAGATGACGCTGCGCGTTCCGACCTCCAAGGTCGCCGGCGTCGGCATGCGCAAGCTCTCGGAGCCGGATGTCGCCAGGAAGTCGCTCGACATCCTCACCGGCCGCGCGCGCGTCAAGCGCACGATGTGGTCGCGCCGCGCCCAGGAATATGAAGCCAAGATCAATTCGGGCGACATCAACGCAATCGCGGAAGTCGTGCGCGACCTCTATCGCTCGGACGCGCAGCCCGAGCAGTCCTATTCCGAGCGCCAGCTCTACGAGGCCGCCTTGGACCGCATGATGCGGGAAATCGCCGCCGTGCAGAAGCTGACCGAAATGGACGCCTTCAAGGTGATCGAGGCCCAGCTCAAGAAGTCGCAGCGTCGCCCCGCGAAGGGCGAGGCCGTCGAAGGCGACGAGGGCGCGATCGAAGAAGCCGCCTGATCGAGGCGGCGGCGGGGAGCCCGAACGGCTCCCGCCGCTCCTAGGGCGGAGCTCTTCGCCCGCTCCGGCTCAAAACCTCTTGCCGGTTGTTGGAATGGACGCCCGCGAGGCTGCGGGGGCAGACGCTTTCTGCCGGCGGCTGGCTGGAGGCCGGGCTTCGCGGAGGCACAACCGGGCGCCGCACATCGCGCAGGTCGGTAGCGCGAGCTCTACTGGAGCGCCATGCTTTTTTGGTCGACGCACACAGTTCTGTCACCCCCGCGAAAGCGGGGGTCCATATAGCCGCCGCAGGCCATCGCCCTTGACGCCTGGATGCCCGCTTTCGCGGGCATGACAAGTGGACTCCGGAGAGGCTGCTTCTACCAAAATGCAGAAGGCCCTAAGCGCTGAACGGGGAGCAGAGCCGTGACGTCCGCCATTCTCGTGGTCGACCAGGGGACAACCTCGACCCGATCGATCGTCTTCGATGAGAGCGCGCAGCCAGTCGTCGCCGCCCAGCAGGCCTTTCGCCAAATCTATCCCCATCCCGGCTGGATCGAGCACGACCCCGCCGATCTCTTGCGCACCGTGGAAGAGACGATGCGCGAAGCGCTCGCAGGGGCTGCGGAGCGCGGCCTTAAGGTCGCGGCCGTCGGCCTCGCCAATCAGCGCGAGACGACGCTCGTCTGGAGCCGCGCCGACGGCGCGCCGATCGCCAATGCGATCGTCTGGCAGGACCGGCGCACCGCAGGACATTGCGCCCGCCTGAGGGCCGCGGGCGAGGAGGCGCGGGTGCAGGCGCTGACCGGCCTCGTGCTCGATCCCTATTTCTCCGCGACCAAAATCGCTTGGCTGCTCGACAATGTTCCCGGCGCGCGCGAACGGGCCCGCGGGGGCGATCTCGCCTTCGGGACCGTCGATTCCTACCTGCTGTGGCGGCTGACCGATGGCGCGGTGCACGCGACCGACGCCACCAACGCCTCGCGCACGCTGCTTTACAACATCGAGACGGGCGCCTGGGACGACGAGCTGCTCGCTCTCTTCGACATTCCCGCCGCGATGATGCCCGACGTGCGCGACACCGCCGGCCCGTTCGGCGTCATCGCGCCGGGCCGGCCTGGGGCCGGCCTGCCGATCCTCGCGGCGGCGGGCGACCAGCAGGCGGCGCTGATCGGACAGGCCTGCCTGCGCCCTGGCATGATCAAGGCGACCTACGGCACCGGCGGCTTCGCGCTGCTCAACACCGGCGCCGAGATCGCGCGCTCACGCAACGGCCTCCTGAGCACGGTCGCCTATCAGTTCGACGGCGTCCGTCACTACGCCCTGGAGGGGGCGATCTTCGCGGCAGGGGCGTCGGTGCAATGGCTGCGCGACGAACTCGGCGTGATCGCCGCGTCGGCGGACGCGAACCGGTTGGCCGAAGACTCCGATCCCGAGCAGCCGGTCTATCTCGTTCCCGCCTTCGCCGGGCTCGGCGCACCCTATTGGGACAGCGAAGCGCGCGCCTCGATCGTCGGTCTCACGCGAGGGTCGACGCGAAAAGAGATCGCCCGTGCGGCGCTGGAGAGCGTCGGCTACCAGTCGCATGACCTCTTGGCGGCGATGCGCGCCGACTTCGCCAATTCGACCGGCGCGACGCAGCTCCCGCCGGTGGTGCGGGTCGACGGCGGCATGTGCGCCAGCGATTGGACGCTTCAATTTCTCGCCGACATGCTGGAGACGCCGGTCGAACGGCCGACCAATCTCGAAACGACGGCGCTCGGCGCCGCCTTTCTCGCGGGATGGCGCGCCGGGCTGTTCGCCGGGCCGGAGAGTTTCGGCGAAAGCTGGCGGCTCGAGCGCGCATTCCGCCCGGCTATGCCGGCGGCGACGCGGGCCGCCAAGCTCGCCGGCTGGCGCGACGCCGTCAGCCGCACGCTGTCGCGCGGGACGGTCTGATCCCTCGTTCATCGGCAGCGAGGACCTCTTGCTGCGCAAGAGGTCCTCAGAGTCTTCTGCAGTTTGGAGGAGAACCCTCACCCCAGCCCCTCTCCCGCGAACGGGAGAGGGGCGTTGCCGCGGCGCTTATACGCTCGGCTTTAATCCCTTCTCCCGCTTGCGGGAGAAGGTGGCGCGAAGCGCCGGATGAGGGCCCTCCAATTCCGTCTGCGCCCGGTCTGATTGTCAATCAAACCGGGGGCGCTTGTCAGAACTCTTCCCAGTCGCTCGCGGCGCTCGCCCTGCCGCCTGCTGCGGCGACCTTGGCGCGCGGCGCGGCTGCGGCCGCGCGCGCCGGGGCCTTGGCGGGCGCGCGGAAGGCGTGCGGGGCCGCCTTCTGCAATTCGCGCCGCATCGGGTCGTCGGCGGCCGCGCTCCCGACACGGAACTGGCCGACCAATTGGGAGAGCTTCATCGTCTCTTCCGAGAGGGAGTGGCCGGCCGCCGTCGATTCCTGGACCATCGCGGCGTTCTGCTGCGTCACGAGGTTCATCTGCTCGATCGCCGAGTTGATCTCCTGCAGCGCGGTCGATTGCTCCTGCGACCCCGCGGCGATGTCGGCGACGACGGTGTTGATCTCCGCCACCTGGGTCATGATGCGCTCCAGCGAGCGCCCGGTCTCGGCGACCAGCTTGACGCCGGCGTCGACCTGCGTGGTCGAGTCCGAGATGAGCCCCTTGATCTCCTTGGCCGCTTCCGCGGAGCGCTGCGCGAGAGCCCGCACTTCCGAGGCGACCACGGCGAAGCCCTTGCCGGCGTCGCCGGCGCGGGCCGCCTCGACGCCCGCGTTGAGCGCAAGCAGGTTGGTCTGGAACGCGATCTCGTCGATCACGCCGATGATCTGGCTGATCTGGTGCGAGGACTTGGCGATCGCGTTCATCGCGTCGACCGCCTCGCGCACCACGACGGCGCTCTTCTTGGCGTCCTGATCGGCCGTGGCCACCACCTCGCGAGCGTGACCGGCGCCCTCGGCGGATTTTTTGACCGTCGCCGTCACTTCGCCGAGCGTCGCGGCGGTCTGCTCGAGGTTGGCCGCCTGCTGTTCCGTGCGGCGCGACAGATCGTCGGAAGCGACCGAAATCTCCTGCGTGCCGGACTGGATCGCGCCGGTGCTCGCGACGACCGAGAGAATGGTCGACTTGAGCTTGTCGATCGCCTCGTTGAAGTTGTCGCGGATCTGCGCATAGGTCGGCGAGAAGCCGTCGCCGATACGCACCATCAGGTCGCCGCCCGCCAGATCCTTGAGCGCGGCGCCGAGGCGGCGCACCACTTCGGCCTGCTCCTCGGCCGCCTTGGCGCGCTCGGCCGCAATGCGTTCGCGCTCGACTTCACTCTGGCTGCGGTTGGCCAGCGCCTCCGCCTCCAGCCGCTCGCGCTCCATGGCGTTCTGCTTGAAGATCGCCACCGCGCGGGCCATGTCGCCGACTTCGTCGTTGCTCGATATCGTCGGCAGCGGTACGGCGCTCTCGCCAGAGGCCAGGCGCGACATCGCCGAACTCAAAGCGTCGAGACGGTTCGACAGGCGGAACATCACGACGCCGGCGAACCCGCCGATGCCGACGAGGAAGAGAAGCGCAGTCGCCGCCGTCCAGAGGACCCTCGACCAGATCGCCCCGTCGACGTCGTCGACGTACATGCCGGTGCCGATCGTCCACTGCCAGGGCGCGAACAACTTGACGTAGGACAGCTTGGGCGACGCCTGGTCGAGCGGCGCGCCCGGCTTGGGGTATTGATAGTCGACGTAGCCGTCGCCCTTGTCGGCGGCGAGCTTCGTCATTTCGACGCTGAAATACTTGCCGGTCGGATCTTTCTGCTTCGATCCGTCGAGGCCCTCCTGGTCAGGCCGCGGACCGAGAACGAGCGTGGTCGTGTTCTTGTCGAGCACAAAGATGTAATCGTTCGCATTGTAGCGCATCGCGCGAACGGTGGCCTTGGCGCGGTCCTGCGCCTCCGCCTCGGTGATCTTGCCGCTCTTGAAATCGTTGTATTGCTGCTCGATCGCCTTGTGGGCGACCTCGGTGACGGTTCGCAGCTCATCGCGCCGACCCGCGTACATGTCGCGCGCGTCGATCCAGGTGAGCGTCGCGACCATCGCGACGAGCGCAATGCCGAATAAAATAATAATTCCCAATAGCCGGCCGCGAATTGAGCCGAAAAATCCGTGCGATGGGGAATGGCCCCCGGACATAGTCATGACAGATCAACTCCCCCTCGACTCGGCCGCAGCCGGTCCCTGTGTGCAGCTCGGTCAAATTGTCTGCGAAGAGTTGAGCGACGATTAATCAAGCCGATAGTTTTTTCGCGCAGCGTACGCGTAAAAAAAACGAAGTAAGTTTGTATATACCCGTCGTCGGGCTTCGTTATGAAAGCGGCTGAAGACGAAACCGGGCTCGCGTGACGATCTCGCGACAGGCAGTCGCTTCCACAGACTGCGTCGCGCGGCGGCGGCGCAACGAGGGCCGCCGCTCGTGAGAGCGACGGCCCTTCCCCTTCCGCCCCTATTTCTTTTGCGACTTTACGTGTGCGATGTAACCGCGCACGTCATTCGCGGGTTCCGTGTAGGCCTCGCCGAGCGCCCGCTCCATCGCGCCCATGAACGCCTTCGCCCAGTCGGGAAGGGGATAGTCGATCACGGCGAGGAACTCCAGGGTCGCCGAGAGGCGAATGTCGGCGATCGAGGGATGCTCGCCGCCGATAAAGGGCTTTCCGTTCATGTAGAACGAGTGAAACACATGGAGCGGCTCCGCGATCGCCGTCGTCGCGGCTTTCTGCGCCGCGTCCTTCGCGTGCGGCTCCGCGTCGCTGGCGCCGACCTCGCCCGGGTATTGAGGGAAGCCGAGGAACGGATAGGTCGCTCGCGCGACATAGGGATAGAGCGTGCCAACGATGTAGAACATCGCGCTGTCGACCATCGCGCGCGGCGCCGGCGAGGTCGGGTAGAACTGATGCAGCCCGTGCTTGTTGCACAGATACTGCATGATCGCGCAGCTTTCCCAAACGACGCCGCGCGGCAGGTCGGGCGCTTCGAGCATCGGCGTCAGATGCGCCGGATTGCGCGCGAGGAATTCCTCGCTGCGGGTTTTGCCCCACACGTCGTCTTCGCTGAATTCCAGTTTGGCGGCGCGCAGGAACACGCGCGCCGTCATATTGTTCACGCTCGGCTTCAGGATGTGCAATTTGATCGCGGCCATTGGCTCTCCTCCCTGTTCGCTTGGCCATTCCGCTGCGACGGCCGGTCTTACGATCGGCGCGCGTAGGGATCCTTCGGCGCGCGATCCTCGGAGAGGCTCTTGCGCGAGCGTAGCACAAGTTGCTCGATCGCGTTGGCGATGTGCGCTTCGCCGATCGCGCGGTCGCCCGCTTCGACGCGCAGCCTATGCGCCTCGAACAACACGTCCGAATGGGTGAAGCCGAACGGCGGCTCGAACTTGTAGCAGGAGAGTTCAATCAGCAGGCCGAGCGGATCTTCGAAATAGATCGCGTCGAACATCTGCCGGTCGCGCACGCCGGTGTTCTTGATCCCGCGCGCATCGAGCCGCTCCACCGCCTGCATGAAGACGGCGCGTGAGACGTTGAACGCGATGTGATGCACGCAGCCCGGATCGGTCGGCGTGCGGCGCGCCTCGGGCTTGCGATCCTCACGCGTGAAGATCGTGATCAGCCTTCCGTCGCCAGGATCGAAATAGATGTGGCTTTCACCGGGATTGTCGAGATTGGGCTGCTCGAACACGAAAGGCATGCCGAGCAGGCCTTCCCAAAAGTCGATCGAGGTCTGCCGATCGGCGCCGACCAACGTGATGTGATGAACGCCCTGGGTCTGCAGCTTTTTCATTGACGCCTCCCTTCAGGTCGTTTCGACGAGCTTCGATTTGTATTCGCTGCGCGGCAGGCTTCCGGCCGCGACGAGTTCGACCCGCGTCGACACCAACAGCGTATCGCGAATCCGCGCGCGAATCTGCTCCGCGAGGTCTTCACCGGCGCCCGCCTCCGCCTCGACAACCACCGGCAGCGGCGGCTCCTGCCGCACTCCGGCCGCGGACGGGCGAATCATGATGACGCCGGTGACCTTCGGCGCGAATTGATGAACCACTTCGCGCACGGCGGAGGGAAAGACGTTGACGCCGCGCACGATCAGCATGTCGTCGGTGCGGCCGATGCAGCGCACGCGCGGCGCCGTCCGCCCACACGCGCAGCGCCCGACGGTGAGCCGCACATGATCGCGCGTGCGAAATCTGAGCAGGGGCGCCGAACGGTTGACGAGATGCGTCAAAGCGAGTTCGCCCTCGGCGCCGTCGCGCAAGTCGATCGGCGCGCCGGTGGCGGGATCGATCAGTTCGAAATGCACGAAACCGCGCCCGGAGAAGTGCATGCCCGCCTTCGCCTCGCATTCGCCCCACAGCGAGACCGAGATGTCGCCGATGCCCATCGCCTCGGTGAGACTGGCGCCCCAGGCCGTCTCGAGCTTCGCGCGCATCGCGGCTTCGCCCCCGCCCGGTTCGCCCGCCACCATGACGCGCTTGACGCTCGATCGCGCCAGATCGAAGCCGCGCTTCGCCGCCCATTCCGCCAAATGCAGCGCATAGGAGGGCGTCAACACGGCGACCGTCGGCTTGAGCAAATCGATGGCGGCCACGAGCCGCTCGGTGTTTCCAGAACCGACGGGAATGTGGCAGAGGCCGAGGCGCGCAAAAGCGTCGAGCGCGGCGCCGGCGACGAAGGGGCCGGCGTTGTAGGTCGAGACGATGCGCTCGCCGCGCGCGACGCCCGAGGCGGCGTAGCTGCGCGCCGAGGTGCGCACCCAGACGTCGAGATCGGAGGCGACGAGCGGAATATAGCTCGGCGTTCCCGTGGTGCCGCTGGTGGAATAGATGCGCACGATCTCCTCGGGCGCCGCGGTGCGATGCGCGCCGATCGGCTCCTCGGCGCTGCGCGAGCGGCGCAATTCGTCCTTCTCGGTGAAGGGCAGGGCGGCGATGTCCACCAGGCCGCCGACGGAGCCAGCCGAATGAAATCCGGCCGCAGCGAATTTGTCGCGATAGAAGCGCGAGCGCGCGAAAAGATGGGCGATCTGCGTCCGGTAGAGCGGGTCGTCGCGCTCGATTTGCTCGGCCCAGGGCGCGGCTTCGATCTCAGGTTCGACCATCATGGCGCGTCGTCTCCGCAATAGCGAACAGCCGCCTCGGCCTCGGAGGCCATGAGGAAGCCGATCGGCGTTTCGGCCTCTTCCGCGAGGTGGGCGATGAGCCCCGCCGTGCGAGCGAGAATGGGCACGCCGCGAACGACCGCCGCGGGAACATCGAGGTCTTTGAGCGTCGCGGCGATCGCCATCGAGACGTTCATCGGCAGCGGCTTGCCCCAGACGCGGGCGGCGGCGACGGTCAGGCGCGCCGCGCAGTCGACGCCGCGTCCCGCGACGCCCCGCTCGCGCGCCAGCGCGATCATGCGCCGTGCGCGGGGATCGACCGGCTTGTGCAGCGGGTGACCATAGCCGGGAAGCGTCTGGCCGGCGGCGCGCCGCTCACGCGCAATCTGCTCGGCCGCCTCGTCCGGCGACGCGCCGGCGTCGATGCGCGCCAGCGTCTCGTCGATCAAAGCACGCGCCAGATCCGCCGTGCCGAGGACGACCGTGCCGCAGCCGAGAATGCCGGCGGCGACTGCGGCTTGCAGCGCCGCCGGATCGGCGGCGTAGGTCATGCGCGCGGCCTGGACGGTCGGCGTCAGCCCGTGCTCGGCGATCGCCACCAGGGCAAGGTCGAGAAAGAAGCGCTGCTCCGAGGTCGGCGCGCGCCCTGTCGCGAGCAGGAAGAAGAATTCCGTGAAGCTCGTCGCGCCCATCAGGTCGGCGGCGAGATCGCGCCCGCGCACGACGATGCGCTCGGCGTCGGCGGTGGAAATGGCGGTGGCGGCCGCGCCGCGCTTGCCGATCAGCATGGGCTTTCCTCCCGCCGGCGCTTGTCTTCACGCCTGGATTGTAGGACAATATCATCGCCCTGGCCGCCGTCAAGCCGCAGCTCTTGCGCGCGCCGCAATAGCCGGCATGCTTCTCGCGAATCGCGGGCGTAGGAATCGGACATCGCCGCCGATGGATCAGTCGAGCACAGCATCGCCGCCACCCGCCCACGGCGCCACCGTGGCGCATATCGTCGAGCGCCTGCGCGAGGACATTCTCGCGCATCGGCTCTCTCCGGGCGCGCGGCTGATCGAGAGCGAGCTGACTGCGCGCTTCGACGTGAGCCGCGGCCCGGTGCGCGAAGCGTTGCGCCGGCTCGCCGCCGAGGGCCTGATCGCGCATGCGCCCAATCGCGGCGCGGTGGTCCGGCGGCTGACGGCGCGCGACATCAGCGAATTGTTCGAGATCCGGCTCGAGCTCGAGGGGCTCGCGGCGCGCCGCGCGGCGGAAGCCGGCGACGCCTGCGAGCGCGAGCGATTCGCCGACGCCATCCGAGTGATCTTCGACGACGCGCCCCGCCTGGCCTGCGATTATCTCGCCGAGAACGCCGACTTCCACGACGCGGTCATGCGCCTCGCCGGCAATCGTCAGCTTCAGGATCTGTCGATGCGACTGCACCTGCCGCTGATCATGGCGCAGGTGGGCGCCGCGCTCACCGCCGAGGTGCTGCGCCTTTCGGTCCTCGAGCACCGCGCCATCGCCAAAGCGATCCTGGCGCAGGATCCGAACGGCGCCACTGCCGCGATGCGAGCTCATCTCGAACGCGCCGCCGCCTTCGCCCTGGCGCGCGAAGAGGAGGAGTGAGGACACTAGAATAAATTAAACCGCTTTATCGTTGGTATTACCGCGGTTAAAATTCATTCGCCAACTGCAAATGACTGATTCGAATTCATATTCGTCCGCAATTGAGCCTAACGTAAACGATGTCACATAAGATAAATGACGTTGTTACTGCTGATGTGAATGTAATTGTTTCTTGTTGTTTGCCATAAAGGCGGATATAACGGCCGTTTACGGGGTTGACTAATCGAACAAACAAAAAGACGGTACCCCGCAACGCTTTTGTTGCATCACTTGCAACGGGGCGACCGGTTGTGCTGGGAGGCATGACAGGAGGAAAGGCCATGAGTGCAACATCGTCGGAGGAGAAGAGCAATCTTGACGTCGTGCGGCGCGGCTATGAGGCCTTTCAGGCTGGGAACGCCGAAGAGTTGATGAAAACCATGGCGCCGAACGCCCATTATCATCTCGCCCCGATTGGCAAGTTCGGTGGCGATTACAAGGGCGTCAAGGCTATCATGGAGTTCTTCGGGGAGATCGCCCGCGAGTCTGGGGGAACGTTTCGCGTGACGCCTGTCGAAATGGCGGCGGCCGGCAATCGCGTGTTCGTGCTCTACGGAGCGAGCGGGAAGCACGGCGGAAAGACGCTGGACAGCCGAGACGTGGCGGTTTTCACCTTGGCCGGTGGCCGGGTGACAGACGCAATGTTCTGCGCGAGCGACTATCCGGCTGAGGCCGCTTTCTGGTCATAGTGCGGGACAGGACAGCGAAGCTGCGAACGGCGCGAGGCCGGCGGCGCCATGGGCGCGTACGGCCCGCGCTCTCATCAAAACCCCTTCGCCTTCAGCGCCGCTGCGATCTCCTCCAGCACGACGGGATCGTCGATCGTCGCCGGAATCGACCACGGGTCGCGGTCGGCTATTCGCTTCATCGTGCCGCGCAGGATCTTGCCGGAGCGGGTCTTCGGCAGGCGCGCGACGACGAGCGCTGTCTTGAAGGCGGCGACAGGGCCGATCCTGTCGCGCACCAGGGCGACGACCTCGCGCTCGATCTCCTCGTGCGGCCGGTTGACGCCAGATTTGAGCACGACGAAGCCGCAGGGCTGTTCGCCCTTGATCTCGTCCTTCACGCCGAGCACCGCGCATTCCGCGACAGCCGGATGCGAAGCGAGGACTTCCTCCATCCCGCCGGTCGAGAGCCGGTGGCCGGCGACGTTGATGATGTCGTCGGTGCGGCCGAGAATGGTGAGATAGCCGTCCTCGTCCTTGAAGCCGGCGTCGGCGGTCTTGTAATAGCCGGGGAATTCTTGGAGGTAGCTCTCGCGCATGCGCTCGTCCTGGCGCCAGAGCGTCGGCAGGCAGCCGGGCGGCAGCGGCAGCTTGATGACGATCGAGCCCATCGCGCCGGTCGGAACGGGACGCGAAGCCTCGTCGACCACGTCGACGACATAGCCCGGCATCGGCACCGAGGGCGAGCCGCGCTTGATCGGCAGAAGCCCGAGCCCGACCGGATTGCCGGCGATCGCCCAGCCCGTCTCCGTCTGCCACCAATGATCGACGACGGGAATTTTGAGCGCGTCCTCCGCCCAGGCGACGGTGTCGGGATCGGCCCGCTCGCCGGCGAGAAACAGGGTGCGTAGCGAACGGATGGAATAGGTCTTCAGCAGTGCGGCGTTCGGGTCCTCCTTGCGCACGGCGCGGAACGCCGTCGGCGCGGTGAAGAAGGCGGCGACGTCATAGTCCTGAATGACGCGCCAGAAGGCGCCGGCGTCCGGCGTGCCGACAGGCTTGCCTTCATAGAGAACCGTCGAGCAGCCGTGAATCAGCGGCCCATAGACGATGTAGGAATGGCCGACCACCCAGCCGATGTCGGAAGCGGCCCAAAAGGTCTCGCCCGGCTGAACCCCATAGAGGTTCGACATCGACCATTTCAACGTCACCAGATGGCCGCCGACGTCGCGCACCACGCCCTTCGGAACGCCTGTCGTTCCCGAGGTGTAGAGGATGTAGAGCGGATCGGTCGCGGCGACCTCGACGCAACGGGCCCGCTTGCCAGCCGCGCGCGCCGCGCCGACGAGATCGGCCCAGTCGTGGTCCCGGCCCTCGACCATCTCCGCCTGCCGCTGAGGACGCTGGAGGACGACGCAGGCCTGCGGCTTGGCCTTGGTGAGGTCGAACGCGAGATCGAGCAGGGGCTTGTACTCGACGACGCGGCCGGGCTCGATGCCGCAACTCGCGGCGAGCACCAGCTTGGGCTCGGCGTCGTCGATGCGCGTGGCGAGCTCCTTGGCCGCGAAGCCACCGAACACCACGGAATGAATGGCGCCGATGCGGGCGCAGGCCAGCATCGCGACGATCGCCTCCGGGATCATCGGCATGTAGATGATGACCCGATCGCCCTTGGCGACGCCGAGATCGGCGAGGACCGCGCCGAGGATTTCCACCTCCTCGAGCAGTTCGGCGTAGCTGATGCGGCGCTTGGTTCCGGTCACCGGGCTGTCGTAGAAAATCGCCGCCTGATCGGCGCGCCCGCCGGCGACGTGACGGTCCAGCGCATTGAAGCAGGCGTTGCAGGTCGCGTCGGGGAACCAGCGCCCGTACACTCCGGCCTCTTCGTCGAAAATCTTTTGCGGCGCGCGAATCCAGTCGATCTCGGCAGCCGCCTCGGCCCAAAAACCTTGCGGATCGGCCTGCCACTGGGCATAAACTTGCCTGTAAAGGCTCGTCATCGCTTCGCTCCCGTCGCGGCGCACAGCCGGCTTCAAGTTGTTTTAAGGAAGATTGGCGCGCGCAATCGGCTTTGGCAACGCACCCCGCCGGCTTTTGAGACGATCGATATTGCAGAGATGAGCGGCCTCGACTGGACTTTCTATCTCGCGGCGATCCCCGCCGTCGTTCTCTTCGGCCTCTCCAAGGGCGGCTTTTCCGCCCTCGGCACGCTCGGCATTCCGGTGTTCGCGCTGGCGATTTCGCCCGTGAAGGCGGCGGCGATCACCCTGCCGCTGATGGTGATCCAGGATTGGGTGAGCGTGTGGGCCTTCCGGCGCGACTTCGACGCGCGCAATCTCGTCATCATGATCCCCGGCTCGCTCGTCGGGGTCGGCGCCGGCTGGCTGCTGGCGTCGCACGTCAACGAAGACGTGGTGCGCTTCGCCGTCGGGGTCATTTCGATCGGCTTCGTTCTCTTCATGCTGGCGCGTGATCGCATCGGGAGGGGCAAGGCGGCGTCCGCCGACGTCGCGCCGGGCGTCTTCTGGGGCGCGCTTTCCGGCTTCACCAGCTTTATCAGCCACGCCGGGGGGCCGCCGATGATGATTCACGTCCTGCCGCAAAAGCTGCCGCCGCGCATGTTCGCCGGCACCTCGACGATGTTCTTTGCCGCGACCAACCTGCTGAAAGTGCCGCCCTACTTCGCTCTCGGCCAGTTCAGCGCCGACAATCTGTTCGCCTCGGCGACGCTCTTTCCGGTGGCGATCGCCTCGACCTTCGCCGGCGTGTGGCTGGTGCGGCGCATCGCCGCCGAACGCTTCTATAACGCCGTGCTGCTGCTGACGTTTCTGATCGGGCTCAAGCTGTCCTATGATGGACTGCGGGCGCTGCTGGCGTAGAGCAGGGAGTCCAACCAAACTTTAACGCGTGAGGCGCAGAATTTTGACGACTGGGCAAACGACGACCCAACCGGGAGTGGGCATGGACGCCGCAAAGGCCAGCACGTTCGGCGCCGGCTCGCAATTGAGCCGTCAGATTCCTGCTTTCGTTTTCGTCGGCGTGGTCGGCGTCTTCGTCGACGCGGGCGTCACCTACGCGCTCGCCAAGGGGTTCAACGTTTCGCCCGTGCTGGCCCGTCCGCCGGCCTTCGCGGTGGCGACGGTCGTCAATTTCGCGCTCAATCGCGCTTTGACCTTCCGCACCAGCACGGCGCCGTTGCTCAGGGCCTTCGTGCGCTATGTGATGGTCTGCGCCGCCGGCCTGGTGGTCAATTACGCGGTCTATCTCGCCTGCATCGCGGCGGCCCCGCTCGCCGGCGTCGCGGTGACGCCGGCGATCCTGCCGCTGTTCGTCGCGGCCGGCTCGGCGGCGGCGATGGTCCTGACCTTCCTCGGCTTCCGCTTGTTCGCCTTTCGCGCGTAGAACGGTTTGGTTTTGGCCGGTATCGCCCGCGAGCCCCGGCCGGGGCCTGCCAACGGGCTGTAAGATCGCTATGATGGCGCCTCCAGGCTCTTTGGAGGGGACGCCATGACGACTTCGCCTTACGATCGCGATCTCGATCGCAACCCCGCCAATTTCGCTCCGCTGACGCCGCTGAGTTTCCTGGCTCGCGCCGCGGCGGTCTTTCCCGACCGCCCGGCGATCGCCCACGGCGCGCTGCGGCGCAACTATCGCGATTTCTACGCTCGCTCGCGCCGCCTCGCCTCGGCCCTCGCCCAGCGCGGTCTTAAGCGAGGGGACACGGTCGCGGTCATGCTCGCCAATACGCCGGCGATGCTGGAGTGCCACTACGGCGTGCCGATGTGCGGCGCCGTCCTCAACGCGCTCAACACGCGGCTCGACGCGGCGGCGCTCGCCTTCATGCTCGATCATGGGGAGGCCAAGGCGCTGATCGTCGACCGCGAATTCTCCGATGTCATGGACGCGGCGTTGAAAATCGCCAAGACGCGTCCGCTGATCATCGCCTACGACGATCCCGAATATGACGGGCCCGGCGCGCGGCTCGGCGAGATCGAGTACGAGTCGTTTCTCGCCGACGGGGATGAGACCTTTGAATGGCTGCAGCCGCGCGACGAATGGGACGCGATCGCGCTCAACTACACCTCCGGCACCACGGGCGATCCGAAGGGCGTCGTCTATCACCATCGCGGCGCGAACCTACTCGCGATGGGCAATGTCGTCACCGCCGACATGGGCCGCCATCCCGTCTACCTCTGGACGCTGCCGATGTTCCATTGCAACGGCTGGTGCTTTCCTTGGTCGATCAGCGTCAAGGCCGGCTTGCACGTGTGCCTGCGTCAGGTGCGCGCCAAGGCGCTCTACGATCTCATCGCCGAGCACGGCGTCACGCATCTCTGCGGCGCGCCGATCGTGATGTCGATCCTTCTCAACGCCCGCCCCGAGGAGAAGCGGCCGTTGCCGGACGTGGTGCGCTTCTTCACGGCGGCCGCGCCGCCGCCGGCCGCCGTGCTGGCGGCGATGCGCGAGGCCGGCTTCGAGGTGACCCACCTCTACGGGCTCACCGAGGTCTACGGCCCGGCGGTTGTCAACGACTGGAAGAGCGAGTGGGATGCGCTCGACGGCGCGGCGCAGGCTGCGCTGAAGGCGCGCCAGGGCGTGCGCTATCATGCGCTCGAGGCGCTCGACGTGCTGGACCCGGAAACGATGCGAAGCGTCCCGGCGGACGGCGCGACGCTGGGCGAGGTGATGTTCCGCGGCAACGTCGTCATGAAGGGCTATCTGAAGAACAAGGCCGGGACAGACAAGGCCTTCGCCGGCGGCTGGTTTCACTCGGGCGACCTCGGCGTCAAACATCCCGACGGCTATATCCAGCTCAAGGACCGCTCGAAGGACATCATCATTTCCGGCGGCGAGAACATTTCCTCGATCGAGGTCGAGGACGCGCTGTTCCAGCATCCTGCCGTTGAACTCGCCGCAGTGGTCGCGCGGCCCGACGACAAGTGGGGCGAGACGCCCTGCGCCTTCGTGCAGTTGAAACCGGGCTGCAGCGCCAGCGAAGCCGAACTCATCGCCTGGTGCCGCGACCGGCTCGCCCACTACAAGTGCCCGCGCCACGTGGTCTTCGCCGAGATCCCGAAGACCTCGACCGGCAAAGTGCAGAAATTCGCCTTGCGCGAGTTGGCGCGCGCAATGGTCCCGTCGCCGGTGTGACCTTAACCGGGCGCACCTTGTCCGGCCTCCCTCTCCCCGCGCGCGGGGAGAGGGTCGGGGTGAGGGGCCGGGTGATTAGCCGCAGGCTTGCGGCTCCTCACCAAGCCTCTTGCGTCGGCTCAACAGCGGAGCTGCACGGTCTGGACCACCTCGCCAGGGCCAAGAGCAGCTTCACCGCGTGGGTGGCCGGGACGAGGCTGGACAAGCCCGGCCATGACGCGAGAGAGGCGACTGGACTCCCTTTGCGGCACAAACGTTCTCACGCCTATCAAAATTGGAATGTTTGTTCTAGGCTACAGCGCGGCCGCGCCGCTCTTTCTGGAAGTGACGCCATCATGGACGCTCCGCAGGACTTTGAGGCTCTCAAGCGCCGCCTGATCGAGATCAAGCCGGAGTTGCCCAAGCGCCTGCGGCAGACCGCCGTCTTCGCGCTCGACCACCCCGACGAAGTCGCGCTCGGCACCGCCTCCAGCGTCGCCGAGCGGGCGCAGGTCCAGGCCTCGACCCTGGTGCGCTTCGCCCAGACGCTCGGCTTTGCCGGGTTCTCGGAATTGCAGGGCGTCTTTCGCGACCATCTGCGCAACCGCTGGCCGGACTACTCCGAACGCCTGAAGGCCCTCAACGAAGGCGCGTTCGACAGCGGCGATCCGATGCGCCTACTGTTCGGTTTCGCCGATTCGGCCGCCGCTTCGATCGCCAGGCTGCGCAGCGTGATCCATCGCGAGGAGCTCGACGCGGCGATCGCGATCCTGGCGCGCGCGCATACCATCTATCTCACGGGGCAGAGGCGCTCGTTCTGCGTCTCGCATTACCTCGCCTACGCGCTCGCCCAGCTCGGCGTCCGCGCGGCCCTGATCGACAATGTCGGCGGCCTCGGCCCGGAGCAACTCGCCGGGGCGGGCAAGGACGACGCGCTGATCGCCATCAGCTTTTCCCCCTATACGCCGTTCACCTTCGCTCAGGCGGAGGCGGCGCAAGGGCGCCAGACGCCGATCGTCGTCATCACCGACAGCGCGCTGAGCCCGCTCGCCGGCATGGCGGATGCGCGGTTCGAAATCGCCGAAAGCGATTTCGGCTCCTTCCGCTCGCTCGCCGCGACGTTCTGCCTGGCGATGACGCTCGCCGTCGCCGTCGCGGAAAAGCGCAACGAGGCTGGTGAAAAGGCCTAGCCCGTTTTGCTTTTTGGTTGCCTACGACTGCTGTCACCCCGGCGAAAAGCGGGGGTCCAGACAACCGCCGCAGGCCCTCGCCAGCGCCTTAGCCTTTCGCCAAAATCTGCGCGTTGACCCGGGCCAGGAATCCGGCGAGGTCGTCGGTCACGAAGTCGACGTGCAGCGCCTCGAAGCCGCCGCGATCGTGCGGCTCGCGATTGTCGATCTGTCCGATCCGGGGGACGACCAGCGTCGTCGTCATGCCGCGCGCCTTGGGCACCAGGAGGTTGTTGGCGATGTCCTCGAACATCGCGGCGGACGCCGGGTCGACGCCGTACCTGCGGAAAAACGCGTCATAGGCGAGGTCGGCGGGCTTGGGCACGAGTTCCGCCGCCATGATGTCGAAGGCGTCCTCGAACACGTCGGCGAGGCCCAGCGCCTCGACCGTGCGTAGCGCATGGTTGCGCGAGCCGTTGGTGAAAATCAGCTTCCGGCCGGGCAACCGCCCGATTTCCCGGGCGAGCGGAAGGTTGGGCGTGAGCGCGGAGCGGTCAATGTCGTGCACGAATTCGAGAAAGTCTTCCACGTTGGCGGCCTTCTCGTCGACCAGCCCACGCAAGGTCGTGCCGTGCCGCCGATAATAGTATTTCTGCAGCGCCCGCGCCGACAGGCCGTCGAGCCCGAAGAGGGCCATCAGAAACAGCGTGATCCTCTGCTCGATCGCCAGCCAGACGCCGCTGTCCGCGGGGTAGAGCGTATTGTCGAGATCGAAAACCCAGGTCGAGACATGGCCGAACTTGCCGATGACGTCGGAATCCACGATCGGCGGGGGAACGGTTACGGTCATGTTCGAGGCGTCCGTTGCGAATCGTGTCGCGCGCTCCGCCCTAGCCCGCGACGGGATGAGGCCTTTCGCGAAGCGCCAGCCTCCCCGATGGCATAGCGCCTGACCCTACGGCGTCGCAACATCTTTCGCGCCATGGCCCGGCACGTCGCTTGCGCACCTCGAAGCCGAGAGGCGGCGGGCGTCGCATCGCGGGAGAAACTGTCAGAAAATGAGACAAGCCGAGGCCAGGATTGGCGCTGTTTCGACGCCTTACCGTCCCGTTTCGCGACGCATGCGGGCGCACAGCCCCGCCGGCGCCCGCTCGCGCGCGCGGGCGATCGAGGACGTCGCTTCGATCGGCTTCTCCTATCTGGCGGCGTTGATCGACGCAGCGGCCATACTGGCCGCCGCCGCGGCGTCCGGCGCGCTCTACCGCCTGGCGACCCTTGGGCGAATGCCCGCCGTCGAGCCGGCAACCACCGTCGGCTTCCTCATGGGCGCGATCGTGATCGCCACCGCGGTCCAGAAGAGCGAATACGGCATCGAGCGCTACGCCGAGCGCGGCGGCCAGTTCATACGCGGGTTTTCCGCGTGGAACTTCGCCTTCCTCTGCGTGCTGGCGCTCGGCTTTGCGACGCGCATGTCGAGCGAATATTCGCGCGGCGCCGTCGCCGTGCTCTATGTCACGGGATTTTTGGCGATGCTGGCCGGTCGCCTGGCGCAGGTGGAGCTGGTTCGCTGGGCTCGCCGCTCGCGGCTGATCGCGCAGCGGCGCGTGGTCGTGGTCGGCTTCGAGAACGAATTGTCCGAGCTCGCGCCCCGGTTCGACGCCGACGCCGACGAGATGGAAGTCGCCGCGATGATCGCGCTGCGCGACAACCAGGCCTATCTCGCCGACGACCTCGCCCTTGCCGCCGCGGCGGCGCGCTTGCTGCGTCCGGATGACATCTACATCGCCATCCCGTGGTCGCGGGCGCACGAGATCGAGGCCTGCGTCGACACTTTCCTGCGGACGCCCGCCGAGATCCACCTCGGCGCCGAGGCGGTGCTCGACCGCTTCAAGGAGGCGCGCGTCGTCCAGTTCGGCCCGACGGCCGGGCTGGGCCTGACCCGCCCTCCACTGAGCCGACTGCAGCGGGCGGAGAAGCGCGCCTTCGACATTTTCGCCGCCGCCTGCGGACTGATCGTCCTCGCGCCTTTGTTCGCGCTGGTGGCGCTCGCCATTCGCCTGGAGGGCGCAGGGCCGATCCTGTTCCGCCAGACGCGATACGGGTTCAACCAGGAGCCGTTCCGCATTTTCAAGTTCCGCACCATGCGGACGATGGAGGATGGCGCGAAGGTGAAGGCGGCGACGCGCGGCGACCCGCGCGTGACCCGCATCGGCGCGACGCTCAGGCGCTTCAGCATCGACGAGCTGCCGCAGCTTCTCAACGTGCTCCTCGGCGACATGTCGATCGTCGGCCCGCGCCCGCACGCGATGGCGCACGACCAGCGCTATCTCGAGCGAATCTCGCGCTACGCCCGCCGCCACAACGTGAAGCCCGGCATCACCGGCTGGGCGCAGGTCAACGGCCATCGCGGCGAGATCTTGAACGACGCCGCAATGCAGGCGCGCATCGACCACGATCTCTACTACGTCGACAACTGGTCGCTGTGGCTGGACTTCAAGATCGTGCTGATGACGGTGTTTTCGGGTAGCGCGCACAAGAATGCGTATTAGCCGCTCGCGCTGGTGTCATGCCCGCGCAAAGCGGGCATCAGGGCCGCTGCGCCCGGCCTAGTCGCGCTTGCGTCCTTGCTCCGCTGGATGCCCGCTTTTTTCGAGGACGAGCCCGGCCATGACGGGGGAGGCGGCTGTGAACTATCGCGCCTGGACAAGCCCCGCCACGAGGATCGTCGTCGCCTCAGTCGATCAGCCGATACGCCGGCAGCGTCAGGAACTCTTCAAACGTCTCGCTGAGCGACATCGCGCCGAAGAGGTCGATCGCCTCGCCGAAGCGGCCCTTGTCGAAGACGGATGCGCCGAGCGCGTTGCGCACTTTCGCCATCTCGTCGGCGAGCGTCGCGCGGAACAGGTCGGGCGTGACTTCGCGCCCGTCGGCGAGCTTGGCCTTGTGGCGCAGCCACTGCCAGATCTGGGCGCGTGAGATTTCCGCCGTCGCCGCGTCCTCCATCAGATTGTAGAGCGGCACGGCGCCGCGGCCGCGCAGCCAAGCTTCGAGATATTGCACGCCGACGCGGATGTTCTCGCGCAGTCCCGCTTCGGTGCGCGAACCCTCGTGCACGCGCAGCATGTCTTCGCGCGTCACGGTGACGTCGTCGCGCATGACGGAGAGCTGGTTCGGGCCGGGCATCAGGCGATCGAACACTTCGCGCGCGACGGGAACGAGGTCGGGGTGCGCCACCCATGTGCCATCGTGACCGTTCCCCGCCTCCCGCTCCTTGTCGGCGCGAACCTTGGCGAAGGCGGCCTCGTTCGCGCTCTGGTCGCCCTTGATCGGAATCTGCGCCGCCATGCCGCCCATCGCGAAGGCGCCGCGCTTGTGGCAGGTCTTGATCAGCAGCAGCGAATAGGCGGCGAGGAACGCCTTGCCCATCGTCATCTCGGCGCGGTCCGGCGTCAGGAAGGCCGGATTGTCGCGGAGCCGCTTGATGAAGGAGAAGATGTAGTCCCAGCGGCCGCAGTTGAGGCCAACGATGTGCTGGCGCAGCTCGTAGAGGATCTCGTCCATCTCGAAGGCTGCTGGCAGCGTCTCGATCAACACCGTCGCCTTGAACGATCCGACCGGCGCGCCGAGGCTCTCCTCGGCGAAGGTGAAGACGTCGTTCCACAATCGCGCCTCAAGGCCGCTTTCCATCTTGGGGAGATAGAAGGCGGGCGTCGCGCCCTGCGCCATCTGCGTCTTGGCGCAGTGGAAGACGTAGAGGCCGAAGTCGAACAGCGAGCCCGAGATCGCCGCGCCGTCGACCAGCACATGGCGCTCGTCGAGGTGCCAGCCGCGCGGGCGCACCATCAGCACCGCGGGATCGCTTCTCAGCGCGTAGCGCTTGCCGGTCGTCGCGTCGGTGAAGTCGATCGCACCGGTCCAGCGATCCTTAAGATTCGCCTGGCCTTCGATCATGTTGGCGAAGACGGGCGAGGAAGCGTCCTCGAAGTCCGCCATAAAGACCTTGGCGCCGGAGTTGAGAGCGTTGACGATCATCTTGCGGTCGACCGGGCCGGTGATTTCGACCCGGCGGTCGAGAAGATCGGCGGGGATCGGCGCAACCTTCCAGTCGCCCTCGCGAATCGCCCGCGTCTCGGCGAGGAAGTCGGGCGTTTCGCCGGCGTCGAAGCGCTTCTGCCGTTCGGCGCGTCGTGCGAGCAGCTCCTTGCGGCGCGCGTCGAAACGGCGATGCAGCTCGGCGAGGAAGGCAAGCGCCGCGGGGCTCAGGACGTCTTCGAGCCGCGGCGTCGGAGCGGCGCGCAGCTCAACCCCGGAAACAGGCGCGGAACCAACCATGGCGAAACCTCCAAAGGAACCCATTGTGTATCGGTTCCTATAGAGAATTTCGCATTCCGGGGATATCCGCGCGCCACTCCAATTTCGGAAAGTCACCTTTGCGCGAAGGGGAACAAAGGGCCGCCGCCCGGGTGGGGAGGCGGCCGGTTCGCCGCTTCAGGCCGCCAGATCGCGATGCGACGGCCCGAACCAGGCGCGCGTCGCGCGGGCGCGCTGCAGCCGCTCGCCGGGATCGTCGTCCAGAGCGAGCGCGGTGCAATTGACGAGGTCGGATCTGAGCAGGCCGATGTCGCTCAATTCGTGGTCGGACATCTGGCCGAGTTCGGCGAGCGTTCGCCTCGCCGCGCTCACGCGCGCCGGCCACCCGAGCACGCGGTGGATGAGGCCGGCAAGACCGGCGCGGCGACGAAAGTCGGGTGAGACGTCAAGCATGACAGGCTCCATTGGGCGAGTTTCGCCGCCCGCCGCCCCTCCAGGGACAGCGCCGTCAGCGGCGAAAAGCCTCTTTGATGTGCGCACTATGATGCTTTCCTATTGATCGGTCCAACGAATGTTTGTACGGTAATCCATGACGAATGGAGATGGGTGGTCATGCTCGACACCGATCAGTTGCGCTCCTTTCTTGCGATCGTCGACACGGGCTCGTTCACGCGCGCGGGCGAACGGGTCAACAAGACCCAGTCGGCGGTCTCGATGCATATCCGGCGGCTCGAGGAGCAGCTCGGCTGCGCGCTCTTCGTCAAGCACGGACGATCGGCCAAGCTGACCAACGAAGGCGAGCGGCTGATCGATTACGCGCGCCACATGATTCAGATCGAGGCCGGCGCGATGGCGGCGCTGTCGCGCCGGGGTTTGAGAGGTTCGGTGCGCTTTGGCATTCCCGACGACTACGCCGAGTCCTATCTCTCCGACATCCTGACCTCTTTCAATCGACGCCATCCGCTGGTCGAGGTCGCGGTGATTTGTGAGAATTCGGTCGAACTCGCGGCGCAGGTGAATGCGGGCGCGATCGACATCGCCTTGGTGACGGATCACGAGGAGCTGCAGAGTTTCGAACTTGTTCGCGAGGAGCCGCTGGTCTGGGCCGCCTCCAAGCGTTTCGCGCCAACCGCGGGCGTGCCGATTCCCCTCGCGGTGGGAAGCCCGACCTGTCTTTGGCGCCGGGTGTTGGACGTCGCCTTGCGGGACAGGCCGAGCGCGACGCACGGCCTGTTCTCCTCGAAGAACTACACGGCGATCGGCTCTGTGGTCCGTGCGGGGCTTGCCGCCACCGTGCTGCCGCGCGGGATGGTCGGCGACGATTTGCGCATACTCGGCGAGGAGGACGGATTGCCTCCCCTGCCGTTGACGCGCATGGGGCTCATCCGAGCGCCGGGTCGCCATTCGCAGGAGACGTCCGCGCTCGCCGAGGCGGTGCGGGACGCGATTGGCTCCGTAACCCGCAAGGTCGCGTGAGGCTTAGATCGAGCCCGGCGGGATGAACGCGCAATAAAGAAAAATGCCGTCGAACACGTTCGACGAGGCGGGCCCGGCCATGTCGTTGTCGGTCGCCGAGCGGTAGCACAAATGTGCGTGATGCGAATTGTCGTTGGGCGGATCACCGGGAATCGGCAAGAAGGTGATGCGCTCCTGAGGGATCGTAATCCAGCGCTGCTCGCGGGTCAGGAATTCGTAGTGGCCGCCGCGCTCGCGAAACATTGTCGACGCGCAGTCATAGCCGCCGCAGCAAAGCTGACCGTCTTTTCCATGCACGCCGGTATAAATGTCGTGCGCTCCGGCCACCGATAGGGGCGCGACAGCTAGCACGCCGCCAAAGACTGCGCACAAGAAGGCTTTTATCATACCAACCGCTCCTGTTGGGCGGCTGATCGATCGAGGCGCTTGTCGAGCGATCAAGCCGCGTGCCGATCGCCCCCCTTAACGCTTTTGCTCCTCTCGGTGTTCCTGGACGCGCGTGAACTCTCCCCGTCCGCGGCGCGTACAGGATCGCCTGGCCATTCGGCTCAGATCTGCGCCTTCGCAACGTATCCGCCTCGCAAATGCGAGCAACGGGCCAGGGCCACTTGCGCAAAGTCGTTGAACGCTGCGGGCCCATTCACGCACGGTAGGCGCGTCAATCGGGGCATGAAATCGCGCGAGCCGCCTTTCGTCAAGTGTGACGTTGGCGCCGGAAGGCTTGTCCGCAGGGCCAAGGAACCGGCGGCCTTCAGGGGATGCGCCCGGAGCCTGGGCGCGGCGCGCTCAAACCTCCAACACGGGTTCGCACCGCGGCTCGGGGGCGAATCCGCATGCAGCGAGAGCGCCTTGCATATGCGGCGGCGCCGGCGCTTCGACGACGATCGGCGGCTTCGATTTGGACAACGGCACCTCCACGCGCCGAGCGAGGAGTTGCAGCGGCCCTGCGTCGGCCGTCCGTTCGCCGTAGATCGGATCGCCGAGAATCGGCCAGCCCTCGGCGGCGCAATGCACGCGCAATTGGTGGGTGCGCCCGGTCAACGGCTCCAGTTGCAGCCAAGCGACGGCGCGCCCGCCCCAGAGTCCTCGCGCGCGGACGCGCCAGCGCGTCTGAGCGGGCTGGCCGGCCGGATCGACCTTCATCCACCAGCCGCGCGTGGCGTCGAGCCGCGCGAGCGGCAGGTCGATCAGCCCTTCGTCGGCCGCTGGGCCGTCGACCACGATCGCCCAATAGGTTTTGGCGATCTTGCCCTGCTTGAACAGAAGGCCCAGTTTCTCGAGCGCCTTGTGATGGCGCCCGAGCACCAGGCAACCTGCCGTATCGCGATCGAGCCGATGCGCCAGCGCGGGGTTGCGCGGCAGGCCGAAGCGCAGCGCTTCGAAGTCGTCCTCGAGGCTGGCGCCGCCTTTTGGGCCGCGATGCACCGCAATTCCGGCGGGCTTGTCGAGCACAAGCATCATGCCGTCGCGATAAAGTAGGCGCGCTCTTGTTTCCTCAGGGCTCATGAGGGCATAGCTAGGCGAGTCGAGGGGGCGCCGGCAAGGCCGCGCGACCTCAGGCGCAGTGGGAAGGATGAAGGGTTGAGCGACAGCGGCGAGGAAAAGCCGAAACCGGGCTTATGGCGGCGGCTGTTCCAGCGCGGCGATGTTGCGCCCCGCCCCGACGAGAGCCCCGAAGCTCCGCCCACGCAGGAGGAGCCCCTCCCAACTGTGCAGGAGACGGCGCCCGCGCCCGCGCAGTCGGTCGAGACGGAGCCTGCGCCCGCACCGGCCAAGCGGAGCTGGTTCGCCCGGCTGACGGCGGGGCTCTCGCGCTCGTCTTCGGCGATCGGGCGCGGCATCACCGACATCTTCACCAAGCGCAAGCTCGACGCAACCTCGCTCGACGATCTCGAGGACATCCTCATCCAGGCCGATCTCGGGCTCGCCGCCGCGACGCGCATCCGCGAGGCGGTCGCGCGCGGACGCTACGACAAATCGGTCGATCCCACTGAGGTTAAGGCGATCCTGGCGAGCGAAGTCGAGCGCGCCTTGGCGCCGGTGGCGCGTCCGCTCGTCGTCGACGCTCGGAAGAAGCCGTTCGTGGCGCTCGTCGTTGGCGTCAACGGCTCGGGCAAGACGACGACGATCGGCAAGCTCGCTGCGAAATTCGCCGGCGAGGGACTGAAAGTCACGCTCGCGGCCGGCGACACCTTCCGCGCCGCCGCCATCGAGCAACTCAAGATCTGGGCCCAGCGCACGGGCGCCGACATTGTCGCGCGCGATCAGGGCGGCGACGCCTCGGGGCTCGCCTTCGACGCGCTGACGCGCGCACGCGCTTCGGGCGCGGATGTCGTATTGATGGATACGGCAGGGCGCTTGCAGAACCGCGCCGAGTTGATGAGCGAGCTCGAGAAGATCATCCGCGTGATGAAGAAGGTCGACCCCGAGGCGCCGCATGCGACGCTGCTCGTGCTCGACGCGACGGTCGGTCAGAACGCGCTGAGCCAGGTCGAGATCTTCGGCCGCATCGCGGGTGTCACCGGCCTCGTGATGACGAAACTCGACGGCACCGCGCGCGGCGGTATCCTCGTCGCCATCGCCGACAAATTCGGCCTGCCCGTTCATTTCATCGGCGTCGGCGAAGGCGTCGACGATCTCGAACCTTTCGCCGCGCGCGATTTCGCCGAAGCGATCGCCGGCGTCGAGCGCGCGGAAGGATAGCAGCATGGCTGATTGGATCGTCATAGCGAGGAGCCTAGCGACGCATCCGCTTGCGGCGCCGCAGGCTTCGCCTGCAATGACATTGGCGCCGGCGGGCCGCCGCATCGGCAAGAAGGACATTTCGCGATGACGCAGACCCCGGCGGCGCAAGCCCCTCGCAAGACGCTCAATCCGTGGATGAAGTTCACGCTCGAGCTTGGGCCGCTGGCGCTGTTCTTTATCGCCTACGGCCGACTCGGCATCTTCGTCGCGACGGCGGTGCTGATGGTCGGCGTCCTCGTGACGCTCGGCGTTTCCTACGCCATGCTGCGGCGCATTCCGATCATGCCGCTGGTTACGGCGGCGATCGTCGTCATCTTCGGCTCGCTGACGCTCGTCTTCCACGACGAGACGCTCATCAAGATCAAGCCGACTGCGCTTTATGTCCTCTTCGGCGTCGCGTTGCTGGTCGGGCTCGCGCTCAAGAAGCCACTGCTGAAAATCATGTTCGACGGCGCCTTGCACGTCACCGAAGAAGGCTGGCGCATTCTCACTTGGCGATGGGCTTTCTTCTTCCTCGCGATGGCCGTGCTCAACGAGCTCGTCTGGCGCACGCAGACGACGGATCTTTGGGTGAAGTTCAAGACCTTCGGCTTCATGCCGCTGACGCTGCTGTTCGCGCTCGCCCAGGCGCCGTTGATCACGCGCTTCGAAGCCAAGCGCGAGGAGACGGACGAAGCGTTTTAGCGAACGAGAGTGTTCCGCTGACGTCTTGGCAGGGCTTGTCCCCGGCCATCCATGTTGTTCCGTTGCTTCCCGCCGGAGCCGCCCGAGAGGCGGCGCCGCGTGGATGGCCGGGACACGCCCGGCCAAGACGCGGAACGCATAGCGGCGCGCACTCAGCCTTTGATGAACGCCAGAAGGTCAGGATTGATGACCTCCGAGTGCGTCGTGCACATGCCGTGCGGAAAGCCCTTGTAGACCTTGAGCGTCGCATTCTTGAGAAGCTTGGCGGAGAGGGGCGCGGCGTCGGCGAACGGCACGATCTGATCGTCGTCACCGTGCATGACGAGAACCGGCTGCTCGATCGCTTTCAGATCCTCGGTGAAGTCGGTCTCGGAGAAGGCCTTGATGCAATCGTAATGCGCCTTGGCGCCGCCCATCATGCCCTGGCGCCACCAATTGTCGATGACCCCTTGGGAGGCCTTCGCGCCGGGTCGGTTGTAGCCGTAGAACGGGCCCGCGGCGACCTCGTGGTAGAACTCGGCGCGGCTGGCGGCCAGGGCGGCGCGGAAGCTGTCGAACAGTTCGATCGGCTCGCCACCCGGATTCTTGTCCGACTTCACCATGATCGGCGGAACGGCGCTGATCAGGGCCGCCTTGGCGACACGCCCTTTGCCGTGCCGCGCGACATAGCGCGTGACTTCGCCGCCGCCGGTCGAATGGCCGATATGCACAGCGTCCCTGAGATCGAGCGCCGCGGCGAGCGCCGCGACGTCGGCGGCGTAAGTGTCCATGTCGTTGCCGGTCGCGGTCTGCGTCGAACGGCCATGGCCGCGACGGTCGTGCGCGATCACGCGATAGCCCTGATCGAGGAAGAAAAGCATCTGGTTGTCCCAATCGTCGGCGCTGAGCGGCCAGCCGTGGTGGAACACCAAAGGCTGTCCCTTGCCCCAATCCTTGTAGAAGATCTCGACGCCGTCCCGTGTGGTGATCGTGCCCATCGTGCTTCTCCCTTTCGCGCCCGCGATTGTGGGGTGCGTCGGAGACAGGTCGCCGGCGGCGCCTGGCGGCGCGGCAGGTCGCGCTGTCCCCGCGCCGAGGCGGGGCGATGCGCATCCAGAACCCTCCGCCGCGAGAAGTCCAGCCACAAACGCAGGCGACGCTCCGCGCGAGGATTGGCCACGCCAAGGACGTATCAGCTCGCGTTACGACTTCGCGTTTCCATTCAGCGCCGGCTGTTCGCTCATCGCGTCGAAACGGGCCTTCTGCTGAGTAGTGAGCGATGCATAGAAGCTTTGCAGCGCGGGCCGCACCGTCTCGACCCCCTTCACCATCGCTTCAAGGCGGTTGAGCACCGCCTGGAGCCGCCCTGGCGGGGTCAGAGGCGCCTCGGCCGGACAGGCCGCGAGAATCATATCGTCGGCTTTGGTCGCGGCGTCGCGCAGCGCGACGAGCTCCGAGCGCTGTTGTGCGTCCGGTTGCACGGCTCGCTCGATCCGCTCGCTCGAGACGACCGGGACGGCGTTCTGCGGCCCGCACAATTGGGCAGGACTGGCGGGTTGGGCGGCGCCGGGCGGGGTCTGGGGGCTTTGTCCAATCGCGTTGAACCGCGCCTTCTGCTCGTCGGTCAACGACGAATAGAAATCATCGAGCGGCATCCGCACGGTATTCGCCGCCGCGATCATCGCTTGCAGCCGTGTCTGCACCTCGTCGAGACGGGCGAGCGCAGTTGTTGGAACTTGCGCGCCGCACGACGCCCTGAGCGTCTTTTCGGCGCTAGCTTGGCTGTTGGCGAGGGCGTCGAGCTTCGCGCGTTGCTCGGGCGTCGGCTTGACGGCCTGGGCGATGCTGTCGATCGAAGGTGCGCCAGCGGCGGCCTGCGGGGAGCCACAAGATTGGGCAAGCGCCGGCGGGCCGCCGCTCGGCTGAGGGTTCACGCCTACAGTGGCGGGCTGAGCCGGCGCATAGCCATAGACCGCGGCGTAGTCGTACGGCAGCAGGGTTCCCGCGAAAAGATCGTCGTAGCCATAGGCCCAGAATTGGTCATTGTAAGCATCGGCATAGGGCCAGAAGGCATAGTCGACGAAGTCATCATAGGCGTAAGGCCAGAAGACGGGACCAGCCCAACCCACATAGCCGCGTCGGAAATGCGAGACGTCGAACTGGCCGTGCCGAAACGCTCGCGCTTCACCGAATCCGGCGGTCGCCGCTCCGGGGACGGCCCCGGAAATCTGAGCGCCGTGCGCGGCTGCGAAGCGGCCGGCGTGGCCGCCCAGCGGAGTCGCGATAGGCCGCGCGCCGAAATGCTGGCCGCCGAAACGCCCGGCGGCGAAATGCGTGCCGCCGAAGTGCTGCGCGCTGAAATGCGTGCCGCCGCCGCCCAAGTGCATGCCGCCAAAGTGCTGCACGCCGCCAAAGTGCGGGCTGCCGCCGAAATGCATGCCGCCGCCGCCAAAGTGCATGCCGCCGAAATGGCCCCCTCCGTGGAACCCTCCGCCGCCGTGGAACCCTCCCCCTCCGTGGAATCCGCCACCGCCGTGGAACCCTCCGCCGCCGCCCCTGAATTGGCTCGCCGAAGCTGCGTTGAGGCCGCACCCAGCGGTCCCGAGGAGAAGAGCGGCCGCGAGCGAGACTGCGAGCTTGCCGGTCATGCGAAACCTCCATCGCCTGCCGGGGCGGACGGAAGAGCGCAGACGCTGGCGAACGCGCTGCGGCCGCCGACACATCCCCGAAATCCTGAGAATCGGGTCGCATCGAGCCGCTCCAGGGCGGCCGACGCGTTCCCGTTGGCGGCCAGGTAGCACGTCAACGATTTCGGCTGGATTTCCCCCGCGTTAACGTTCGTTCATCGGCGCCGGCGCCGGCGCAGCCACCCGGCGCCCAGGGCGCGCGAACCGCGGCACGCGGCGCGGACGTATCGAAGGTCTCCGGCGCTACCCCAGCGCCTTCTCCATCAGACGGCGCAGCCGCGCGGCGAAGGCCGGCGCGTCGCGCAGCGTCTCGCCTTCGGCGAGCAGCGCCTCGTCGTAGATGAGCCACGCGGCGTCTTCGATCAACGATTTGTCGGCCCCGCCGACGAGGCGGCGCGCCAGCGACAAGGTGAGCGGATGGGTCGCGTTCACCTCGAGCGCCGGCTTGGCCCTCTCGCCGAGGCGGCCGTGCGCAGCGAGCATCTTTTCGAGCTGGCGGTCGGGGCCGAATTCCGGCGCGACCAGGCAGGCGACGCTGTCGGTCAGGCGGTCCGAGGGCCGCACATCCGCAACCTCGCCGTCCAGCGTCTGCTTGACGAAAGCCAGCAGGCTCGCAACCTCGGGCGACGCCTCGGCGGGCGGCGGCGCGCCCTCTTTCAGCGGAATCGACTTGATGTCCGCGACGCCTTGGCTGACCGATTTGAACGGCTTGCCCTCGTAGCCGACGGCGCTCGACACCCAGAAGGCGTCGACCGGGTCGGCGAGCAGCAGCACCTCGACGTCACGGGCGCGAAAGCCTTCGAGCTGCGGGCTTGCGGCGAGGCGCTTGGCGTCGTCGCCGGTGAGGTAATAGATCGCGGTCTGGTTCTCGCGCAGCGCGGCGACGTAATCGGCGAGCGTCCGGTCGCCGGCGGGATGCGTCGACGTCGTGAAGCGGGCGATCTTGAAGATGCCGTCGCGGCGCTCCGGGTCCTCGTAAAGACCTTCCTTGATCACCGCGCCGAAGTGCTCCCAGATCTTGGCGAATTTTTCCGCGTCGCTCTCGGCGAGCTTGGTGAGCTCCTGAACGAGGCGGTTGGTCACGCCCTTGCGGATCGCCGCGAACACCGCGCTCTGCTGGATCATCTCGCGCGAGACGTTGAGCGGCAGGTCGTTGCTGTCGACGACGAGCCTGACGAAACGAAGCCAGCCTGGCAGCAGGTCGGCGTCCTGGGTGATCAGCACGCGCCGGACATAGAGCTTGTTGCGGCTCTTGCGGGCGGGATCAAAGAGATCGAACGGACGCGAGCCCGGAATGAAGGCGAGCGCCGAATATTCATGGCGCCCCTCGGCCCGCCAATGCACCGTCAGCGCCGGCTCGTCGAACTGGCCGGAGAGGCTGCGGTAGAATTCGGCGTATTCCTCCGACGTGATCTCGCTCTTCGGCTTCACCCAGATCGCGGCCCCGTCGGCCACGCGCCGCGGCTCTGCGCCAGGCTTCTCCACGAGATCGATCGGCACCGCCACGGCGCCGGAATGTTCGCGCACGATACGCTCGAGGCGATGCGGCTCGAGATATTCGTGCGAAGCCTCATTGAGATGGAGGATGACGCGCGCGCCGCGCGCGGGCGCGGTCTCCAGCGGCAGATGCGCGATCGTGTAGGCGCCCTTGCCGTCGGAGGACCAACGCCAGGCCTCGCCCGAGCCGGCCCGCCGCGTCTCCACTACGACGCGGTCGGCCACCATGAACGATGAATAGAAGCCGATGCCGAATTGGCCGATCAGATTGGCGGCTTCCTTGCCGGCCTCCTGCGCCGACAGCATGTCGAGGAAGGCGCGCGTGCCGGAGCGGGCGATCGTGCCGAGCGCCTCGGTGAGATCTTGCCGGCTCATGCCGACGCCGTTGTCTGTGAAGGTGATGGTCTTCGCCTCGGGATCGACGGCGATCTGGATGGCGAACGGCGCGCCGTCCTCGATGAGCTCCGGCTTGGCGATCGCCTCGTAGCGCAGCTTCTCGCAGGCGTCCGCGGCGTTGGAAACCAGCTCGCGAACGAAAATGTCGCGGTCCGAATAGACGGAGTGAACCATCAGGTGCAGGAGGCGCGAGACGTCGGCCTCGAAATTCTGCGTTTTCGCGTCGTCGCTCGTCGGGGAAGGGACGTCGGTTGTCAAATTCGCCTCGTCAAAATGGAATAGCCCTCGCGCCGGCTCGGTGAGGCGGCCGGCGGCGCTGATATCGCCGCAAGAGCCGCTGGTTTCAAGCCTTCGCGAGCGGGGCCGACGAAGCAAAAAAAAGCGGATCGGCTGGGAGGGGGCCCGCCGATCCGCTAGCCTGCGAGGCAAACTTCCGGTTCGACTTGCCGCTCGGGGGCTGGGGGGCAAAAAACACCGAGCAAAGCGTCAAACCGAACCATCGCGGCTCGGGTAATGTTTTGCCTCTCCGTTGCGGCGTGCACTTGACCATAAACAGGCTAAACTAAGGCATTTTTCACGCTTCCGTGACGGTTCCGAACACCTCAATGCTGTGACGGAACCGGCGGCGTCGCGGCCTTGTCTTGCGGAGTCTTGGGGGGCGTCGTCTTGGCGAGATGAGCGACCCGGGAGTGCATGGGCGCGCGCGCATGACGATGGAATCGTCTAGGCGTGATGACCGCCAGACTCTTGGCGGCTGGCGTCGGGCGAAGCGCCCCTTGTAAGGCGGCCCGCGCGCCCGAGGGGTCGCCGCCTTGGATGGAGGTCTTGTCGCCGGCGTAGGCGGTTGCGTTCGGCGTGGCGGTCTGGGCCGGCGTCGGACTCGCCGCGAGCACCGGGCCCGTCCACCCCGGCTTGGGGCCGACGAAAACAGGAACGGGATCGAAATGAACCGGCGCCGCCGCCATCGCATCCGTCATCGAAGCGGCCACCGGAGCGGCCGGGGCGCCGACCGAGCCGCCGACGCGACCGCTGACCAGCGCGGCTGGCGACATGACCGCCGCATCCTCTTCTTCGGCGGCCACAATCGCCGCGCGGTTGCGGCGCGAGCAGACGTTCGCGCGCATGTCGGGGGCGAAAGCCACGTTTGAGGCGGCTAGGTTCTCCAGCGCGCCTGCGCCGCCGCCCCCTTGCGCGAAGCCGCGGTCGAGCAGGTGCGCCGCCTCCATCGTGCGGATGCGCGAGGAAGGCGCGCCGAGCACCACGACGATCAAGCGCCGCCCACCCTGAGAAGCGCTCGCCACCAGGTTGAAGCCGGCCGGACAGGTGAAGCCGGTCTTCATGCCATCCGCGCCGGGATAGCGGCCGAGCAAGGGGTTATGGTTGGGAATGATCATATCGCCGAGCTGCAGCGCGCCGATGCTGAAGAGATCGGCGTGATCGGGAAAGTCCCGCAGCAGCGCTCGGCCCAGCATCGCCATGTCGCGGGCCGAGGAAACGTGTCGGGGATCGTGCAGGCCGTTGGGATTGACGAAGTGCGATTCCCTGAGGCCGAGCTTTTGCGCCGTCGCATTCATCTCGTCGGCGAAGGATTCCACCGAGCCCGAAATGTTCTCCGCGATCATCACCGCGACGTCGTTCGGCGACTTGACCATCAGCATCTTGAGCGCGTTGTCGAGCGTCACTTCGGTCCCGGGCCGGAAGCCCATCTTCGAAGGCGGCATGCTCGCGGCGCGCGCGGACATGGTGAGCGGGGTGTCGAGCGTCAATCGCCCGTCCTTCACCGCTTGCAGCGCGACATAGGTCGTCATCAGCTTGGTCAGCGAGGCGGGATACCAAGGTTCCGTGGCATCGCGCTCGAACAGGATTTGGCCGGAGGCGGCGTCGACCACCAGAGCCGGATTGGCGGCGGCCTCGCGGACCCCCAGAGTGAGCGCGCACAGGAGGAAGGCGGCGCGCAGCCATGTGGTTGAAGTCGCGTTTGACCCCATGCTCGAAGCATCCCCGTTGGTTCGGCCCCCGCCCCCCACGAAGCGCATCTGCATGTGGTAAAGAATAAACCTTGCAATCTCAAGTCGGCGGGATCTGCGTGCACAGCGCACAGAATATTGGCGAGGCTGGGGCGCCCCGGGCAAAAAAGGCGGCCGTCCACGCCATTGTGCGACCGCTCTACCAATCTCCGGAGGCGCCGCCGCCTCCCGAAGATCCGCCGCCGCCGGAGAAGCCGCCGGAATCGCCACTGGAGCTTTCGCGGGAGGAGCGGAACCCGCCTCCCGCGCCCGTCGAGACGACCCATCCGCTTCCCAGGCCGCCGCGCCGCCACGCGACAATGAACAACACGGCGAAGACGGTGACGATGACGACGATCGGGGCGAGGACGATCAGGAACACGAAGAACGGCGGCAGGATCCCCTTGGACGAGCCCTGATGCCCGCGGAGGTCCGGCGACTTGCGCCAGTTCGCCGAATCCGTCGTCAGCACGGTGATGATGTCGTCGACCGCGCGCCCGACGCCGCCGTCGAAATCGCCGGCCTTGAAGCGCGGGGCCACCGCATTGGCGATGATCAGCTTCGAGGTGGCGTCCGTCAGCGTGCCTTCGAGGCCGTAGCCGACTTCGATGCGCATGCGGTGTTGGTTGGGCGCGACGAGAAAGAGAACGCCGTTGTTGTTTTTCGCCTCGCCGAGCCTCCAGGCGCGAAAGAGGGCATTGGCGTAGGGCTCGATCGCCTGTCCGCCGATGGAGGGGACCGTCGCGACGACGAGCTGGATGCCCGATTTCGCCTCCAGATCCGCGAGCTTGCCCTCGAGATCGGCGCGTTTGGTCGCCGACAGGATATGCGCATTGTCCACCACCCGGCCGGTGAGGGCGGGAAGGTCGGGAGCCGCACTCGCCGGCAGGCCGATGAGCGCGACGACCAGCGCCAGGAGGAGCGCCGCGGCGAAGACGCGAAGCGGTCGGGCGAACATCCTCGCTTCGCCGGTCAGAATTTCACCTTCGGCGTCGCTTCCGCCCCTTGGGTGGCGGTGAATTCGGCCATCGGCTTGGCGCCGCGGAAGAACGTCGACGCCCAGATCACGCCGGGGAAGGTGCGCAGCTCGATGTTGTAGGCCTGGACGGCGCCGATGTAGTCCTTGCGCGCGACGGCGATCCGGTTCTCGGTTCCTTCGAGTTGGGCTTGCAGGGCGAGGAAATTCTGGTTCGACTTGAGCTCGGGATAGTTCTCGCTGACCGAAAGCAGTCGGCCGAGCGCGCCCGAAAGGGTGTTCTGTGCGTCCTGCATCTGCTTGACCTTCTCAGGGTCGGTGAGATCGGCGGCGTCGACGTGGATGGAGGTCGCCTTGGCGCGCGCCTCGGTCACCGCGGTCAGCACGTCCTTTTCCTGCTTGGCGTAGCCCTGGACCGTCTCGACGAGGTTCGGAATGAGGTCGGCGCGACGTTGATACTGGTTCTCGACCTCGGCCCATTGCGCCTTGGCGGTTTCCTCGAGCGTCGGAATGGTGTTGAAGCCGCAAGACGCGACGACGAGCCCGGCCGCAACGGCGAAGGCGATCGCGCGCAAGCGCGAGACGATGGTCGACAAGGAGCCCCCTCCAGCGCCGCACCGCGCGGCCGCGCCATATATACGGCGCCATTCCGTTGAGCAATCCGAACGGACCGCCCTCTCCCCAAAAAGCGAGCTCGGCGCTGTTTCGGTGAGCCCGCTTGATCGGCGTCGGCGCTTTCACTAGAAAGCCGCGATCGGCGCGGCGATTTTCGTCCTGCCCCTTTTTCACAGTCAAGCAGCGTCAAACCGCCGCGAAGGACATATCACATGCGCGTTTATTACGATCGGGACGCCGACCTGAACCTCATCAAGGGCAAGAAGGTCGCCGTGGTCGGCTATGGCAGCCAGGGCCACGCTCATCTCCTCAACATGCGCGACAGCGGCGTCAAGGACATCGCGGTGGCGCTGCGCCCCGGTTCGCCTTCGGCGAAGAAGGCTGAGGCCGAGGGCATCAAGGTGCTCGACGTCGCCAGCGCCGCCAAATGGGCGGATGTCGTGATGATGCTGACGCCCGACGAATTGCAGGCCGACATCTATCGCAACGAGCTCGCCCCCAACATGAAGCAGGGCGCGGCGCTGATGTTCGCGCACGGCCTCAACGTCCACTTCAACCTGATCGAGCCGCGCGCCGACCTCGACGTTCTGATGGTCGCCCCCAAGGGCCCCGGTCATACGGTGCGCTCCGAGTACAAGCGCGGCGGCGGCGTTCCCTGCCTGATAGCGATCCATCAGGACGCGAGCGGCAACGCGCACGACCTCGGTCTCTCCTACGCCAGCGCGATCGGCGGCGGCCGCGCCGGCGTCATCGAGACGTCCTTCCGCGAAGAATGCGAGACCGATCTGTTCGGCGAGCAGGTGGTGCTGTGCGGCGGCCTGGTCGAACTGATCCGCGCTGGCTTCGAGACGCTGGTCGAGGCGGGCTACGCGCCGGAAATGGCCTATTTCGAGTGCCTCCACGAGGTGAAGCTGATCGTCGACCTCATCTACGAGGGCGGCATCGCCAACATGAACTACTCGATCTCCAACACCGCCGAATACGGCGAATACGTCAGCGGCCCGCGCATCATCACGGCCGAGACCAAGGCGGAGATGAAGCGCGTGCTCGACGACATCCAGTCCGGCAAATTCACGCGCGACTGGATGCTCGAGAACAAGGTCAACCAGACCTCGTTCAAGGCGACTCGCGCCCGCAACAGCGCGCACGAGATCGAAAAGGTCGGCGAGAAGCTGCGCGCCATGATGCCGTGGATCGGCGCCAACAAGCTGGTCGACAAGGCCAAGAACTAAATCGCGCGCGGCGCTCTTTTCAGTCGCTTTTGAGGCTGGACAGGGCGCCGCCGCTTTGCTACATCCGCGGCCTCTCGTCGGCCCCGGCCGGCGATTTCGATGGGCGCATAGCTCAGTTGGTAGAGCAGCTGACTCTTAATCAGCGGGTCCAAGGTTCGAGCCCTTGTGCGCCCACCATCGAAATCATTGAAATCGCTATCTAATTTCGAGACTCAGCGGATGAGCGGGCGACGTTGGGCGCGCGTGGTGGCCACATGGTGACCACCGAATTTCGCTCCTCGACTCGCCAGTCGAGCCCTGCAAATGTGGTCTCGCCTCCGCTTTTTGCACGGTTCTGTCGCTGCCGAGCCGATTCGGGGGAACACGGCCGAACCTCCGCGTCCTCGCTCAAGCGTAACGGTTTTCGGACGCAGGCTTTACCGCCTTGCCTGTGAAATCGGTCCCCTCCGCCAACGTCGCCGGTTGGTCGCATCACGACCGCGCGGTGATCACCCGAGGGGCGGGCTCCACGCAGATGCGCGTAGCAGTAGTCAGGAAGTCGGAGAAGCAGCGCGGGCATGATAGCTATCGAGGGCGGCTTGTACTGACGACCGACGTGTGGCGCCTGGCAGTGACGAGCCTCGGCTAAGCGGCGCCTCCGGCCATCAAAAGCGCCAATGCGCCCGCCACGGGGCGGCCCGGACCGTTGCGACCGCGAAACGTCGGCCATGGCGGGGTCGCTGGACCCGCTTGTTGCCGCCCCTTCGCAGTCTTCTCGCCGGCAGCCGCAAACGGACCGCGCTCGCGCGGCTCGGCGCCGTATTTGGGCCGCACGTGGCTGGAGCAGGTCTGCAACAGGGTTTGCCCTTGGCGGCGCCGCCCATTCATGGGCGCCGCCAGGCATTTTCTAGGATATGTCACTCGAATCGATCGTAAAAAATGAGATCCGCCTCGAACTACTCGCGCAGCGAAGCGGCGCGCACGACGCATTTGGATCTCCCTCCATCCATAGCGACATAACCGGGATACTCGCGGGCATCAAACTGATCATCAGATCGCCTCTGATCGAAGATCGCGTCGCTCCGCAATTGCCGGCGGAGTATGCGCCTCGCCGCCATCAGCGGATCGTCGTCGCGCCCAGGTCGCAGGACATCGCGAAAGCATGCCCTAATCGCGCGCCTCACGTCACCTTTGCGGTAGGACAATAGCCCGGCGTCGATTGCTATGCATGCGCCGGCGTAGATTAGCGAGCAGTTCTCGGCCGCGTGCTTCGTCGCGCCGCTCATCCCCGCTGTGTCGATCGCTGCCATAAATTCAGCCATGTAGCGTTCGACGCGCCGCTTAGCGCGCCCAAGATCGTGCATGAGGAACTCGACGAAAGGCCAAGCAGAATCGCATTGAACTTCCGTAGTCGCAAGCGAACTTGCCTCGCGTCGTCTGCGACCTGCGCTCGACCAGGAGGCGGGCGCGGCGACCGCCGACCTTCGTGTAATGGCTCGTATGCCTCGCCGGTGACGTCGTCTTCGACGTTTGCGAAATGAATTAGTCGCGGCGCACCGCCTCACGCCTATACAGGTTGCCGACAGCTGGACTGTACGGGCCGCCTCATGCTATCGGCTCACACCTCGCTGTGCGAGATCGCACCGACCTCCGGATTTTCCGACCGGTGCATCTCTACGAGACTGTCCGCCAGAGCACCGGTCAGACCCAGGGGCTTGGCGGCGCAAGGCCGCGGCGAGGCAGGTCAGACGCCTTCTGAGTCCCAGTGCGCTATCAGTCCACAGATTCTGGTTCGTCAATAGAACGCTACATCTTGCTAGCGCTCGCGATCGCTCACGCCTCGATACGCAGGCGGGCGCTTCGGCGAGCTGCTTGAAGGCGGCGCCCGTGACACAACAGGTTATAGCCCTCGGACCTTTCCTGCTCCATCCGGGGCGGAAGCTACTGCTGGAGGGCGATCAGCCCGTCCGATTGGGCAACCGCGCGTTTGACATTCTGCTGGCTCTCGTCGAGCGCCCCGGCGAGGTCGTTGGCAAGGTTGAGCTGATCAAGCGCGCCTGGCCAGATACGGTTGTCCAGGAAGATAATCTTCGATTCCAGATCGGATTGCTTAGAAAAGCTCTTCGCGATGGACAGGGCGGCGCGCGCTACATCACGAACATTGCCGGCCGGGGCTATTGTTTCGTCGCGCCGGTCTCATACTCCGAGCGGCCGCGCGAGGCAGCCGGCGCGTCGCCGGCTGCGCCGCTGACCAACCTTCCGGTGAGGCTGACCCCGGCGATCGGGCGAGACTCAATCATCGGTGAGATCGCCGACCAGTTGCCTCTGCGGCGTTTCGTATCGATCGTAGGACCCGGAGGGATCGGAAAGACGACCGTCGCCTTGGCCGTGGCGGAGCGTCTGGCCGGGTCCTATCGTCACGGCGTGTGCTTTATTGATTTGGCGCCGCTGGCGGATTCTCGCTTCGTACCAAGCGCTCTGGGCTCCGTGCTCGGACTGTCGATCGTCACCGACAACCCCACTCCCGATCTCGTCTCGTTCATCACGGATCGGGAAATGCTGATCGTGTTCGACAATTGCGAGCACGTCGTTGAGGCGGTGGCTCTACTCGCGGAAGCGCTTCTGAAGGGCGCGCCCGGCGTGAACATCCTGGCGACAAGCCGGGAAGCCCTCCGCGCGGAAGGCGAAATTACGCATCGGCTCGGCCCTATGAGCGTGCCGCCGTCCTCGCCCGTTCCCACGGCCGCTACCGCGCTTACTTTCGCCTCGATCCAGCTCTTCGCGCAGCGCGCGACGGCGCACGACGCCAGCTTCGTCCTGTCGGACGACGACGCGCCGATTGTCGCCGACATCTGCCGTCGCCTGGATGGAATTCCGCTGGCGATCGAATTGGGGGCGGCGAGGATCGACGCCCTGGGGGTAAGGGGACTAGCGGCCCGGATCGACGATCGTTTCGGCCTGTTGCGGAAGGGCCGGCGCACGGCCTTGCCGCGCCACCAGACGTTGAGTGCGATGTTCGACTGGAGCTTCAGCCGCCTCAGCGCCGCCGAGCAAACGGTCCTGACGGACTTGGCGGTATTCAAGGCATCGTTCAGCTTAGCCTGGGCGGCCGCAATCGCGGCGCCGTCTCACGATCCGGGCTTCGACGTTACCGACGCGCTGGAGAGCCTCGTCTCGAAGTCGCTCGTGACGACCGATGTGAGCGGACCTGAGATGCAATATCGGCTGCTCGAACTCACGCGGCTATACGCGATGCAGAAGTTGAAGGAGCGAGGCGCTGCACCAGAGTTGCTGCGGCGGCATGCCGAACACATGCTGGCGGTGCTCAAAGCGGCTGAACTCGACCGTGCGGAAGTTGCCGCAAGCCTATGGTACGACCGTCACCCTCATGCGGTTGATGAAGTTCGCGCCGCTCTCGACTGTGCTTTCTCACCGGATGGCGACGCCAATCTGGGATGCGCGCTGACGGCGGCAGCCGCGCCGCTCTGGTTCCACTTTACGTTGATGGAGGAGTGTTGCGAGCAGATCGAACGCGCCCTGGCGCAGATCGGACCCACCGTCGACGAGGATCCCCGCCGTGATCTCCAGCTCAACGCTTCGCTGGCCGCGGCGCTCCTCCACACGCTCGGAGTCGGTCCAGCGATGGGTGAGGCTTGGCGGCGCGCCGCGGCCTTGGCTGAACGCCTGGACGACGCAGAGTACAGATTGCGATGCTATTGGGGGTTATGGCTCAGCCACTTCCTTGGCGGCGACTATCGCGGAGCCCTCAGCGCCGCTAAGCGATTCAACGCAATTCCGGAACAACGGTTTCCGCTCGCGGATTTCCTTGTCAGCGAGCGTCTCCTGGGCGTGACCCATCACGTGCTGGGCGATCAGGAGACGGCGCGCCGGCACATTACGTCCATGCTCGACCGTTACCTCGCTCCGGCAGACCAATCCCACCGCCTCCGGTACCAATTTGATCAACGGGTCGCGGCCCTCGCAATCCTAGGGCAGATCCTCTGGATTCAGGGATCACCGGACCAGGCGATGCTCACCGTCGAGCTCGCCGTTGACGAGGCAACGTCTGCCGGACATGCCCCATCCTTGTTGTATGTGCTGGTCCACGGTGCTTTCCCGGTAGCGCTTCAATGCGGAAACCTCGACCGGGCGGATCAATTCATCGAGATGCAGCGTAAGATTTCGGACATAAATCGTAGCTGGAGGCCCTGGAGCGAAGTCAACGGGAGCGTCCGCCTGATCGAGAGCGGCGATCCGCATGAAGGGACCCGCCTCCTCCAGTGCCTCTCCGGAATGCCCCCCGTAGGCTTCCTACAGCGCTACGTCTCATTCCTCGGCACCCTCGCGGTCGGCGCGCTCGAAGTTGGTGACCGCGTTTGCGCTGTCACGGCGATTGAGACCGCCCTGCAGCAATCCGAGCGAGACGAAAATCGATGGTGTGTCGCCGAGCTTCTGAGGATCAAAGGTGAAGTGGCATTGAAGGGCGGGCGTGACTCAGTCGCCGAGGCCGAAGCTCTGTTCCTGGAATCTCTCGATTGGTCGCGGCGGCAAGGCGCGTTGTCGTGGGAACTGAGGACCGCAATGAGCCTCGCCCGCCTGAAGCTAGCGCAAGGTCGCGCGGCCGAGGCGAGCGCTTTGCTTGGCCGGGTTTACAACGAGTTCAGGGAGGGATTCGAGACTGCTGATCTCATCCGCGCCCGCAACCTCCTCGGATCAATGGAGTGAAAACCGGGTGCATGATGTTGCCTCCACAAAACCAACATCTCGCCCGGTCGTGAAAAGTCGAGCACGCGTTGTTTTTGGTAGGCCCGCAGCTCCACACCGCGGATACAAACTCCGATCCTTGATCGACCCGAACAGCCTTCGAGGTTCACCGCCGTAAATCGAGGTTCCATTCGAAACTGCCAGCGCACAATTGATGCCGCGGCTCGCGATCCGCCAAGATCGGGCCCGCTTCCATCGAATGTCGGTGGGACCGACTAATCGCGAAGGAGGACTGTTGGGGGGAACTTATAACATCTCACAGGTGCTTCCCATTACCAACGAGCGCCTGCCACCGGCATGGCATATTCGGGAGGCGTCGCAAAAACATCGCCTGGAGGCGAACATGAACAGCACCTGTGTCGCTATAGTCAGCCTTTTGGCGCTCTCGGCCGCCGCGTTGGGTCAGGAGCGCCCCCCCAACCGGGTGAGCCGGCACGTCATCGCGCGCGCCGCCGGCGCAACAATGTCCCTCTATCCCGCCAACCATTACGTCCGAAACGCGAACAATTGCGGGATGGAGACGTCGCGGCCGGTCTGGGGCCGGCACCACGTCCTTCTCGGCTACGCCTGCTACAGCAACCCGAACGGGAGCTGACGCGCCGTCCCTCAGGCATTGGCCACGACCAGCGCGCAACGGCCGCAGCAATCCAAATATTCAAATTGTCAGGCGCGATTACACTTCCCGATGAAGCCATTCAGGGGTGATCGCGAAGCCGGCGCGACACCCCACCTTCATCGTGCGAGGAGAGATTCAATGATCGCCAACTACACAAACCACGCGGCGAACGCGCGAACCTTTCTTGCCTGGATACGCACCGGCTTGGCCGTGGCGGCATTTGGATTTTTACTCATCAAGCTGAACTTCTTTGTCGATGCGGTCGGCGGCGGAAACATACCCCATGTTCCTTCGGGCGACGCTGGCGCGGCAGTCGCGGTCGCGACTCACTACACCGGAATGGCAATGGTCGCGATCGGCATCGCCGCCATTGCACGAAGCGGCTTCGCCTTTGAACGCACGCGCCGCGCGATTGATCGCGATGAGGTTGTCGAGATCCCGCAGTCCGCTGCGGAGTCCTTACTTTCGGCGGCGCTCGCGATCGTCGTGTTGATTTTCTGCATCAGCCTGGCGCGGATCTGACGTACGCGCCGCGCGATTCCTTCGAGCCAGATAGGAGACACTGCGATGGATGTGAAAACCGAGAGCTGGTCCGACGCCGTTATGCGTCCCGTTGGACTGATTATCCGGCAAAGAGACCCAAACAATCTCGAAATGCCATTCGATCAGCTCGGCGAGTTCATCACGCCGTCCGAGCTGTTTTACATACGCAGTCATTTCCCCACGCCGAAGGTAGATCCGCTTGCCTATCGGCTATCGATAAGCGGCGCGGTGCGGAACGAGCTGAGCTTGAGCTATGCCGATATTCGCGCAATGCCTTCACGGACATGCGTCGCCACGCTGGAATGCGCCGGCAATGGCCGGGTATTCATGGCGCCGCCGGTACCCGGCGCACAATGGCAACTCGGCGCCGTCGGCAATGCCGAATGGACGGGTGTTCCGCTGTCCGTGCTGTTGGAGCGCGCCGGCATCGCGGACGATGTGTGCGAACTGGTGCTCGAAGGCGCCGATCGCGGCGTCCCGACGGAAGAGCCAAAGCCCCCGGGTCCGATCTCTTATGCCCGTAGCATTACTCGGGCGCGGGCGATGGAGGCCGACGTGCTGATCGCCTACCAGATGAACGGGCAGGATCTGACGCCCGATCACGGCTATCCGCTGCGCGCGATAGTGCCGGGGCATTACGGCATGGCGTCGGTCAAGTGGCTGACCGACATCGTTGCGACCACAAAACCGTTTCAGGGTTATTGGCAAACTTCTGACTACGGCTATTGGGATGATTCCGAGGGGATACCTGTACGCCGCCCGCTCGCCGAGATGAAACTGAAGTCGCAGATCGCACGTCCCCGTGTCTACGAGCGCCTCGAACCTGGTCGCCCCTACACGATATTCGGCGCCGCTTGGGCAGGAGACACCGACGTCACCGAGATCTTGATCAGCCTCGACGCCGGCGGATCGTGGGTGAAGGGCGACTTCGTCGACCCGATAAGCCGTCACGCATGGCGCCGCTGGAAATACGATTGGATCACGCCGGCACAACCTGGCCGTTATACGCTGTTGGCGCGTGCGGTGGGAGCAGACCAACATGGCCAGCCAGACGCTCACGATCCAAATTTCGGCAGCTACGTGATCGATCACCCCTTGCCAATTGAGGTCTTTGTGGGAGCGCCTTGACGTGAGATATACCAAAAGCCACCGATCTAAGATTGGACGCTCGGGCGGTCGCTCACTGATCACGCCTGCGAAGGCCATGAGCGCAGTTTCGGCGGCCCAACGAACAGGGCGGCGACCTTTCGGCCAACGGCGATGAATACCCACAACGCGGTATAACGACATCACTGACAACGAATGGATCGTGTCAGCTGAGAAATTTGAACATCCGCTGTCCGCCAAACGGGACCTTGTCTCGCCTGCATGGGGCTCTTCAAAAGCGGTAAGGTCGCGGCGGCGATCGTTGTTATCTCGCGCTTCTTAGCACCAGCGTCCACGGCCGACGACTACGATAACCTGCTGCGGCGGCGCTGCGAAGCATAGTCAAAGCGACCTTTAGGGTATGTGAGGCAACTCGCTGTGATGGATTTCAGGCCGTGATGGAGTTCGGCGTCACTAACGCCGCAGAGCTAACTTCGTCGCGTTCCACCCGAATGAAGTGGAGGACCCATGCGTTCCTATCGTCAGGCGATCGCAGTCGCATTGGCCACCTTCGTCGCCAGCCTCCTCGGCATGGCGCTCCGGCTCGTCGTGCCGGCGCAGGCGCTCAACGATTCCAAGGCGATGGTCGGGGGGACGGCCGGTCTCATCACCTTATTGCTGGCGCTCGTCCTCGGCCTCCTCGTCTACACCGCCTTCACCGTCTACTCGACGCAGCAGTCCGAGGCGCAGGGGCTTGGCCCGGTGGTGATCGAGTTGGACGTTCTCCTCGAACAGTATGGGTCAGAAGCCCTGCGCGGGCGAATCGGCTTGAGGGAGGCGCTCGGCCGGTCCCGCCGGAGGTTCTTCGGTGACCTCGAACATGGTCCGCAGGCCCACACCTTCGAGGAGACCCGGGCGACCATGCACTGGATGAACACTTATTTCGACAACCTCCAGCCCGCGACCGAGAGGCAGCGGCAACTGCTGGTCTCGGCCAAGGACCTGGCCAAGACCTTCGCCGAGACCCAAATGCTGATGGCGCGGCAACTCGCCAATCCTTTTCCCGGGCACCTGCTCGTCGTCGTCGCCTTCTGGGCCTCCTTGCTGTTTCTCGGCAACGGCCTCATCGCGACGCCGAACGCCGTTACGGTCGCGGCGCATCTATTGGGCGCAATTGCGGTCGCCAGCGCGGTCTTTCTAATTCTGGAGCTGAGCCACCCCTACTCCGGCGTGATCCGCCTTTCCCCCGCTCCCCTCGACCGTCTTATGCTGCAGCTTGGGGACGCGGCAAATGTGGCCAAGTAATGCCGCCCAATTGCGACGACCCGCAGTGAAGGAGCGAACTGGCGCAATCGACCCGAAGGCGACGTCTAACGGGCAGGACTGGCCGACGACGGAATGGCGGCTCAGGTCAATCGAAATGGGAAAGCGGACATTCGTTCCCCCTGACGTCGCGGCGACGCACGGCGCCAAGCCGAGTTCGCGCTAAAGCCAGCAACGCTTGGTAGGCGCCAATTGCCGTCGTTGCCGACACACCCATCCCGGTTCAAACCCGTAACGGCGAAGAAACCCGGTTCAATCCCTAACGTGGTCTTGTTCAGCGCCCTGCCAGCGGCTCCACGTCTTTGGTCTGGGGGGTGAAAACAGCAAATTCTTCAAAATCGCCCCTCCCCCCCGCAACAGGAATACCGACAATTATGAAAAGTCAGCCCGGCGAAAGACTCGGGCGGCGCAACGGCGACTTTGCGGCGAAATCGAGCTTCCCCTTCCAAGTTACAGCAGGTATGTCACACTGTGGTATGTCGCGCCGACCCCGAAAAACGAGGGCGGAGCGGGAGCTGGCCTGTAGAACAAGAATGCGGACCAGCGCGGCAAAGAGGCTTTGGCTGGGCCGCGATCAAGTGGGCGAATACGACCCAACGGGAGGAACTGAAATGGCGTTCGATGTCAAAATTGGTGATTTGTCGCGCCGGTCGCTGCTGATCGGCGGCGCAGGACTCATTGGCGGCGCGGTGCTTTCCGAGGGACTGATCTTCCCCGCTCTTGGCGACGACATGCCGGCGATGGGCACGTGGCCTGAGGGCTCGACGGGATCGTCCGTCACGATCGGCGCGACGGTGCCGCGCACCGGCGCCTACGCGGTCCAGGGCGAGGACGAACTCAAGGGCGTCCAGCTCGCAATCGAGCACATCAACAGCGGTCATGACCTGATTAGGAAGATCGCGCCCAAGGTTACCAAGGGCGTGCTCGGCAAGGAAGTGAAGCTGGTCGTCGCCGATTCCAGCGCCAAGCCGAACCAGGCGGTCCAGGAGCAGCAGACCTTTATCAACGACAGCAAGATCGTCGCGATGTTCGGCGCGACCTCGTCGGCGGTTGCGGTGGCGCTCAACAAGTTCGCCCAGCGTGAGAAGATTCTCTATATCGTAGGGATTTCGGGCTCCAACGACACGACCGGCAAGGACTGCGCGCGCTACTCGTTCCGCCAGTGCTTCTATGGCGAAACGGCCGCGAACGCGATCGGCCCGGTGCTCGTCAAAGCCTATGGCAAGGGGAAGAAGGCGGCGTTCATGACGCCGGACTATACCTATGGCCACACGACCACCAAATCGGTCAACGACTACCTGACCGCCAACGGCGGTTGGACCCAGGTGACTGACCAGGTGTCGCCGCTCGGCACCCAGGACTTCAGCCAGTACCTGACCAATATCTCCAACTCGGGCGCCGACGTCATCATCAACGTCAACTGGGGCCGCGACGCGGTGCTGTCGGTCCAGCAGGCCAAGCAGTTCGGCCTCACGCCGAAGATGAAGATGGTCATTCCTTACCAGATCCCGTTCCTCGCCAAGGAAGTGGGGCCGGACCTGACCGAAGGCGTCTACGCCGCCACGGACTTCTGGTGGACTCTGGAGGACAAGTATCCGCTCGCCAAGATGTTGGTCGAGGAGTTCGAGAAGAAGTACAACTACAAGCCGGAATGGGGCGCGAACAACGCCTATATGCAGTTCGCCGTCTGGGCGCGGATGGTCTCCGGAGCCGGAACCTTCTATCCGCCGGCCGTGATCAAGGAATACGAGAAGGGCGAGAAGTTCGACTCGACCGTCGGCGAAGTCTATTTCCGCGCCGCCGACCACCAACTCGTCCGCCCGGTCGTCATCGTCAAGGGCAAGGCCGCCAAAGATATGAAGAACGACCAGGACTACTGGGAAGTCCTAGAAGTCGTCCCTGGCGAAGGGCTGATGCAGAAGCCCGACGCGTTTGGCTGCAAGCTCGGCGACTACACCTGATCGTCGAACGCCTACGTTTGCGCGTCGCCGGCTCCGCGAGGGGTCGGCGCCGCGTGTGTCGATCAGTAAGGGTCACAGCCGAAAAAATGCGGGCGACACCGTGGTCAACTGGGCGAACTTCGTATCGCAGTGCTTTAACGGGCTGGTGCTCGGCGCGCTTCTCGCGCTGATCTCGTCCGGCCTCACGATCATTTACGGCACGCTCGGCGTGCTGAACCTCGCGCATGGCGCCCTCTTCATGCTTGGCGGCTACGCCGGCTGGGTCGCCTATTCCTACACCGGCTCATTCGCCGCCGCCGTCATAGGCGGCTCCCTGTTCGTAATGGTCGTCGGCGTGGTGATCGAACGCGTGATCATGCGGCAGTTTTATTCGCGGCCGCACGAGGACCAGCTGCTCGTCACTTTCGGCCTCGGCATCGTCATCGTCGAAACGGTCCGCCATTTCTTCGGCAGCCTGTCGAAGTCCGTGCCGCCGCCGCCCAACCTTGTCGGAATCACGTCGATCGGCTTCATGATGTATCCGACCTATCGTCTGGCGCTGCTCGGCATCGTCGCCGTCGCGCTGCTCGCGCTCTATATCGTCCTCTATCGCACCCGGATTGGCATGATCGTGCGCGCGGGCATCGAGGACTCGGGAATGGTCGATGCGCTCGGCATCGACGTCTTCAAGGTCTTCATGCTCGTGTTCGGAATCGGCGCCATGGCGGCTGGCTTCGCGGGCATCGTCAATACGCCGGTCGTGTCCATTGCGCCCGACTCCGGCGAGTCGATCCTGGTGCAGACATTCGTTGTCGTCGTGATCGGCGGCGTCGGCTCGTTTCCCGGCGCCGTGCTCGGCGGCCTGATCGCCGGCGAGATCATCAGCATCACCTCGATGTTCAACCCCGGCTATTCCTACGTCATGCTGTTCGTCGCCATGACGCTGGTGCTCGTGCTGCGTCCTTACGGCCTGCTCGGCACGGCCGGCCGCGAATGAGGCGAGCGGTCTGATGCTCAGGCAACGCCCTTTTTTGGTCGAGATTCTCACGGCCGCCGGCCTAATCGCGGCGCCATTTGTGCTGCCGTATCTCGGCTTCACGCCGACCACGATCAACCGCATCCTGGTCTGGGGCATGTTCGGCATCGGCTTCGACATTCTGTTCGGATTCACCGGGCTCTTGTCGTTCGGTCAGTCCGCGTTTTTCGGGACCGGCGGCATGGTGGCGGCCTATCTCCTGACCATTCTCAATTTTCCCTACGTGACGGTAGCGCTGGTGATCGGCACAGCCGCCGCCGTCGTCATTGGCTATCTGGTGGGGCTGATCGCGTTGCGGCGGACCGGCATTTATTTCGCCATGATCACGGTGGCGATCGCCGAGGTCTTCTTCTTTGTCGAGTTTAATCCGTTGTCGGCCTACACCGGCGGCGAAAACGGTCTGCCGGGTGTGCCGTCGCCGTCGCTTTATCTCGGCTTCACCACCATCCGCTTCGACACCGACAAGTCGCTCTACGCCTATTTGGCGTTCTGGTTTTTTGTCGGCATGGTGATCGCGTTGCGCATCGTGCGCTCGCCGGTGGGTGCGGTGTTGCGCGCCATCCGTGACAATCCGCTGCGCGCGGCGGCCGTCGGCCACAACATCCACGGCTACAAGCTCACCGCCTTTGTCATCGCCGCCGCCTATGCCGGCTTTGCCGGCGTCCTGCTCGGCCTGATGCAAGGCTTCATGCCGCCGGACGCCTTCATGTTCGACACTTCCGGACAACTGGTGATGCAGACTGCCATCGGCGGCGCCGGCACGTTGTTCGGTCCGCTGCTTGGCGCGGCGGTCTGGCTCTATCTGAGCGACTTCTTGCAGACCACGTTGCATATCGGTGCGACCTGGAAGCTCGTCCTCGGCGTCGTCTTCGTACTGCTGGTGTGTTTCCTGCGTCGTGGCCTGATCGGCGGCATTGAGGATCTTTATGCGCTGATGGCTGGCGCGAAGAAGCGCGCGGACC
>DASXGX010000049.1:0-2492 GCA_036488815.1 Roseiarcus sp.
CGGTCAACCCGAATGCGACCGTCCGAGTCATCTTCACCGGCGATTGGTCGATGCCGGTCCGAGAGGCCGAGTCGGCGAACGCCCTCGTCGACGCCGGCTGCGACGTCATCACGTGCCACGTCGACGGGCCGAAGGTCGTCATCGAGACGGCGGAAAAGCGCGGTGTGATGAGCTGCGGTCATAACGCCAGCCAGGCGCCGCTCGCCCCGAAGGGCTTTATCACCGGCGCGGAATATAAGTGGATCACGATCTACAAGGGCTACGCGAGCGATCTCGCCGAAGGCAAGCCGCTGCCGAACTTCCTCACCGGCGGGTACGAGGTCGACTTCGTCCAGAATACGCCGTTTGGCGCCGCGGCGACCGAGCCCGCCAAAAAGGCGGCGCTGGCGGCGATCGAGGGATTGAAGGCGAAAAAGCCGATCTATGTCGGGCCACTCAAGGACAACAAGACCGGCAAGGTCGTGATCGACAAGACCTACGACAATCTCGATCCCTACCTCGATAAGATGGATTACCTGCTGGAGGGCGTCGTCGGCTCGACGACCTGAAAGCGAAGAGGAAGAGCCGGTGTCCAACGCGCCTCTCGCAACCGGCGCCCCGCGCGACATCGTCAGGCCGGTCGCAATACCTGCGGCCGGGTCGGATTCTCCCGCGCGGTTTCGCGCCAACTCCGAATATGTCGTCATTCCGCTCATTGCGCTTCTGATCGCGGCGGCGTTGTTCGCAGTCTTTTTGCTGGCGATCGGAAAGTCGCCGGTCGACTTCGTCTCCTATGTCTGGCGAGGCGGCTTTGGAACCTCGTTCTCGCTGCAGAACACCCTGCAGCGCTCGGCACCCTTGATCCTGACCGCGCTCGCGGTCGCGATCCCCGCCCGGATCGGCCTCATCATGATCGGCGGCGAAGGGGCGCTGGTGCTCGGAGGCTTCGCCGCGGCGGTGCTGGCGATTCCAATGCTCGACCACGTGCCGCCGATGCTGACGCTCATCCTGATGGCGATTTGCTCGATGATCGTCGGCGGCTTCTGGGTGGGCCTCGCCGGCTTCCTGCGCTACGCGCGCGGCGTCAATGAGACCATCTCGTCGCTGCTCTTGACCTATATCGGCATCGCGATCATGAACTTCTTCGTCGAGGGCGCGCTGCGCGACCTCTCGGATCCCAACAAGCCGTCGACCAAGCCGCTCGGCAAGGCCTACATGGTCGGCGTGATTCCCGGCACCGAGGTCCATTGGGGAATCGTGTTCGGCGTCGCGCTCTGCGTCGCGCTCTATTTTCTCATGACGCGCACGACCTTCGGCTTCGCGGCGCGGCTGACGGGCGGCAACTTTCGCGCCGCGCTCGCGCAAGGATTGCCCGTCGGGCGTCTGATCGTCGCCTGTTCGGCGATCGCCGGCGCCTGCGCAGGGCTCGCCGGTTTCTTCGAAGTGGCGGCGATTCAGGGCCGCGCCAACGCCTCGCTCGCCGCCGGCTATGGCTTTACCGGCATCCTGGTGTCGTTCCTCGCCCGCCACAATCCGCTCGCCATTCCGCCGGTCGCGATCCTGTTGGGCGGACTGGTCGCCTCGGGCGGCCTCATTCAGCGGCGGATGGACTTGCCGGACGCGACGGTGCTTGTTCTGCAGGGTCTTATTTTCGTCGTCCTTCTGACCTCGGAGACGCTTTACGGCCGCTTCTCCATTTTCAAGCCGCCGGCCGAGCGGGGCCGAACATGAACGAACCCGCGCTGCTTACGGTGCTTGTCGCCATGCTCGGCGGCGCCATCCGCGTCTCGACGCCGTTCATGTTCGTCTCGCTCGGCGAATGCCTGACCGAAAAATCGGGCCGGGTGAATCTCGGGCTCGAAGGAACGCTCGTCCTCGGCGCAATGGTCGCCTACGCTGCCTCCTACCACACCGGCAATCCGTGGCTCGGCGTTCTCGCGGCCGGCGTCGCCGGCTCCGCCCTTGGCGCAATGCATGGATCGATCTGCGGCCTGCCGCGGGTCAACGATGTCGCGGTCGGCATAGCGATGATGCTGTTCGGGGTTGGCGTCGCATTCTTCTTCGGCAAACCCTACATCCAGCCGCAGGCGCCGAGGCTCGGCTCGATTTCACTCGGATTCTGGAGCGACAGCGCGAGCCTCAAAAGCGCGCTCCAGGTCAATCCGCTGTTTTTCATCGGCATCGCGCTCGCGCTCGTGATCGCGTGGGCCCTGCGCAACACGCGCTGGGGCCTCGTCGTGCGCACGGTCGGCGACAGCGCCGCAGCCGCGCGCGCCATGGGCATTTCCGTCAACCTGGTGCGGCTCTTGACGACGACAGTCGGCGGGTTTCTCGCTGGCGTCGGCGGCGCATTCCTGTCGCTTTCTTACCCAGGCTCGTGGAACCAAGGCCTCTCCTCGGGCCAGGGCCTGATGGCGGTGGCGCTCGTCATCTTCGCCCGCTGGAACCCGCTCCGCTGCATCGCCGCAGCGCTTCTGTTCGGCGCCGCGGGCGCCCTTGGCCCTTCGCTCCAG
>DASXGX010000059.1:0-9236 GCA_036488815.1 Roseiarcus sp.
TATGCGCGGACGCGCGGCAAAAGGCAAGGGGCGCGCGGCAAGCGCCGGCGGACGGCGCGACCACATTCGACTAGGACTAGCAACTCTCGCCGCAATTGCCCTGCACGATATGCTGATGCGGAAGCGATCGATCCTTGCCGCCTTGGCCCTGCTTCTCCCGCTCAGCGCCGGTTTTGCCGAGCCGCCGGGCCTGCCGGCTGCGCCCGCGAGCCAGCAGGCCGCGCCTGCCAACAAAGAGGCCGCGCCGGCAAGCAAGGACGCCGCGCCTGCGAACAAGGACGCGAGCAAGGGGGCGCCGGCGCCTGCGGGGAAGGACGAGCCGGTCGCCAACACGGTCTGCCGCCTGATCGCGACGGCGGCGCTGACGCAGGGGCTCCCGGTGTCGTTTCTGACCCGTTTGATCTGGCAGGAGAGCGCCTTCCAGCCGGGCGTCACCAGCCCGGCGGGCGCGCAGGGCATCGCGCAGTTCATGCCGGGAACGGCGATCGCGCGCGGCCTCGCCAATCCCTTCGATCCGGAGGAGGCGGTCCCGAAAGCGGCCGAGCTGCTGGCGGACCTCAGACGCCAGTACGGCAACCTCGGCCTCGCCGCCGCCGCCTATAACGCGGGCCCCGGCCGCGTCACGAGCTGGCTCGCCGGCGGCGGCTCTCTGCCCGAGGAAACACGCGGCTACGTCTCGGTCATCACCGGGCATCCCATCGAGGACTGGACAGGGGCCACCGCCGCCACGAAGCTCGACGACGACAGGGTTTTTCCGAAATCGTCCTGCGACTCGGTGATCGCCTCGATTCGCATCTCGGCGCCGGTTTCCGCAGCGCAATCGTCGATCACCGCCCCCTGGGGCGTGCAGATCGCCGGCAGCTTCTCGAAAGCGGCGGCGATTGCGGCCTATGGCCGCGCCCGCGCGCTCTACGCCTCCGTTCTCGGCAATGTCGAACCGATGGTCATCGGCGGCCGCTGGCGCACGCGCGGCTTCAGCGCTTTTTATCGGGTGCGCGCGCCCGCGCCCACACGGATCGCGGCGCAGACCCTCTGCAACAAGATTCTCCGCGTCGGCGGCGCGTGCGTGGTGTTGCGCAATTAACCGTCTCGCTGTGGCCCGCTTTGCGGCTGTACGACAGCGACCACGCCATGGAAACAGGCGGACCCCCGTGTTATGTGTGATCTTGAGGCGTCGTTATGCGTGCGCGAGGACAATTCGAAACCAGAGACCGGTCCCCACGGCGCGCGCGCGAAAGCGGCGCAGCGCCGGAAGGAAGGCGTGTGTCCCTCGCGCCTCATGCCTCGGTTGTGGAGCTGGAGGCGAAGTGCGAGCGGGCGCTGAGCCTGTACGGCGCCCGCGTGCTCGACAATGTCGACCTCTCGCAACTCGATTCGATCGCTGCTCGCGCCTTCGTAATTGGGCGGGCGCTGATGGAACGCGGCGACCTTCGAGCCTTCGTCTTGGGCCGCGACATTCTTTCCTTCATCGAGACCTGAGCATGGCGCCAACGCAGCTGCAGCGCAGGATCATGACCGTCCTGGCGTCAAACAGAACACCAACAAGCTACGTTGCAGGCGGTCTTGTCCTCAATCGCAACTGGTCGCGGCTGTCCGACGACATCGATGTTTTCCACGATACCGACGAGGAAATCGTCGACGCGGCCCGACGGGATATCGACGCTTTGAGGCAAGCGGGATTCTCGACTCGGATTGACGTAGAAATTTACGGCGTCGTGGAGGCCACGGTCTCGGACCACGGGGCCGAGACGGTCATCCAGTAATGAGCGAATCGAAGCGACGTTTTCTGCCCTTGGTCAAGGACCCAGAGTACGGCTTCAGGCTCTCGCAGGCGGACCTCGCCGTGAACAAAGTTATCGCAGCCAGCAGTAGGCAGAAGGCGCGAGACTACGTCGACCTCGTCAGCATTTGGAAAAACTGGTGTCCGCTCGGTCCGCTCGTGCTGGCCGCTTCCGGAAAGCCCCCCTTCTTTTCGCCGCAGAAGATCGTCGAAGAAATTCGCCGCCGCGGTCAGGGCGTCTGGGACGAGGAATACCAATCCGTAAAGGGGCTCCCGGAGGGTTGGACTCCGGGCTTCGTGAGAGCATCGCTTTTCGAAGCCCTCGACAAAGCGCAGACGTATATCGAGCATGCCCCGCACGTCGCGCTCGGCCGCCTTTTGATCGATACGGCGACTATGACCCCTGCCGAAATCTCAGAGGAGACTGAGGGGCGGCTGGAGTTCAGGCGCGCTACCGAAGAGCCCGACCCCGTCCCCGAGCTGAAGGATGTCCGCCCGGAATGGGGCAAGTGACATTGGGCGCGTCCCTGAGGCCAGCGGCCATTCGCAACGGCGCCGACAGTTGATAGCGGATACATCGCGCTCCGCTTGCCAAAAGCCTGATTCAGCCTCACATTTTGCCATCGGGTCGGTCGCCGTGCGTCGCGCGAATGGCGAGACCGCGGCCCTATAAGACAGCGCTCAAAAGACGGCGCTCAGGAAGGAAATGCGGATGTCCAAGGCGCTGATGGCGACTCCACGCGTAAAATGGATCCAGCGAGTGGCGCTTGCCATGCTGGTTGTCGCGGGCGCCATCAACTACGTCGACCGGGCGACTCTCGCGGTCGCCAATCCCCTCATTCGGCAGGACTTGGGTCTGTCGATCGCCGACATGGGGTATCTGCTGTCGGCGTTCCTTTGGGCCTACGCCTTCGCGCAATTGCCGACAGGCGCGATGGTCGACCGGCTTGGACCTCGCCTCTTGTTGACGTTGGGCCTGAGCCTCTGGTCGGCGGCGCAACTCCTGGGCGGCTTGGTCCAAGGCTTCGGCCAAATCTTCGGCGCGCGCGTTCTGCTCGGGATTGGCGAGGCGCCGCAATTCCCGACCGGCGCCCGCGTCGTCCGCGACTGGTTCAATGCGAGAGATCGAGGTCTCGCCACCGGCGTTTTCAATTGCGCCTCGTCGCTCGGCACGGCGATCGCCGTTCCGCTGCTTACGTTCCTCATGCTGGCTTTCGGATGGCGCGTGATGTTCGTCATCATGGGCGCGGCCGGACTCGTCATGGCCGCCGCATGGTATCTCGCCTACCGCAACCCGGCCGAAGTCGCGCTGACCGCGGATGAAACGATCTATCGCACCCAGGGCGATCCGCCGGGCGAGCGCACCAAGGTGACGCTTCGGGAGTGGAAGCTGCTATTTCGATTTCGCACCACCTGGGGCATGATTCTCGGCTACTTCGGCTGCATCTATCTGACCTGGATCTACACGGCCTGGCTGCCCGGCTACCTCGAGATCGAACGGCACATGAGCGTAAAGTCCACCGGGGTCTTGGCCGCGATACCGTTCGTGTGCGGGGTCGCCGGCGGCGTCCTCGGCGGATATTTCGCCGACATCCTGGTGCGCCGCGGAGTCTCGCCGGTCAAAAGCCGGCGCTATCCGGCGGCGATCGCCTTGATCGGCACATCGCTTTGCACGGTCGCCGCCGCCTATGTCACGAGCAACGCGCTGGCGCTCGTCTTCATCTCGGCCTCGCTGTTCCTCGTCTACGTCACCAGCACCTGCGCCTGGGCGCTGAGCTCGGTCGCAGCGCCGACAAATTGCACCGCCTCGATCGGCGCCATGCAGAATTTCGGCGGCTATCTCGGCGGCGCCTTGGCGCCGACAGTGACCGGATTGATCGTCCAGTCGACAGGGTCCTTCGTGCCGGCGTTGGTGGTTGGCGGCCTCGTCGGCCTCGGCTCCGCCGCGTCCTATCTCTTCATCGTCGATCGACCGATCACCGCGCTCGATTTGGATGCGGCGTCCGGCTCGAAAGCCGTTCCGTTCCCGGCTCGCGGGGCGTAGAGCGTTCTGCAGTTCCGTGGAAGCGTCATTGCGAGCGGAGCGACGCGATGACGACAGGGGTGCTCATGCAAAACGGCCAATTCAGCCGCACGGCGCTCGGCGCCGCCGGGCATCGCGCGGCGCATCAGGTCCTCGAAGGCGGCGGCGTCTTCGCCGATCCGCTCGCGCTGCGCATTCTGGGCGAGGATGCGGAGGCGGCGATCGCTGAGGCGAAGGAGGAACCGAGACGGCGCGGCGTCAGGCTGTTCGTCGCCATGCGCAGCCGGTTCGCCGAAGATGAAACGAGGCGCGCCCTCGCGCGCGGCGTCCGGCAGATCGTCGTGCTCGGGGCGGGGCTCGACACCTTCGCTTATCGGGTCGAGTGCGCGGAAGGGCTGCGCGTCTACGAGGTCGATCATCCCTCAACGCAAGCCGAGAAGCGCCGTCGCCTCGCGGCGGCGTCGATCGCGCCCGGCCCGCACGTCGTTTTCGCGGCCTGCGACTTCGAGCGGCAAGGCTTCGTCGAAGCGCTCGCCGCGGCCGGTTTCGACGCAAAGGCGCCGGCGTTCTTCCTCTGGCTCGGCGTCATGCCCTATCTCTCGGAGCCGGCGATCATCTCGACCTTCGCCGCCATCGCCTCGCTGCCGGGCGGCGCCGAAGTGGCGTTCGACTACGCCAACCCAAGCGAGACGATCGACGATCCCACGACGCGCGCGACGCACGAAGAACTGGCCCGCAGGGTCGCCGAAGCGGGCGAGCCGTTGCGCACCTTCTTCGATACGCCGGCGCTGCATGCGCGGCTGAGCGAGCTGGGCCTGACGATCGTCGAAGACCTCGGGCCGGCGGAGATCACGGAGCGGTTCTTTCCGGGGGCGCCGGCGCGCAGCGGCGCTGGGGCGCATGTCGCGCTGGCGGCGACGCGGGGCTTCCCGCGGTGACGAGTACCTGCGAACGATCTCCCTCTCCCCGCGCGCGGGGAGAGGGTCGGGGTGAGGGGCTTGGTGGTTGGCCGCGAGCGGCTACTCACCCAGCCCCTCATCCTGACCTTCTCCCCGCGAGCGGGGAGAAGGGATCCCCTCCATCAAACGACTGGACGCTAAACCGTCTCGAGCAGCGCCCCGCCCGCCTCTTTGACGACCCGCAACGCGCCGCGGCGCACGAGGTAGTTCGCGTGCGCCAGCGCCTCGCTGAAGGCGAAGCCCATTTGATGCGGGTCGTCGATCGTGCGGCCGAACACCACCGGCACGAGATCGGCCACCGAGCGCGGTCCCTTGGCGCAGGCTTGCAGGATCGCTTCGCAACGCGCCTCGTGATGCGCGGCGAGTTCGTCGGTGCGCGTCGACAGGCCGGTGAACGGCAGGTTGTGGCCGGGCAGCACGACGACATCCTCGGGCAGCGTCTGCTTCAGGCTTTCGAGCGAGCGCAGGTAGATCCCTAAGGGATCGCCGTCCGGATCCATCGCCGAGACGCTGATGTTGGGCGAGATCTTGGCGAGCGCCTGGTCGGCCGCCAGCAAGACGTTCTGCGCCGCGCAATAGAGCATCACCTGCTCGGGCGAGTGGCCGCCGCCGGTCATCACGCTGAAGTCGCGCCCGCCGATCCGCAAGGTCTCGCCGGCGATCACGCGCCGGAACGTACGCGGCAGCGACGAAACCATTCTGAGGTAATAGAGGCCGCCGCTCAGCAGCAATTGCGTGTGCGCTTCGCTCAAGCCGTGCGAGAGATAGAAGCTGCGGTACGGCTCGGCGTCGAGCGCGCTCGGGTCGAGCCGGATGGTCAGCGCGACGAGATATTCGGTTTCGCTTGCGAGCAGCGGGACGCCGAACCGCTCGCAGAGCCATCCGGCAAGGCCGATGTGGTCGGGATGGCTATGCGTCGCAATGACGCGCGTCAGCGGCTTGTCCCGCAGCGGCCCCTCGAACAGCGCCTCCCACAACGCGCGCGTGGCGGAATTGTCGATCCCCGTGTCGATCAGCGCGTAGCCGCCGCCGTCTTCGACGAGATAGATGTTGACGTGGTCGAGCCGAAACGGAAGCGGCAGGCGCAGCCAGAAGATTCCTTCCGCCGCCTCGATCATTTCGAGCGGCTTGGGCGGCTCGGCGAAGGGAAACTTTATCGGCATCGACATCCCTGGAACACGCTGTCATTTGGTTGAACCGGACTCCTGCCGTCATCGCGAGCGAAGCGCGGCGATCCAGAGATCGTAGCGTCAGCCGTTTGAGGCGCCCACGGAACCACTCGCGACTTGCTGGGGAGACCTCGATCGCTGGATTGCTTCGCTCCGCTCGCAAAGACGGTGTCACGCAACTGCAGAACGCCCTAAACGGTGCGAGGGCGCGGCGCCAAGCCGCGCCCGTGGTTTCAGACCGGCGAGAGAATGTGGATCGCGCGGTCGGCGATGAGATCCTTCGTCTTGGCCCCGTAGGCCGCCATGTGAGGGGCGGCGGCGTGCGCCTTGAGCGCGTCGAGGCTCTCCCAGGTCTCGATGACGACGAACACGTCCGGACCGTATTTGGCGCTGGACGCCTCGAGGTCCACCACGCCCTGGTATTCGATGCAGCCCGCTTCGGCCAGCACCGCTGGCACGTTGGCGCGAAATGCGTTGATGAGCTCCTCGCGGCGCCCAGCCTTGCAGGTAATGACGGCGACAACTCGAATCATGCATGCCTCCAACGGGGAAAGCCGCCATGCTCGCGCGGACGAACGGAAATTGCCAGTGGCGAATTCGTCGACCGCGGCGCCGGCTCGAGTTGCGTCGCACGACCGCGGCCGGATGGTGTAGGATGCGGCCGGCGCCGCTCGCGACGCGGGCGCTGGCCAGCGCGCCAAAGGAGGACGCCGATGAGTTGGAACCCGTCGCTGGAGCCAGGCTGTCCCGACGCGGTCGGCGTCGACGCGATCGAGACGCTGATCGTGCCGCGCGCCCGCGACCTCGGCAGTTTCGAAGTGCGCCGCGCGCTGCCCGCGCCCAAGCGGCAGATGGTCGGGCCGTTCATCTTCTTCGATCAGGCCGGGCCGGCCGAATTCGTCACGGGGCAAGGGATCGACGTGCGCCCGCATCCGCATATCGGCCTCGCCACGGTGACCTATCTGTTCCGCGGCGAGTTTCAGCATCGCGACAGCCTCGGCACGAACCAGATCATCCATCCCGGCGCCGTCAACTGGATGGTGGCCGGGCGCGGCGTCACCCATTCCGAGCGCACCAGCGCCGAAACGCGCAAGGCGCCGCACAGCCTGTTCGGCATCCAGACCTGGGTCGCCCTGCCGGAGACGCAGGAGGACAAGCCGGCGAGCTTCGAACATCACGGCAAGGAGGCGCTGCCGCTTGTCGAGGGCGAGGGCTTGAGCGTGCGCCTGATCCTCGGCCGGGCCTATGGACAAGCGGCGCCGGCCAGCGTGTTCTCCGAGACGTTTTACGCGGACGCCACGCTCAGGCCCGGCGTGCGCCTGCCGCTGCCGGACGATCACGAGGATCGCGGCGTCTACATCGTCGAGGGCTCAATTTCGATCGCCGGCCAGACGTTTGAAGCCGGCCAGATGATGGTGTTTCGTCCCGGCGACCGCATCACGGTCGGGGCGGGCTCCGTCGGCGCGCGGCTTATCCTGCTCGGCGGCGCGACGCTCGGCGGCCCCCGCTACATCTGGTGGAATTTCGTCGCCTCGAGCCGGGAGAAGATCGAGGCGGCGAAGGAACAATGGCGCCGCGGCGAATGGGGCGCCGGCCTGTTCGACCTGCCCCCGGACGATCGCGAGGAATACATTCCGCTGCCCTGAGCGAACGGAGCCGGCGATGACGAGAACGATCGACATCGAGAAGCGCACGAACGGAAACCACGGCCGCTATGTCGCGCGGGTCGAAGGGGTCGAGGGCGAAGCGCGTCTCGAATTCACGACCCGCGGCCCTGAGCTGGTAAGCGCCGATCATACGGAGGCGCTGAACAACATGCGCGGGACGGGCGTCGCCCTGGCGCTGGTCGAACGCCTGATCGCCGATGCGCGAAGCGAGGGGTTCAAGATCATTCCGCTCTGTCCTTACGTGCTGGCGCAATACAGGAGACATCCCGACTGGCGCGACGCGATGGCCGACGCGGCGTAGCGGCAGAAGGGGCGCACGGATTCGACCGGTGATGTTGACATCGAATGAAACCGTTGATCGATGAAACCGGTTTCATTCGACTGGCATCACAGGGGAGGAGAGAGGCGACCCGCGATAGCCGAAGCCCGCTTCCCAGGACGGCGCCCACTCAGCGTTTAGACGAGTCCTCGCCCGCCTGCTGTCGATAGACATGGGTCGCGCGGATTATGAAGATCAAGAGCACAACCAACGATGGCCACTGGAACCAGAAGTGGCCGCTCCAAGAGAATAGGTTGATCGCGCCCAGGAATGCGACAATCGCGCCGGCCCGGACCGCGCTCACGATCAGCGTCTGCTGTGTCTTCTGCGGTGTACCCGTCTGGCCAACCCTTACGTCGACAGGCGGCCTCGTGGCGCCGGATATGACTGCGCTATAGACGGGCACCTCGGCGTCGATGTTCTTCAGCCGCTGAGGCCCGAGGAAATTGAAGCTCAGGCTGAGCTTGTTCTTTACCTGATCGAATACGGTGCCCGAAATCAGAATGCCGCCAGGTTCCGCCATGGATTGAAGCCGCGCCGCGATGTTGACGTCATCACCGAAGATGTCGTCGCGCTCTACGATCACGTCGCCGAGATTGATGCCGATGCGGAACCACATTTGCCGGTCGGGCTCGAGCTTCTGATTCCGCTCGGCAAGCTGGCGCTGGATGTCCACGGCCGTCTGCACCGCCATGACAGAGCTCGGGAAGTCCGCTAGCACACCGTCGCCGGCGGTGCTTACAATCCGCCCACGATGCTGGGCGATAAGCTCAGCCATGATGCCCTTGTACTCGTTGAGCAGCGCTAGCGTGCCGGCCTCGTCCAGCCCCATCAAACGGCTGTAGCCGAAGACGTCGGCCGAGAGGATATTGGTCAGCCTGCGTTCGATCTCGGTGCTCATGCCTGATACTGCTTAGGACGATCCTGCGGAAATCGTAACGTTTCGCAGGCCCTCGAGATCCTGGACCGGCATGTTCTGGTCCCAAGCGCTCGCAAGGTCGCGTCGACGTGCGACCTCGCTGAGCGCGGCGCAGAACGCCGAAGAGTAATCGATCAGCTCGCAGGCTGGCAATCGGAAACCCGACGTCTGCTTGGGAGAAGCCGAGCCAGCGCAGTTGAGCGACCGAGATGGGCGCATTCTGGTCGCACCCAAGCAGCGCCCACCTGTCATGCCCGCGAAAAGAGCGTGTGAAACAATCGCGTTGCAAGGTCTGGCGGCGACGATCCGGCGCCGTTGGCGGCGGTTCGGACGCTTGAACTTGGAACCGCGCGCGACGCTTTGGCGCTGGCGCCGCGCATCGGCGCTCGCGCGCTCGGTC